>CAWJLQ010000004.1:0-163218 GCA_963843705.1 uncultured Actinomycetes bacterium
GGAGTGGCACGGGCCCGGTGGCCCATCCGGTCTTCAAAACCGGCAGGCCGTGGTAGCCCCACGGTTGGTAGGTTCGACTCCTGCGCCGCTCCGCTGCCAGAAACCTGCATGGTTGACCCATTCCCGACGTCCTGGTGCTGGATGACGTCTGGTTGCGTCGTCGTCACGGAGTTCGCTCAGAACGGGTGTTGTCGGGATCGGGTGCGTGGCCAGGCGCGCCGTTTGTAGACCGGGCTGAAACCGGCAGTTCGTGGGTCGGGTGTGGTTACGGACTAGGTGATTTGGGCTATGAGAAGGGCGACGGCGAGGAGCAGCAGTGCCGTGCCGGCGACAGTCTCCGCGCGGTCCGTGACGGTCGTGCGCGTCGTGTCCACCACCGAGCCAGGCCACATGACAAGGTCGCACCACCATCACGACTAACCACTGCGCCTCAACAGTGCACAGATCATCAGGCGTTCAATGACCGCGCCCACGGAGGTTGCAGTTCAGCGGCGACCCGCCCTACCGGTCGTTCGCCGGTATTCTCGGAAGGTATGGCGTACGACGAGCAGTTGGCGGAGCGGGTTCGAGAGGAACTGCAGGCAGAGGCGGGGTTCAGCGAACGCAAGATGTTCGGCGGTATCTGCTTCATGCTCCACGGAAACATGTGCGCGGGAGTCGTCGGTGAGCGGCTCATGCTGCGCTTGGGCGAAGACCGGGCGAGCGCTGCATTGCAGCAGCCGAACGTGACTCCGATGGACTTCACCGGCCGGCCGATGCGCGCCATGGTCTACGTCGAGCGAGGGGGAATGACTGACGGCGCTATGGCACGCTGGGTCGACCAGGCAGCCACATTCGCTCGAAGCCTGCCGCCGAAAGGCGGCTGAAGCAGCCGACAACCCACGCACCCGCTCAGGTCACGGCTCGCAGAGGCACTGCCCATCTGGTCGCGGCGGTGTGGTCTCGGCGGTGCCCGCCTGCTTAAGGGCTTTGTCGTACGCCGCGCGCGGCTTCTGACTGCGGCCCGGCCGGCCCAGCAGGTCGGCGCGGGACCTGCCCGGCACCGCCGACGCAGCCTCCGTGGGGCTCCAGCCAGGGCGAAGGTCACCGGTAACTTCGACGCCACCTGATGTGCATCGTGGAGGCGGGCTTGCGCATCCAAGTGCTAGCAGCCGCGTCGCGGTGTGGGTTGGCAGACGATCTGGAGGTGTTGGGTGCTGGGCTTCGGAGTGCTCGTGGTGGTGGTCGCGCTCTACGTGGTGTGGAACGTTCGCCGGGTGCGGCGGGGCGATCCATGGGCGTTCAGCACCTGACGGGCGATGGGACGCTGTCAGTTGCCAGCGCACGAGGAGCTCGATCGCGACGCCGACGCGACGGTGCCGAGCGGAAATGAGTAGGCGGCACGCCGGCGTCAGATGGCCTGTGCCCGCCGCCTTCGCCGGTCTGGCGCTGGGCGGCGCCTACACGCTGGTGGCGCGCGGTTCGCTGACCCTCGATGTCGGCGTGGGGCGCCGGGTGCGCCCGCTGGGTCCGGTCGAGGCCCGGATCGAGGCGCCGCGTGAGACGGTGTTCGACGTCATCGCCGGGCCGTACCTGGGACGCACGCCGCGGGCGCTTGCCGAGAAGTTGCGGGTGCTGGAGCGCGGGGCGGATCTGGTGCTTGCGGAGCACTTCACCCGAGTTGGGCCGTTGACGGCAGTGACGTTGGAGACGGTGTCGTTCGATCGGCCGTCGCGGATCGGGTTTCGGCTTGTGCGGGGTCCCGTGCCACACGTGACCGAGGAGTTCGCGCTGGAGGAGCTGGACGAGGCGACGGCGACGCGGCTGGTGTATCGCGGTGAGCTGGGCACCGACTTCTGGAGCGCGGGAGCGCTGTGGGGTGGGGTGGTTGCCAGGCGGTGGGAGCAGGTCGTGCGCGCGTCTCTGGAGTCGATCCGGATGGAGTCCGAGCGGCGGGCAGGGGGTCACTGAACCCGCCGCCGCGTTCACCGGTGAGGCGGTCAGCAGGTGCTGGGTGCCGGCAGCCGGTCGTGGCGGGCGGGTGGTGGCGCCCCGGTTTCGACGAGGTACTTGAATGCCGCGAGCGCGTGTCGTCCCAGCCGGCGCGACTGGAAGGAGACGAGGGGTTCCAGGAGCCGGGCTGGGCGACCGCCTTTGAGTATGACCTCGGCCCTTGTGGTGAGCAGTGTCTGTCGCCCTGCGGCTGTGATCGACCACTCGTTGCGGGCGTGAGCGACGAGGGGGATACCGCTGCCCTCGTAGGCGTAGGATTGGCCCTCGTCCCAGGCCAGCCAGCGTTCGGTGATGGTGATGCCGCCCTTGAGGTCGCAGGTTCGCTCGGCACCGACGCCGCGGCTGACCGGGCCGTCACAGCGCGCGGCGACGACCGCGCTTGACCACAGCGCGATGTCCTCGAGCTGGGCGAGGTGCCGCCATACCGCCTCGGCGGGCGCGTCGATGCAGACGGAATCAACGAGTGTGACCATCCGCCGAGCATACCCTCTGCCACGGCCTGGGAGTTCGCGGCGGCGGATGGTTAGGGAGCGTGGGAGTCGTCGGCAAGACGCTGCGCGACCGCGCCTGCCAGTGACCCGCTCGGCGGTACCTGGTCTGCGGGGAGGGTGCGGAGATTGTCGATGACCGCGGTGAGGGTGGCGAGGATCCGTCGGCAGCGTCCGCAGTGTGCGAGGTGCGCCGAGAGGAAGCGGTGGTTGGCGTCGTCGAGATCGTTCTCGACGTGGCCGGAGAGCAGCGCCCGTGCGCGGCGACAGCCGACCAGCGGCAGCGCGCGAATGTGACCGATCGGGTTCATGACTGGTTGGATGCTGGTCGGTGGTGTGGCGATGCGACGTGTGCGGTGATCATTGCGCATCGATCCAGGTCGAGAGTTCGACGCGCAGCTGCATGCGCCCGCGGTGGATCCGCGCCTTGGCGGCGGGCAGCGAGAGCTCCAGCGCGTCAGCCACCTCCTGGTTGGAGAGTCCGTCGATATCGCGCAGCACGACGGCCACGCGGAGTTGGTCTGGGAGCTGCATCAGTTGCTGGTCGAGGTGGGCGCGGAACGCGGCCTCTTCGGCGCGGATCTCGGGTCGGGTTGACCAGTCGTCGACGCGGCGCATGAGGTCGAGCACGCCGATGTGGTCGTCGAGGTCGACCTCGACGACGCGGCGGCGGCGGAGTCGTTGCAGCGCCTGGTTGACGGCGATCCGGTGCAGCCAGGTAGACAGCTGCGCTCGCTCTTCGAATCGGTCGAGGTGGCGCCAGGCCTGGACGAACGCGTCCTGGGCGCACTCCTCGGCTTCGCGCGCATCGGCGAGCATGCGCCGGCACACGCCGTACACACGATGTTCGTGACGGCGGACCAGCGCGGCGAACGCCTGCTCGTCGCCGCTTCGTGCGGCGTGTACCAGCTCGGCATCGGAGTCATCGGCCACGGCCGCCGAGTATACGGTCGGTGCGTGGGCGGTCAGTGTCACGCCGCCGCCGGCGCAGCACCCGGCGGGGAGCCGGACGATGGGGCCTGGGCAATGACGACGGCATAGCCGATGAGCGAGTTTCCGATGGCGGTGGATGCCTGCTCCAGCAGCCGATCGGCCTGGTCGAGGCGGTCGCGCACGTCAACGGGCAGCTGGTCGCCGAGCATGCGGGCAAGGCGAAGGCGCGACCCGATCTGCTCGAGGAGCTCGCTGAAGGCCTCGTCGACCGGTGCGGCGTCGAGCACACGCAGTCCGCTGGCCGAGACAGTCGAGGTGAGAGCGGTGAATGAGCGAGCGCCGGCCAGGCAGGCGACGCGGCCGATCGTCGATCGAAGCTCGGCGGGGAGCTGCTGCGGGGCGTCGCAGGTCACGTCGGACGAGCCTGCGCGTTTTTCTGTGTATCGGTGGGTGGTTAGGCATTGTCAGGGATGCGGTCTCCGAAGTGGATGCGCAGGACTGCCATCGCCTGTGTCCAGTTGTAGCAGGTGCGCCAGTTGGTCTTGGCGCGCATGATCGCGAGCCAGATCAACCTGAGGGCGGCGTCGTCGTTGGGGAAGTGGCCTCGGGTCTTGACCGTCTTGCGGATCTGCATGTGCAGGCTCTCGACCGTGTTTGTCGTGTAGACAACGCGGCGGATCTCCTGCGGGAAGGCGAGGAAGGGGATGAACCGCTCCCAGGCGCGTTCCCACACCTGCAGCGCCGCCGTCTTGGTCGTGCTGTCCGCCCAGGCAGCGGTCAGTTCGTCGAGCACCTGGCGGGCCTGGTCGGCGTCGGCGGCCGTGTACAGGCGGCGTAGCTCGCCGGCGCAGGTCTTGCGCTCCTTCCAGGACAGGTAGCGCAGGCTCTGCCTGGTCAGATGGACAACGCAGGTCTGGTTGACCGCCTCCGGGAAGACGGCGTCGATCGCCTCCGGGAAGCCGGTGAGGCCGTCGGTGCAGACGAACAGGACGTCGGTGACGCCGCGGTTGCGCAGCTCGGTCAGGACGCTCGTCCAGAAGCGGGCGCCCTCGGTCTTCTCAATCCAGAGGCCGAGGCAGTCGCGCTCGCCGTCGACGGTGACGCCGATGGCCGAGTAGACGGCCTTCTTGCGGACGACCTGCTGGTCGCGGATCGCGACCTGGAGCGCGTCCAGGTACACGACGACATACAGCTCCTCCAGCGGCCGACTCTGCCAGGCGCGCACGTCGTCTTGGATCGAGGTGGTCACCTCCGACACCAAGCCGTCGGAGACGTCGACGCCGTACACCTCGCGCAGGTGCCGCTGGATCTCCCTGGTCGTCATCCCGCCCGCGTACAGGGCCAGGATCTGCTCGTCGAAGCCGTCGAACGAACGGCTGTGCTTGGGCACAATCCGCGGCTCGAAGCTGCCCTGTCGATCCCGGGGCAGCTCGACCGTCACCGGCCCGTCGACCGTCCGCAACGTCTTGCGCGAGCTGCCGTTGCGCCGGTTCGGCTGCTCCTGCGGCGCCTCACCGCCGGCAGGGTAACCGAGATGCTGCCCCAGCTCGGCGCCCGCGGCGCGCTCGATCAGCCGCTTCCGCAGCCGGTTGATCAAGCCATCCGGACCGGTCAACTGCTCCGGCCCCTCATACCCCCCCAGCAGCTGATCGATCAGCTCGTCCGGGATCTCTCTGTGCTCGGCCATCAGGGCCTCCTTCCGGGCCGCCCGGCCCGGTCGCTCCGCTCACGGCTACGCCGCGAGCATCACGACCAGGCCGGACAGACCAGTCAGATACACAGAAATCCGCGCACTACCCGTCGGACAGAGCGAGCCGGCCCCCGGGGCGCAGCACCCGCGCCACCTCCGCCAGTGCCTGCGCAGGGTCGGGGAAGAGGCACAGCGCGCACTCACAGAGAACGGCGTCGACCGACGCGTCAGCGAGGGGGAGCGACTCCGCGTCGCCGACCACAAACCGGGCGCGCGACTCGATACCCGCGTTGGCGGCGGCGTCGCCTGCCCTGGCGATGCCACTCATGCCGAGGTCGATCCCAATCACGCTGCAGCCGCGAGCGTGTGCCGCGCGCAGGGCGCTCGCCCCGGTGCCGGTGGCCACGTCGAGCAGCTGGCTCGACGTGGATAGCTGGAGTGCGTCGAGCAGGCGGTCGGTGAGCCGGAGGCCGCCGGGGTGGCGGCAATCTCCGACCAGCCAGGCGACGGCAGCGTCGGCGTAGGCGGTGGCACAGCAGGACTTGAGGTCGACGCTCACCGCGCGTTCCAGCGCATCGCGCCGTGCGCTCCGACCTCGAGTGACGGTTGCAGCGGTATCGCGTTTGGCACCGTGGTCTCCACGGTCGTGTGGGTGAGCTGGGCGCGGATCTGTTCTCGGTAGCCGACGGTGTTGTAGGCGCAGAACGGGATCTGGCGACCGTCGGGCGTCAGCTGCGCGACGCAGCACTTCATCAGCTGGCGGACGTTCAGGGTGTAGGCGTCCTGGAAGTCCTGCACCACCAGCATGAACGCGCGATGGCGAAGGTCACCGAGCGCGGCAGGCAGATCGATGTTGCAGGTCGCACACTCCAGATTCTCGGCCATGGCGAGCGAGCCTGGCACGGCGGATGCCGACCACAGCTTCTCCAACGACGCCCGGATCGAGAAGTCGGGCAGCATCCGGTTGGCCACGTAATCCAGGTGCGACTCGACATCCACGAGGCGCGGCAGCGGCAGCACCTCGTCTCCGTCGACGAGCGCGTAGGTGATGCTGCGACAGGTCGGAAAGCAGCACGGCACCGGGACGAAGTCGCTCCGCCGAAACCACTCCGGCACCTGCGCGGCGATCATCCCCATCACGTCGGGATTCGTCAGCCGCGTCATCGGATCAAACGGTCGGTGGCGGCCTGCGTGCGTGACCGGCTGAAACACGACGCTGTTCACGGCGGGGTGGCGGACGCCGAATCGCACGATCTCGCCCACCTCGTGATCGTTGAGGCCGCGCTCGACCGCCGCCACCAGCGTGACGGAAAGCCCCGCCTCGGCGCAGTGCTCCAACGCGCGCTCCTTATCCCGGCGAAGGTCACGGCCGCGCAACGCCAGATGCGTCTCCGCGGCGAAGCCGTCGAACTGCAAGTAGACATGCGCGCCGCGCACCGCCAGCTGTGAGGCAAAGCCTGGATCCCGTGCGAGGCGGATGCCGTTGGTGTTCACCATCACGTGGCGGATACCCGCGCGTGTTGCCGCTTCCACCATCTCCAGGATCTGCGGATGAATGGTCGGCTCGCCCCCCGACAGCTGCACCGCCTCCGGGTTTCCCTCCGCTGCGACGAACCGCTCCAGCATGAACTCGACCTGCTCCAATGTCAGCGAGAAGCCGTCCGCGTGGTGGCCCGACTCGGCAAAGCACAGCGGGCAGTCCAGGTTGCAGTTGCTGTTCACCTCGATCAGCGCCAAACAGGTGTGCTGCTTGTGATCAGGGCACAACCCACAATCCTTCGGACAGCCCTCGCGCACCTCGGTGGCATGGGTAAGCGGGATCGTGCCCGGCTTGTTCAAGCGCAGCGACGCCATGTACCACTCGGCGTCCGAACAGGTCAAAGCCTCAAACGGGCCATGCTCGGGACACCGCTTGCGCAGATACACCCCGCCATCGCGGATGTTCACCTCCGCGTCGATCACGCGCTTGCAGACCGGGCAGATCGAACGAGTGAACTCCACGAACACCTCGTCCCGATCCGTCGTCGTCGTGGCTGCGAGATCGGTCATCCGCGTTCCTCCAAGCAAGCTGCGGGCAAGGGTGGCACGCAAGGTTGGATGCGAGAACGGCCGGCCGCGATGCAGCAATGCGTTGGGGCGGCCGACGTGCGCAGCTCGGAACCGCCCCCTTGCATCGCCCGACGTGCCCCCCGCATCACACAGCAGACACACAACCAGGAGGATCGTCATGGGCACCTACATCGAGACTCAAAGCGGCGAGACCGGCGTGGCGGTCGGCCGAATCGTCATCGTTGGAGCGGCGGTGGGGATGATCGCCGGTATGGCAATGGCCATGATCGAAATGCTCGCCGGCTGGGCGTCCGCCGCACACAGCGCCTGGGACGCACCGATGGCGATCACATCATGGGCCTTCGGCACCCAACACTTCGGCCAGGCATCAGACCATGTCGGGGCGATCATCGTCGGACTCGCCGGGCACATGATGAACTCGGCCATCCTCGGCATCATCTTTCTGACAATCGCCACTCGCTACCTTCGCCACGCGACCCGGCTACAGGCAACCATGGCCGGAATCGCCTACGGAGCCGTTGCCTACCTCGTCATGCTGCAAGGACTTACCCGCCTGCGCGGTGGCGCCGAACAGGCACTGTTCACCGGCGCCGCCGTCTCATCCCAGCCGGTCTGGATCATCGCCCACCTGGCATTCGGGATGGTGCTCGGCCTCGGCTTCGTCGTCGTTCGGGACCGCGTCGCCACGGCCCAATAAGGGCGCGGCTCTCGGTCGTAAGACCGTGACCCCGATCCCTCCGCCAGCTGACGGATGCCGCGATTTCACGCATCCGTCAGCTCGGCAGAGACGCGCTCCCAGCGGAGCAGTCACGGCGCGGCGGAGTACGTCTGAGCGACGATCGCGGCCCGTGCCAGGGTGATTGCAAGCCCAGCTCTGTCCGCTCGGAGAGGTTCAGCGCGATGCTTGCAGCGCGGATCGAGTCCACTCGTCCGGCACGCCACGCATCGGGGACTGGACATCGGCAGCCGCTCGCTCGCCGCCGGCACGTGGATGGAAGGGGGCCGCTCCTTCGGCCAAGCGGGCGTGGGCGCGCCACTGCTGACGTGCGCCAGACGCGACTAGACCCTCCACCACGAGGGTACTCGGGCGCCGGGCGGGACGGCTAGGGTTGGGGCGTGTCGGGGCCGGGGTCGCCGCCCTCGGCGCGGACGGCGAGCCGTCTGAGGTACTTCTCCCAGCCGAGTCGGTGGTGCTCTGCTACCGGCGGAGGGGCGAGCGAGCTGTGGGTGAGGTGCAGTCGCGTCCCGGCTCCATCGGGCTCCAGTTCGATCACGACCGTCGTCGAGCCGGGCGGCACTGCGGATGCTTCGCCCTCCCAGCCCCACGTAAACACGATCCGCTGGTTGGGGACGATCTCGACGAACTGCCCCGATGCGACCTCGGAGCCGGGCATCCGGATGCGGAAGGTGCCGCCGGGGCGGGCGTCGAGTTCTCCGTCGACGCCCTGCCAGGAAGTCCAGCGGACGAGGTCGGTGAGGAACGAGAAGACGGTCGCAGGCGATGCTGCGATCAGCCGGGTGAGAACGACGTCGCTCATCCGCGCTCCGCTTCCTCGGCCAGTGCCGCGAGTCGGTCGAGTCGGTCGGCCCAGAACGACTCGAGGAAGGCCACCAGCGGCCCTAGTGTTGCGCGTCATAAGTTAGTTGACAGATGGTGGGGGTTGTGGGATGATGGGGCGTGCCCTCCACGGCGCTTGTTCTCAGCGATCATGATCGTCACACGTTGGAGTCGTGGACGCGGTCGTCCACGGTTTCGGCGGGTCGGCGAGAGCGGGCCGAGATCGTGTTGGCGGTCGCCGATGGGGTGGGCATCTCGGGCGCAGCTCGCCGGCTGGGAGTGTCGCGTCCGACGGCGATCAAGTGGCGCGACCGGTTCGCCGCCCACGGCCTTTCTGGGCTGGCCGATCTGCCCCGCAGCGGCCGGCCGAAGATCATCGATGACGCCCACATCATCGCCGTCACGTTGGAGCCGCCGCCATCCTCGTTGGCGGTCACACACTGGTCGTCGCGGCTGTTAGCCAAGCATCTTGGCATCGGCGACGCGACCGTGGCCAGGGCATGGCGCGCCTACGGAATCCAGCCGTGGCGGCAAGGCACGTTCAAGTTCTCCACCGACCCGCAGCTGGAGGCCAAGGTCAAAGACGTGGTCGGCCTGTATCTCGACCCGCCCGCAAACGCCGTTGTGCTGTGCATCGACGAGAAGTCCCAGATCCAAGCGCTTGACCGCACCCAGCCGATCCTGCCCGTCCGGCCAGGACTGCCCGAGCGGGCTACCCACGACTACAAGCGCAACGGCACCACGACGCCGTTTGCCGCATTGGAGGTCGCGACCGGCACGGTCACCGACCGTTGCTATGACCGGCACGGCAAGGCCGAGTTCTTGGACTTCCTCAAGCGCGTCGCCAAGGCCTACCCGCGCCGCGACCTGCACGTCGTGCTCGACAACTACCACACCCACAAGCACCAAGACATCAACCAGTGGCTGGCCAAGCACCCGCGCATCACCCTGCACTTCACACCCACCTCGGCGTCCTGGCTCAACCTCGTCGAGGTGTTCTTCGGAATCATCACCCGCCAAGCCATCCGCCGCGGCTCCTTCAACAACGTCACAGCACTCGTCAACACCATCCGCGCCTTCATCGACGCCTACAACCAACGCTGCCGACCGTTCATCTGGACCAAAACCGCCGACGAAATCCTGCCCCACGCCACCCGACAACCAACTTCAGACGCGGGACACTAGCGGCGGCGGACCTGATCGACGAGTACCGGCTTCAGATCCCGCCGTTGGTTCTGGGCGAGGGAAAGGCGCTGTTCGCGCAGCTGCCCGCGTCACGACACCTGAACCTCGTCGAAGCCACTCCCTTTCCCAGCGGCACTGTCGTGCACATCTACCAACCGCGACGCAGCTGAGGGGAGTCGAGCTCGATGGGTAAGGTCATCGCGCAGGCGATCGTGTCGCTTGACGGGTATATCGCCAAGCAGGACAACAGCATCGGCCGGTTATTCGATTGGCTGCAGAACGGCGAGGTGGAACTCAGCGACCCTGCCGGGAAGATGACCTTCCGTCTCTCTGCACAGAGCGCCGAGTATTGGCGTGGGTGGGTGTCGTCGGTTGGTGCGCTGGTCTGCGGCCGCACGCTGTTCGACGTCGCCGACGGCTGGAACGGCCAGCACAACTTCGATGTACCGATCGTCGTCGTCACCCACAAGATCCCAACCGCTTGGGTCGATGCGCACCCGGACGCACCGTTCACATTCGTGACCGATGGGATCGAGGCGGCCGTCGCGCGGGCAAAGGAACTTGCCGGCGGACATGCCGTCGTCGTCAGCGGCGGAACCATCGCTCGCCAATGCCTCGACCTCGGCCTGCTCGACGAGGTAGCCGTGGACTTAGTACCGGTTGTGATGGGTGAGGGCAACCGCCCGTTCTTCGGCAAGGTCTCGTCCGAGGACATACTGCTCGGCGACCCCACGGTCTGCGTTCAGGGCGACCGGGTCACTCATCTTGTGTTTCCGGTGCCGCAATCCTCACCGGGTACCTCCTGACCATGCATGGAGCCGACGCCGGCCGAGCTATCTCTCATCATCATCGACGCGGAACAAGGAGGATTAATGGGTGACGGCACGATGACTACCTGCCTATGGTTCGACCACGGCGAAGCCCGCAAGGCGGCGGAATTCTACGCCTCCGTCTTTCCTGACAGTCAGGTCGGCGCCACCCACAAGGCACCGTCAGACTTCCCCGGCGGCGAGGAAGGCAACGAGCTGACCCGTCGAGTTCAGCCTGCTCGGCCAGAGGTTCGTTGGCCTCAACGGCGGCCCCAACTCCACTCCAAACGAAGCGGTCACCTTCATGGTGGTTACCGAGGATCAGGCCGAGACCGACCGCTACTGGAACGCGATCGTCGACAACGGCGGCGAGGAAAGCGCATGCGGCTGGTGCAAGGACCGGTGGGGTTTCTCCTGGCAGATCACTCCACGCATCCTGCTCGACGCCACCACCAGCCACGAGACCGCAGCGGCCAAACGCGCCTTCGACGCGATGATGCCCATGAAGAAGATCGACGTCGCCACGATCGAGGCGGCCCTCAGAGGGGAGACCGCCGACTCGTAAGCTGACCGGCGGCTTGCTACGGCGAGTGCTGGCGATCGACGGTGTCGCCGGTCGGTCGTCGTACTTGGGGCAGCACCTGCTCCGGCGTCAAGCAACACCCTCCGCGTCGCGGTTCCCGCCCCGGGGGCAGATGCGCACGTCGGCACCCGCCATCCGATCGTGCGACGCTGGGCCAGCCAGGCGCCGCTTTAGAGCGCCTAACAAAGGACTCGCGGGCTGGGCCGCTGAGAGTTTCGGTCGCAGCCTCAGCCGGTTGGCGGTCGTCGGCTGGCGAACTCGTAGAGATTGCCATCTGGACAGCGGGCGTGGAGCCACTCCCAGTTGCTGTCCTGCTGCATCTCGCCGACCAGTTCGATACCGGCGGCGACAAGATCCGCGCCCGCCACCCGGACGTCGTCCACCTCGAACAGGGCGACCGGGCCACGCGCGTGGTCGCGGAAGAACGCGAAGTACGGGTCACCGGGCGCGAACACCTGAACTCGATCGCCGCTCGGAAGCGACAACTCCGTCGTGGTCGCGTCCTCGAACTCGACGTGCAGGCCCATGACATCGCGTAAAAGACGAACCATCGGCTCGTACTCCTGCGAGGGGATTCCGAGCCAGCACAGCCGCAGAACTTTCACCGTGCCAACTCTAGTCCGCTGGCAAATGGTCACCCACAGACTGGGATGCGGACGCACCAGCAGATGAGGCAGCAGGCGAGGCCAACGAACGCCCGGTGCATCTCGTGTGTCCGCCATAGCTCCTGCGGGCATTGATCGATCCACCATCTAGGCTCTTTCGCATGAAGATCTTCAATCTCAACGCAGACGAGTGGGATCGCACGGAAGAGCGCGAGGGCTGGCGCTTCAAGGACGCCTGGGTCGGCGCGCACACCGACGCCGAGCTGATCGGCGCGAGCATGTACGAGGTCGAGCCGGGTAACAAGCAGGGGCCATTTCACACCCACCACGCGAACGAGGAATGGGCGATCGTCCTCCACGGCCAGCCGACGCTGCGCACGCACGAGGGCGAGCAGCAGCTGCGCGAGGGCGACGTCGTCGCGTTCCCGCGTGGCAAGGAGGGCGCGCACCAGATCCGCAACGATACGGACGCGCCCGTCCGCGTCCTCATGCTCTCCACGCTGATCGCGCCGGACATCGTCGAGTACCTCGACACCGGCAAGATCGGCGCGCGGAGCGTCGCCGGCGAGCGGATCATCTTCGCTCGCCCCGGGCCCGAGCTCGAATACTGGGACGGCGAGGACTAAAGCCACTTCCGGCGCACCATCACCGCGATGATTCGAATCGGTTCGATCGTTTTGCGCGTGGACGATCATCCCGGCCCGCGCGGCACCCGTCCACCCCAGCCCTTCTGCCGGGTGGTTCGCAGTCTCCCAGCCGCAGGGTTGCCGGACTCAAGCCGCGGCTGCTTGGCGTCGCAGCATCGCCACGGGCGAACCGCGAACCAGCTCAGGATCAGTGTCCACATTGGTCATCAGACCGGCAGGATCGTGGGACCATGTGACCATGCCCGCCAATGATCCGACGGCTACTTGGGCGGCCACGCCCCGAGGGGTGCGCCGATCTCCCACTCGTGGCCGAATGGGTCGACGATCCGGCCGAGCCGCCAACCGTGTTCGTCGCCGACTGGCGACGTTTCCGTCGCGCCGGCGGCGACTGCTCGTCGGGTGACCGTGCCGGGATCGTCCACCACGAGCGTTGTTCGGCCGGTCGCGCCGTCGATCTCCCGTGGGCTGAGACGCTTCAGTGTCGATGACGCTGGTGCGATCCAGAAGGGCGCGCCGCCGACGTCGAGTTGCGCGACGATGTCGTCCCCTTCGCCGACGCAATGAAGGACGGTTGCGCCGAACGCGGCCTTATAGAACAGAAGTGCCTCGCTCGGGCGGTCGACCCACAGCTGCGGCTGGATGCTGGTCATCGCGACTCCCTTTGGTTGGTCGCGCGGCACGATGATACCCCGCACCCACCCTCGCCAAGCTGTGCCTGCCGTGCGACGCATAGCATCGCGTCCGAGGCGTGCTAGTTGGTGCCTGACTCTGCCGGTCTCACGAGGCACGTTCGGGCTCCTGGTGTCTCACGCAGCCCCGTGCAGACCCTCGTTCGGGCGCGCCTTCTATCCGGCGTGAGGTGCGGCCATAGGCCGGGGCGCGAGCACTGCCACTGTCGGCCAGGGCTCGCTTGACTCGGTTGCGCGTGCGCCAGCTCCGCCGGCTATCGCGTTCGCTTCAGGGCTTTCCAAACCTCTTCCTCCGGCCACCGGCGCGCCCACTCCACCGGCGCGTACGGATAGCTCGTCGTCGCGTCCTCCCGCGGGCGCACCTCGATCATGTCCTCCACCTCGAATCCGCAGCGGCGCGGCAGTCGGATCATGTCGCCGTAGCCGAGACGGAACTCGACGGACGGGTCGTCGGGCCACTCGAAGCGGTGCATGCCGAAGTAGTCGCGCAGCAGGCGATCGGTGGCCGGCTCGTCCTCGGCGTCGGGCGCGCAGAGCATCAGGATCGCGCCGTTGACCAGGAAGACAAGCTGTCCGCCGGGCCGCAGGATGCGCGCCGCCTCCGGGATCCACAGGTAGGGGTCGCACCAGATGCTGGCGCCGTACTCTGAGATGGCAAGGTCGAAGCTCTCGTCCGGGAACGGCGTCCGCTCGGCGTTGCCCAGGTGCAGCGGGAACTCCACGCCGAACTCGGCCTGCAGCCGCCGCGCCGTCTCGAGCTGTGCCGGCGAGTTGTCGATGCCGACCGGCCGCGCGCCGCGGCGAGCCAGCCAGGACGACACGTAGGCGGTGCCACAGCCGAGCTCGATGACGTCCAGGCCGTCGACCGACGGCGGCAGCATGCCGACCTCGGCCTCGGGCACCGAGTAGATGCCCCAGGTCGGCTGGTTGGCTTCCCACTGCGCTCGCCCCGGGCCAGCGTAGCGCTCGGCAAAGCTGTCCCACGCCTCGCGGTTTCGCTGAACGTGGTCGCTCACGGGAGCGGCACTCTACTCAGGCCGGCCCCTGCGCGCACGGTCGATGGTCGCGAAGATCAACGTCAGCACCGCGAGGAAGGCCACGGCCGCAGCACAGTGAGGCCGACCGGGCACCCTCGATCTGCCGGTATCACTACACGCTCGCCGGGGCCGCGTCGCGCATGTCATCTAGCGGGATTGCGCGATAATGAACGGCATGCAGCCAGGTGAGCGTGCCCGCTACGACGCGTTCGCGTCGTGGTACGAAGATTGGGTCGCAGCGCCAGAGGACGACCTCGTCGCCGCCTCCCTGTTCGAGATGATTGGGCGGGTCAAGTCAAAGCGCAGCGCCTTCTCGACCTCGGTTGTGGCGAGGGCCGCATCTCGCGTGCGCTAGCCGGTAGCGGAAACGACGTGGTCGGCGTCGACCTCTCAGCCGAACTTCTCCACAAATCGCGACGACCGTTAGCGGCCCGCTCCCGGCATGCGCGGATCTTGCAGAGCCTTCTGACGGAGTCGAGCCGTCGACCCTTTCGCCGTGGGGCGTTACCTGAACGGCCAGGGGTTCGGGACCCGGACGTCGGGGCCCGCTGCGCGCCAGTCAACGTATGCCTGCGCCGGGTCGTCGGTTTCTTTCGACACCGAAGCGTCATACTTCGCGGCCGTGTCGTTGACGGTGTAATGGCATGCGTCCTCGCGCCGTGAGCCGATCATGAGCACGCCGCAGGGCCCGTCCCCGGCTCCCACGAAGATGTGCTCGCTCCCAGCCGGGCAGTGGAGAAAGTCCCACTGGCGCAGCGCGAGCTCCTTGTCCTCCATGATCGCGATGCACTCTCCGTAGAGGACGAGAAAGTCCTCCTGGACCGGTTCCGAGTGGTAGCGACCATTCGGCTCCCCCGGCTGCATGACTTGGACGTTGACGCCTGTGTCAGGCCAGGTCACGCCATCCGGTTCGAGGCGGATGAACGTGGCTCCTCGCGGAGCGCCGATCGCAGGTGCGTCGGCGAGATTGATCACGAACGGCTCGTCGATGGCCACACCATACAGATGGAGCGGAGCAGGCGCCCAAGAGGAAGCTCTGCCGGCTGCAACGCCACTCGCTCTACTCCTACCTCAGCGACCGCTCACCGCCAAACTCCGCGGCGATTCGAGCTTCGTCTGATCCGGCTCGGTAGCGCCGCCGAGCCGCCATCCCTGGCAGAATGACGCGGTGGACGCTACCCACCTGTTCGCTGGACTCGCCGTCTCGGACTTCAAAGGGGCATGCGACTGGTACGAGCGCCTCTTCGGCTCTCCGCCCGCCTTGCTCCCGCGCGACGGCGAGGCAGTCTGGCATGCGACATCGTCAGCGTCCGTCTATGTCACCGCCGACCGCGCCCGAGCCGGCAACGGTCTCCTGACAGTCGCGGTGAGGAACCTCGACACACAACGCGCCGACCTCGCCCGCCGCAAAGTTCCCGTCGAAGAAAGCGCGGAGCCCAACGGGATGCGGACGCTGATCGCTAACGACCCCGACGGCAACACCATCAAATTCTTCGAGGACCCGAGCCGACCGTAGGCGAAGTGGCTGATGGCGTTCAGACAGGCTCTTGTCATTCCAACCCGCTGCGGTGCGCGACGACAGACGACGACTCGCGCGAACGCTCCAAGCTGTTTGTCCTCAGCAGGCCTGACGGCACCGCCTCCTTCGGGGGCGCGCCTGGGGGCGCACACCCCGCTCAAACCGTTTCGTTGAGGCAAACACGCCTGATCTTCAAAATCGGCAAGCGCATGTAACCCATGAGTTGGTAGGTTCGACTCCTGCGCCGCTCCGCTCCTCGATACAGCATGGTTGCGCCGATTTTCGGTGGCTTGGTGTCGTGAGCGGCGCCGTGGCCGTTGTCGGTCGTGACGATTGGTGGACGGGTGGGTCTGGCCCTGCGAACTGGTGAGTCCGCCGGTTATCGCGACCGGTGGGCTTGCTCACTGAGAGCGTTGTTCCCCCGCCTACGTGTCACGCGCGCGGAGCAGCAGGCCGCCGGCGAGGAGCGCCGCTGCGGCCCAGCCGGCAGCGACGCCGAGGCCTTGCCATGGGCTGATGGGCAGGGTGTAGATGCGGATGGTGGTCTGGATGTAGAGGCCCGCGGTCATGGGGCCGATCTCGTGTAGGCGGCGCTGCCAGGTGGGGTCGGTCACCGTCTGGGCGAGAATCGGAAAGAGGTACAGCAGCCCCAGCACGATCCCGATCGAGGTGGCCGTGTCGCGCACCGGGGCGACGACGCCCAGGCTGGGCAGCGCGATCAGCGCTAGGTAGATGATCGAGCCGGCCACGGCGCGCATGGAGCCGTCGGTCAGCGAGAGCTGGGAGTAGCCGTGCGCGGCCGTGAACCGCTTCGGGGCAGGAGCAGCCGTCCGACAACGAACGAGCCGCATGAACGTCACGCCGCGGGTGCACCTGGTCTGGTGCCCCGACGCGGCGTGGTCAAGATGCTGTACACAAGGGTATGACTGAAGAGAGCCTGCCAGGCGGTCTCACCACGGGCGCCGTCTTGATCGGTGATGTCGTCCACAAGCCGGCCGCGCCCTGGACGTCCACGGTGCACGCGGTTCTGCGGCACCTGGAGGATGCCGGCTTCCACGATGCTCCGCGGGCGCTCGGGTTCGATGATCAGGGCCGCGAGATGCTCACCTACCTGCCCGGCGACACGGTCGGCGACCGGACGCCGTGGCCGGCTTGGGCATCTCGCGACTCGACACTGGTACAGGTCGGCCGATGGCTGCGACGGCTCCATGACGCGACGGTGAGCTTCGTGCCGCCGGCAGACGAACGGTGGTTCATCGGCGGCACGGTGCGACCGGGCTTGATCGTCGGCCATCAGGACGCGGCGCCGTACAACGCGGTGATGGACGGCGACCGGCTGGTCGGCTTCTGCGACTGGGACATCGCGGGGCCGTCGTCACGAGAGTTCGATCTGGCGCACTCGGCCCTGTGGTGGGTGCCGCTCGGCCCGCCGAGCGCGGTCGAGCCGCTGGGCTTCCACGACTTCGACGGACGATCCCGCCGCCTTCATCTCCTGCTTGACGCCTACGGGTACGAGGCAGACAGACAAGCGTTCGGTGCCGTCGTCGTGCAGCGCGCCCGGCGGCAGGCCGCCGCGATCCGCGAGATGGCCGACAACGGGGATCAGACTGCAATCGGACTCCTGTTCGTCGCGGAGTACCTTGAGTCGGCCGCGTCGGACATCGACGAGATACCGAACGCCTTCTGGGTACATTGACTCGACAAGCTCGTGCGATGGCGACGCCCCGCCGAAGATGGGCAGTTCGCCCGGCGGACCGGGAACGCCTGGTTCGAACGGGTTGCGCTTGGCGGCGCCCGCTATCTGGAGCGGCAGATGAGCCCGGGCGGCGCGATCCCCGAAACACCGTACGGCCACGGGTACGACACTGGCTATCTGAGCGGCCAGGCAGGCCACGCCTTCCTCTTTCTGACGCTATACCGGCACACCGGAAACCGGCGCTGGCTACAGGACGCAACGCGTCTCCTGCGATGGGAGACGCAGCACGCCGAGCCACAAGCGGCAGGTGGCGTTGCCTGGCCGATCGCGTCCGGGGGGTCGATTCGCTACTGCTGCTCAGGGCGCTCGGACTTCGGCGAGGCGTTCGGCTGCGAACTCGTGATACCCGCTGGTGTAGCAGAGGGCTGCGTCCCATGCGGCCCATGCTTGCGCGGCAACATCGTGCGCGTCGTCGTCGAGATCGGCGGCGTTGTATGGCAACACCAGGTCGAAGTGGGGGACGTCGACGCGCGACTCGTCCCAGTCGATCAGCGCGACCCGATGCGCGGTCATGCGGATGTTGCCTGGGGTGGGGTCGCCGTGGACGACGCACCGCTCTCGCCCGTTGAGCCGCGCCCAAATCGCTCGGCATCGAGCGGCACCCTCCGGCGGCATCGCGCCGAGGTCGATCCTCGTCCCGGTTTGCGCGTGCAGGAAGTCGATCGACGATCGCCAGCCCGGACGTTGGGGCCAGCCGTGGGTCAGTCGGTGCAGTTGGCGGAATGTGTCGGCGACGCGACGCCAGTCGGCCTCCGTCTCGGGCGGGCCACCCTCCACGTAGCTCATCACGACCAGACCATCGACGAAGTCCCGGCCATCCGCGGTCGGGATCGGAACCGGCACCGTCATCCCTTCACGGTCGAGGTATCGCAGCAACTCCATCTCCCACGCCAGGTCGGCGTCGCTGCGCCGATCGCTGCGCCTGCCGAGCCGACCGACGGCGAGCTGCCGGTTGACACGCACGCTCCACACCTCGTTGACGCCTCCGGCGGTGAGCGGTTCGATCCGAGCGACGTCATCACCCCACTGATCGAGTGCCTCCCATCCCACGGCCACATCTTCGCAGAGGGTCGCGATAGACCGAGTCCCCCAACCCACATCACCCGCCTGCCAGAGGGTGACCGGCCTTGAGTCAACGATTCCACCATCAACGGACGGTCTCGCGTGCACGTATCAAGATCGGGCGCGGTCGATCGCCGCGCGGGGACTACTCCGCCGTTTGTCGTCGCCGCTGGAGTCCGGCGACGAGCAGTGCGATCCCGGCAACGATCAGAACGACCCGCGCAAGTAGGAGCGGCCAAGTGCTCGGTGTGGTGACGGCGAGCGCTCCCGCTGCGACGAACGCGACGGCAGCCGGAATCAAGAACCGCCCCATTGCGGCCCAGTGTGGCGAAGGGAAACGCATTCGTCAAGGCGTTGATGCCGACCGATTGCTGACTGCGCGCGATGCCGGACGGCGGTGCCTGACGCAGCGCTGCCGCGGGCGGAGCCGAGGACGCCGCTGTCAAGCAGCTGGGTCAGCCGCAGGCCAACCTTGCAGCCGGGAGGCGGGATGGCACTGAGCCGTCCTGGGTTTGACGGAGACTTTGATCGCCGGGTTTTCCGGCGAGAGGAGGTCTGTCATGTCGAGAGCGAGGAAGTACCCGGTCGAGCTGTTGGAGCGTGCGACGCGGCTGGTGTTCGAGTCGGGCCGTCCGATCGCGCACGTCGCGTCCGACCTTGGGCTGCCGTCTGAGACGCTGCGCAAAGTACGTGCGGCAGGTCGAGGCGAACGAGGGGCGCCGTCCGGATCTGCCGACGGCTGAGGAGCGCGAGGAGATCAAGCGCTTGCGGCAGGAGAACTTCGAGTTGCGCCGCGCGAATGAGATCTTGAAGGCTGCTTCCGTGTTTTTCGCGGGCGAGCTCGATCCGCACCGTCCGAAGTGAGCGCGTTCGTCGATCAGCACCGCGCGCGCTTCGGGGTCGAGCCGATCTGCCGGACATTGGGCGTGTCGGCGTCCGCATACTACGAGCGTGCCAGTGGTCGGCTCTCTGCTCGCCGGCTCGATGACGAGCGGCTGCTCGGCCGGATCCGCGAGCTGCACGCTGCCAACTACTACGCCTACGGCTCCCGCCGGATGTGGAAGGCGCTTGTGCGGGAAGGCGAGCAGGTCGGCCGTGGCCGGGTCGAGCGGCTGATGAGCCGCAACGGGATCCAGGGTGCGAAACGGCGTGGGAAGCCGTGGCGGACGA
This sequence comes from uncultured Actinomycetes bacterium, assembly GCA_963843705.1. Lineage (GTDB taxonomy): Bacteria > Actinomycetota > Thermoleophilia > Gaiellales > JAICJC01 > JAICJC01. The sequence goes on from CAWJLQ010000004.1 coordinate 19,794, forward strand.
CGATCCCTGACCTCGAGGCGCGGCGGCGGCCTGACCTGGTGCAGCGTGACTTCAGCGCCGCTGGCCGTAATCAGCTCTGGGTCGCGGACTTCACCTATCTGCGCTGCTGGGAAGGCCTCGTCTTCTTCGCGTTTGTCGTCGACGCTTACAGCCGCGAGGTGGTTGGCTGGCAGTTCGCGGCGCACATGCGCACCGATCTCGTCCTCGACGCGCTGCGGATGGCCCTCGCCATGACCGAGCGTGTCGACGAGGTCGAGCTCGTGCACCACAGCGACGCCGGCAGCCAGTACACCTCCTACGACTACGGCCAGACGCTCGACGACCACCAGGTGCTCGCCTCGATCGGGTCGGTCGGCGACGCCTACGATAACGCGCTCGCCGAAAGCTTCGTCGACAGCTTCAAGACCGAACTGATCCGCGACCGCGTCTGGCGCTCACGCTCCCAGCTCGAACTCGCGATCGTCGAATACGTCGCCTGGTTCAACAGCAAGCGTCTCCACAGCGCCCTCGGCGACGTCCCGCCAGCCGAGTACGAGGAGGTTGAATCACAACGCTAGGCTCCCGCAGCCGCCCAATTGAATGAAAAGAGGAAACCAACCAAAACGGTCCCCGCCAAACCCGGGGCGGCTCAGTCAGGCGCGCGTGGGCACGAGTGGGCGTTGCTCCGGCGCGGGGCGGCGGATGAGCGGGATGGCGACGACCAGGAGCCAGATTATCAGGCCGAGGATCGGGATGAAGGCGAGCGATGCGAGGAGCATGACGGAGACGATCAGGCTGAAGCGCATCATCCGCGTGGTCATCACTCCGGCGGCGCGGGCTTGGACGCTGAGGCAGGCGATGCTGAGGGCGGCGGCTGGCATGCCGGCGACGCTGACCATCCCGAATCCGAGGCTGTTCGCCAGGCGCAGGATCGCCGCATCGGGGATCGGCCCGGAGAAGAGGAGCGCGCTCCCGGAGGCAACGGCCATCATGACGCCGCCGGCCGCGATGCAGGACGCCGAGATGCCCGCGGCGACGACCGGGAGTGGGTTGACGACGTCGGGGCGGCGGGCTGCGACGACCCGCGTCCACAGGTGGGTCAGGAACGTTGCCAGGGAGAGCGCGGCGAGCACGAGGCAGATACCGGTTGCAAGGTGCCCGGCCTGGTCGCCGCGGCTTGCATAGGCCGCGACCCATGCGCTGTTGCTGGCGGTGTCGCTGGGGACATTGCTGATCATGACGCTGGCGGCGAAGAGGACGATGAAGGCGAGGCCGCTGAGGGGCGCCGCGCGGTTGGCGGTCATGGGGACACTCCTGGCTCGAGGTGGTTTCGAGTCCAAGCTACGCCCGGCCGCTTGTGCGGTCGTCGGCCGGAGGGTCGATCTTTACGTGGCCGCAAGGCTGATCCCGCGTCGCGCGCAGTCGTCCTCGGGGAGGACAGCCGGTACGCACGAAGGCTGATGCCGCGGGGGTCGTGCGGCTGTACGTTTGTGGGCATGCGGTTTCGCGCGGGCAGGATGCCGGCCGGGCTGCACCGGTTCGATCCGGTGCAGGTCGACGTGCTGGTTGGCATGGTGCTGCTGGTCGCGGTCGAGCTCCAGCTGTGGAGCGGGTCGTCAGGTCACGCGCGTCTGGCGGGGGCGGCCGGCGGGGTCATGCTCGCCGTGGCCGTGATGATCCGAGGCGTAGCTCCGTTCGCCGCGCTGCTCCTTGCGGTCGCGGCGGTGCTTGGACAGGAGGCGCTCGGGGGGCGGCTGATGCAGGAGGCGGTCGGCGCGTTGCCGGCGCTGATGCTGGTGTTCTCTGCGGCCGGGGGGTTCCTTGATGAGCGGCCGGCATTGGCGGGGCTCGGCATAGGCCTGGCGGGAGTGTTTTCCCAGGTCTTGATCCGACCGACGACGTTCGCGGACATGTTCTTCGGTGCCGTGTTCCTGCTCCTGTTGCCCTGGGCGGTCGGGCGGATGCTGCGCACGCACGGCCGCCGCGAGCGGGTCAACCGCGCCCGGGCCGAGCGACTGGACGCAGAACGCGAGCAGCTCGCCCGATCGGCAGCGTCCGCAGAGCGCGCCCGGATCGCGCGCGAGCTGCACGACGTGATCACCCACAGCGTCTCGGTGATGGTGATCCAGGCCGGCGCCGCGCGGATGGTGATGGCGTCCGATCCGGAGCGGGCGGAGGCATCGCTGGAGTCGGTCGCACGGGCAGGGCGGGAGGCGCTGGCCGAGATGCGCCGCCTGCTCGGAGTGTTGGGCGGGGGCGGTGGTGGCCCGCACGGACTGAATCCTCAACCGGGACTGGCGGACGTGGAAGAGCTGGTCGCCCGCGCGTGCGCGGCCGGGCTTGCGACCGAGCTGCGAGTGATCGGCGAGCCCAGCACGGTCTCGCCGGCACTCGACCTGTCCGCCTACCGGATCGTCCAGGAGGCGCTGACGAACGCGATCAAGCACGCCGGACCCGCCCGCGCGACTGTCTGGGTACGCTGGGCGAGCGACGCGATCGAGGTCGAGGTCACCGACACCGGTCGCGGTCGTGACGCCAACGACCAAGAGCCAGGCGGACACGGGATCCCGGGCATGCACGAACGCGCAGCGCTGCATGGCGGGCACCTGCATGCAGGGCCGGCGACCAGCGGCGGGTTTGTGGTGCAGGCTCGCCTGCCCCGCCAAAGGGCGGTCGCGTGATCGTGCGGCGCCTCGTCGCCGGCATCGCCCGCGCACCCGTCGGCGCGCTTCTCGCACTCGTCATCGCGGTCGAGCTCGAGATCGAGGTCTGGCTCGGCGGCGGGATCCCCGCGTCGCACCGAACCCTCGCCGCGGTCGCCGCCGTGCTCTATGCCGCTCCCGTCGCAGCCCGCCGGCGATGGTCGGCAGTTGCGCTCGTGGCCTGCGGCGCCGTGATCCTCGGGCAGGCGCTCGTCGGCGCCCACCTCGATGCAAACGGCGTCCTTTTGCCGCCGGTCGTGCTCGCGTACTCCGCGGGGGCCCGGCTCGACCTGCGCCGTGGGCTGGTGGCGGTCGCGGCTGCCGCCGGCCTGTTCGGGGCGTTTCTGGCGGCGTCGGGAGCCGAGCCGGCGTCGGTCGGCGGCATCGCCACCGGCGGGTCCTTCGTTGCGCTCCTTCTGGTCGTCCCGTGGCTGGTCGGACGGGTCGCTCGAGAGCGCGGCAGGCGAGCCGAGGGCTTCGCGCTTCTGGCAGCACAGACCGCCGCCGACCACGCCGAGCACGAGCGGGCCGTTGTCACCCAGGAGCGCGTTCGCATCGGGGGTGAGCTGCAGGACATCATTGCCCACAGCGTGACCGCGATGGTAATCCAGGCCGGAGGCGCAAAACAGCTCCTGCGCAGCGATCCCGCCCGGGCGCGCGAGTCGATCCTGGCGGTCGAGCACGCCGGCCGCGAGACGCTCGCCGACCTGCGTCGCCTCGTCGGAATGCTCCGCAAGGACGACGACCCGCGAGCGCTCGCACCTCAGCCGGGACTGGGCGAGCTGGCCGCGCTTACCCGCTCAACACTGGAGTCGGGGCTCACCTGCGAGCTACGGATCGAGGGCGAGCGGGTCGACCTGACGCCCGGCGTCGATCTCGTCGCCTACCGCATCGTCGAGGCGGCCCTCGCGCTCGCGTCCGCCCACCACAGCCCCTCCGCATCTGTCACAGTCCGCTACCGGCCGCAGTCGCTTCGCATCGCGATCGCGATCGCCGGCGACGGCCGGCTCCCCGACGTCGATCGCGACCTTCCCGGCCTCCACGAGCGCGTCGGCCTCTACGGCGGCGAGCTGCGCGCCGACATCGGGGACGAAGGCCGATACGTCATCCAGGCCCGGCTGCCGCTAGGAGCCGGTGTGCTGGCGTGAGCATCCGCATCCTGATCGCAGACGACCAGGCGCTCGTGCGCACCGGTTTTCGGATGATCCTCGAGGCCGAAGACGACTTCGACGTGGTCGCTGAGGCCAGGGACGGCGCCGAGGCCATCGACGCGGCGCGTCGCACCCGGCCCGACATCGTCCTCATGGACATCCGCATGCCGACCATCGACGGACTCGAGGCCACGCGGCGGATCATGCAAACCGCGCATCCGCCACGAGTGCTCATGCTGACCACCTTCGACCTCGACGAATACATCTTCGACGCCCTGCACGCCGGCGCGAGCGGATTCCTGCTCAAAGACGTCCCACCTGAACAGCTCATCGCAGGCATCCGCACCGTCCATGAAGGAGAATCCCTGCTGGCGCCGACCGTCACCCGCCGGCTGATCCAAGCGTTCGTCCGCGACCACCCACCGCCCCAACAGCCACCCCCACAGCTTGACGACCTGACAGCCCGCGAGCTCGACATCCTCAAACTCCTCGCCCGGGGGCTCTCCAACACGGAGATCGCCGAGCAACTCGTCGTGTCCAACGCCACCGTTAAGACGCACGTCGGGCGAGTCCTCGCGAAACTCGGCCTGCGCGACCGCGTCCAGGCCGTCGTCCTCGCCTACGAAACCGGCATCATCCGACCCGGCACGAGGGCACCCTAGATGGCACCTTCCATGGCGCACCGGAAACTCAAGGCCCGAGTCGGCTTTGCGAGTGCCGCTTGTTAGCTTCTTGGCGAGGGAGCCGAAGGTGTGGAGGGCGCGCTCGGGGGCGCAGACCCCATTCAAACGGCTTCGTTGAGCCAAACCCGTTTGATCTTCAAAACCGGCAGGCCGTGGTAGCCCCACGGTTGGTAGGTTCGACTCCTGCGCCGCTCCGCTCTTGGTTTCCGCATGGCTGGGCGGGTTTCGGTGCGGCCGTCGCCGCGCCGGGGCTGCTGTCGTTGTCCGGAGTGACGAAGCTTGGGGAATGGTCGCCGGAGCGGCGTGATGCTCCGGCCTGCTGGTTCTTGCGACCGGTGGGCGTGCTCGCTGGCGAGCGTTGCTTTCCACTTACGCGTCGCGTGCACGGAGTAGCACGCCGCCGGCGAGCAGGCCGGCCGCGGCCCAGCCGGCGAGCACGCCCAGGCCTTGCCATGGCGTGATGGGCAGGTTGTGGATGCCCACGGTGGTCTGGATGTAGAGGCCCGCGGTCATGGGCGCGATCTCGTGCAGGCGGCGCTGCCAGGTGGGGTCGGTCACCGTCTGGGCGAGGATGGGAAACAGGTACAGCAGCGCCAGCACGATCCCGATCGAGGTGGCCGCGTCACGCACCGCGGCGGCGATGCCCAGGCTGAGCAATGCGATCAGGGCGAGGTAGATGATCGAGCCGGCGACGGCGCGCAGTGTGGAGCCGTTGGTGAGCGAAAGTTGGGCGTAGCCGTGCGCCGCCGTGAACCCGCTTCGGGGTAGCAGCAGCCGTCCGGCCAGAAAGGAGCCGAGCACTCCGGCCGCCCCCGCCGTGAGCACGGCGGCCAGCAGGACGGCGGCCTTCGCTGACAGCATCGAGAGCCGGCGAGGGACGGCGGCCAGGGTGGTTCGGATCATGCCGGTGCCGTATTCGTCACCGACCATGATCACTGCGAGCATCACGATGATCGCCTGGCCGAGGTAGACGCCGGTCAGGCTGACCTCGGTCGTGTCCTGGACGGGGCCGAACGCGGAGTAGCTGGTGTTGGCGTCGACCGCCGCGCCGAGCGCGAGGGTGAGCACGAACACCCCGAGCAGCAGCCACCAGGTCGCCGTCAGCGTGCGCAGCTTCGTCCACTCGGCGTGCACTGCCGAGCTCACACGTCGCGCCTGCGCAGCAGATACCCGGCCAGAGCCAGCGCGCACAGCGTGTACCCGCACAGCACCGCCAGGCCCACCCAGGGAGACAGCGGGAAGTAGCCGTCGGAGGGCGCGTAGGCCGCGCTCACCTGCGGCCACCGGACCAGGGTCTGCTGGACGGCGAACGCCGCGGCCGGGGTCACCCGCAGCAGCCACTCGGCCGGGTCGGCGGGCAGGACGGAGGCGACGGCCAGGATGTATGGCAGGACGATCAGCAGGATCACCGCCGTCACCGTGGGGGCGCTGCGGCGCAGGATCGTGCCCAGGGCGAGCGCCAACACCGAGGCGACGGCGAGCAGCGCGGCGGTGCCAACGATCGCGCGCAGCTCGGTCTCGGTCGTCGCCGGGTAGACGGGGTTGCCGTTCGCACGCAGCCGGTGCTCCCCCAGCGGCAGCGCGATGCCCGCGCCGATCAGCCCGGCCACGAATACCACGCCGCCGACCACGACTGCCTTGGCGGCCAGCACGCGATCGCGGCGAGGGCTGGCGGCGAAGGTGCTGCGGATCAGTCCGCGCCTGTACTCGCCGGTGATGAACAGGGTGGCTACGACAGCCAGCACGATCAGCCCGACGAAGGCGCCGATCAGGGTGCGCTCGACGCCACGGCCGGGATCGGCGCCGGTGCCGACGACCGCCGGAGCGATATCGCCCGAGCCGGTGATGGTGAAGGCATCATGGGCCTGGTGGAACGCGGTCGCCTGAGACACCGGGCCCTGAAATCCGCCTTGGCCGGCGGGCGTCCCGCGCCACCCGCTGCCGGCTCGGTTGCCTTGCAGCGTGATGTGGTCGAAGACGCCGGTGGCGAGAGATGTCCCGGAGTGTTCACCCGATATGTGCTGGGGGGAGGTGGCGAACATCCCGATCTGCACGGTCGGGGGCAGGCCGGCCAGGCGGACGCTGTCGATGGTCGTCCAGTGGCTGCCGTCCGTGGAGTCGTAGCCGGTGATCGTGTCGCCGACCCGAACGAGCCGCAGCCAGCGCACCGAGGTCGCCGAGACCGCCCCCGGCATGCCCGGCGCGTCGTGCGTGTAGTCGTACTGCATGCGCACGCCGTGGCTTCCGGTGACCATGACCGCGGCATAGGGTGAGGACGGCTTGGTGTTCGCCGTGACGATCACACCGGCCTTCGACCACGGTTGCACGCCCCTGGCCATGCCCGTCTCGGGGTTCGCTCCCACCGGTACGGCGCTTTGGCTTGCGTACAGTCCGGTCAGTGACGTGACCCGCACGGTGATGGTGCCGTCGCCGTGCAGCGCCTGGTGAAGGAAGGAGTACTGGTCGGTGACGGGGGTGCCGTCCGGCCCGACCGGAATCGAGATGTGCACCGTGTGACACGTCGGCGGTCCGCCATTGGTCGAGATGCAGGCCTCGCTGTGGCTGAGCGAGCTGGTCAGCCAGGCCATGAAGACGATCACCGCCGCGCCGACGACGATGCCGACCATCCACGCCCGCACGGTGCGGAACTTCGTCCACTCGGCTTGCAGCAGCTGCAGGAATCCGTCGCGGCCGGCCGGTCGCGGCGACCGGTAGGGCTGGGCGGCGGCGCTCACGACCGCTCCATCGGGTCGGCCGCCCGGAACTCGACCGACTCCCTGGTCAGCTCCATGTAGGCCTCCTCGAGCGACGCCCGGTGGCTCGACACCTCCGAGAACGGCACCGCCGCCTGGCCCAGCAGCTCGACGATCCGCTGCGACTCCAGGCCCGAGACGGTCAGCGTGTCGATGCCGGTGACGGCGACTGTCGCGCCGGCCCCGGCCAGGAGCGCCGTCGCCTGCTCGCGGGCGGGCGTGCGCAGGGCGACCCGGCCGGCCGACGCCGTGCCGATCAGGTCGGCCACGGTCGTGTCGGCCACCACCTGCCCGCGCCCGATCACGACCAGGTGGGTGGCGGTGTCCTGGAGCTCGCTCATCAGATGGCTGGAGACGAACACGGCCCGGCCCTCGGCGGCCAGTGCGCGCAGGTAGCCGCGCATCCATACGATGCCCTCGGGGTCGAGGCCGTTGAACGGCTCGTCGAGCATCACGATCGGCGGGTCGCCGAGCATGGCGGCGGCTACGCCCAGCCGCTGGCGCATGCCCAGCGAGTAGCCGCCCGCCTTGCGCCGTGCGACCGCCTCGAGGCCCGCCTGCTCGATCACTTCGTCCACCCGCCGGGTCCCGAGGCCCTGCGAGTGGGCGATCCACAGCAGGTGCGAGCGCGCGCTGCGGCCGGGGTGCAGTGCCCCGGCGTCCAGCAGCGAGCCGACCTGGGTGAGCGGATGGCGAAGGCTCGTGTAGAGCCGCCCGCCGACCAGGGCGGTGCCTTCGTCGACCGCGTCCAGGCCGAGGATCACGCGCATGGTGGTCGACTTGCCGGCTCCGTTGGGGCCGACGAAGCCGGTCACGTTGCCGGGCGTGACCGTGAAGGTGAGCCCGTCCAGGGCGATAGTGTGGCCGAAGCGCTTGCGCAGGTCGCTGACGTCGATCGTGGCTTCCATGCTGACACGCTACGGCGCAGCCGCGCGGGCGGCGTCGTGCCGAGGAGCGATCTTGGGCGTCGCTCGCGCGAGGGATGGTCGTCAAGCCTGTCGCTCCCAAGAGGGACGGCGGTATCGCTGGCGGCAGGGACGCCACACCGTCCGGTCAGCGGCAAGAATCCGGTAGGTGAGCCACGCCACGGATTGGCGCAGGAGGTGGGTACGCGGGCAGCAGGTCGCCGCGTCGCGCGAGTCGCCGGCCCTCATAGGGGTGGCGCTGGGCGTGTTCTCGTTCGTCGAGGCGATCGCCAGGGCGACCGTAATCGGCCTCAGCGCGGAGATCGGCGTGGTGCTTGGCGTGCTCGCGCTGGCGACCACGCTGCCGCTCGCGCTCGTGCCGCCGGCGGGGGCGGCGGTGGCGGTGACGGCCGCGTGCGTGATCTCGCTGGCGTTCTTCCACACGCTTACGGTTGCAGGCATGGCCGCGGAGTTGATCGCGCTTCACCGGCTGGGCAGAAGCGGTACGCCGGGCCGTTCGACCCAGCTTGCGGTGTCGGCGCTGGCGGCTCCGTTTGTTGTGATCGCGGTGGCGGGGCCGCACCCGTTCGCGTCGGAGGCCGCCGCCCTGGCTCTGGTGCTGGCGGTGCTGGTGCCAGTGGCCGGCTGGGCCGGCATCGCGCGCCAGGCGCAGACCGAGGCGCTGGTGCACCGGGCGGCCCGAGAGGCCGTCGCAGACGCGCTGGTCGAGCACACCGCACGCGGCGAGCGGGCGCGCATCGCCCGCGAGCTGCACGACATCGTCGCCCACCACGTGTCGATGGTCGCAGTGCAGGCCGAGACGGCCAGGCTGACCACCCCCGGACTGCCCGACACCGGGGCACGGCAGCTGCTCGCGATCGGCGACACCGCGCGCACGGCGCTGGCCGAGATGCGGCGGCTCCTGGTCGTGCTGCGTGACGACGCAGAGGACGAGCCCGTCGACCGCCAGCCGCAACCCGACCTGAGCCAGCTCAACCACCTCCTCGACCGGGCCCGCGAGACGTCAGGCACGGGTGCGCGGCTGATCGTGCGCGGGGCGCCGATCCCGATCAACCAGACCGTGCAGTTGGCGGCCTACAGAATCACCCAGGAGGCGCTGACCAACGCGCGCCGTCACGCCCCCGGCTCGGCGGTCGATGTGGAGCTTCTGTACACGGGACGCGGCCTTCGGCTCCGTATCCGCGACAATGGCCCGGGCACGCCTCCCGCGGCTTTTCCGGGCGGTCACGGCACGCTGGGCATGGAGGAGCGGGCGGCGGCGGTCGGAGGCCGGCTGCAGGCCGGACCCGCCGCCTGGGGCGGCTACCTGGTCGAGGCTACCTTGCCGTGGAGCGCGGAGGAGCTCCCGTGAATGCGACGCCCGCAGCTTTGCGGATCGTCATCGCCGACGACCAGCGGATCGTGCGCGACGGCTTCGCCGCGCTGCTGGACAGCCAGCCCGACTTCACCGTTGTCGGGACGGCATCAGACGGCGAGGAGGCGACCCGCGTCTGCCGGCGCCTGCATCCCGACGTGGTGCTGATGGACGTGCGCATGCCGGGCACGGACGGCATCGAGGCCACCCGGCGGATGGCCGAGGACGCCGATCCGCCGCGGGTGCTCATCCTCACCACCTTCGACCTCGACGAGTACGTGTACGACGCCCTGCAGGCCGGCGCAAGCGGGTTCCTGCTCAAGGACGTGACCGCCGAGCGGCTGTTCGACGCCGTCCGTATCATCGCCGCTGGCGACGCGCTGCTCGCTCCCAACGTGACCCGCAGGCTGATCAGCGAGTTCGCCCGCCAACGCCCCGATCCCGGCGCGGCGATCATCCCCCGGCTCGATCAGTTGACACACCGCGAGACCGAGATCCTGCGACTCCTCGCCGAGGGCCTGTCCAACCCCGAGATCGCCGCCCGACTGGTGGTCACGGAGGAGACCGTGAAAACCCACGTCAGCCGCGTTCTGCGAAAACTCGGTCTGCGCGACCGCACCCAAGCCGTCATCACCGCCTACGAAACCGGCCTCATCAAACCGCGCACACAGCGCTGACAGCGCCACCGCTTCACCAGCGCGCCCCGGATGCAGCCATGGAGATGGCCGATAGGAACCCAGCACTGATCATTCGGCGGGGGCGCGACTGAGGGCGCTGACCCCGAGAAGTTCGCTTGGTTGAGCCAAACCCGTTCGGCCTTCAATACCGCTTGCCGCCGCCGCAGCACCCGTCGGTGCGGCGCTGTCGTCGCCGCGCGGGATCAGCTCATGGTTGAGCGGTTCTCGGTGCCGCGTTATCGTACGCGGGGGTCTTGGCCGGCCGTCAGCGGCGTGCTTGAGGGGACAGTTCAGAACGCGGGGGCAATGGCGGCGCAGGATCGCGGCCGTTGGCGGACGCGCAACGCCCAATCGCGGTTGGGGACACCGCGGTAGCCGTCAGCCGGCGTCCGGCGATATTCGGCTGGGGAGGATGAGGCGCTGGCCTGCCTGGTCGCCTTCGCTGGGGTCGCGGAGTGCATTTGTGCGGGTGAGGAGGTCGGTGGCGACGGGGATCGATGACCAGTCCATCTCGGCTACGAAGCGCTGCGAGAAACTGAGCACGCGCTCGACCGGCGCGGGGTTCTGGTTGCGGCTGAGCGCCCGCAGCGCATCGAGGTAATTGTCTCGGTACCCGGTGGGAATGACGATCCGCGGCTGGTCCGCGGAGCTCAACTCGGCGTTCATCATGATGCGAGCGATGCGCCCGTTTCCGTCGTCGAAAGGGTGCACCTCGCTGACGAGGAACATCACGAAGACCGCGCGTGCGAACGGATCGTCGAGGCTGGCGGCGCGAGCGAATCCTTCGACAAGTGTTCCTTCGACCATCGCCGGCGAGACGAAGACCGTCGCGCCGGCGCGATTCTCGAGCTCCTTGAACTCGCCGGGATGCACTGCCGGTCGGGCGGCCATCAGACGTGCATGCCGCTCGCGCAGCAGTTCGATCAGCTCATCCGCGGATGCGGGCGTGCGCCGCATTTCCGTCGCGTCCGAGACGATCTCGTACGTGCCCGCGACGTCGTGCGCGTCCTCGGGGCGGTTCGCGGGGATGTCGCCCTGCAGGGCGATGCGCGCTGCCTCCTGGATGGTGAACTCCGTACCTTCGATGAAGTTTGAGAAGTACGCCTCGAAGAAGGGCAGGAAGCGCGCCCGCGCGCCGTCGAGGAAGTACCTCTCAACCTGGGGCGCCACTCCGGCGAGGTGATGCGCGAGTCGCTCGAACAGGACGATCCGGTCGGGATCGAACGGTGCGCCCATCTGGCGGCTCCGCAGCACGGGCGTTCGTGCGTCCACCTGGCGCGTTCCAAGCGCCGCCCCGATGAGCGGGTCAAGCCTGGCGAACTCAGGCTCGAGACCGAGATCGGGAGCGATACGGCGCGCTTCCTCGCGGTATGCACGAAGCCGCCCCTCTCCCTGCGTTCGCACGATCCGGTCGAGCCACAGTTCGACGTCCTCTGTCGAGAGGGTTCGTGCCAGGCCCTTGCGGGCCCGTGACGGCCGCAGGTTCTCGAGGAGCGCACGCGGGGTACTGCTCATCCAAAGCCCATCGGCGAGCCGCGCGTCGCTCGCATGGTGCCCATGGCCACGGCGTGGACGGACCGTTACGCCCGCGAGCTTGAGGTCGCGCGAACGAGTGGGGTGTTCGATGAACAACTCGCCCTTCTGGGGAATCCCGCCAAGGTATGCGGATCGGTCGCTGACGACCGCGTCGGGGATAAGGCGAGCGACGATACGGTGCAGATTGCGTTGCACGACCCGCTCGGGCGGCTCGGCGGCACGACTCGTGTAGACGCCGGGACCGAGCTGCACGAGCTCGCTCCGACGGGCGGCGCGCGATACCGCGTCGTACTGCCCGGCGGAGAACACCAGCTCATCGTTATCTCGCAAGATCTCGGCCATCTGCGAGATTATGGCAGATAAGGTGCGGGTCACCGAGATTTTGCTTGATAGGTGGGGCCCGCGCGAAGTTCCGACGGAGTCATCGTCGCCGCGTGTCCGGCGCGCCCCCAAACCCTCCGGCCTTGAAAACCGGCAGGCCGTGGTAGCCCCACGGTTGGTATGTTCGACTCCTGCGCCGCTCCGTTAGGCCAAAAGGCTCCAGTCACGGTAACCGGCGTACGCTTCGTCGAGCACGAACAGCCTGTCAGTTTTCATTGGGAACTGACTATACTCGCCGGAGATGCGGAGTCAGGAGTCCTTCGAGGCGGAGTGCGCGATCGCCCAGGCGGCCGCGGTGGTCGGCGAGTGGTGGACGCTGCTGATCCTGCGCGATGTCGCCGGGGGTATCAACCGCTTCGACGAGCTGCAGGCCGAGCTCGCGATCAGCCGCAAGGTGCTCGCGGAGCGGCTGGGTGCACTCGTCGCAGACGGCGTACTCGAGAAGCGCCTCTACCAGGAGCGGCCGCCACGCCACGAGTACCACCTGACCGCGCGCGGGCGCGGACTGATTCCCGTACTGATCGCTCTCCAGGATTGGGGGTCCCGCTATGTCCTCGGCGATGGAACCGTGACCGCGACCGGCGGGCCGCACTCGAAGGAGGCGCGGCGCATGCGCAAGCTGGTCGGCACCGATCTCCCAGCCGTCGCGCTGGCGGCGGGTGACGGACTACGCGGCGATCCCGTAGGCGACGCGGAGTGGACGGTCATCTACTGCTACCCGGGCACGTACGCGACCGGCAGCCCGCCGCCTGGGTGGAGCGAGATTCCAGGCGCGGCGGGGTGCACACTCGAGGCGACGACGTTCCGCGACCACCTCCCCGCCTTCACGACACGCGGCGCCGAGGTCGTGGGTGTCAGCACGCAGCCTCCGGCGGAGCAGACGGCATTCGCCGCGAAGGCGCGCATCCCCTACCGTCTGCTCTCGGATCAGGAGTTGCATCTGGCGGCGGCGCTGCGGCTGCCGACCTTCCGTGCCGGCGGTCGTGACCATCTCAAACGGCTCACGCTGATCGTGTCAGCCGATCGAGTGATCCGGCACGTCCTCTACCCGATCCCCGACCCGGCCGCCTCCGTCGAGCAGGCACTGACGCTGCTCGACCGCGCGAGCGCACGGCGGCCGTCACCGGCAGGCGCGTAGGTGCAGAGGGTCGCCGTCCTCGGGCTCGGCGCGATGGGAAGCCGCATCGCGCAAAGGCTGCTCGCCAGCGGACACGAAGTCCTCGTCTGGAACCGCTCCCCCGGCAAGACCGCTCCGCTGACCGCCCGCGGCGCGATCGCAGTGTCAAGACTGTGAGACTGGGCGGGCGGTTCCGTCCGGGGCCGTGGCCAGGCTGGTGCCGATGCTGCCGGCTCGTGATTCGAGTCAAGTCTGACCGGCTTTGGCCGTGTCTTTGTGGGGATGTGTCCGGGCTGGCAGCTCGGTGCCGGTCTGGCGCCCGCGTGCTGGCCTGATCAGAAGCCTGTCCGCCCGAAGGGCGTGACTCATCACAGTCCTGCCGCTGCGGTTCCTTGCCCCAGACCGGCACGAGTCCCCCACGCCGAAGCGGGAGGTGTCAAACGACATGTTGGCAGACGAGGCGGATTATGTGATTGGCGGCGACACGCACCGCGACCAGCACGTGCTGGCGGTCGTGCACGCCGGTACGGGGGCGGTGGAGGCGACGCAAACGATCGCGGCCGATCGGCGCGGCTACAAGGCGGCGCTGCGCTTCGCCGAGCAGTATGCGCCGGGAAGGCGGGTGTGGGCGCTGGAGGGTACGGGCGGCTACGGTGCCGGCCTGGCCCGATTCGTGGCCGGCCAGGGTGAGCGGGTGCTGGAGGTCGACCGCCCTGCACGAAATGATCAGCGCACGCAGGCCAAGAGCGACCAGCTCGACGCGGTGCGCGCCGCACGGACGCTGCTGGGCCGCGACCGGCACGCCCAGCCGCGCGCAGGCGGCGTCCGCGAAGCGCTGCGAGCGCTGGTGACCACTCGAGCCGGAGCGGTCGACGCGCGCACGGCCGCGATCAACCAGCTGAGGGCGTTGATCGTGAGCGCCCCCGACCCGCTGCGTGACCAAGTGCGCGGCCTCAGCCAAGCTCGACTCCTGGATCGGTGCGCTCACCTGCGACCGCACCCCGCCCAGCCGGCGGACGTGCACGCGACGTCGCTCGCGTTACGCGCCTGCGCCCGGCGCATCCACACGCTCAACCAGGAGGCAGAGCAGCTGAAAGGCGAGATCCATGGGTACGTCTCCTCGGTCGCGCCGCGCCTCTTGGCCGAGCCGGGCGTCGGACCGATCAGCGCGGCTCAGGTCATCCTGGCATGGTCACACCCCGGCCGCTTCGCCACCGAAGCCCGCTTCGCCCGACTCGCAGGCGTCGCTCCAATCCCCGCATCAAGCGGACTCCAGCGCCGCTTCCGACTCGACCGAGGCGGCGACCGCCAGCTCAATCGCGCCCTGCACACGATCATCCTCAGCCGACGCCAGCGCCACGCACCGACCATCGCCTACCTCGAGCGCCGCCAGGCGCAAGGCATGACCAGCCGCGAGGCCGTCCGCTGCCTCAAGCGCTACCTCGCCCGCCATCTCTGGCGTCTACTCGAACACACGCCCATGCCCGCTGAATCAAGAAATCCACGCGAGGCGGCCGCCGGCAGCCGGATCCTGATCACGATGCTCGCCGACCCGCAGGCACTGCAAGCCGTCAGCACAGGGCCGAACGGGATCGCTGCCGGCGCGCATCCAGAGCTGATCGTGATCGAGATGTCGACGGTCGGCCCGGCCGGCATCCGAGCGCTGACCTCGTCGCTCGGCCCGAAGGTACGTCTTGTTGATGCACCCGTACTCGGCAGCATCGGCGAGGCCGAGTCGGGTCGGCTGACGATCTTCGCCGGCGGCCCGCCAGATGTGGTCGGCGAGGTCGAGCCGCTGCTCGCCACTCTGGGCAGCGTCGTCCGGGTTGGCCCGCCCGGAGCGGGCGCGGCGGCAAAGCTGGTCGCCAACGCCACGCTTCTGGGCACGCTCACCGTCCTCGGCGAGACGCTCGCACTCGCTCAAGCGCTCGAGTTGCCACTCGAGACGACGGCGGAGGTGCTGGCAGCGACGCCGCTCGCAGAGCAAGCAGAGCGGCGGCTCGCGCTGGTCCAAGCCGGTGACTATCCGCGCCGGTTCGCGCTCTCGCTCGCCCGCAAAGACGCCGATCTCATCCTCGCCGCCGCCAAGGCCGGGTCTGTCAGGACACCGGCACTCGAGACCGCACGGAACTGGCTTCGCGCTGCCGAGTCCGACGGACTCGGCGAGTCGGACTACACGGCCCTACTCGCGACAGTGCTCCGAGACCACCGAGACGAGCAGCCGGACTATGACGGCCTGATCGTCGACCTCGACGGCGTCGTCTGGCTGAGCGGCGATCCGATCCCGGGCGTCGTGGAAGCGCTCGAGCGGCTGCGCACACGGGGCGTGCGTCTGCTCTTTCTCACCAACAACCCACAACACAGCCGCGCGACCCAGGCGCGTCGGCTCCGAGAGATCGGGATTGCCGCCACAGCCGAGGAGGTTCTCACCGCCTCCACCGCGACAGCCGCCTACCTCGCCGCACATGACCATCTCGCGGCGGCGCGCACCCTCGTGCTTGGGTCGAAGGCACTCCACGACGAGCTCGCCGCCACGACGCTGCGGCTCATCGCTGTCGATCAGGCAGAGACGGCCGAGATTGTCGTGGTCGGTGGTCACAGCGGCTTCGACTATGCCGAGTTGCAGGCTGCCGTTACGGCAGTCGACGCGGGCGCCAGCTTCTTCGCAACGGGTCGTGACCCATTCGTCCCGACAGCCGCCGGTCGCGAGCCGGCGACCGGGGCGATCGTCGCAGCGATCGAGGCGGCCACCGGCGTCACCGCCACGACGATCGGCAAGCCGGAGCCTCATGTGTTCGCGCTCGCGCGCGACCTTCTCGCCGGCTGCGAGCGTGTGGCCGTCGTCGGCGACAATCTCGCGACGGACATCGCCGGCGCCAAGCAGGCTGGGCTCGATGCAATCCTCGTGCTCAGCGGCGCCAGCACCCCGGAAGAAGCTGAACGGGCACAGGCGCCTCCCGACCTCGTCCTTCCCTCGCTCGCCGCCCTCGCCTAACAACCGAGTATGGCCACGCCGACCACGACCAGCCACCGTCCGCGGCCGCAGAGCAGGTCGGCTGCCTGTTCGAGCGCGGCTCCGGTCGGAGGCGGATGAAGGAGGTCCTCCTTCCACGGCCGGTCGAGGATGCCGAGCGGGAGAGCTTCCGGGCTGCGCTGGCGACGGTCCTCGAACTGTCGCTCGCAGCCGTTCCGGACCTGCGCGGCGAGCAGGACCCCGCGACCGGATGGCTCGTCTCGCGCTGGCTCGGAGGGCTCGGGCTGGGTCTCGTCCCTGTCGCCGACGCCCGATCGTTTGCCTGGGCGGGTCCCTGGATCGCCCGTCTCCGGCCGCCCGACGGCACGGCGAGGTTTGTCGTCATGTACGGCGTCCCTTCCGGGACCGTCCGGTACCGGCTCGCCCTCCGAGCTCGCCTCAACGGGCGGCTGAGAGCATGATCCCGAGCGCCTCGACAGGCTCTTTGCCGATGACGCGCGTGATGTGACCGGTGCCGGTCGTGTCGCAGGCGAGGACGAGATCGCCGGCCCCGAACCGGCGGGACGTGCCGTCGCTCACCTCGACCTCGATGCGGCCATGGAGGATGATGACCCACTGCGGGTCGGAGGCCGGATGCGCATCGCTGCCGAAGGCTTCGAAGCGGCAGTAGACGGCGCCGGTCACGTCTTCGAGGGCGCCGGCGAGCATCGGCGGCACCTCGCCGCCGACGGGCACCTCGGCCAGCGGCAGCTCGCAGTCCTCGAACGCCGATCCGCCGTCCTTCGTGCTGATGACCCGCGTGTAGCTCTTGAGCATGTTCATGCTTCCTCCGTCATCGTTCGTCGTGGTTCGTGATGTGCGCAACCGGCTGCCGTCGTCGTGTGGCTAGCCCCAGCGGCTGATCTCGCCGGCGGGGTAGGGCCCGAACCCCTCGCCTTCGGCGCCGCGCTTGAGCGAGGTCAGGTAGGCGCCCCAGTTCGTCGTGCAGCCGCCCATGAACTCCGTCTCGGCAGCCCAGCCGTCGTGACGGAAGATGAGCGTCGTCCCGCCGTCGGAGCGCGGCTCGAGCGTGAAGCTGACGCGGGTCCCGACCCACTCGCTCGGGCCTTCCACGCAGCGCCAGACGATGGAGTGGCTCTCGCTCTCGACGACCTCCATGACCGCCGCCGGGTCGTCACCGCCGAAGAAGACGGAGAGGGCGCCGCCGACGGCTTCGTCGCCGGCGAGCGGGTGACCGGTCCACCAGGCGGCGACGCCGCTCTTCGTCGCCACGAGCGGTTGGACGGTCCCGGCCGGAGCGTCGATGGAGATGCGGTGCAGGATGCTGGCCATGTCGGGTGTTCCTCCTTGGAGTCAGGGTGAGCAGGGGTCAGGCGGGTAACGTGAGCGCCGCTTCCTCGGCCGGCGCGGCGGCCGCGCGGCGAGACGGAGCGACGGCGAGCGCAGACAGCGCGGCGAGGACGGCGAAGGCGACGCAGACCCAGATCGCGGCGCCGAAGCCGGCGTGCACGGCCGTGGGGGTGCCGAGGCTGCCGCGGGCCGAGAAGGCGGCGCTGCCGATGGCGATGGCGAAGACGGCGCCGAAGCGCTGGGCCATGTAGTTGATCCCCGCGGCCTTGCCCACCTCCTCGTGGGAGACGGCGTTGAGGACGGCCGTCGGGACGGTCGGCAGGGCCATGGAGATGCCGACGCCGCCGACGAACAGGGCGAGGGTGATCTCCATCCAGCTCGTGCCGAGCGATCCGCGCAGCGCGACCCAGACGAAGCCGATGGTCTGCAGCGCGAGCCCGCTGACCATGACCAGCCGCAGCCCGAGGCGCTGCGAGAGCGCACCGGCCAGCGGGGAGATGAACGCCGGCGTCGCGAAGAAGGGCAGGAGCCGCAGACCCGTGCCGAGCGGCGAGTAGCAGCGGGCGAGCTGGAAGTCCTGGGTGACGAAGAGCCCGGCGGCGAAGATCGCCCCCGACATGAGGAACGTCGTGAGGTTGCCGGCGGCGAAGTCGCGGACATGGAAGAGGCGCAGCGGAACCATCGGCTCGGCGCGCCGGTTCTCCCACCGAGCGAACAGGCCGAGAAGCGCGACCCCGGCGGCGAGCGTCGCGACGGTCTCGGCGCTCGCCCAGCCGACGTCGCCGGCGCGGGTCAGCCCCCAGACGAGAGCGAGGACGGCGGCGGTGACGAGAGCGACGCCGCCGGCGTCGAGTCCCGCCGCCGGGCCGTAGCTCTCCGGCAGCAGGCGCACGCCGAGCAGCACCGCGGCGGTACCGATCGGGACGTTGAGCCAGAAGATCCAGTGCCAGTCGATCCCCTGCGTGACGGCGCCACCGACGAGCGGCCCGAGGGCGACGGCCAGTCCGGCGAGGCCACCGTAGGTGTCGACGATCGTGCCGCGCTTCTGTGGCGGGAACGCCGTCGTCAGGATCGTCAGGCTGAGCGGCAGGACGATCGCTCCGCCGAGCCCCTGGACGGCGCGGGCGGCGATCAGCTCAGAGGCGTTCGGGACGACGGCGCAGAGTGCGGAAGCGACGGTGAAGCAGGCCAGTCCGGCGTTGAACAGCCGCCGGCGGCCATAGCGATCGCCGAGGGCAGCGGCGGTGATGATCCCGGCGGCGAAGGCGATCCCGTAGGCGTTGACCGTCCACTGCAGCGACGACAGGCCGACGTGCAGGTCGGCCTGCATGCGCGGCAGGGCGGTGATCACGACGACCGAGTCGAGGACGACCATGAAGTAGGCCGTCGACGTCAAGCCGAGGATCCAGGCCAACCGCGATCGTGAAGCGGGGTACGGTGTTGGCGTCTGCGCTGTCATCGTCTCCTCCGGTTCCTGCCGCTCCCGCGGCCATGGTGGTGCTGTTCGGAGGGATGACGAACGAGCAACGCGCTGACGGACATCGAGCGTCGCTTCTGCGGGAGATCGTCCGCAACCGCGTGCGAGGATCGCCGTGCGGCGATGTCCGCCGCCGTCGCTCCCGTTCGTCAAAGAAGAAGCACGCGACGGAGCACCGCCGAAGCGGAGGAGCCGCATGAGATACGCCCTGCTGATCTACAACTCGCTCGCCGCCCACGAGGCGAGACGAGGTGAGGACTCGTGGCCGATCGAGCGGAGCATCGCCGCCATCCTCGAGCGCCCGAGCGTGACCGGCTGGGTTCGCCTGCGCCATACCGAATCGGCGACGACGCTTCGAAGCGACGGCGACAGGACGCTGCTCTCGGACGGCCCGTTTGTCGAGAGCAAGGAGTACCTGGCCGGTCTGATCAGCATCGAGGTCGCCAATCTCGACGCGGCGATCGCACTGGCCGAGGAGTTGCAGGCGACGCGCAGCGGCGGGGCGATCGAGATCCGGCCGGCACTGGATTAGGGCGAACGGTGCTCGAGGAGCTCTTCCGCGATGAGTGGGGCAAGGTGCTGGCGACGCTCGCCGGCCTCATCGGCGACATCGAGCTCGCCGAGGAGGCCGCCCAGGAGGCGTTCGTTGCCGCCGCCGAGCGCTGGCCCCGCGAAGGGGTGCCCCACAACCCGACCGGCTGGCTGATCACCACTGCCCGCAACCGGGCGATCGATCGCATCCGCCGAGAACGAACGCTGGCCGTGAAGATCGAGCGCCTGTCCCGCGAGCGGGAGCAGACGCTGGAGGAGGACATGGACGAGACGACGGCCTTCCCCGACGAGCGACTCGAGCTGATCTTCGCCTGCTGCCATCCGGCGCTCGCTCTCGAAGCGCAGGTCGCACTGACCCTGCGCACGCTCGGCGGCCTCTCGACGGAGGAGATCGCCCGCGCCTTCCTCGTCCCGTTCGAGACGATGAGCAAGCGCCTCGGTCGAGCGAAGCACAAGATCCGCGACGCCGGCATCCCCTTCGCCGTCCCGCCCGACCATCTGCTGCCGGAGCGTCTCGATGCCGTTCTCGCCGTCGTCTACCTGATCTTCAACGAGGGTTGGGGCGACGGCCGCGTCGACCTCGCGTCAGAAGCGATCCGCCTCGCCCGGGCACTGGCCGAGCTGATGCCTGACGAGTCGGAGGTGCTGGCCCTGGTGGCATTGATGCTCCTGGATGACGCGCGCCGCGAGGCACGGTTCGACCAGGGCCGCATCGTGCTGCTCGACGATCAGGATCGCAGCCGCTGGGATCAGCCGCGGATCGCCGATGGACGTCAGCTGCTCGAGCGGGCGCTGGCGCTGCAGGGCGCCGGCGTCTACACGATCCAGGCCGCGATCGCCGACCTCCATCTGCGCGAGCCGCGCGACTGGCAGGAGATCGCCACCCTCTACGCCTTCCTGGCGCAGATCAGCGGCTCGCCGATCGTCGAGATGAACCAGGCGATCGCCGTCGCCGAGGTCGAAGGGCCGGAGACCGCTCTGGCGATGCTCGAGCGACTGCCGCTCGGCGACTACCGCTACTTCCACACCACTCGCGCCGACCTGCTCCGCCGGCTTGGGCGGATCGACGAGTCGCAGGAGGCCTATCGACGGGCGCTGACGCTGACGCCGTCTGAGGTCGAGCGACGGTTCATACGCGGACGGCTCGCCGAGCTGCACCCAGCGGCGGCCGTCGACGTCGACGAGTTCTGGACGATTGGCCTCAGAGAGCTCGGCGAGCGCCTTGACGACGAACTGCCGAGCTGACCAGCCGCACGAGCCCGCCGGCCGACGCCTCACTCCAGTTGAGCCCGCGCGGGGCGGCCGGCGCCGGCCCGGCGTTCGAGGATGGCGTAGGTGACGAGTTTGACGCGGTCGAGCACGAGCATCCAGACCAGGGCGTAGGCCCAGGCGAGCGCGGCGTAGCGCCACGGCAGCGGCGTCATCAAGACGCCTGAGACGGCGATCAGGGTGGCGAGGATCTGGGTCCCCAGCACCGCGACGAGGAGGATGGCGGCGGGGCGGACCGACCAGAGCGGGCCGCGGGTGCGAGCGACGAACAGCGTCAGGTGTCCGGCGACCGAGAGCTTCAGGTACATCAGGGTGCGCACCGTGTCGTGGTTGAGGCCCAGGTACAGATCGCCGATCAGGAGCAGCCCGAACGACTCGGCCACGCCCACGAGGCCGAGCACCGCTGCGAGGGTCATGACGTCGTGCATCTGCCAGCGTTCCGATCGTGCGGATGGGAGGACGTTGTCGTAGGCGATGGTGAGGATCGCGGCGTCGTTCAAGACGGCCAGCAGCACGATCATGATCGGGGTGACGGGGAAGAAGCCCAGAGCCAGGATGGCGAGGGTGATGAAGAGGACGACGCGGATCGTTTCGGTGATGCGGTAGATGGCGTAGTTCGTCATGCGGCGGAAGATCTCGCGGCTGAGGCGAAGCGCGGTCACGATCACCGAGATGCCGGGTTCCAGCAGGACGATGTCCGCCGCGGCGCGGGCCGCGTCGGTCGCGCCGGCGACCGCGATGCCGGCGTCGGCGCGGCGGAGGGCGGGGGCGTCGTTGACGCCGTCGCCGGTCATGGCCACGATTCGCCCGGCCGCCTGGAGGGCCTTCACGATGCGGTACTTGTGCTCCGGGATCACCTGCGCGAACCCATCCGCCTGCTCGACCATCGCGGCGAGGGCGGCCTCGTCCGTGTCGTCGTCAAACTCGGATGCGTCGAGGATGTTCTGGCCGAGGCCGACCTCGCCGGCGACCTCGCGGGCGATCTCCGCGCGATCGCCGGTCACCATCTTGACCTCCACGCGGAGCCGCTGCGCGGCCTGGATGGTGGTCATCGAGTCCGCTCGTGCCGGGTCGTGCAGGGCAAGCACGCCCAGCAGGCGCCACCCCGCGCCGTCGTCCTGGCCGACGGCCAGGGCGCGGTAGCCGCGTCCGGCCAGCTCGGCCACCGCCCGCTCGAGGCGATCGCTCACCGCTGCGGGGTCGGCGAGCAGCGCGAGGATCGCCTGGCTGGCGCCCTTCGACACCCGAAACGAGGTGCCGCTGGTGGGCTGCACCCGCGCGCGGGCGCGCTTCTGCTCCGGGTCGAACGGCTCGAACTCGAGAATCGCGTACGCCGCAAGAGCCGTCTCGCCCGCGGCTTCGAGCACGGCCAGGTCGATGGGATCACGACCCTCCCGCCGCGACGCGAGCGCTGCGGCCACCAGCACGTCCTGGGGGCTCGCCTCGGAGTCGAGGACGATCGGCTCTGCGACGGTGAGGCGGTTCTCCGTCAGCGTCCCGGTCTTGTCCGCGCACAGCACATCGACGCCCGCCAGCTCCTCCACCGCCGGCAGGTGGCTGACCACCGCGTGATGGCCCGCGAGCGCCCGCGAGCCGATCGCCATCGTCACCGAAAGCACCGCCGGCAGCGCCACCGGCACCGATGCGATCGTCACCACCAACGCGAACTCGAGCGTCGAGGAAACCGACACGCCCCGCAAAAGCGACACCACCACGATCACCGAGACCAGCGACAGCGCAAGCACGATCAGGTAGCGGCCGATCGAAAGCACGGCCTGCTGGAAATGGCTGGGCGGCGGCTCCGCGCCGGCCAGCGCCGCGGTGCGACCAAACGACGTGCGCGGCCCCGTCTCGGTCACCGCCGCGGTCAACTCGCCGCGCGCCATCACCGAGCCCGAATAGACGCTGTCCCCCGCCACCTTCCTCGCCGGCAACGACTCGCCGGTCAGCGTCGACTGGTCGACCTGTCCCGAACCATCGACGACATCGGCGTCGGCCGGAATGATCTGCCCCAGATCGACATGGATCACATCGCCGGGCACCAACACTCGCGCCGGCAGCGACTGCCACTGACCGTCGCGCAGCACCCGCGCCGACACCGCCAGCCGGCTCTTCAGCGCGGCGATCGCGTTCCCCGCCTGGTGCTCCTCCCAAAAACCGACGACCCCGTTCATCAGCAGCAGCACCAGGATGATCGCGAAGTCCGCCCAACGGCCCACCACCGCCGTCAACACCACGGCCGCCTCGATCATCCACGCGATCGGCCCCCAGAAGTGCCCCAAGAACTCCAGCACAACGCTCCGACCCTGCTCGGCGATCTCATTCGGCCCGACCTGAGCCAACCGGCGCGCCGCCTCGTCCGAGGACAACCCTGTCGCGGCTCCCCCAGGGCTGGTCACGGGACCGGCGTCCTCGCCCTCGCCGATCGGCGTGTTGGTACGTGCTTGACTTCAGATTTAGGCATAACTAGGATCAGGGTGATGAGCCACATCGAGTCTGTTTCTGCGGCTTCGCAGGATTATGTGAAGGGCATCTATGCTTTGGAGTCGCGTACCGGCGAAAATGTGACGACGACTGCGCTCGCGGAGCGGCTGGCGGTGTCCGCTGCGTCGGCTTCGGCGATGCTCCGAAAACTGGCGGATGCCGGGTTGGTCGAGCACACCCGGTACCACGGCGTGCGGCTGACCGAGCGCGGGCGGCGGGTCGCGCTCGAGGTGGTCCGCCGCCACCGGCTGCTGGAGACGTTTCTCGTCCAGGAGCTGGGCATGTCCTGGGATCGTGTGCATGCCGAGGCGGAGGTGCTGGAGCACGTCCTGTCCCAGGCACTCGAGCAGCGAATCGCCGAGAAGCTCGGCCACCCGGCTCGCGATCCGCACGGCGACCCGATCCCGTCGGCGGAGCTGGAGGTCGACGAGCAGCCGACCGAGCGGCTCGAGGATCTGCCCTCCGGCGCTCGCGGCCGGTTCGTCCGTGTGTCCGACGCCGACCCGGCGATGCTCGCCTACCTCGCCGACCTCGGCATCGCGCCCGGGGACGGGTTCGAGGTGCTCGAACGGCAGCCGTTCGGCGGTCCACTTGCGGTCCGGTTCGGCGATCAGACTCACACGATAGGCGGTCAGCTGGCGGCGTCGATGCGCATGGAAGTGGCGTGACCCGGGATTCGCGTCCGCTGCGCGAGCGGCCGCCGGGTCCGCCGGTGCAGGAGGAAACCGAGCACCAGCCGCAGGCGGCTGGAGCCGCGCATCCGGCCGAGCGGCACGTGATCGGCGTCGAGGATGCGCTCCCCGGGGAGGCTCGCGTGCTCCGGGCGGCGGAGCGGTCGATCTCCGGCGAGCGGCGTGGGCTGCGAGGCGCGGTGCCGTTTCTTGGGCCGGCGTTCATCGCCGCCGTCGCCTACATCGATCCGGGCAACTTCGCCACGAACATGGCCGGCGGATCGCAGTTCGGCTACATGCTGCTCTGGGTCGTGCTGGCCGCGAATCTGATGGCGATGCTGATTCAGTCGATGAGCGCGAAGCTGGGCATCGCCACCGGTCGCAGCCTCCCGGAGGTGTGCCGTGACCGGTTCCCGTTCCCGGTGGTCGTCTTCCTCTGGCTGCAGGCCGAGCTGATCGCGATGGCCACCGACCTGGCCGAGTTCGTCGGCGCGGCGCTTGGCCTCAACCTCGTCTTCGGCATTCCTCTGTTCATCGCCGGCGTGCTCACCGGACTGCTGGCGTATTCGATTCTCGCCCTGCAGGCGCTCGGGTTCCGCCGCCTGGAGGCGGTGATCAGCGTGCTCGTGGGCGTGATCGTGGTCGCCTTCGGTGTGCAGGTGCTGCACGCCGGTCCGTCCTGGAGCGGCGTCGCCAGGGGCACGTTCGTTCCCCACTTCCACGGGAACCAGTCGGTCCTGCTGGCGGTTGGCATTCTCGGCGCGACCGTGATGCCGCACGTGATCTACCTGCATTCCGCGCTCACGCAGAAGCGGATTGTCGGCGCGACGCCACGGGCGCGGCGCAAGATCTTCCACTTCGAACTGGTCGACGTCATGATCGCCATGGGCGTCGCAGGCGTCATCAACATGGCCATGCTGACCACCGCTGCGGCCGTGTTCCACTCCCGCGGCCTGCTCGATTTCGGCACCAACCTGAACCAGGTCTACCACGGCCTCGATCAGTACCTCGGCGCACACAGCGGCCTCATCTTCGGCATCGCGCTGCTCGCCTCGGGCGTCTCCTCCTCCTGCGTCGGAACGATGGCGGGTCAGGTCGTAATGCAGGGCTTCATCCACCGCCAGATCTCAATCTTCCTCCGCCGCGCAATCACCATGACACCGGCATTGATCCTGCTCGGCGTCAACTACGACCCGTCTCGCACCCTCGTCCTCAGCCAGGTCTTCCTCTCCTTCGGCATCCCCTTCGCCCTCGTCCCACTGATTGCGTTCTGCCGAAACCCCACGCTGATGGGCACCCTCGTCAACCGTCGCCTCACCACCTGGGTCGCGTACGCGGTCGCCAGCGTCATCATCGTCCTCAACATCTTCCTGGTCTACCAGACCCTGCTCTGATGGGCTGATCGGCGATCTCGACTGGGACCGGGGCGAAGGCGGGATCGACAGCAACAACCGATATGGTGCTGTGGATGGCTGACACCCCAGACACAGGCGATCGCCGCGGGCCGGACGAGTCCGACCCGCCCACCGCACCGGAGCCCGGTGCGGACGGGATCGGTACGCCGGCGGTTGGCGAATCCCGTGACGCATCCGCACCGGTCGCGTCCCATGCACAGCACGACCCTCCGCGGGGCATGCTGCCCGCGAGGGAGCGGCGGCGGTTCGTCGCGGAACGCGGCTTCATGCGCCTGCTTGCAACCGGTGGCATCGTCGGCGTCGCCACGGTTCTCGGCGCAGTGCTCGTCAGTCAAGACGTGGCGGGCTGGATCGTCGGGCTGTCGGTCGGGGTGACCTCGGTGATCCTGGCGGCCCTGCTCTGGTCGTCACGGCAGCTCTAGGTCGTGGGACACATATCGAGCCTCGCGGCGCGGCCGTCAGACCGTGTCGCGGCCGTTGCTCAGGGGCCTTGCCCGCGATCCCTGCAGGCGATGCACTCGAGCCTGGCTCGGCCGGGCGGGTTCCCCTGACCGGCCGCGAGCCGGTGATCCGTGAATGCTCGGCAGGTCGTACACCACGCACGGCGGGGTCGGGCTTTCGTGCTCACGAAGCTCCTTCGATCGTGGATGGGCCGGCGCCGTTGGGGTTCCTCCGGCCGGTCCGCGGCGCGGGCCGCCGGCGCCCATCGCTCGCGGCGCCGGCGCCCGCCGCGCAGGCTTCACGGCCGGGAGGCTGCTTCACCGGCGAAGCTGAGGCAGTCGATCGCGCATCACATACAGCAGCACAAGCACAATCGCCACGATGACGACAACAGTAAGCATCGGCGAACCTCCACGACAAGACGAACCGTGACGGCCGAGCTGTTGGGGCCACAGTGGGGCGGGCAGGGTGTAGGCCGCGCCCAGCGATTGTAGCACAAGTTACGAATCCGGACTCGTCGGTGCGCGGGCGTCGGGCCGGAGAGACCCACCTCCGGCCTGGCCGGCATCGGCCTGCGTGGGGTGCGTCGGCGCGCTCCCGGCACCGGGCTCGAACCAGCGACCGTCGCGAGCGATCAACGCATCGGCCTGCTTCGGGCCCCAGCTGCCGGGATCGTAGGGTTGGGCCGGGTGGTGTGAGGTGAGGACGGGGTCGACGACGGCCCAGGCCGCCTCGACCGCGTCCTCCCGCGTGAAGAGCGCGCCCTGTCCGGCCATCGCGTCGGTGAGGAGCCGCTCGTACGGCTGCTCCTCGTCCGGCTGGGAGTCGAGCAGGAAGAGCTCACGCTGGTCGCCGACGAATTCCTCGCCGGCACGCTTGACGCGGGCGGCGAGCGCGATTGCGGCATCAGGTGCGAGTCGGAAGCGGAGATAGTTCCCCGGTCCCGCCGTCGGCAGCGAGTCGGCGAAGAGCTGCTGCGGGGGCGGCTGAAGCTCGACCACGATCTCGGTTGCCGTGACGGGCAGGTGCTTGCCCGACCGCAGATACCAGGGTACCCCGGCCCAGCGCCACGAGTCGATGGCGAGTCGCACGGCGCAGAAGGTCTCCACGTCGGAGTTCGCCGCGACGCCGGGCTCGTCGCGGTATCCCGTGAACTGGCCGCGCACGACGTCGTCAGGCGAGAGCGCTCGCATCGCCCGGAAGACGTCCAGCTTCTCCGTCTGCAGCGCCTCGAACCCCCGGTACGTCGGCGGCTCCATCGCCAGCAGGGCGACCACCTGGAAGAGGTGGTTCTGGATCACGTCACGCAGGCAGCCGGCGGTCTCGTAGAACGCGCCGCGGCCATCGACGCCGAACTCCTCGGCCATCGTGACCTGCACGCTCGCCACGTAGTTGCGATTCCAGATCGGCTCCAGGAACGAGTTCGCGAAACGGAAGTAGAGCAGGTTCATGATCGCTTCCTTGCCCAGGAAGTGGTCGATCCGGAAGATCGCGTCCTCCGGGAACACCGATCGCGCCACACGGTTGAGCTCACGCGCCGAGGCGAGATCCCGCCCGAACGGCTTCTCCACGACGACGCGCGCTCCGGCCGCGAGGCCGGACGTCTCGAGCTGTTCGATCACCGTCGCAAACAGGTCGGGGGGGATCGCGAGATAGTGCGTCGGATGCCGGGCGCTCCCGAGCGCTTCCGCCAGGGCCGAGAACGTGGCAGGGTCGGCGTAGTCGCCGTCGACGTACCGCAGCAGGGCGGCCAGGCGGTCGAGAGCCGGCTCGTCCACGGACTCCCCAGCACTCCGCCGGACGCTGTCCCGGGCTCGTTCGCGGAGCTGCTCGACGTCGAAGTCGGCCGACGCGACCCCGATCACCGGGACCGTCAACGTGCCCCGTTTGACCATGGCATACAGCGCCGGGATGACCTGCTTGTGGGCCAGGTCGCCCGTGGCCCCGAAGAGCACGAGCGCGTCGGACGGACAGGAACCCGCACCGTCCTTGGTGCGCGGCGGCGCCGGACTGCTCATCGCGCCTCGATGTCCGCCGGCAGACGCGGCACCCGGTGAAGCGGCTCGGGGAGCGCGTGGATTTCGGCATACGTGCGCACCGTGTCGCGTGCGATGGAGAGCACCGCGATCTTCACGGCGATCCGAAGCGGCTCCTCCCCGGACGCGATCAGGGCGAGCTCACGGTCGACCAGGTGGACTGCGAACTCGGCGTCGTCGCAACGCTCGGTGTCAAGTATCCGCCCGGGTTCGCTCATGTCGAGCAGCTCGCCGACCAGCCGACTGGCGACCGCCTCGACCTGGGCTCGCGTCGCGTCACCGGCGGCATCCCACCCTCGCGAACCGTCCGTCATGGCGACCCCCCAAACCAACTCGACGTGGAGACCATGCTCTGGAGTCAAACGGTGCGCGGCGGGCTGAATGGGCTGCGCACGGAGAGGGTAGCGCATGATGCTTCGCGAGGCGGGAATGCGACTCCGTCACCGTCCGGCCGGGTAGTCTTGCTCGGATCGCTTTCGGCGTGGAGGGCCGTTCGGTGAGTGAGATTCCGGAGCGTCAGCATCTTCGCGTTCTGATCGCCAATCAGCGCAGCGATCGGCTCGACTACGTGACGCGCGTCGTGGTCAGCCTCGGCCACGAGGTGGTCGCGCGCTCGATCGAGGTCGGGGAGATCGCGACCGTGACCCGGCGTGAGCGCCCCGACGTCGCGCTGGTCGGCCTCGGCGACAGCAGCGCCCATGCCCTCGAGCTCATCGGCGAGATCGTCCACCAGGCAGCGTGCCCGGTGATCGTGCTGCTCGAGACCGACGACCATGCCTTCATCGGCGAGGCCGCGAAGCGCGGCGTCTTTGCCTATATCACCGACACGAACCCCGACCAGCTCCAGGATTCGATCGAGATCGTCCTGCGCCGCTTCGCCGAGTTCCAGGACCTGGAGGGCGCGTTCGGGCGCCGCGCCATCATCGAGCGGGCCAAGGGGATCATGATGGAGCGCCACAGCATCGCCGAGGACGACGCCTTCGAGATGCTCCGCACCCACGCCCGCAGCTCCAACCGCAAGCTGGTCGACATCGCAGCCGCGATCGTCGACGGCCATCGCCTGCTGCCCGGAGGGTCGAAGGCGGGTTCGTAGCCCGCGCCGGCCGCGGGTCCGGGAACCTCGAGTCCGGGGCGAACCTGCCCGGGCCGGCCCACGGCCGGGCTGCGCCCACGTTGCGGACACAGCCCGGCGCTGGTTCGTGCTACGCCGTGATCAGCGTTCCGGCTTCGACCTCGTCGTAGAAGGCGACGTTCAGCGAGTCGTCCTGGACGCCCGCCTTGCTCATCGCCTGCTTGAGCTCCGGCATGGCGAAGAACGCCTTCGCCTTACCGAGATTGTCGAACGTGTGGGTGATGACCACGTCGTTCGGGTTGTCCTGCGAGCGCAACACCTGGTGGGCGCGAACGCCGTGCTCGGCCTGGATCGGCGCGAAGCTGTCGTACTCGGTCTTCCAGGCGTCGTAGTTGGCGACGCGATGCCGCACGAGTGCAGTGGTGCTGGACATAGGTGCCCCCTTCCGGGGCGGAGGCCTGGCACGCGATTTGGCTTCAGGGAGAAGCGCGCGGCGAGGCTCTGTGATGCAGAGTACCCGCTGGCGGCCGCCCATGCGGCGTCAAGGTCGGCGGCGGTCGTGACACCGTCCCTCAGGCGACCGCCGATATTTTGCGGCTGGTTCAATGTGCTATGATGCCGACTCAGGGTATGCCCGCCGCATGGCCGCGCATCTCGATCGACGCCTCCAGGTAGCTCGCTGACCCTCCACCGACGACCGCCTGGTCGTCTTGAATCACGGAGGCTGACATGCGACGAGCCGAGAGCGGCGTCTGATGACCGCCACGCAGCTGACGGAGCAGGAGCTCGCCGCGACGACCGTCGGTGAGTACAAGTACGGCTTCCACGACGAGGTCACCTCCGTCTTCCGCACCCGTCGAGGGTTGGACGAAGACGTGGTGCGCGAGATCTCCGCGCACAAGTCGGAGCCGGAGTGGATGACGAAGCTCCGAGTCAGCGCGTACCGGCACTTCGTGGAGCGCGAGCTGCCCACGTGGGGCGCCGATCTGTCGGTCATCGACTTCGACAACATCTACTACTACCTGAAGCCGGTGGAGGAGCAGGCGCGCAGCTGGGACGACCTGCCGGACGGGATGCGAGAGACGTGGGACAAGCTGGGCATCCCCGAGGCGGAGAAGAAGTACCTGGCCGGCGTGGGCGCCCAGTACGAGTCCGAGGTCGTCTACCACAGCCTCCAGAAGGATCTGGCCGACCAGGGCGTCCTCTTTCTCGACATGGACTCCGCGCTTCGGGAGCAGCCCGAGCTCGTCCGCCGCTACTTCGGAACGATCATCCCCTACAACGACAACAAGTTCGCCGCCCTGAACAGCGCCGTCTGGTCGGGAGGCTCGTTCATCTATGTGCCGCCGGGTGTGCAGGTGGAGCTGCCGCTGCAGGCCTACTTCCGTATCAACGCCGAGAACATGGGCCAGTTCGAGCGCACGCTGATCCTGGTGGACAAGGGCGCGTACGTGCACTACGTGGAAGGGTGCACCGCGCCGATCTACTCGACCGACTCGCTGCACTCGGCGGTCGTCGAGATCCATGTCGCCGAGGGCGCTCGGTGTCGCTATACCACGATTCAGAACTGGTCGACGAACGTCTACAACCTGGTCACCAAGCGGGCGGTGGCCGAGCGCAACGCCACCATGGAGTGGGTCGACGGCAACCTCGGCTCGCAGATCACCATGAAGTACCCGGCGGTGCTCCTGAAGGGCGAGGGCGCGCACGGCGAGGTGCTCTCGATCGCGTTCGCCGGCAAGGGCCAGCACCAGGACGCGGGCGGCAAGATCACCCACATGGCGCCGAACACGACGTCGGTGATCACCTCCAAGTCGATCTCCAAAGACGGCGGGCAGGCGTCGTATCGCGGCTTGATCCAGGTCAATCCGGGCGCGACGGGCTCGCGCTCGCGGGTCGTCTGCGACGCGCTGATCCTGGACGACCAGAGCCGCACCGACACGTATCCCTACATCGACATCAAGGAGAACGCCGTCGACATCGGCCACGAGGCCACGGTGTCGAAGATCGGCGACGAGCAGCTCTTCTACCTGATGAGCCGCGGGCTCTCGGAAGCCCAGGCGGCGGGGATGATCGTCTCGGGGTTCATCGAGCCGATCGTCAAGGAGCTGCCGCTGGAGTACGCCGTCGAGCTGAACCGGCTGATCCAACTCCAGATGGAAGGCTCCGTGGGGTAATGATCGTCGCCGGATGGGTGCGGGAGGTGCTCGGCCAGCTCGGGTCGATCTCACTTCCCCTGCTCGTGCTGGCGCTCACGCTCCACACCTGCGAGACGCTCCTGAACGCACTCGCCTGGCGGAACATCCTGCGCCGCGCCTATCCGGGGTCAGGGGCCTCGTACAGACTCGTCCTGGGGGCCTACGGCGGCGGGATCGGCCTCAACGCGATCCTGCCGGCACAGGCGGGAACGGTGGCGATGCTCGGCCTCTACCGGACGCGGATCCAGGCCTCGACCGCCCTCGGCCTGGTGGGGGCCGGCGTCGTCCAGAACGCCTTCTTCCTCGTCATCGGCGCCTCGATCAGCGCTGGACTCCTCGTGGTCCGGCCGGGGATCTTTTCGCTGCCGCTCGGCTCATTCGCGGGTCACGCGGAGCTCGCGATCGCGGCCGCGACCGCGATCGCGCTCGCGGCCTGGGTCGCCCTGCGGCGCTTCCAGGACACGTGGGCCGGCGCCAGGGAGGGAACCGTCATCCTCGCGACCCCGCGCGCCTTCGCGTCCGAAGTGCTGGCCGTCGAGGTCGCGTCCTACGCCGCGCGGGTCGGGGTCACCGCGACCTTCATGCGCGCATACGACGTGCCGGTATCACTCCAGAACGTCCTCCTGATCCTCGCCGTGAACGCCATCGCATCGACGTTCGCGTTCACCCCCGGCGGCGTCGGCACCCAGCAGGCGCTCGCCACCGCCGCGCTGCGCAACTCGGCGTCCACGAGCGTCGTCGCCGCCTACTCCCTCGGGCAGCAGCTCATCCTCGCCGCGTGGGACGTCGCGCTCGGCCTGCTCGTGCTCTGGTCGGCGATTGGCTGGACCGCCACCCGCGCCCTCTTCAACCGTGAAGCGCCGCCGGCGCCGTCCGTGACGCGAGCGGTCGGCTAACGCCGGCTCGGGGACGCCTCCGCCGCCTCCTCGGTGTTGTGCTCGATGCGGCCGTTGTTGGTCGTGCCGTCGGTTGGCGGCGGGTCGCCGACCAGCCATCCGGCCTTGAGTCCTGCGAGAGCCTGCGTGAGCTCGCTTGGGATGACCCAGATCGTGTTCGCGTCGCCGGCCGCGATCTGGGGCAGCATCTGCAGGTACTGGTAGGCGAGGAGCTTCGGGTCGGCGTCGCCGTCGTGGACTGCGCGAAACACGGTCTCGATCGCTTTGGCCTGGCCCTCGGCCCGCAGGATCTGCGACTCCCGCTCTCCCTGCGCGAGCAGGATCGCGCTCTGCTTCTCGCCTTCCGCGGTGAGGATCTGTGACTGCTTGACGCCCTCCGCGGTCAGGATCGCCGCGCGCTTGTCGCGGTCGGCGCGCATCTGCTTCTCCATCGCCTCCTGGATCGTGCGGGGAGGGTCGATCGCCTTGAGCTCGACCCGGTTCACGCGGATGCCCCACTTGCCGGTCGCCTCGTCGAGCACGCCCCGCAATTCGGCGTTGATCCCGTCGCGTGACGTCAACGTCTGCTCGAGCGACATCCCGCCGATCAGATTTCGCAGCGTCGTCACCGTCAGCTGCTCGATCCCCTGGATGTAGTTCGCGATCTCGTAGGTTGCCGAGCGGGCGTCGGTGACTTGAAAGTAGATGACGGTGTCAA
The DNA here is from genome assembly GCA_963843705.1 of uncultured Actinomycetes bacterium. GTDB lineage: Bacteria > Actinomycetota > Thermoleophilia > Gaiellales > JAICJC01 > JAICJC01. Next base: position 52,585 of record CAWJLQ010000004.1, read on the forward strand.
TGCTGAGCACGAGGTTGTCCTCGGTGATCACCGGCTGGGGCGCGAAGGACACCACCTGCTCGCGCAGATCGATCATCTGGCGCACACGGTCGATCACGGGCACGAGGATGGCGAGGCCGGGTTTGAGCGTCCGTGAGTAGCGACCGAGACGCTCGACGACCCCCGCCCGCGCCTGCGGGACGATCCGCACGGTGCGCGCAAACACGACAACCAATCCAAGGCCGACGACGATTGCCACAAACAGTTCGACGATCATCATGTCTCCCGACTCGAATGGTGTCGGCGGGCGCACACGGTCGTACGACGGAGGACGCGGGTTCTCCCGCTGCGTCCGTCCGTGAACAGACCTGCTGCATCCGCCCGGCGCATGATCGTGGCGAAAAGCATCCTGACCTCCGAGAAGACTCGCTTGGACAGAGTGAACAGCTGGCCAGGCGCTGGGGTCAGAAAACTCCGTCGACCGGGGACTGGGGTCGACTCGGCTCAGAATAGCAGGGAGTCGCTGCCCTACGCGATATCCCGGGGCCGGAAGGAGTCGCGGTGCTACTCTTGAGAGGCCGGTCCAACCGAGACGAACGTTCTTCGTTCCTGTCCGCTCCGGCTCGGGATTGTTGGCTGCCCGCATCTGGCCAGCGGTGCGCGTCGATCAACGGGTGACGGCGTCCTTCTTCACCAAAGCCCCCGACGGTCGACGGGAAGGGAAACGTCATGATCGCTGTACCTGTGATCATCGCTCTGGTGCTGGTCCTCATCGCTGCCGCGATGTCCGTTCGGATCCTCAAGCAGTACGAACGGGGTGTTCAGTTTCGCCTGGGGAAGGTGCGGGATGGTGCTCGCGGGCCGGGCCTGATCCTGATTGCGCCGTTTGTCGACCGTGTCAACCGCGTGTCGCTTCGGATCGTGACGATGCCGATTCAGTCGCAGGGGATCATCACCAAGGACAACGTCTCGGTCGATGTGTCAGCTGTGGCGTACTTCCGGATCAAGGACGCGGTGCGATCCGTCATCGCAATCGAGCGGGTCGACGAGGCGATCAGTCAGATTGCGCAGACGACGCTGCGCGCCGTCGTCGGCCGCCACACCCTGGACGAGACGCTGTCCGAGACCGACAAGATCAATCAGGACATCCGCGCCATCCTTGACGTCCAGACCGAGGACTGGGGCGTGGAGGTCACGGTCGTGGAGCTGAAGGACATCCAGCTGCCGGAGACGATGAAGCGGGCAATGGCCCGCCAGGCCGAGGCCGAGCGGGAGAAGCGCGCGAAGATCATCGCCGCCGAAGGCGAGGCGCTCGCCGCCGGCGAGCTCGCACACGCCTCCGACGTGATGATGGCCCACCCACTCGCGCTCCAGCTGCGGAATCTGCAGTCGCTGGTCGAGATCGGCGTCGACAAGAACACGACCGTGGTCTTCCCGGCACCGCTCATGAGCACCATCAACGAGCTGACCGCGTTCCTCCGCCGCGAGAACGCGGCCGCCGACAGTCCCCCGGCGGCCATCGCCGCCCGGGCCAACGGCGACCTCCCCGTCGGCTGATGAACGGCGCCGGCTGCGCCTCGAACGACACCGACCTGTTTCTCGAGAGGACATGATGACCCAGGAGTTGCCATTCCACGCCGAAAAGCCGCTGCTCGCGACCCACCCGGTCGCGGGCGGCGACGCGTTGATCTTCCCGATCTCGCCACCACCTCCGCAGTGGTGGTGGCGGGCCCTGCGCCAACACGCGGGGGCCAACCCCGCTCTGCTGCGGCCGTGGGATCGAGAGCAGGAGAGCCAGATCGCAGTGGTCTGTCCCAGCGTCGCAGACCTGCCGGGGGTCATCGACGCCATTGACGCATGCGTCGCTCAGGCGAACCGCGACTACGGGCACGAACGTGACCTCCAGCGCGCCTGCGCCACAAAGCTCAATACCGACGAAGCCGACCGCGACCAGTACCTCCACGACATCCAAAACGGCATCGACGACCGCTACGACCGCCAGGATGTGCGGTCGCATGATGTCCGCGGCGAGCTCGCGGTGGAAGTCGCCCTCAACGAGGTGCAGGAGGAGAATCGTTCGCCGGCGGCGAGCACCGCTTGAGTGGTGCGTCCATCAGCGGCGGTGCGTCGTCCCGAGGCAGTTGACCGGTTCCGCCCAGCCGATGTACCCTTCAGCCACTCGATCCAGGGGGGTAGCTGTCGTGGGCGCTCGAGCTGTGCGATTCGTGGGTGCTGTTGGTGCGCTGGCCGCGATCTTCGTGAGTGCGGCCAGCGGGGCGACGAACAGCAGTCCACCCGATCGGACCTGCCAGACGAACGCGGTCGTGCGCTCGATCATGTACCTGAACGGGGTCGCGTATCTCGGCGGCGATTTCACCCAGGCGGCGCCGGCCGGGGCCACGATGGGCGGGGCCGGCACCGTCACCCGTCACGGCCTGGCGGCCTGCAGCGAGAAGACGGGCGCGATCCTTTCCTGGAACCCCGGCGCGAACGGCCGGGTGTACTCGCTTGCCCACATCGGCAAGACGATCTTCGTGGGCGGTCACTTCACGACTCTGGCGGGGAAGGCGCGCCAGAACATCGGTGCGGTCACGACGGGCGGCGCCGCGACCGCCTTCAACCCGGGTGCGGGCAACACCGTGTACGTCGTACGCGTCGCGCCGAACGGAAACGTGTTCGCCGGCGGCACGTTCGGCACCCTGGGCGGCAAGAAGCACGCCAAGATCGGCGAGCTGTCGGCGTCCGGGGCGGCGGTCGCGTGGAACCCCAAGGTCGGCCAGGTCACCGGCTTCGCCTGTCCGCCTCGCTGTCATCCGGTCGTGTTCACGATCGCGTTCTCCGGCTCCACCGTCTACTTCGGCGGCCACTTCGGTCTCGTCGACGGCCAGTCGCGCAACTCCGCCGCGGCGGTCAGCACGGCCGGCGCGCTGCTGCAGTGGAACCCCAACGTCTTCGCCTCCGCCAACTGCCCGACGTGCCAGACGGTCGAGACGGAGCGCGTGTACACGCTCATCCCCGACACCGCCACGGGCGAGGTGTATGCGTGCGGCGGGTTCTGGCAGGTGAACGGCAACAAACGCTCCTTCAACCTGGCCGCGTTCGACCCCGTCACCGGGGCGCTCGATCCGCACTTCACCGTGCAGGACGACGGCGACACCCCCGGATGCGCCCTGCACAAGGGCGTCCTCTACTTCGGAGGCCACTTCAACTACGTCGGCGTGGGGTGTCAGCACTCGACCGTCGCGCCCTGCTTCGTCTACCACCACGTCGCGGCCGCCAACGTCGTGACCAACACGGTGCTGTCGTGGAACCCGGGCGCGAACTCGAACCACGGCATCTACACGGTGCGCCAGGATGCCACGCATGTCGGCTTCGGCGGGTACCAGACCCGGTTCGGCGGCAGGCTCCAGGAGGGCTACGCCGCCTACTCGAGCACCCTGCCCTAGCGACGGGTCTGGACTGGGGCCGTGTTGCGGGGACGCTGCGGATGCCGTGCCGTGACCTTCGAGGTCGCGGACGAGTTCACCGCCGCCTACAACTGCCACTGCTCGAACTGCCGCGCGTGGACGGGCTCGGCGTTCATGCCCTGGGGCGAGGTCGACCGTGCGAAGCTCAGGCTGACGCGGGGAGCGGAGTCGCTGAGGCTGCTCGGCGATCCCGGGGCGATCCATGAGGCGCACTGCGCCGAGTGCCTGTCGCTCGTGTACTGGATCGCGCCCGACCGTGCGCATGTGCGGATCCCCTACGGGACGCTGATCGACGAGCCGACGCGCACGCCCGGCGCGCACATGTTCGTCGGCTCGAAGGCGGCGTGGTTCGAGATCCTCGATGACCTGCCCCAGCACGACGAGTACCCGTGGTCGTGACCCCGGCGGCCGCGGGTCGGACGAGAAGGCATCCGGCCGCGCCCGAAAGACTCGGCCCCGCCGGCCGATAACCCTGTCGGGCAGGGAACTCGAGCATGTGGAGGACGAGATGACGAATCCCATCGGTGGTGTGCCGGCACAGGCGATGCACATCCAGCAGGCGGCCCAGCAGCCTGCGCCGACGAAGGATCCCGACCACGACGGCGACGTCGACGGGGCCGGCAGCGACAAGGATGCGGCGCAGAATCCGCTGCGCACGAGCGTCCGGGTCGACACGACCGCCTAGTGCGCGGTGACCGCCGTCCCGCCCACGGTGGCGGGACGGCGGATCCCACACGGCGGGACCGGCACGGCGGGTGGAGGCCCTGCGCCGCTTCGGCCGCCCCGTCCCACTACGATCCCGGGCCGTGAGGGTGGGCGTCGTGCTGGAGACCGGTGACGAGGGCCGCGGGGTCGCGCCCTACGCCGAGCTCCGCGCGCTGGCGCTGCAGGCGGAGGCGGCGGAGCTCGACTCGATCTGGGTCTACGACCACCTGCTCTACCGCGCCGACGGGGAGACGAGCGGCACCCACGAGTGCTGGACGGTGCTGGCGGCGCTGGCAGAGGCCACGCGGCACGCGAGCCTCGGCACGCTCGTGATGTGCACCGGATTCCGCAACCCGGCGCTGCTCGCGAAGATGGCCGCCACCCTCGATCACGTCAGCGGCGGCCGCCTGATCCTGGGACTGGGCGCCGGCTGGCACGATCCCGAGTTCGTCGCCTTCGGCTACCCGACCGACCACAAGGTGAGCCGGTTCGCGGAGGCCCTGGCGGTGATCACCTCGCTGATCCGCACCGGCCGCGCCGACATGGACGGGCGCTGGGTGAGCGCGCGGGATGCGGTGCTGGAACCGCCGGCCCGGCCCGACCTGCCCATCCTGGTGGCGGCGGCGGGGCCGCGGATGCTGGAGCTGACCGCTCGCCATGCCGACGCCTGGAACGACGCCTGGTTCGGCGCCCCGGACGAGCGGCTGGACGCCGACCGCGCGGCCCTCGGCGAGGCATGCCGGCAGGCCGGGCGCGATCCCGCGGAGATCGCGGTCACGGTTGGCGTGACCGTCCGCTACGGCGATGTGGGCGGCGCCGAGACGCCGGCGCTGCGCGGAACCCCGACCGAGGTTGCGAGCGGGCTCGCCGCGCATGCCGAGGCGGGCGTCGCGCACGTCGCGGCGCTGCTCGAGCCGACGACGGCCGAGACGCTGGCGGAGTTCGCGGAGGCCGTCTCGCTGTTCCGCGCCGGACGCCGTTCCGGGTAACGCGCCGGCCCAGAGGGCGCGTCGGGTGTCACGGGGCGAGCGTGCGCTCCCACATCTCCAGCCCGCCGAGCTCCTCGTAGCCGAGCCGCTCGTAGAGGGGCATGCCCGTCCTCGTCGCGACCAGCGTCGTCGTGTCGCAGCCGCGCTCCAGCGCCGAGCGGACGAGCCTCGTCACCAGCGCACCGGCGAGGCCGCGGCCGCGGTGGGTTGGCAGGGTGGCGACCAGCGTGATGTGGCAGTCGCCGTCGGTCTCGTGGGCGACGGCACAGGAGACCGCCCGGCCGCCGTCGACGGCGACCAGCGCCCGCAGCCCTTCGAGCGAGCACACGGCCCGCCCGAAGCTTCCGGGGTAGCCGTAGACGGTGTCGTTCACCGAGGCGACGACCGCGGGATCGGGGTCGTCGACGACGTCGGCCGCGACGGAACGCGGCCGGACCTTCGCCGCGGCCGTCCCCATCAACCGGGGCACGCCGTCCAGGACGTGGCCGTTCCCCGCCAGCACGGCGATCGAGGCGTGGTCCTGGGGGTCGGCGAAGGTCGTCCAGCCTCCGACACGCGCGTCGCGGTAGATCGCAGCCACGTCGGCATAGGAGCGGGCGATCCCGCCGGGGGCGAGACCGAACGCGGCGTTGAACAGCGGCCGCTCCGGCGTCGCCGGCGTGACGACGGCGCACACGTCACCCACCGCGATCGTCCGGGCGCCGGGTGATGCGCGGCAGAGCACGGTGAACGTGGCGGCGTTGCTGCCGATCGCGCGGGTCGCGAGGCGCGTGCCCATCGGCCGATGGTACCGCGGCCCTCCCGGCGCCCCGCGGCCGGCTCGCTCACATGCTGGCGCCGAAGCCCGACCGGCCGTGGCGGACGGCGCCGTCGGCGAACGTCCCCACTCCGTGGGGGTTGTGCGCGACCCGGTTGGCCTGGAGGTAGGCCGTCGCGTTCGAGTGGGCGACGATCCCGTAGCCGAGCCGGCTGAGATCGCCGGAGGCGCGGTCGGCGCGCGTGCCCACGACGCGATTGCCGGCGATCAGGCACTCGGACTGGTCGGCGCAGAAGATCCCGATCCCGAGCGCGCCGTCGACGCTGTTGTCCTCGACCGAGCTCATCGACATCTCCGTGACGGTGATGCCGCGCAGCGTCGTGTGCGTGACCGTGTTGCGCTCCACCATCACCTGCGACGAATCGGAGACGATCCCCTCCTGGCCGCCGCGGATATGGCAGCCCTCGACCATGCTCATCGGCTGGGCGAACGCGAACGAGATGTCGATGCCCTGGGCGTAGCGGCTGGTCATGCCCTCCACCGAGCAGTCGTTGATCATCACCTGCGCCTCGCGCACGTGGAAGCCGTCGAGCCGCGCTCCACGCACGTGCACCCGGTCGAGCACGACGCCCGTGGCGCCGTCGACGGTGACGCCGTTCTGCCCGCCCTCCACGGTGACGTCGCGCACGGTGACGTTGTCGGCCCGGATCACGAGGCCGCCGCGGATCACGGCGCCCGGCCGCCCGATCAGCGTCTCCGTCCGGTCGATGACGATCGGGCCGGCGTGGACGCCCGCCGCGAGGTAGACGGTCGGCGGCTGCGAGGCCCACTCGATCCCGCCGGCGGCCGCGATCAGGACCACGACCCCGAACGCCAGCCTGGGCCCGGCCCGGCCGATCTCGCCGCCGTCCTCGGCGTACGACAGGCGCAGCCTCGGCAGCACCGCCTGCGCCGCCGCGAGCGCCGCCACCCATCCGAGCGCGAAGAGCGCAACCGCCGGGCGCAGCGGCGCGGCGATCGGGATGGCGCGCGCGAGCAGCATCACCGTTGCGAGCTCGAGCAGGCCGAGCGGGAGCGCGGCCCACGCCGGCTGGTAGTCCAGCGGCCGGTGGTAGAGCACCGCGTCGAACGCCAGGCCGACGCCGAGCATCACGAACGCCAGGTCGACCGGCCACCACACCCGCGTCCACGCGGTGATCGCAAGCGCCACCAGGAAGGGCGCGAGCCATCCGACGAGCCGCGACTCCAGCCGCCCCCTCAGCGTGTACGACATGCCATCACCTTGCGCACGAAGCGGCGGGCGGCGTACTTCGCCCCGGCCAGGGTGTCCGCGGCCGGATAGGCCCACTGGGCGGGTGCGCCCGCGAGCGCCAGGGTACGCCCGGGCGCGGTCAGCCCCGGGACGGACGAGTCCGGGTCGAGCACGATCAGATGCCCGGCCGTCTCCAGGCCGTGGTCGTCCACGAGCCGGCGCAGCACCGGGTCGGCGTCGTAGCCGCGCACGAACCCGGTCGCGCAGATGACCTGCTCGGCGCCGTTCACGCTCGCCGCCGTCGCGAACCGGCCGTCCCGGGCGGCGTCGGCGAGCACGCGGTCGACGCGCCGGTCGGGCGGGAACGACGGCGCCAGCACCTCTGCGAGGATCGCCAGCCGCTCGTCCCCGGCGGTGGCGTGGAAGCGGGCCAGGCCGCGCCGGGAAAGGAGCGGCCTGGGGACGTTGAGCGGACGCCGCACCGGCTCACGGCGGCGCACCGAGACGACGCTCGCCCCGGCCGCGAGCGCGTTCACCCACTCGGTCGCCGCCGCCAGCCCGGCCCCGACGACGGCGACGCTGGCCGCGTACCCGTGGGGCTCGTATGCGTGGACGGCGCGAGGGCTGGCCGCGAACTCGGGCGGCCGTGCCAGTCCCGGATGTCCCGGGGCGACGAGCACGTGCGCGAACCGGCCGTGCCCGTCGATCTCGAACCCGTCGCCCACGGCGCGGATGCGCTCGACCCGCACCGGGCGCAGGTCGTCGTCCCAGCCGCAGCGCGCCCGCAGCGCCGAGACGTGGTCGAGGAACTCGTCCACGGTCGGGTGGTAGCGGTCGAGCACGGTCTGCACGAGCGGCCCCAGGCTGCTGCGGCGGTTGATCGAGCGCAGGGCCAAGCCGGGGAAGCTCGAGGGGAAGCAGTGGCCGTCGCTCTCCGAGCGCATCTCCCGCTGGTTGATGGCGGCCGCCCGCCGGCGCCAGGCTTCGGCGGGGTCGGCCGTCGGCCCGAACACCACCACCTCGCCCGGGCCGAGGCCGCCGTGCCGGAGGGTGACGTAGGCGCAGAACGCCGCCAGGCCCGATCCCACGACGGCGACCGGTCCGTCGGCCACGGGTTACTTGACCGACCCGGCCAGCAGCCCCTGCACGAAGTAGCGCTGGAAGGCGAAGAAGACCACCAGCGGCACCACCAGCGAGACGAAGCTGGCCGGCGCGATGATGTCGACGTTCGTCCCGAACTCGCGCATCTGCGAGAAGATCGCGACCGTGATCGGCTGCGTGTTGCGGGCCAGCGTCAGCGCCACGATCAGGTCGTTCCACGTCCACAGGAACTGGAAGATCGCAAGCGACGCGATCGCCGGGAGCCCGAGGGGCAGGATCAGGCGCAGGAAGATGCGCATCTCGGACGCCCCGTCGATCCGGGCCGATTCGAGGATGTCCTTGGGTATCCCCACGAAGAAGTTGCGCAGCAGGAAGATGGCGAACGGCAGTCCGAACGCGGTGTGGAACAGCACCAGGCCTTGGACGGTGTCGAACAGTCCGAGGTGGTCGTAGATGCTGAAGATCGGGATCAGGGCCATCTGGATCGGGACGACCAGCAGCCCGATGACGACCACAAACAGCACGTCGCGCCCGGGGAAGTCGAGCCAGGCGAATGCGTAGCCGGCCATCGCGGCCACGATGATCGGCAGGACGGTGCCGCCGATCGCGATCTCTGCGGTGGTCTGCAGCGACGAGGTGATGGCCGAGTTGTTGAAGATCGCCCGGTAGCTGGCGAAGGTCGCCTCGCTGGGATGGGAGAAGAGCTTCCACCACCCCTCGGTGCTCATCAGCGTCGACGGCATGACCGACGTGATGAAGAGGCCGAACGTGGGCACGAGCCAGAGCAGGGCGACGAACACCATGAAGATCTGGAGGGGCGCCCTGGTCACCGCCCTGCCGATCTTCGCCTGGACGGTGTCGTGGTCGGCAGACGGCATCGCGGCCGGCTCGGGTGCGGCTTCGGCGACGGCCATGATCACACCTCCCTGCGGAACCGGCGGACGTTCAGGAGCAGCACCGGTATGACGAGGATGAACAGGAGCACCGCGATCGCCGACCCCAGCCCGAAGTCGTTGACGCCGCCGAAGGACGTGCGCCACATCGCGAGCGCGATCACGTTGGCGTCCGGCTGCACCGACTCCGGCGCCACCGCCAGCACGATGTCGAACACCTTCAGCACGTTGATGATCATCGTGATGAAGACGACCGAGAGCACCGGCGCGAGCAGCGGTGCGGTGACGCGCCGGAAGACCTGCCACTCGCCGGCGCCGTCGGTGCGGGCGGCCTCGAGCACGTCGCGCGGGATGGCGGCCAGCCCGGCCGCGATCACCACCATCGCAAACCCGGCCCACACCCACAGGTAGGCGATCATGATGGCGGGGGTGATCAGCTTGGACGTCAGCCAGCCGACGCCGCCGTAGGGCTGGGCGAAGGTGGCCGCCCCGATGGCGGTGTGGAACGACCCCGAGCCGACCGACGTGAAGGTGAAGTCGCCGTTGGCGGAGGTCTTCGTCGTCTGCACGGTATGGCCGGACGAGTCGCGCAGCTCGACCGTGACGCCGGGCAGGCCCAGCTCGCCCTGCTCGACGACGCCGGCCTTTCCACCGCCCGGCTTGAAGTCGCGCCAGACGACGCCGGTGATGCCGCCGGAGACGGACGCGGGCAGCACCGCCTGCTTCGCCCCCTTGGGGATGTCGGTGATCAGGATCCCGGTCACACCGAGCTTCGCCACCCCGCCGGCCTGGAGCTGCGTGTTCAGCTGCAGGCCGTTCGTCTGCGGCTTGCCCGAGAGCGCCTTGGTGGACGGCAGCGCCGTCGACAGCACCCCGGGCGGGCTGACGGCGTCCTTGACCGACGCGATGGCCGCGTTGATGGCCCCCTGGCTGGGATCCTGCTGGTACTGGATGCGCCAGATGACGCCGGCCGCGAACAGCGAGATGGCCATCGGCATGAACACCGCCAGGCGGAAGGCGACCGACCAGCGGATCCGCTCGATCAGCACCGCGAACACGAGCCCGATCGAGGTGACGAGCGCCGGCACGACCGCCACCCAGATGGCGTTGTTCTCGATCGCCTTGCGCAGGTTGCTGTCGGAGAACAGCGTGCGGTAGTTGTGGACGCCCACGAAGTCGTTCCAGCCGGACTGGCCGAACAGGCTGCGCGCGATCGTGTAGACGGTCGGGTAGACGATCCACACGGTGAGCAGGATGGCGGCGGGCGCCAGGAACAGCGCCGCCATCCCGTACCGGCTCGCCAGACTCGGCTGGGGGGCCGGCGGCAGTGTGCCGCCGGCCCCCTCGGCCGTGACGCCCACGTCGCTCACTTGTAGGCCGCCGCCGCGGACGACTCCAGCTCCTGAGCGATCCCGTTGATGTCAGTCGGGTTCTTCAGGAAGTCCTGGAAGATCTTGAACTCGCCCTGGCCGACCGTTGCGCCGAACGCCGCCGGCTGCAGGTCGGAGAGGTCGAACTTCGAGATCGTGGACGTGGCCAGCGTCTGGGCGACGGAGCGCGCGACCGGATCGCTGTAGTCGCTCAGCGGCACGTTCTTGTTCAGGGTGCCGAACCCGCCCCGCTTCGCCCATACCTCGGCCGCCTGGGGCGTCGCCAGGTACTTGATGAACGCCTCGGCCGCGGGGCTGTCCTTGAACATGATGATCTCGTCGCCGGAGACCTCCGTCATCGGCTGGGAGCCGTTGATGGACGGGAACGGGAACACGTTGTAGTCGGTCCCGCCCTTGGCGCCGGTCGTGGCCGTGCCGGGCACGAAGTCGCCCTCGATCACCATCGCCGCCTTCGGCTGCTTGCCCGACGCGACGAGCACGTTGTTGACCGACGTGGCGAAGTCCGTCTGCAGCGCCCCGGAGGTGCCGCCGTACATGTTGCTCGAGTCGCCGATGACCTGAGCCATGGTGCGCAGTGCGGCCTTGACCGACGGGTCGGTCCACTTGATCTCGTGCTTGGAGAGCTGGTCGTACTTGTCCGGGCCGGCCTGGCGCAGGTAGATGTTCTCGAACAGGTCGGTCAGCGTCCAGCCCTCGGAGCCGCCGACCGAGTAGGCCGGGACACCCGACGCCTTGATCGTCTTGGCGTCGCTGAGCAGCTCCGGCCACGTCTTCGGCGCCGACACGCCGGCGTTCTTGAAGGCCGAGACGTTGTACCAGACGGTCGACTTGTTGGAGGCCTTGTAGAGCAGGCCGTACAGCTTGCCGTTGATCTCGCCCAGCGAGGTGCCGCCGGACCCGAAGTTCTGCTCGATGACGCTCCGCGCGAACTCGATCGGCTTGAGCGCGCCCTTCTTCTGGAGGTCGTTCACGAAGCCCGGCTGCGCCACGTCGGCCAGGTCGGGCGGGTTGCCGCCCTGCACCGCGGTGGAGAGGACGGTGGTGATGTTGTTGCCCGCCGACGTGTACTTCACGTGGACGTTCGGATACTGCTTGTTGAAGGCGTCGATGACCGCCTGGAACGACTTCTGCTCGGGCCCGCTCCAGATGCCGACGAACGAGACCGACCCGGACACGTTGCTGGTCGACGCGCCCCCCGAGCCGCCGCTTGACGATCCGCCCGAGCTCCCTCCGCAGGCGGCGGCCACGGCGGCCACCGCTGCCACCACGGCGGCGGCGAGATACCGATGCGTTCGAAAGCGTCGTCTCATGTCGGGTTCCCTTCGGTTGCGGTCCTCTCGTGAATCCCCAGCCCGGTGCCCGGGTCGAAGAAGTGCATCGAACGGGTATCGACGGCCGCCTCGACCGTCTCGCCCACCTTCACCTGCGAGCGCGGGCTGTACTTGCCGACGAAGGTCGCGCCCGCCGTCTGCTCGCCGATCTGGATGTCGCCGCCGGTGTCGCTGGCGAGCTCCTTCACCTCGTCCGTCGATGCGGGCGGCATGTCGACGTGGAGGTGGACGACGATCTCCGAGCCCAGGGCCTCGGTGAGCTGCACGGTTCCGTGCAGCCGCCGCCCCGAAGGCGCGTCCGTCGCGAGCGCGGCGTCGTGGATGTCCTCGGGCCGGATGCCGACGATGACCGGCTTGTCCACGTACCCCTGGAGCGCGGGCCGGGCCGACATCGTCTCGGCGTCCAGGTCGAGCCGCTGCGAGCCCGACTCGATCGCCAGGTCGCCGTTGGAGCTGCGCACCGTCGCCTCGAACACGTTCATCGCCGGGCTGCCGATGAAGCCGGCGACGAACAGGTTCACGGGCCGGTCGTACAGCACCTGCGGCGGGGCCACCTGCTGCATCTCGCCCTTGCGCATCACCGCCACCCGGTCGCCCATGGTCATCGCCTCGACCTGATCGTGGGTGACGTAGATGGTGGTGACGCCCAGCTCGTGCTGGAGGGCGCCGATCTCGGCCCGCATCTGCACCCGCAGCTTGGCGTCGAGGTTCGACAGCGGCTCGTCCATCAGGAACGCCGCAGGCTGGCGGACGATCGCCCGCCCCATCGCGACGCGCTGGCGCTGGCCGCCGGAGAGCGCCCGCGGCTTGCGCTTCAGGAACGGCTCGAGGCCGAGGATGCGGGCGGCGTTCTGCACGCGCTTGTCGATCTCGTCCTTCGGCGTCTTGCGCACGCGCAGGCCGAAGGCGATGTTCTCGTACACCGACAGGTGCGGATACAGGGCGTAGCTCTGGAACACCATTGCGATATCGCGGTCGCGTGACGCCACGTGGTTGACGGCACGCTCACCGATCCGCAGCACCCCTTCGGAGATCGTCTCGAGTCCGGCAACCATCCGTAGAGCGGTGGTTTTTCCACACCCGGACGGCCCGACGAAGACCATAAACTCGCCGTCGCCGATGTCGAGGTTCAGACCTGAGACCGCACGGGTGCCGTCCGAATACACCTTCGCGACATCCTGAAAACGCACGTTCGCCAAAAGGCCTCCCTCCGCCGGACTTCGCCCTGTGCGAAACGAATACGGGCCATCGTACACGCCCGGGCGCGCTTGCGCCTGCGAATTGATTCGCCTAGCGTGGTCATGTGACAAGCGCATCCGACCACATGCACGACCCGGCCGAGCCGCCGACGCCGGCAGACTCGCCGTTGCGGCTAGCAGATATACGTAGGTCGACGTTTTATCACCGTCTTGGCACCCCGGACATCGAGGCCGGCGATCCGGCCCCGCCGTTCCGCCTGAGGCGGCTGGACGCTGCGCGAGGCGAGACGGCGGAGCTCGTCGACCTCGGCGATCACCTCGGCCGGCGGCCGGTCGCGCTCATCTTCGGGTCGTACACCTGACCGCCGTTCCGGCACCAGTTCGGTGCCCTCGAGGATCAGCACCGCCGCTACGGCGACCGGGTCGCCTACCTGATCGTCTACATCCGCGAGGCGCACCCCGAGGACGGCTGGGTGCTGGACGAGAACCGCACCGCCGGCGTCGCCGTGACCGACCCGGGCACGCTCGTCGAACGGGGCGAGGTCGCCGCGACCTGCGGCCTTGCCCTCCGTACGACGATCCCGATGCTGATCGACGGCGTCGACGACGGCGCCGCCTCGGCATACGGCGGATGGCCCGACCGCCTGTACCTGATCGATCGCTCCGGGCGGATCGCCTACCAGGGTGGCGAGGGGCCGTTCGGCTTTGACCCGAGCGCCCTGGAAGCGGCCGTGCTGGCCGAGCTCGGTCGCTGACCCGACCCGAAGATGGGGCGCACACCGGATTGTGGCGCCGCACGGGCACGGCGATGATGCCATCGCTGCCCACGCACGCTCGAGGAGGTCCGACATGACACCGAGAAGCACGGGCACGTCCCCCCTGCACGCGACCGGGACGGTTGCGCGGCTGGGGACGTGGATCGTCAACTGGTACGCGGTCGAGGAGGACGGACGCTGGACGGTCCTGGACGCGGGCGTGCCCGGGTACTGGCCGCAGCTCGAGCGGCACGGGATCGCGCCCTCGTCGGTGGACGCGGTCGTGCTGACACACGCCCACGCCGACCACGTCGGCGTCGCCGAGCGGCTGCGCCAGGCGGGCGCGACCGTGTACGTCCACGCCGACGACGAGCAGCTGGCGACGACCGCAAAGCCGGCCGGCTCGAACGAGGCGTCCGTGGCGTCCTACCTTCGCCACGCGATGGCGTGGCGTCTGCTCGCCCACCTGGTGCGGGGCGGCGCGTCGCGGCCGCAGCCGATCGGCGAGGTGCGCACCTTCACGGACGGTGAGCAGCTCGACGTGCCCGGCCGTCCCCGCGCCATCCACACCCCGGGCCACACCCGCGGTCACTGCTGCTTCCATCTCGAGCGCGCCCGGGCGCTGATCGCCGGGGACCTGCTCTGCACCCTGAACCCGCTCACCGGAGCCCGCGGCCCGCAGCTGATGCCGCGCGGCTTCAACGTGTCGAGCGCGTCGATGCTCGACTCGCTCGCCCGGATCGAAGACGTGGACGCCGACACCGTCTACCCCGGTCACGGGGAGCCCTGGACGGGCGGCGTGGGCGACGCGGTCGCGCGGGTGCGCGCCACCGGGCCGACCTGAGCCGGGCTGCGCATTGACACCGGCGCCCGACCGGGGCTAGTGTCGTCCGAGACGTTTGCATCCGGGCAGGGGAGGCATCATGTCGGGACGGAAGTTCGTGCTGTCGCTCGACGGTGGGGGCATTCGCGGCATCGTGCCCGGGGTCGTGCTCGGCGAGATCGAGCATCGGACGGGTAGGCGGATCGCCCAGCTCTTCGACCTGATCTCGGGGACGTCGACGGGCGGCATCCTGGCGCTCGGGTGCGCCGTTCCCGGCGACGACGGCGACACGCCGCGGTACGCCGCCGGCGACCTGCTCACGCTCTACACCGACCACGGCGAAGAGCTCTTCACCCGGCACCTGCTGGATCGGCTGGAGTCGATCGAGGGCGTGATCCACCCGAAGTACACGGCCGGCCCGATCGAGACGCTCCTGAAGGAGTACTTCGGCGACGCGATGATGTCGCACGGCCTCACCGAGCTGGCCGTGACGAGCTACGACATCTTCGCGTCACGCCCGTTCTTCTTCAAGCGCCGCTATCCGCTCGAGAACGCGGTCTGGGACTGCGAGATGTGGAAGGCCGCCAGGGCCACGTCGGCCGCGCCCACCTACTTCCCCGCCCTGCATCTCGACCCGTTCCCCACCCGCCCGCCCGACACCCAGCACGAGCTGGTCGACGGCGGCGTGTACGTGAACGACCCGGCCGTGTGCGCGTACGTCGAGGCGCTCGAGTTGTGGCCCGACATGTCCGACGTGGTCGTCTGCTCGATCGGCACCGGGAACAAGCGCATGCGGGCGCGCACCGACCTCCACGACGCCGGCATCGCGGGCTGGGCGCCGGCGATCCTCGACACGGTGTTCGACGGCGTGGCGGACGCGGTCGACTACCAGATGGTGCGAATCTGCCGCCACGACGACGGACTGCAGCGCTACTTCCGGCTCCAGGCGGACATCCCCGACCACATGAGCGCCGCGATGGACGACGCGAAGCCGGCCCAGCTCACCGCGCTCACGGAGCTCGGGCGGGCGCTGGTGGCGAAGCAGTCGGGGCAGATCGACGCCCTGTGCGCGCTCCTCGCCGAGCGCGCAGAGGCGCCGGCGCATCCGGCGTACGCATCGTTGCCCACCATCGCCCATCCCGCATCGACGGGAGCGGCACCCGTCGGCTGAGACCAGGAGGAGTGGCATGACCGTTGCGATGGACTGGGTGCGGCGAAACATCCCCGAGGCCGTCGGCGTCCCGGCGCCCGCCGACGACGACGTCCAGTCGGTCGCCCGCTGGCGCCAGCTCGACCTGATCGAGTTCGACTCCGAGGCGCCGTCCGCGGCGCCTTACCGCGAGTCGCTCGCGCAGGTGGCCGAGGCCACCGGCCTGTCCAACCTCGTCGACATCGACTGGCCGGACGGACTGGCGCCGATGCCGTCCGCCCCGCCGGCGGGCGCCGGCCTGGCGCTGCCGCAGGCCGACGTCCTCATCGTCACGTGGACGATGGACGAGGGTCACGCGCTCTCGCGCGTGCTCACGCCGGGGGCGGACAGCCGGGACGACTGGCGGCCGTACACGAAGAACTACGCCACGATCTCGCAGCAGATGCGCGCCGGCTGCCCGGCTCGCACCTACGGGCGGCTGGGGACGTACTGGACGACGAGCATCGGCGGCACGTCGGTGACGCTCTTCAAGTCCGACTCGCACATGTCCCAGGACGGGCCGGCGCTCCCCAACGCCACCGTCTGGCAGCAGATCATCGCCGACGTGCAGCCGAAGTGGGTGATCACGACCGGCACCGGCGGCGGCGTCGGCACGCGGGCGGAGGTGGGCGACGTCGTGCTCAGCCGCTACGTCGCATTCGACTGCCAGCGCGAGTTCAAAGAGCTCGACGGCCACAGGTACGCGTGCCCGGTGCACGCTCCGCTCGAGCATCTGGCCATGGCCCGCAGCCTGTTCCGCTTCAACCAGCGGTTCCTGCCGCCGTCGAACACGCGCAAGCCGACCACCGACACGGCCCAGTCGTCGAACCACGGCATCCTCACCACCGACTTCTTCGGGTTCGACAACAGCGACGACACCTACGGGCTGCAGGGGAAGGGCGACCTGTCGGAGATGGGGGACGCGGTGCTCGGCATGGTCTGCGCCGAGATGACGCGGCCGCCGGGCTACATCGCGGTCAGGAACGTGTCCGACCCGCAGATCGCCGCTGCCGGGATGACGCTCTCGGAGCAGGCGCGGGTCGCGGCGGAGATCTACAAGACGTACGGGCGCTGGAGCACCGTCTGCAGCGCGATCGTCTGCTGGGCGATCGCCGCGGGCGTCTGACGGCGCAGGGGTTTGGGCCGGGGCCCGCGCGGGCACGCCTCCACCACCAACCAAGGAGGTGCAGCGGATGCCTTCGCGCAAGGAAGACCTCCCCGGGACGCTGGAGCGGTCGCCGGGGAAGGTGCAGCGAACCTACGAGGAGACCCTCGACAGCGCGCACGAGCAGTACGGCTCCGAGGAGCGCGCCCACCGCACAGCGTGGGACGCGGTCAAGCACGTGGCGGAGAAGCGCGGCGACCACTGGGAGCTCAAGGACGAGCAGGGCCCGTCCGACGCGCAGGCGGCGCAGACCGGGAAGGCCGCGCGCGATCGCCCGAAGGAGACCGCCGGCGGCGTGGACGAGCTGGGCTCCACGAAGAAGGAGCTGTACGACCGCGCGGCCAGGCTCGACATCGAGGGCCGGTCGAAGATGACCAAGCACGAGCTGGCGCGGGCGATCAGCCGGGCACAGGACTGACGCCGCCCCATCAGGGCGCTCCCGCTGGCCGGACGGCCATACTCCGGTGGCATGGCCCAGCCGGCGGTGACCGAGCTCGAGCCCGGCATCGTCCGGGTGACGCTGCCCCTGCCGTGGGCGCTCGACCACGTCCACTGCTATGCCCTCGCATCGCCGGACGGCTGGACGCTCGTCGACGCCGGCCTCGGCACGCGGCAGACGCTCGAGTGGTGGCGTGACGTCCTCGACGAGCTCGGCCGGCCGGCCGTGCGTCAGCTCGTGCTCACCCACTACCACCCCGACCATCTGGGCGCGAGCGCCGATCTGGCCGGCCTTACCGGCGCCGCCGAGGTCGTGCAGGGACGCCTCGACCGCGCGCTCGCGGTCGCCGCGTGGGAGCACGACGACGTGGCCGGGTACGAGCGCTACCTGCGCGATCACGGCATGCCCGCCGACCTCGCGACCGCCTCGACGCGGGCCGAGACCGGGATCGCGGTCGAGCTCGCCCCGCCCACCCGGCTGGTGGACGAGGGCGACGTCGTCGAGGCTGGCGGGGCCGGCTGGCGGGTGCTGAACCTGCCCGGGCACGCGGACGGTCACATCGCCCTGTTCGACGAGGGTGGCGGCCGGCTGATCGGGGGCGACGTCCTGCTCGACGAGATCACCCCGAACGTCGGCCGCTGGCCGGACACGGCGCCCGACCCGCTCGGCCGCTACCTGGCGACGCTGCAGCGGGTCGCGGGGCTGCGCCCGGCCGTCGTCTACCCGGGGCACGGGCCCGTGATCCGCACCGCGGCCGGCCGCGCGGCCGAGATCGCGGGGCACCACGACGAGCGCCTGGACGTGGCCGCCGCCGCGCTGGCGCAGGGCGCCGAGTCGGCCTACGAGACCGCCCAGGTCATCTGGCGCGAGGAGCCGCTGGGGTTCCACGAGCAGCGGTTCGCCCTGGTCGAGGCGATCTCGCACCTGGAGCGGCTGGCGGCGTCCGGCCGGGCGGTGGAGTTCCGGCCCGCCCGCTGGCGCGCGGCCGGCTGACGCGACCGCGTAGTTTCCCTCGCCGCCCGTACGCAGGATCACCGATGCGGTCGCCCGCGCCGGCTGCGATGCTCGCACCGGTCGAGACGGGAGGAGGACGCGGTGAGCCTCAAGGATGCCGGCCGGCCGGCCGCGCGCGGCGCCCGGTCGACGCCGGGGGAGATCCGGCGGCTGCCGCGGCGGCAGGAGCCGCGCCGTGTGCCCGCAGCGCTGGGCGACGGCTTCGTCGAGGTCGACGCCACCTGGGGCACCGTGCAGCCGATCCAGCTGGCACCCGGCGTGCGCACGGTCGGCGAGCTCGAGGTGATCGAACACCTCCTCCACGGCGGCGCCCTCGTCGACACGCGTCTGGAGCACGTCGTGCGCCAGGGCACCATCCCCGGGGCGCGCGGCATCCCGCACGAGCGGATCGTCGAGCACCTCGGCGAGCTCGATCCCGCGGCCGAGACGGTGTTCTTCTGCAACGGCCCGCAGTGCGCGGCGACGCCCGATGCCGTTCGCAGGCTCCTCGAGCACGGGTATCCGGCGGCGGCGATCCTCTACTACCGCGGCGGGATCCACGACTGGGTCACGCTGGGGTTTCCGCTCGCGCGGCCCGGTCAGGTGGAGCCGGCGGGCGCGCCGAAGTAGATGCGGCGGGCGGTGCCCGCGAGCACAGCGGCCGCGACCCGCTCGGCCTGACCGGCGTCGAGCACGTCCGCCTCGATCAGCTCGGCGAGCGCGATCCCGAGCGTCCGCCGGGCCTGCCGGGCACCCAGCGCGATCTGCTCCGCCAGCCCCGCGGCATCCGTGGAGGCGTGGATGCGCGTGAGCGGCACCATCGCGAGCGCCGTGCGCCAGACGTCGAGCTGGATCGCCTCGGTGAACGGCGGCACGCAGGTCGCGACGTCGAAGTAGACGTTGGGGTGGATGGCGGCGAGCACGGCGGCCTCGCCGGTATAGGGGAAGGAGCCGTGCAGGAGCACGATCGGCACCGCCCGGGCCGTCTCGCTGCGCCCGAGCAGCGCGCGCAGGAGCCACGGGTTGCAGTGCGGCAGATCCATGTCGCGGTCGCCGTAGCCGGCGTGCACCTGCATCGCCATGCCCTCGCGCCGGGCGGCCGCAAGCGCCCGCTCGAACAGGAAGTCGAGCAGCGCCTTCTCGGTCAAGAACAGCGGTGAGGTGCCGTCGGCGGCGGCCCGCACGCGGCCGTACGCCGCCTCCGCGTCGGTCGCAGAGGCAGGTTCGACGCCCAGGCCGCTGCGGTATGCGAGCACGCTCTTCAGGCCCATGTAGCCGGCGGAGCGCGCGCCGGCCAGCGCCGCGTCGACGCGGTCGACGAACTCGTCGAAGCTCGGGCAGGCGGCCGCGAGCGTCCCGGCCTCGAGCTCGATGCGCAGGAGGGGCGCGACCTGGGCGCCCGCCTCGCCCAGCTCGGCCGGCGAGAACGTCTGGGCAGGCGGCGGATAGCCCATGTCGGCGACCAGCCCGGACACGCCCCCGCGCTCGAGCTGCTCGCGAAGCCACGCCCGCGGGTCGCGTGCCCGCACGGTCTCGAACACCGCCTCCTCCTCCGGCGCGCATCCGAGATCGCGCGCGAGCTGCCGGATCGCCCACCGGTAGGCGGCGGTGTCGGCCACCAGGGCGACGTCGGCCGGGTCGCCTTCGTACCACGGCCACCGGTACGCGTCCAGGTCCGCCGGCGGTGTGCGATAGGGCGGGTGCATGTGCGCGTCCACGAACGGCAGCGCGGACAGGTCGAGCGGGTCGGTCATGGGCACAGGAGCAGGGCGTCGGCGAACTCGAGCAGGCGGAAGGTCGTCCACGAGAGCGACAGGATCTCACGCCGGCTGCCCACCTCGAGCTCGTGCCGCCAGGTCTCGCGCGCGAGCGCGAGCATCTCGGCCGCCGCCGCGTGGCCGGGGAGCGCCGGCGGCGGGATCGTGTGTTCGGCCAGCCGCAGCGCATCGAGCAGGTCGGGCTGGCGCGTCCACACGAGCGGCATGCACGCGAGCACGTACTCGTGGGCGCGCAGCGCCGCGTAGCCGGCGCGCGGCTCGGGCGCGCCGATCGGCGGTGAGAGCCGGGAGGCGGAGCCGCCGGCGGCGACCCGCTCGGCGTTGTCCCAGAGGATCGCGGCGGCCTGGGCGGGGGTCGCGCCGGCGGCGGCGAGCGCCAGCCCCAGCTTCGCCTGCACGCACGCGTGCCCGTAGTAGGGCGCGTCCGTGCCGTAGAGGATCTGCTCGGGTGCGACCCGCGCGATCAGCGCGCACAGGTCGAGCAGGTTCCAGACGGCGACGTCGAAGGTCAGGTTGGGGTGCCCGGCGGCCGCGGCCACGGCCGCCTCGTGGTCGCCGATCGCGGCGTGGGCGAGGATCACCTGCGCGCCGCGATGCCGCGCCAGCATTCGCTCCAGCCCGGGCATGAACGGCGCGATCCCGCGCCCGGCGTGCAGCAGCACCGGCACCGACCGCTCGGCGGCGAGCGCCATGGCGGCGTCCACGAGCGGGTCGCCGATCTCGAATCGCCCGGTCAGCGGGTGCAGCTTGATCCCACCCGCGCCCGCGTCGAGCGCCCGCTCGAGCTCGCCCACGTCGCCCTCGCCCGGCTCGATCCGGCAGAAGGGCACGAGTGCGCCGCCGGCTTCCGCCGCGGCGGCGATCAGGGCGTCGTTGCGCTCGCGGTAGGCGGCCGCGCTCTCCTGGCGGAACGGGAACACGAAGCTGCGCGTCACGCCGAACCGGCGCATCTCGTCGAGCAGGTCGGGCGGGTCGAGCACCGATCCGTCGGCGTCCTCGCCCAGGTGCGCGTGGACGTCCCAGATCGCGCGGCCGGCGGGGAGGAGCGGTGCGACCAGCTCGGCGTGGACGCGGCCGATCAGCGCCTGCGCCGCGCCCACCGGGTCGGGCATCAGTAGCGCCAGCGGTAGAGGTCGGAGAGCGCGCCGTCCGCGATCTGGGCGGCGGCGGCCGACTCGCCCCGGCGCACGGCCACGATCGCCTCGTGCAGCGGCGCGCCCAGCGCCTCGCGCAGGAGCCGGGAGCCCTCGAGGGCGGCGGCCGTGGCCGGTAGGCCCTCCGGCAGCCGCGCCAGCGCACGCTCGTCCGCCACCCGGGACGGCTCGATCTGCACCGGCTCCGGCAGCTGCGCCCCCTCCTCCAGGCCGGCCAGGCCGGCGGCGATCACGGCGCCCGCCACCAGGTACGGGTTCCCGGACGCGTCCACCGCCTTCAGCTCGGCGTTGGCGCCGGCGGGCCGGGCGGAGGCGGTGCCGGGAATGAAGCGCAGCGACGCCTCGCGGTTCTCGATCCCCCAGCAGACATGGGCGCCGGTCCACCGGTTCGGGAGCATGCGCTGGTAGGAGAGCGGGCAGGCGCACCCGAGCGCGGTCAGCCCGGGCAGCTCGCGCAGGACGCCGGCCATGAACGCGGCGCCCTCCGGGCCGGGCGCGGCGCCCTCACCGGTCACGTTGCGGCCGTCGCGCCAGAGGCTGAAGTGCAGGTGGCAGCCGTTACCGAGGCCGTCGGGGCGCGGCAGCGGCGAGAACGACGGCCGGATGCCGGTGGCCGCCCGGGCGGCGTGGACGGCGTGGCGGACGGCGATTGAGGCGTCGGCGGCTGCCAGCGGATCGGCGACGCCGGCGGACACCTCCATCTGGCCGGCCGAGTACTCCGGGTGCAGCTGCTCGATGTCCACGCCGAACGCCGCCAGCCGGCGTGCGACCTCGCGCAGGTACGCGCCGGCCTCGGCCGTCGCGTTCATGCTGTACGCCGGCTGCGAGTGCGCCGGCCGGCCGTCGTCGTGCTCGGCGTACCACTCGAGCTCGTACGCCATGCGCACCTCGACGCCGGCCGCCTCCAACCGATCGGTCATCCGCTTCAGGAACGACCGCGTGCAGAACGCCCAGGGGCCGCCGTCCTGCTCGTGCAGGTCGCCGGGCGCGCGGCCCCAGCCGTCCACGCCTCCGGCCAGCCGGTCGAGGTCGGGGACGAGGCGCGCGTCGCCGGTGGCCTCGTACCCCGTCGCGGTGGCCATGCCGTCGTTGCCCTGGAAGATCGAGAACGCGAATGGGGCGCCCACACCGCGCTCCGACACCGCCGCGAGCCGGGCGGCCGGGACGGTCTTGGCGCGGACGATGCCGGCGTTGTCGACGAACGTGACGGCGACGAGCTCGATGCCGCGCTCACGCAGTTCCTCTTCGCGCACGCGGCGATCTTACCGAGACGGGTCGGGACCGCCCGGCGGCATGGCCGCGTCCGCGCGCACGCAGTCCGCGCAGACGCCGGTGATGGCGAAGTGGGAGAACCACGTCTCGTAGCCGAACCGCTCCCGGATCTGCTCGCGAACCGGGTCGAGCTCGTCTGGGCTCACGGAGCGCACCGCCCTGCAGCGCTCGCAGTAGAGGTACTCGCGCTCTCCCGGCCCGACGAGCGTGTGCAGGCCCGGCCCGTGGCCGAGGTGGACGTGCTGGACGACGCCGTGCGCCTCGAGCGCCTCCAGGTTCCGGTACACCGATGCGATGTCGACCCCGGTCTCGGAGGCGACCACCTCGGCCGAGACCGGATCGTCCGCCGCGAACAGCGCTTCGAGCACGAGCCGCCGGGGCGTGGTGAGGCGCAGTCCCCGCTCGCGCAGCGCGGCGACCGCCTCGTCCAGGTCGCTGAACGCGATCCGGGGCACCCGGGGCGCGTCGGTCATCGCCGCATCCTACGGCGTCGGCTTGACGTGCGCGCTCCAGCGCTCCTCGATGCGGCCGAAGCGCCAGATCGCGAGCGAGACCGCCCAGGTGGCGACGAACAGGCCGGCGATGACGAACCCGAGCGTGTTCAGGTCGACGTTCTCGACCCACACCCAGAGCCCGCCGGTGGCGTTCAGGTGCTGGGCGAAGATGCCGGCGAGCTCGATCGTGCCGACCACGAGCGCGACCAGCACGGACAGCCCCGTGATGGTCAGGTTGTAGTAGATCTTGCGCACGGGGCTCGCGAACGCCCAGCCGTACGCGAAGGTCATGAACGATCCGTCGAGGGTGTCGAGCAGCGACATCCCGGCTGCGAACAGGATGGGCAGGCACAGGATCGCCGAGAATGGCAGCCCCGCGCCCGCCGCGCCGGCGGCCAGGAACAGCAGCGCGACCTCGGTGGCGGTGTCGAACCCGAGCCCGAAGAGCATGCCGACGGGATACATCTGCCACGGCTTCGTGATCGTCGCCGTGACGCGGCCGTAGACGCGGTTCATCAGCCCGCGCGAGCCGAGCCGGTGCTCCAGCTCCGCCTCGTCGTAGCGGCCGCGGCGCATCTCCCCGAAGACGCGCAGGATCCCCAGCAGGATGACCAGGTTGAGGATCCCGATGATGCAGAGGAACGTCCCCGACACGGTCGTGCCGATCCAGCCGGTGACGTCGTGCAGCTGCGAGCCGTTGTGCGCGACCGGTCCGCTGAGCGCACGGATGCCGATCGAGAACAGCAGGGCGAGCGCGAAGACGATCGTCGAGTGCCCGAGCGAGAAGAAGAAGCCGACGCTGAGCGGCCGCCTGCCATCCGCCATCAGCTTGCGGGTCGTGTTGTCGATGGCCGCGATGTGGTCGGCGTCGAACGCGTGCCGCATCCCCAGGGTGTAGGCGGTCACGCCGACGCCGATGGTGAACGCCCCGCTCTCGCCGAGCCGGTACTCGTGCGGCGCGACCAGCGCGATCAGGAGGAAGAACCCGACGGCGTGCAGGCCGCCGACGACCGCCGCCATGCCGGCCGCCGAGCGCCACTGGGCCGGAGTCAGCAGCCCCGCCAGGCGGCGCCGCCGCCGCCCGTGGCCCGCCGCACCGATCGCCGAAGCGTCCACCGCAGAACTCCCTCCGCCGCGAGTCTCCCCGGCATGCATATATCGGATCAGGTCGCGAATGCAACTCGGTCGCAGTAAGAGGTAACCCGGCTGACTCCGATCAGCCGCCGGGCGCGCCGGGCAGCGTGCGCACGACCTGGTCGCGGACGCGGCCCGTCTGGTCGATGAACCGGTAGGCGATCGAGTGCCCGTGGATCTCGATGTCGAGGAACCCGTACGCGAGGAAGGACACGATCGCGTCCGGCGTCGGCCGGGTGAACTGCGCGCCGCCCGGCCCCTCGCCGCCCGTCCCGAGCGTGAACTGGAGCACGCCGGAGCGGTCGTGGCGCTCGTAGCGGTGCAGGTGCGCCGCGATGATGGCGGCGACGTGTGCACGCCGCAGCACCGGCATGATCGGGCTGCCGGCGGCGATCGGCCGGTGCAGGAGCACGAACCGCACGGGGCACGCCGGGTTGCAGCCGCGCCCGAGCGTCCTGCGCGCGAACGCGACCGCCGAGCTGTCGGCCTGCATCCCCAGCACGACGACCTGCACCGGGCCGTACTGCGCGACGTACTGGTGGCCGGGCAGCCGCAGCGCCGAGATGACCGCCGCCCCGTCGTTCCAGGCCAGGTCGTGCTCGCCGAGCGCGACCACGGGCAGCGCCTCGCCGAGCAGCGGCCGCAGGGGGGTGAAGATCGCCCGGTCGAGCAGCGGCGGGGCGGCGACCAGGTAGGCGTTGTCCCCGGCGGACAGGAACAGCGACGGCTCGACCGCGGCGGCCTCGCGCGCGACGGCGTACTCGTGCGCGTTGCCGGAGCCGTAGTCGCCGAAGGCGACGATCGTGATCGGGTCGGCGGTGCTGGTCGGGGCGGTCGTGAACGACCCGGCGGCCTCGGCCATCCCGCCGACGTCCGCCGACCACAGGTAGCGGGCGCCGGGCCGCAGGCCGGTCATCGCACCGTCGTGGACGGCCATCGCCGGGCCGCCGTCCGCGGGCCGGACGCGGAAGGTGAGCGGGGGCCGGCCCGCCTTCAGCTGCCAGTCGAACGTGGCGGTCGTGGTCGTCAGACGCACGAGGTAGGGGGAGCGCAGGAACGCGCCGCTGGGCGTCGGCAGCAGGTAGCTGGCGCCGTACCAGATCAGCGCGACCGCCACGATCAGGAGCACGAGCGTCGAGAGCACGAGCGCGGCCAGGGTGCGGCGGGGGCCGCCGCCGGGCCGCCCTGCGCGGGTGCGCCACCCGCCGCGCGCGACGGGGATCACCTGGAGCGCTGCGAGCGCAACCGCCCCGGCCCGCGCCCCCCACGGCGACCCGAGCGCCGCGACGAAGGGGAACGGTGCGATGATCGTGAGCGCCGCGCAGGCGACGAACAGCCGCCTGCGCGGGGCGACGAGCTCGCCGCTCAGGAGCGCGATCCCCGCGAGCACGCAGACGAGGAACGTCGGCACGAGGGCGACGTCGCCCACGATCGGATCCGAGATCGTCGAGGCGGCGGCCATCGCGGCCGCGTCGACGAGCAGAAGGAGACGGAGCCCGCGCATCGGGCCCGACGCTACCGCGGACGTCTGAGGGCGGTGTGAGTGGCCGGATGGTCGACTCCGAGGCCCACGGGTGAACCCTCGCGCGTCCGGGCGCGGGCCGAACTCGGAATCACCCTTCTAGTACCCGCTGCCGCCGGACGGTTTGGTCGTGATCACCTTCCCCGACGGCGAGAGCACGTACCACAGGCCCCCGTTCAGGTTGAGCGCCTGACCGGTCGCCTGCCCCGGCTTCGTGTCGGCCGCGTACGTGTAGAGCGGCCACCCGGCGTAGGTGACGACCTTGCCGCCGGACGGGTCGGCGTCGCTGCCGAGCAGCGCGGCCTTCGCCGCGCCGGCCGCAGTCGCCTGCCCGCCGGCGAGCTTGAGCGGCGGCCACACCGCGGCGCACGTCCCGGTGCACGTGACCTTGGCGTGCTGGTCGGGCTCGAACATGTAGAGCGTCATCCCGGCGCCGTTCACGAGCACCGGCCCGAGGCCGGCGACGTTTGCGGTCGAGACCTCCGCCGACTGCGACGAGCCCGCGGTTGGAGTCGACGCCGTGGACGGCGACGAGCCGGACGACCCTCCGCCGCTGCCGCACCCGGCGGCGGCGACGACCCCTGCGACCGCGATCGCGATCGCCGCGAAGCGCTGCATCTGGCGCCTCCCTTCCGTCCCGGCCCGGCTCCGGCGGCGCCGCGCCGAGGAACGACGACACCCAGGTCCTACCCCCGGCCGGAGGCGTCAAACCACCCTGCGGCTTTCCCGCGGCGGGGATACGCGTGTGCGCCGATGCGCGCCGGGGCGCCCTGACCCTAGCCTGGATCCGGACTCTCGAAACGGAGGGAACATGGACCCGATCACACATCGAAACGTGGAGCGGGCGATGCGGGATGAGGGGTACGCGTTCGCGCGCTACATGCTGTACGGGCGCCGGGCGCGCGCCCAGGGCCACCGCGAGCTCGCCGACCTGTTCGAGTCGCTCGCGGACGTCGAGGCGTTCGACTATTTCATGCACTGGGCGGGGCTGGTGGGCCTGGCGTCCGGGTCGGACGTCGACAACCTGCGCGAGGCGATGGCCGCCGAGATGCGCGACGCGGCCGACGTCTACCGCACCTACGAGCAGCAGGCGCGCGAGGTGGGTGAGGTGCGCGCCGAGGCCGAGTTCAATCGCATCCGCCGCGACAAGGAGCGGCGCGAGCGCGAGCTCGCCCACACGCTGGCAAAGCTCGAGGCGTCCACGCCCCACCTGCACCGCATCCTCGTCGTCGCCGACGAAGCCTGCAGCGGGTCAGGGCTGCGCGACGAGATCGTCTACCGGGCGGGCCGGCTGCCCTCCGAGGTGCGGATCGTCGCCCCGGCGCTGACGCGCAGCCGCCTGCACTACCTGGCGTCGGACGTCGACCACGAGGCCGCCGAGGCGGCCGATCGGATGGAGGCGCTCCGCGACGACCTGGCGGCCGTCGGCGTACACGTGACCGGGGTGGTCGGCGACCCCAACCCGCTCACAGCCATCGAGGACGCCGTGCGGGAGTTCCCGGCCGACGAGATCGTCATCGCCACCCACTCGGCGGAGGACTCGACCTGGCTCGAGCGCGGCCTCGTCCACGCCGCCCGGGAGCGCTTCGCCCCGCGGCTCGTGACGCACGTCGTGGTCGATCCGGCCGCCGCCCGCGGCGCCCTCGTGCCCGGGGACTGAGGCTTCCGCTCAGGACACGGCGAACCTGGCGTAGTGGGCCTGGCGGACGCCGGCAAGCCGGGTGAAGTCGCCGCCCAGCTCGAGCCGGCGGGAGCCGCCCAGCTCGGCGAACACGCCCAGCTTGCTGTTGATCGCGGGATGCCATGCCGGATCGAGCGTCCCGGTGCGCTCGTCGAGCGCCGCGATCTTGTGCCGGGTGACGGGGTGGGCGCAGTCCGTCCCCAGATCGCAGAAGCGGTTGAAGTGTCCGCCCGGGATCACCTCGCCGCCGGCGGTCGCGATCGCCTGCACGTTGCCGTCGGTCTGGTCGCGCCAGAGCATCCGCCCGCTGCTCTGCGCGTAGGCGGCGACCGTTCCGCCCTTGCCTCCGATCCCGGCGAAGACGGTGCCGTTCGCGGCCGTGAGCGCGAGCACCGCGGCGGGCGCGTGCGACGCCCACGCCGCGCGCGCGCCCGTGGTCGCGTCGACGGCGGTCAGATGTCCGCCCCAGTGGCCGCCGATGTGGCTGAACATGCCTCCGAGCACGATCCGGTCGCCGTCGGCGACGATGGCGTCGACGCGTCCGTCGGCGTCCGGATTCCAGGCCGTGATGCGGCCGCCCGAGGCCGCGAACGCCGCGGCGTGCGCCCGCGCCGTTCCCTCCGCCTTGGTGAACCCGCCGCCGGTGTAGGCGACTCCGCCCGAGACCGCGATCGCCTCCACCTCGCCGTTGGTGTGGCCGCTGAACGACCGCAGCGAGCCGGAGGGCGAGAGCAGCGCCAGGCGCAGCTCGCGGTGGCCGTCGACCTTCGTGAACGCGCCTCCCGCCAGGATGTTCGCGCCGTCCGCGGTCAGCACCTTCACGGCGTGGTTGGCGCGCGGAGTCCAGCCGCGGACGAGGTTCCCCCCGGCGTCGAGGGCGGCCAGGTTGGAGACCGCGGCCGAGTGCCCCGCGTGGTCGGTGACACGGGTGAAGCTGCCGCCGAGGTACGTGATGCCGCCGACGTCGACGATCGCGTCGACGCGGCCGTTCGTCTGCCACGTCCGCACCGGCCGCTGCGCGATCGCCGCGAGCGCGGTCGCCGTGCCCGCGGCGAGCACCAGCGCGAGCGCCGCTGCCGTCGCCATGCCTGCCCGTCGCGTCCATCCGGCTGCGCCGAGCCGGCTCCTCCGTCCATGCCCGTCGGTCATCGCTACCTCCCCGCCCCCTCGGTTCACGTCCTGAAGGGGTAGCGGCCCAGGCCCGGCCGCGGCATGGGGTGTGCGCCCCATCTTGGCGCAGCGGGCCCGGCAGATGGGGGCCAGACCCCATTGTTCCGGGCGGCCGCGGCGGCCACACTGGGGACGACGACGGAGCAGCCTGGATGCCGAGACCCGCGCTGTCCTCGGCGAATGGCAGCCCGCACGGGAGGGCGGCCCCCAGTGGAGAGGAGCGGGGCCGCCCTCCCAGCACTTCCGGCGCCCGCCGGACCGCAAGATGGGGCCGCGCATCCATTGCGGTGGCGGCCGCCGAGCGGCGATCATGGTGATATGGAGGTGGAGATGGATCGCGAAGCCCGTGCTCATCAGGCGGCAGCCCGAGAACGCGCCCTGAGAGGCGCCGAACGCGAGGTCGTGCTCGAGGCGTGGGAGGCGGCTCCGCCTGCCCGGGTGGAGCCCGGCCCGCCCGCGGCTTCGGGGCCCTCCGGCGACGGTCAGCCGCCGCACGCCGATGGTGGCGCGCCGGCGCCCCTGGTGCCGTGAGCAACCTGCTGCCGCGATCCGTGATCGCCCGCGCCGTCGGCCGCCGCGCAGAAGGCTGTGAGCCGTCGCTCGTCCGTGAGTGCGAAGGGTTCCGGGTGCAGACCGAGCTGGGTACCCTTGGTGTCGTGGAGCGGGTGCTCTTCGACCAGACAGGCGAGCCGTCCGCGCTCGTCGTGTGCCGCGGCTTCTTCCGCCTGCGCGAGGTGACGGTCCCCGCGGGCGCGATCACGAGCATCGATCCGGTCGGACGCGCCCTCGTCGCCGGCGGGTGGCGGAACTCTCGCTCCGAAGGCGTGGCGGCGGGGGCGTGACCCGCTCGGTGTCCGCGCCCGTCCGCGACCCCGCCCCGCACTCACCGGCCGACGCCGCCCCGTCCGAACGCGGATCCGTGCCGCTCGTGCGGATGGGCGTGGCGGCGGAGACGTCCGCCGCGCCGTCCGGCCGGATCCGCCGCCGGGCACAGTCGCTCTTCTGGCGCGTGCTCGTCATCAACGCGGCGATCCTGATCGGGGCCGCCCTCCTGCTGGCGCTGACGCCGTTCACCATCGACTATCCGATCCACGCCACCCATGCGGTCGCGCTCGCGCTCGGCGTCGCGGCGTCGGTGGTCGTGAACGGCCTGCTGCTGCGCTTCGGCCTGGCGCCGCTCGAGCGGCTGAAGGGCGCGATGCGGGAGGTGGACGTCCTGCAGCCCGGCTACCGCCTGCCGCCGGACGCCGGGATGGTGGAGCTGATGGACGTGGTGCGCACGTTCAACGACATGCTCAGCAGGCTCGAGGCCGAGCGGCGCACGAGCGCGACCCGGGCGTCGTTCGCCGAGGAGGCGGAGCGCAGCCGGCTGGCCCGCGACCTGCACGACGAGATCGGGCAGCGCCTCACGGCCGTCCTGCTCTACCTGAAGCGGATGACGGCGACGGCCGAGGAGACGCTGCGGCCCGAGCTCGTCGATGCCCAGACGGAGATCCGGGGCGCCCTCGACGAGGTGCGCCGGGTGCTGCTCGAGCTGCGGCCCCAGGCGCTCGAGATGCTCGGCCTCGTGAGCGCCCTGGCGGAGCTCACGACCCGGTTCTCGGACAAGACCGCGCTGCGCATCGAGACCGACTTCGCGACGCATTTCCCGCGCCTGATCCCGGCCGAGGAGATCGCCGTCTACCGTGTCGCACAGGAGGCGCTGACGAACGTCGCCCGCCACGCCGAGGCGACCCGGGCGGAGATCGCCCTGACGCACTCGAGCAACACGCTGACGCTGCGAATCGGCGACGACGGCCGCGGCCTGGGAGACGCCCCGGAGGCCGGCGGGATCCGCGGCATGCGCGAGCGGGCGATCCAGATCGGCGGCGTGGTCAGCGTGGGGCCGAGCGCGCTCGGCGGCGCGGAGGTCACGCTCGTCGCGCCGCTGGCGCTCGTGGGGGCGACGTGACCCGCCCGACGCTCACGCCGGTTCGGATCCTGCTCGCGGACGACCATCCGATGGTGCGGCGGGGATTGCGGATGGTGCTCGACGTGGAGCCGGACCTGGCGGTCTGCGGCGAGGCCGGCGACGGCCACGAGGCGGTCGAGGTGGCGCGCGCCGGCGAGTTCGACCTCGCCGTGCTCGACGTCGCCATGCCGCGCATGACCGGCCTGCAGGCCGCCCGCCGGCTGAGGGAGCTGCGACCGGAGATGAAGCTCCTGATGCTGTCGATGTACGAGAGCGAGCAGTACCTGTTCGAGGCGCTGCGCGCCGGCGCGGCCGGCTACGTCCTGAAGAGCGCGGCCGACCAGGATCTCGTCGAGGCCTGCCGGGCGGTCATGCGCGGCGAGCCGTTCCTGTACCCCCGCGACGTGCCGGCGCTCGTGCGCGAGCACCTGGACGCGACCACGGCCGGCGGCCGCCTGCCGAACGCGCTCCTGACCGCCCGCGAGACGGAGATCGTGAAGCTGATCGCCGAGGGATACACGTCCCAGCAGATCGCCGACCTGCTGGTGATCGCGCCGAAGACGGTCGAGAGCCACCGGGCGAACATCCTCCAGAAGCTGGCGATGCGCGACCGCGTGGAGCTCACCCGCTACGCGATCCGCGCCGGGCTCGTCGAGCCGTAGGGCCGGCGTTGCCGGCCTTCAGTCGAGCCGGTACATCCGCGCGCGGTACTCCTTCACCATGCGCGTCGCGGTGAACTGCGGGGCGCAGGTGGCGAGCGAGCGCTTCACCATCTCGCACCACCGGTTGGGCACGCCGGCCGCGTCCCGCTCGTAGAAGGCCGGCACGACCTCCTGCTCGAGCAGCGTGTACAGGCGCTCGGCGTCGGCCGCGTCGTCGGCGGCCGCGTCGCCCGTGCGGGCCTCGATCGCCCAGCCGTTCGACCCGTCGAACCCCTCCGCCCACCAGCCGTCGAGGACGCTCAGCTGCAGGGCGCCGTTGAAGGTCGCCTTCATCCCGCTCGTCCCGCTCGCCTCGAGCGGCGGCCGCGGCAGGT
Organism: uncultured Actinomycetes bacterium; assembly: GCA_963843705.1. Taxonomy (GTDB): domain Bacteria; phylum Actinomycetota; class Thermoleophilia; order Gaiellales; family JAICJC01; genus JAICJC01. Next base: position 84,205 of record CAWJLQ010000004.1, read on the forward strand.
TGATCCAGACATCGCATCCGCGCACGAGCTCCCGTCCGAGCGAGAGGTCGTAGTCGTCCAGGAAGGCGAAGCGGTCGCCGGCGCCGTCGACGGCCGCTCGGGCGTGCAGGACGCGCTGCAGGACGTGCTTGCCCTCGTCGTCGTTGGGGTGGGCCTTCCCGGCGACGAGCAGCTGGCAGCGGTGGCCCCCGTGCAGGATCCGGCCGAGGCGGTCGGGATCGCGGAACAGCAGGTCGAGACGCTTGTAGCTCGCGAGCCGGCGCGCGAACCCGAGCGTGAGCGCCTCCGGGTCGAACCCGGCCGCGGCCTCGACGTCGCGCACGGCCTCGCCGCGGACGAGCCGATCGGACTCGGCCTTGCCGCGGGCATAGCCGATCAGGCGCGCCCGCGCGTCGCAGCGGGCCGCCCACAGCTCGCCGTTGGGGATGCCGAGCACGGCCTCCCACGCCGCCGGGTCGTCGGGCTCGCGGCGCCAGCGTTCGTCCAGATGGCGGTCGAAGAGGTCGCGCAGCGGCGCGGCGAGGAACGTCGCCAGGTGCGCGCCGTTCGTGACGTGGTCGATCGGCCGGTCGGGCAGGAGCGGCGACCAGAGCTCGGTCGCCGTCGCCCCGTGCACGCGGCTGACGGCGTTGCGCCGCCGGCTGAGCCGCATCGCGAGCGCCGACATGCCCGGCCGCCCGTCCTGCGACGCCGCCAGCGCCAGCAGCTCCTCCGGCCCGATCCCCGCCCGCCCGGCCGCGCCGGCGAACGCGCGCAGGAAGAGCTCCTGCGGGTAGGTCTCGTTCCCGGCCGCCAGGGGCGTGTGCGTCGTGAACACGACCTGCTCCCGCGCGCCGGCGAGCTCGAGCGGCGCCAGCGCCGGGTGGCCCTCGTTCAGGTGGATGACGGCCGGGTCGGCGCCGACGGCGGCGAGCGCCCGCGCGCCGCCCAGGCCGAGCAGCCCGTACTGGCGCAGCCGCACCTCCGGGTTCGCGTCGTAGAGCCGCGCGGTCGTCCACCGGGCGACGGCGTCGTTCTCCGGTAGGTCGCTGTCGAGCAGCAGCAGCGGCACGCGCCCCACCCGAACGCGCCAGACGCGGAAGGCGACGGGGCGGTCGAAGAGCTCGACCGACAGCACGAGCGGCGCCCCGGCGGCGTCCTCGACGAGGGCCATCGGGAGGTCGACCGGCTCGCTCTGCGGCCACGACTCCTGCTGCCAGCCGGTGCGGTCGACACGCTGGCGGAAGTACCCGCGCCGGTAGAAGAGGCCGACGGCGACGAGCGGCAGGCGCTGGTCGCTGGCCTCCTTGAGGATGTCGCCGGCCAGCACGCCCAGGCCGCCCGAGTAGATCGGCAGCGACCGGTGCACGCCGTACTCGGCGCAGAAGAAGGCCACCGGCCGGCCGGTCGTGTCGGCGGGCGCGGCGGTCGCCTCCTCGATCCGGCTTGCGAGCCGGTCGATCGCCGCCGTGACGGCGGGATCGCCGGCCGCCGCCTCCTGCCGCGCGTCCGACAGCGAGGCCAGGAAGCGCACCGGGTTCTCGTTCGCCGCCTGCCAGCCGGCGGCGTCGATGCGTGGGAACACGTCGTCCCCGCCCTCCCAGCTCCAGGAGTAGTCGAAGGCGAGCGCCGCCAGCCGCTCCAGCACGGGGTGCAGCCCGCGTCCGAGGCGAGTGACCCGCCGGGCCTCGTCCGTCCTGATCGTGGTCATGCGGGCTCGTTCGTGGGAGCCTGCCGCCGCATCGCCGTTTCCTAGCACGGACGCCCGCCTCGCCGGTGCACGCGGAGTAGGATCGGCGGCCCGATGCCGCCCCAGACCGGAATCGCAGGCGTCGTCGCGGCGCTCTCCGTCACCGGCGAGCGATCGCCGCCGTCAGTGGGGGGCGATGGGTCGTTGCTTGCCGATCAGCGTGGCGATGTCGTCCGCCTTGGTGGCCGGCTGGAGATGGCGGAACATCTGCTCCCGGCCGCCGATCTGCAGCACCAGGTCGCCGCCGAGCCAGTCACCGCTGCGCGGCTCGACCGAGTCGATGGTGTCGAGCGTGATCGTTTCGACCGTCAAGGCCTCGGTCGGGGCGAATCCCAAGCGTGTTCCTCCCGTGCGTGCGTTGAGCCGGCTCCTGCGTCTGATCATCGTCGGGCACGTGCGATCTCCTCTCCCCCGAATTGGGCAGGGCGGACTGGTCGAACACTGGTGCGTCGTCCCGCGATGCGGCAACGAGGGCTACTGCCGAGCGAGGACGACAGACCGCGGCGCCGGAAGTCGACGCGTCCGGCCGGGGGCGGCTACATCTTGCCGGTCAGGTAGAGCCGGATGCCCTTGGCGATCCCGAGCGCGATCCGGTGCCGGAAGGTGCGCGACTCGAGCCGGCGGGCGTTCCCGGGGCTGCGCATGTTGCCGGTCTCGATGAAGATCTTGGGGACGTGCGAGAGGTCGGTGCCGCCGTAGGCGTCCGAGCGCAGGAAGCCGGTCGGGTAGAGGTTGGAGTACTTCATCCCCGTGACCAGGCTGTATGCGTGCAGCATCGCCTTGCCGAGCTTCACGTCGCGGGCGATCCGGCGCGGGCCGAGGCCGACGTTCGGGAGCGGCGCGCTGGGCGCGATCACGTAGAAGCCGTGCGCCCACGCCGGCGCGCCGTCGGCGTGGATCGAGACCGCGGCGTCGGCGTGGAGCCGGTTCCCGAGCGCGGCGCGGCCGGTGATGCACGGGCCCCACGGCCGCCGGTTCACGGGCGTCATCACCACCGTCGCCCCCATCCAGCGCAGGTACTTGACGACGTGCAGGCCCACGGCCAGCGTGTAGCGGGCCTCGGGGTAGCCGCTGTCGGTGGCCGTGCCGGTCGTGTCGCAGGGCTTCGTCTGGCCGGGCGGCCCGTAGAGCACCGGCCGGTTGATCTGGGCCGGGTACTTCCAGTTGGTGATGTTGTGGCCGGGGTCGATCACGATCACCTTGCCGGCGAGCGACTTGGCGGCATGCGCGGCCGGCGGGTGCAGAGCCGCGCCGGCGACGAGCGCGGCCGAGGCGATCGCGAGCACGCGGAGCCGGACCATGGCCGAACGCTAGGTGGTCGCCGCGCGGGCGTCAACGCGGAGGTGGCGGACCTCGGGCCGATTCGCGATCATTGGCCGGTGATCGTCCGCACCGACCCCGCATCGATCCGGGTGGCGGGCCTCACGCTCGCCGCCGCCGCCGCCGCCTGGGTGGTCGTCGTCCGCCAGGCGGGCGGGATGGCCTCCGCCCCCGGCACGATGGGGCTCGGCGCCGCCGCCTTCGTGGGCATCTGGACGGTGATGATGGCGGCGATGATGCTGCCCGCGCTCGTCCCGTTCGGGGTGCTCTACGCGGGCGACGGCGGGGGGCGAACCTCGCGCGCCGCCGGGCTGGCCGCCGGCTACCTGCTGGTGTGGGCCGCCTTCGGCGTCCTCGCGCTCGGCGCGAGCGCGGCCGCCGGCCGGCTCTCGCTCCACCACCAGACGGCGGCCGACCGGATCGGCGCGGCGGTGCTGGTGGTCGCGGGCGTCTACCAGCTCACCCCGTTCAAGGACCGCTGCCTGGCCCTGTGCCGCTCGCCGCTTGCGCTGCTCGTCCGCGTCGGCGGCTTCCGCGGCCCCGCCCGGCACGTCCGCGCCGGCGTCCACCACGGCGCCTGGTGCGTCGGCTGCTGCTGGGCGCTCATGGTCGCCCTGATCGCGCTCGGCGTCATGGACCTGCGCTGGATGGTCGCGCTGACGGGCGTCGTCACCCTCGAGAAGGTGTGGCGGCACGGCCGTGCCGTCGCCGTGGCGGCCGGCATCGGCCTCCTGGTGCTGGGGTTGCTCGCGCCCTGGCATCCCGGCCTCGTGCCCGGCCTGCACCGCCCGCCGAGGCCGATGGGGGGCATGTGAGCGCCGCCGCCGAGACGCCCTGGCGGCTGGCCGGCACCTACCTGGAGGCGTGCAACTGCGACGCGATCTGCCCCTGCCGGCGCATCGACGGCGTCGCCGGCGGGCGCTCCACCTACGGCGTCTGCACGGGCGCGCTCTCGTGGCGCATCGTCGAGGGCGCGGTCGGCGACGTCGACCTCGCATCGCTCTGCGTCGTCATGGTCACGTACTACTCCGACGACGAGCCGGGCTCGCCCTGGTCGTGGGTGCTGCACGTGGACGAGCGCGCCGACGCGGCCCAGCGGGCGGCGCTCGAGGACGTCTTCGCCGGACGGCTCGGCGGGACGCCGCTCAGCCAGTTTCCCTGGGCGTTCAAGCCGAGCACGCTGCTCGAGGTGATCCCGAGCCGGATCGAGATCGACCACACGCCTGGGAGGGGCTGGTTCCGGGCCGGGGGATCGGTGACGGTGCGCGTCGAGGCCCCCCACGAGACGCAGAGCCCGGTGTCGTGCATCATCCCGGGGCACCACCGCTCGGGCAGGGAGGTCGTCGTGGCGGCGCTCGACGCGGCCGAGCGGGACGACCGGCTGCGGTTCTCCTACAGCGGCCGCTGCGGCTACGAGGCCACGTTCGAGTACTCCTCGGCCGGCCGGCCGTAGGTGACCGCCTCGCGCACCGGCGCGGGGGCGTCGGCGACCAGTTCCGCGTCGGTCTCCACGCCGAGCGCCGCGTTCAGGGCGCTGAAGCCGAGCCGGAACACCGCCAGCATCGTCGCCTCGGCGATCTCGCGGTCGGACATGCCCAGCCGGCGCAGCTCGGCGATGTCGGCCGGCGAGGTGGCGTTGGGGTCGAGCGCGACCTGCGCCGCCCAGCGGGCGAGGGCCGTCTCGCGCTCCGAGAGGCCGTCCGGGCGCCCGTCCAGGACGGTCGCCGCGGCCGCGGCATCGGTCTGCCTGGCCAGCTTGGTACCCCATGCGAGCGAACACGCCGAGTCGCGCCGGGCGGCGGCGACGGCGGCGTTCACGACCGCGATCTCGCCCGGCGAGAGGGTCGTCGTCGCGGCCACCAGCTTGCGCGCCGCCATGAAGTGGTCGGTCACGTCCTGGCGCCACGCCCAGGCGACGTTGTAGTTCATGAGGTAGCCGGCGTCGGCGGTCGCGGCGGCGTAGGCCGCCCGGATGCCGGCGTCGATCTCGGGGTCGTTCAGGAACATTGCGGTGCCTCCGCTCGAGTGGTGGGAGAGATCGTAATCCTCGCCGTGGGTTCCGTATTGCGATATACCGCATTGTTGAATACACTGAGCGCATGGACACCTCCCCGCCCGCATCGGAGCTCACCGCCTTCGGCCGCTACGCCGACCCCGCACTCGTCGTCATGACGAGCCTCGCCGCGGGGCCCCGCCATGGCTACGCCATCATCCAGGACGTCGCCGCCATGGGCGGGCCGCGTCTGCGCCCCGGCACGCTCTACGCCGTGCTCGCCCGGCTGGAGGAGCGCAACCTGATCGAGGCGCTCGAGCCGCAGGAGCGGCGGCGGCCGTACCGGCTCACCGCAGCCGGCGCCACGGCGCTGCGGGCCCAGCTCGAGCACGTCCGCGTGGTGGCGGAGCGCGGGCTCGCCCGGCTCGAGGCGGCGACGGCGTGAGCCGCCTCGCGGGGATCGTCCTGCGCCTGTACCCGGCCGCGTGGCGGGAGCGCTATCGCAAGGAGTACGAGGCGCTGCTCGAGGATCACGGCGTCGGTGCCGGCACGCTGGCCGACATGCTGCGCGGGGCGCTCGATGCCCGCGTCCGCGAGCTCGCCGGGGCGGCGCCGGAGCGGCGCCGGAGGACGGCCCTGGCCGTCTGCCTGTGGGCGGCCGCCGCGAGCGCCGCTGCGGTGGCGGGGTTCGCGAAGATGGTGGAGTACGAGGACTTCACCGCCGCAGCCGCACACCACGCGCCCGTCGCCGCCGGCCGCGACCTGATCCTCGCCGGCGCCGCCGTCGTCGCGCTCGCCGTGTGCGCCGCCGGCCTCGTCATCCTGGCCGCGGTCGGCCGGGAGCTGCACCGCGGCGGCCGCGATCTCGCCCGGCCGCTGACAGGGGCCGGCGTCGCGACGGCGGTCGTCGCGCTCGCGCTTGCGCTGCTCGCCGTCTATGCGCGCTCGGCGGCTCCGCGCCCGCCCCACGATCCCCGCACGCTCGCGATCCTGGCCGCGTGGCTGGTCGTGTCCGCGGCTGCGACGGCCGTCGCGCTCGCGAACGGGAGCCGCGTCCTGCTCCGCGTGCCGCTCGCAGCGCGCGAGCTGCGGCTCGTGCTCGGCGCGGCCTGGGCGGCCGCCGGCGGCATGTGCGTTACGGCTGCAGGGCTGGCCGTCTGGGGGGTCGCGCTCGCGACCGAGTCCGGCCCCGTCTTCCACCTTTCCGACGGCGGCCTCCTGGCAACGCCGACGGTCGCGACCTGGGCGGCGGAGGCGGTGCTGGGCGCGGGCGCCGCCGCGTTCGCCATCGTCGGCCTCACCCGCGCAGGTGGGGCATCACCTCGGCTGCGAAGCGCTCCATCATCTCCAGCGTCTCCTCCACCGGCTGGCCGAAGTTCGAGCTCAGGATGAGCTCGTCGACTCCGGCCTCGGCGTAGCCGCGCAGGCGCTCCACCATCTCCCCGGGCGGGCAGATGACCAGGTTCTCGCCGAGCTCCGCGACGCTCTGACGGCGCGGCAGCGGCTCGATCATCCCGCCGCCGACGAGGCCCGGCCCGCCGCCGAAGACGTTGTCGAAGCGCTTGTAGTACTCGTTCGCGAGGCCGAGCACGCGGCGGGCGTCGCGCTCGTCGCGGGCGGCGTAGGCGCCGCGCATCAGCGCCAGCCGCAGCGGCTCGCCCGCCCGCTCGCGCCCGCGCCGGAACGCCTCGACCTGCTCGAGCAGCTTCGCGTGCGACCCGCCCAACGGCGTGGTCTGGATGTGGAAGCCCCGCGCCGCGCTGGCCTCGATCGCGTCGGGCGCCATGGCGGCGATCATGAACGGGATCGGGCGCACGGGCCGCGGCATGACGGTGAGGGGCTCGAACGCGTAGTGGCGCCCGTCCCACGCCACCTCCTCCCGCTCGAGCAGCGTTTGCAGCACCTCGAGCGTCTCGGTGAAGCGGTCGCGCGACGTCTCGATGGGGACGCCGAGGCGGCCCATCTCGTAGGCGAACGCCCCTCGACCGACCCCGACCACCAGCCGGCCGCCGCAGAGCATGTCGGCCTGGACGATCTCGCCCGCCAGGATGCGCGGGTCGTGCAGCGGCAGCACCACCACCGCCGTCACGAGCCGGATCCGCTCCGTGAGCGGGGCGAGGTGCGCGGCCATCATGAGCGGCGAGGGCACGAGCAGGATGTTGATCAGGTGGTGCTCGGGGATCGAGACGGCGTCGTAGCCCAGCCGGTCGGCGGCCTGCGCCTGCGCGACCATGTCGGCGTAGATCCGGCCCGCGTCACGGTCGCGGTCGGGCAGGAAGGCCGTCAGGAAGTGGTTCAGCTCCACGTCAGGCCTGCGCCGGGGCGCCGGGGCCGCGGTGGACGATACGCCCGGCGACCACGGTCAGATCGGCCTCGAGGCGGGTGAGCTCGCTCGTCGCCGTGGTCAGCGGGTCGTCGCGGTAGACGGCCAGGTCGCCGTGCAGTCCCGGCGCGATCGCGCCCTGCGCGGCCTCGGCGAAGGTCGCGCGGGCGGCGAAGCGGGTGGGCGCCAGCACCGCCTCCTCGATGGTGAGCGCCTCGTCCGCCGGCGGAACCGGCGCGCCGTCGCCCGTCAGGCGGCGCACCATCGCCGCCACGCCGTGCCAGGGGGTGGTGGCGAACGGGGCCGTGCCCGCGCTGTCGGAGTTGCCCGGCGGCGCGAGCCCCTCCGCGAGCAGCGTTCGGAACGGGAACGGCAGGTTTCCGCCGGTCTCACCGTCTCCCGGCCGCGGGACGTAGCGGTGCATGAACGAGGCCGTCGGCACGGGCACGATCCCGGCGGGGGCGAGCCGCGGCAGGATGGCCGGGTCGCAGACGGCGTTGCCGGCGTGCTCGAGGCGGGAGCGGTGGTCCGGCGCCGGGTGGGTGCGGTTCGTCTCCTCCACGGCGTCGACCGCCAGCTCCTGCGCGACCGCGCCGACCGCGTGCATCCACACCTGCACGCCGTGCTCGCGGCAGTCGGCCAGCACGGCCCGAAGCGCCGCATACGAGAACGGGGCCAGGCCCCACCCTCCGGGCCCGGAGGCGAGCTGCGGGCGCGTCCAGGCCGCCTCGCCGGCGCCGTCCAGGAAGAGCTTGAGGGCGCCGATGGTGAGCCACGGGTGCAGGCCCGCGATCGCGCGCCGCAGGCCGGCCAGCTCGCCCGCGCTCCCGACCGTCGGCTGATGGCCCGGGCGCAGGATCGGGTTGAGCACGATCCGGCACGGCAGCCGGTCTGCGGCCGCCAGCGTCCGCCACGCGGCGAGGGCCGCCGGCGAGGCGGGCAGCTCGTGGATCGCGGTCACGCCGAAGCGCACGAAGGACGCGAGCGCCTGCGCGGGGAGCGCCTGCTCGAGCCAGCCGGCCTCCGCCCAGGGGACGGGGAAGAGGTCGAAGCCCTCCTCGACGATCCCCGTCGGCTCGCCGTCGGCCGCGCGCCGCACGCGCGTCCCGGCCGGCTCGACGAAGCCGCGGTCGATGCCGCCGGCGCGCAGCGCCTCAGAGCTGGCCGAGAGCCTGTGCATGCTCTCGCGCACGATCACCGGATGTCCCGGCGCGGCGGCGTCGAGCTGCGCGCGGTCCGGCAGGTGCTGGCCGAAGGTGCCCTGGGCGACGATCCACTCGCCCCGGCCGGCCGCGGCCGCCGCCTCCGCCACCAGCCTTGCCGCGCCCGCCGGCGGGAGCGCGCGCACGTCGACCCAGCGCCGCCCGGCGAGGGCCGAGAGCTCGAGGTGGGCGTGGGCGTCGATCAGTCCGGGCAGGACGGTGCGCCCGGCCAGGTCGAGCGCCGGCGTGCCGGGCCGGGCGCGGCCCGCCAGGTCGCGGCTCGCGCCGACGGCGGTCACGCGGCCGTCCTCGACGAGCACCGCCTCGGCGACGGTGCCGGCGGCGTCGAGCGTCCGCACCCGGCCGCCGAGCAGGAGCAGGTCGCCGCTCATGCGCCTCCGTCCAGGTGCGGCGCGTGCTCGGCCGCCTGGCTCATCGCCCGCTTGAACCGGGCCGAGCGCGCCACCACCGGCACGATCCGCGAGCGCACGTCGAGCAGCGGCCGCGGCCAGCGGGTGCCGACCCGGCCGTAGACGTAGGAGTACCGCTGCGTGCGCTCGGTGAACGGGCGCTCGCTCGCCTCCCACGCCCCCAGCGCGGCGGGGATGTCCACGTTCGCGCTCACCGCCTGGCCGAGGGCGAGCGCGTTCGACATCGCGGTGCACGCGCCCTGGCCGAGGTTGGGGGACATCGCGTGGGCGGCGTCACCGAGGATCGCCACCCGTCCGCTCGACCACGCCCGGCAGCGCACGTCGTAGAAGGTCAGCCAGCGGCCCTCCGGGTGGCGCGGGATGCGCCGCAGCTGGTCGGCGTAGGCGGGGTGCGACCGGACCCACTCCTCGGTGTCGAAGGGCTGCTGCAGCCGTCCGGCGATGTCCGTGCTCGGGCAGCACAGGAAGACGTACACCCAGTCGCGGCCGGCCGGCGCGACCCCCACCCGGCGGCCGCCGTTCCACGCCTCGTAGGTGCGGTGGACGGGGTCGGCGGGCGTGCGCGGGATCAGGTGGCGGCCGCAGCCGTCCTGGAGGTCGAGGATGGAGGAGGCCAGGCCGAGCGAGTCGCGCACGCGCGAGTGGACGCCGTCGGCGCCGACCACCAGGTCCGCCCGGTCGCCGAACCCGCCCGCGAGCTCGAGCCGCCCGTCCGGCGTCGCCGCGAGCGCCCGGGAGCCGGTCACGATCTCGGCGCCGGCGGCCGTCGCCGCCCGCGCGAGGGCGCCGTGCAGGTCGCGCCGCAGCGCGACGAAGAGCCGCGAGTTGACTGCGCGGCGCTCGTTGCGGCGGATGACCAGCCGGTCGCGGTGGTCGCGCAGGTCGCCGTCGACGATCTGCTCCGCCCGCCCGGCGACGTCGTCGTAGGCGCCGATCGCCTCGAGCACGCGCAGAGCGTTCTCGAACAGGTAGATCCCCGCGCCGATCTCGCGCAGCTCCCCGGCCTGCTCGTGCACCCGCACCTTCCAGCCGCGCTGCGCGAGCACCGCCGCAACGGTGAGGCCGGCCAGGCCGGCGCCGGCGATCTCGGCCCGGCGCGCCGCACTCACGGCCTGGGCTCCCACTGTGTCCGCCAGCCGGCGGCCAGCCACTCGACCTCGTCGGCGTCGAGCTCCGGCACCTGCGCGCCGGTCGCTCGCGCCTCGAGGTACACCTGGGCCGCATTCTCGGTCAGGCAGGCGGCGGTCGAGGCGGATGCGAGGTCCGGGCCGACGGCGACGACGCCGTGGTGGCGGAGCAGGCAGGCGCCCCGGTCGGCGAGCGCCTCGGCCGCCGCGTCGGCCAGCTCGTGCGTGCCCGGGCGGGCGTATGGCGCGACGGGCACGTCGCCGCCGACGGCTCCGGCGAGGCCGGTCAGGATCGGCGGCAGCGCCCAGCCCATCACCGCCATCACCGACGCCGCCGGCGAGTGGGTGTGGACGACCGCGCCCACGTCGGGCCGGCGGGTGTAGAGGACGGTGTGCAGCGGCAGCTCGGTCGTCGGCGGCCGGTCTCCGCCGACGAGCTCGCCGGAAGCGGTGACGAGGGCGATGTCGTCCGGCTCCAGCAGGTCGTACGGCGTCGCCGTCGGTGTGACCGCGATCAGGCCGGGCTCGCCCTCCACACGTGCGCTGACGTTCCCGGCGGTGGCGGGGATCAGTCCCTCGGACTGGAGCCGGCGGCAGTACGCGATCACCTCGGCGCGCGTGCGCGCCCTTCCGTCGCTCATCCGATCTCGACCAGCACCTTGCCGCGGGCTCCCGTCGGCGTGCGCAGCGCCTCGATCGCATCGGCGTGACGCTCGAGCGGGAAGCGGTGGGTGACGAGGCCGCCCAGGTCGAGCCGGCCGGCGCGCAGGAGCGCCGCGACGCGCGCCCACGCGGCGGACGTGTAGCTGAAGCTGCCGGAGACCGTGACGTCGGCGTTCACGAGGTCGTCGACGTTGAGCGGGACGGTGACGCCCTGTCCGGGGAAGCCGACGATGACGACGCGCCCGCCGCGGCGGGGCGCCGCCAGCGCCGCCGCGGTCGCGGCCGCCGCTCCCGCCGCCTCGACGACGAGGTCGTGGTTCGCGCCCGCCTCGGCCGGGACGGTCGTGAACGTGTCGACGCCGGCCAGCTCCGCCAGCGCCGCCTGGGCCGGGCGGGCGCCCAGCATCGTGACGGCGGCGGGCGTCCACAGCCGGGCCAGCATCGCCGTCAGCAGCGCCACGGTGCCGTCGCCGACCACGAGCACCCGTTCGCCCGGCGCCGGCCGCGCCCGCTCGAGGGCGCGGTAGCACACGGCGGCGGGCTCGACCAGCGCCCCGGACTCGAACGACACCTCCTCGGCGAGGGGATGCACCAGTCGCGCCGGCGCCACCAGGAGGTCGGCCGCCGCGCCGTCGCGGGTGAACCCGAACTCGTCGTAGTGCTCGCACCGGTTGGTGTCGCCGCGCGCGCACTCGCCGCAGCGTCCGCACGGCACGACGCCCTCGACGACGACGCGCGTGCCCGGCGCCGGGCCGCCGTCGCCGCCCACCACCCGTCCGGCCCACTCGTGCCCGAGCACGATCGGGTAGCGCACGAACGCCGGGTCGATGGTGCCGTCGATAATGTCGAGGTCGGTGCCGCACATGCCGACGGCGGCGGGGGCGATCAGCACCTCGCCCGGCCCGGGCGAGACGTCGGGCCGCTGCTCCAGCGCCACCCGCCCGGGCGCGGCCACGACGAGCGCCCTCACGGCGTCGCTCCGTCCGTCGCCGGGGCGCCGCCGAGCAGGCTCGTGACCGTCGCCGCGGCCGCACGCACCTCGGCCCCGAGGACGTCGACGCCGCGGGCCTCGATGTCGGGCGCGATCCCGGTCGCGCTGATCGCGCCCGCAAGCCGTCCCGCGTGGTCGTGGAAGGTGGCCGCCACGCACATCACTCCGAGCGCGTCCTCCTCGGCGTCGACGGCGAAGCCGCGCTCGCGCACCCGTTCCAGCTCGGCCTGCAGCGCGGGCAGCGTGCGGATCGTGTTCGGCGTGCGCTCCGGCAGCGACGTCTCGGCGGCCACCCGCTCGGCGACGCTCGCCGGCAGCGCCGCCAGGATGGCCTTGCCGGCCGCGCTCGAGTGCGGCAGCTCGCGGACGCCGAGGGCCGTGTGGAAGCGGATCACGCCCGGCGACTCGACCCGCTCGACGAAGACCGGGTAGCCGTCGTCGGCGATCGCCGCGCGGGTGGTCAGGCCGGTCGCCACGCTGAGCTCGCGCAGCACGGGCTTGCACAGGCCGCCGAGCTGGATGGAGCGGCCGGCCGCCTCGCCCAGCCGCACGAGCTCCAGCCCGAGCCGGTAGCGGGGGCCGGGGTCGACGGTGCGCAGGTAGCCCCCGGCGACCAGGGTGCGCGCGAGCGAATGCGCGGTGCTCTTCGACGTCCCCAGCGCCCGGGCGATCTCGGAGACGGCCAGGCCGTCGGGTGCGTCCGCCACCAGGCCGACGAGGCGCAGGGCGCGCGCGACGCTCCCGACCAGATACCGGCTCGCGGGCTGGGCGGGCTGCGTTGACACGGTTGGCGGGGTCTGATTCACTAGCCAGAACTACCGGACGGTGTTCGCCTGTGCCGAACGATACAGCATCTCGCACCGAAGCATTCGAGCGTCGCCGCGAGCGCCGCGAGCGCCGCGGCCGGTCGGCGGTCGAGCGTATCCGGTCGCTCGCCGCGGCGCGTGGGCTGGCCGGTGTCGTGCTCACGCGGCCCGGCCCGGTCGCGTGGGCGTCCGGCGGCATCAACCCGCCGATCGACCGCACCGCTCCCGTCGACACCGTCTGGATCGTGGTCACCCCGGCCGAGGTGACGGTGGTGACGACCGAGGTGGAGGCGCCGCGTGTGCGGGCCGAGCTGCTGCCCGCCGGCGCCGGCCTGTGCGCCGTGCCCTGGTGGGACGGCGACGCGATGATCGGCGCGGCCGCCGACGCCGCCGGGACGCCGCCCGCCGGCCTGGGCAGCGACGGCCACCCCGGCTTCGGCCACGACCTCGACCACGACCTCACCGCCGTCCGCCTGCCGCTCTCGGGCGCCGAGCAGGACGACCTGCGCGACCTCGGCCGCGACGCCGCCGGCGCCGTCGAGTCCGCGCTCCGCGAATGGCGGCCCGGCGAGGCCGACCGCGACATCGCCGCCCGGATCGCCGCCGGCTGCGAGCGTGCCGGTGCCGACGCGCCCTGCCTGCTCGTGGGCGGGGACGGGCGGCTGGAGTCGTTCCGCCATCCCGTCGCCGACGGCAGCCGGCCGCGGCGGGTGGTGATGGCGGTGCTGGTCGCGCGCCGGGACGGCCTCCACGTCGCCCTCACGCGTCACGCCGCGACCGAGGTTTCGGCGGCGCTCCGGGACGGCCTCGCCGCGTGCCGCGCCGTCCACGCGCGTGTCCTCGACGCCTGCGGCCCGGGCGCCGCGTACGGGGCCGCACTCGAGGCGCTCGCCGCCGGCTACGCCGGGGCCGGGGCGCCGGGCGGGTGGCGCGCGCACTACCAGGGCGGCCCGATCGGCTTCGGCCAGCGCGAGTTCGAGATCTCGCCCGCGCAGACGGACAGCCCGTGGTGGGACGTCCCGGTCGAGCCGGGCGTGGCCGTCGCCTGGAACCCCAGCCTCCCCGGCGGCGCCAAGGACGAGGACACCTATCTGCTCGGCGCAGGGGCGCCCGAGCTGGTCACGACCGCCGGCGCGTGGCCGCATGCCGACGAGGGCGATCCACTGGGCCGGCCCGCCGTGCTGGAGGCTGCATGAGCGCCGCCGACCTGCGCGCGGCCCGGCTGCTGGCGGCGGCCGGCCTGCCCGGCGAGCGGCTGCCGGCGGCCAGCGGCGCGCGCTTCCCCGACGGCGCCCACTTCCGGGTCGAGATCCCGTCGGTCGAGGGCCCGGTGGTGCTCGCGGCCGTGGTGGAGGAGGCGCGCCGCCAGGGCGTGACCGTGAACCGGGTGTCGCAGGGCTCGGGTGCGATGCTGCTGGCCGAGTCGGAGCTGCGCGAGATGGCGGCGATCGGCGCCGAGGCGGGCCTGGAGGTGTCGCTCTTCGTCGGCCCGCGCGAGGAGTGGGGGCCGTTTGCGATGTCGCGAGCCGCGGACGGCGGCGCCGTCGCCGGCGGGATCCGCGGCATGCGCGAGCTGACCTACGCGGTCGAGGACGTGCTGCGCGCCGTCGAGTGCGGGATCCGCGGATTCCTGGTGGCCGACGTCGGCCTCCTGAAGACGCTCGTGGAAGCCCAGGCCGGCGGCGCCATCCCGGCGGGGGTCGTGTGGAAGGTCTCGGTCATGCTGGCGCCGTCGAATCCGGCGGCGCTGGGCGTGCTGGCCGCGCTCGGCGCCGGCACGGTCAACCTGCCGACCGACCTCACCCTCGCCGAGCTGGCCGACATGCGCGCCGTCACCGATCTCCCGCTCGATCTCTACGTCGAGGCGCCGGACGCCCTCGCCGGCGTCGTCCGGTCGGAGCAGCTCGCCGACCTGGCCGCGACCGCAGCCCCGCTCTACGCCAAGTTCGGGCTGCGCAACTCGCAGCCGCTCTACCCGTCGGGCCTGCACCTCGAGCCGACTGCCGTCGCGATCGCGCGCGAGAAGGTGCACCGCGCCCGGGTCGCGCTCGAGTGGATCGGGCGCTCCGGCGCCGGGCTCGAGCAGTCGCGCCCCGGCGCGCCCGGCCTCGGGGTGCCGGAGGCGCTGTGAGCGAGCTGCGCTCCAGCCGCTGGTTCGCGGGCGACGACGAGGTCGCCGTCATCAACCGCGTCGCCGCCCGCAACGCCGGCGTCGACGTGACCGCCGCCGCCGACCGGCCGGTGATCGGGATCGCCAACTCGGCGTCCGACCTCAACCCGTGCAACCTGCCGCTGACGGCGCTGGCCGCCGACGTCGCCGACGGCGTGCGGGCGGCCGGCGGCCACCCGATGGTGTTCCCCGTGATGAGCCTCGGCGAGGATCTGATGAAGCCGAGCGCCATGCTCTACCGCAACCTCGTGGCGATGGAGGTCGAGGAGTACCTGCGCTCCTACCCGCTCGACGGCGTCGTCCTGCTCGGCAACTGCGACAAGTCCGTGCCGAGCGCGATCATGGGCGCGGTCAGCGCCGACCTGCCCGCGCTCGTCGTCACCGCCGGGCCGCGGCCTGTGTCCGAGTTCCACGGCCGCCGGGTCGGCACCGGCACCGACCTCTGGCACGCCTGGGACGAGCACCGCACCGGCGCCATGAGCGACGCCGACTGGCTGGCGTTCGAGCGCTGCCTGGCCTGCGGCCAGGGCTCATGCAACACGATGGGCACGGCCTCGAGCATGGCGATCGTGACCGAGCTGCTGGGGCTGATGCTGCCCGGCGCCGCCGCCGTTCCCGCCGCCCACCCCGACCGGCGCGCGCTCGCCCGCGCGTCCGGGGAGCGCATCGTGGCGATGGTGCGCGACGGCGTGCGCCCCTCCGACGTGCTCGGCCTGCCGGCGTTCCGAAACGCCGTCCGCGGGCTGCACGCGGTGGGCGGCTCGACGAACGTCGTCCTGCACCTGCTGGCCATCGCCGGCCGGGCCGGGGTGGCGCTGCGGCTGGACGACGTCGGCAGCCTCGGTCGCGGGATCCCGGTCGTCGCCGACGTGGAGCCCTCGGGTGCGCTGCTGATGCAGGAGTTCCACGCCGCCGGCGGCGTGCCCGCCCTGGTCGCGGAGCTGGCCGGGCACTTCGAGCTGCAGGCCCGCACAGGGTCGGGACGCACGTGGGCGCAGGAGAGCGAGGGTCGCACGGTCACGGGGCCGGCGATCCTCCCCACGAGCGACGCGCTCGGGCGCGACGGCGCATTCGCGGTCGTACGCGGCTCGCTCGCCCCCGGAGGGGGGCTGCTGAAGACGTCGGCGGCGTCGCGGCGGCTCTTCCGCCACCGCGGCCCGGCGGTCGTCTTCCGCTCCTACGCCGAGATGCGCGAGCGGATCGACGACCCCGCCCTCGACGTGAGCGCCGACAGCGTGCTCGTGCTGGCCGGCGCCGGCCCGGTCGGCGTCCCCGGCATGCCCGAGTGGGGGCACGTGCCCGTTCCGGCCAAGCTGGCGGCGGCGGGCGTCGAGGACATGGTGCGCGTCAGCGACGGCCGCATCAGCGGCACGGCGTTCGGGACGTGCGTCGTGCACGTCGCCCCGGAGGCCGGCGTCGGCGGGCCGCTGGCGCTCGTGAAGGACGGCGATCCGGTCGCCCTGGACGTCGAGGCGGGGACGCTCGAGCTCGAGGTGCCCGCCGACGTGATCGCCGCCCGCCGCGCCGGCTGGCGGCCGCCGCCCAGCGAGCACGTGCGCGGCTGGCCGGCGCTCTACCGGGCGCATGTGACGCAGGCCGACCAGGGCTGCGACTTCGACTTTCTGCTGGCGCCGACGCCGGAGGCGCGGCGCATGGTCGAACCCGTTGTTGGGAGGTCGTGAGATGGGACAGGACGTCTGTCCACGCGAACGAAGGAGGAGATCGATGCGCAGAACGGTGATGTCGATCGCGGTGATCGCGGCGTCGGCCCTGCTCGCCGCGTGCGGCGGGTCGAGCGGGTCGAGCGGCTCGGGGGGCGGTGGCGGCTCCGCCCCGGTCACGCTCACCCTGTGGCACAACTACGGCACGGAGCAGAACGCCGTCGCCACACAGAACCTGGTGAAGGCGTACGAGGCCGCCCACCCGAACGTGACCATCAAGGTGGTCAGCCAGCCGGCGGACAACTACTTCGCCCTGCTGAAGGCGGCGGCGGTGTCGCGGACGGGCCCGGACATCGCCGTCCAGTGGACCGGCCTCTTCACGCTCCAGGACACCGGGTACCTGACCCCGCTCAAGGGGCTCGTGCCGGCGTCGGCGCTGTCGAAGATGAAGGGCCTCGCGTGGATGTCGCCGGGCCTGAACGATCCCTCGAACCCCTACGTGATGCCGCTCGAGGATCAGTTCTACATCGGCTTCTACAACAAGGCCGCCTTCACGAAGGCCGGCGTCAGCGCCGTGCCGCAGACGTGGTCGGAGCTGAACTCGGCCTGCACGAAGCTCAAGGCGGCCGGCTACACGCCGCTCGTCTACGGGAACGGCGGCCAGGCGCTCGGCACCGAGTTCTACCCCTGGTACGACGCCAGCTACCTGATGATCGGCCAGTTCAGCGTCGATCAGTGGAAGGGGCTCTACGACGGCTCGATCTCGTGGAAGTCGCCCCAGGTCACCGGCCAGTTCACGAAATGGGCCGCGCTGGAGAAGAGCGGGTGCACGAACTCGAACATCCTGACCACCACCGACAACATCCAGCAGTTCACGTCGGGCAAGGCGGCCATGATCGTCGACGGCACCTGGGACACGCAGAAGTACACGGACGCGATGCACTCCAACGTGGCCGCGTTCGTGCCGCCGTTCTCGGACTCGCCGATGCAGGGCGTGGTCGAGTACCCGGGCGACGGCTTCTCGATCATGAGCTACTCGCAGCACAAGCAGCAGGCCGCCGACTTCCTGGCCTTCATGGCCTCGCCGGCCGGGGTGAAGGCGGTGAACGACGCCGGCCTGATCCCGGACGTGAACGGCTCGACGACGTCCAACCCGGTGAACGAGCAGATGCTGCAGTTCGCCCAGTCGCAGGGCCTCGCCCGCTACCCGATGCTGGACAACGTCGTCCAGGGCGACGTGGTGAACGCCGGCAACAAGCTGCTGCCGAGCGTGCTCGCGGGCAAGGCCTCCGCGGAGAGTGCCCTCGGGCAGATGGTGGACGCCTGGAACCAGCTCCCGTCCAGCCAGCGGGGGTCGAACTACAGCTGACCCACGGCGCGACGCGAAGGGCCGGCCCCCGCCGCGGGGCCGGCCCGCGCCGTAGGCTGACGCACGGACCGTGACCACCGAGCCGCAGACACCCGCCGCCTCCGAGCTGCCGCCGCCCGTGACCGCGCCGCGGCGCTCCCCGCTCCACCGCCGGCGCGGGCTGGTCGGGCTCGTCATGAGCGCCCCGGCGTTCGTCCTGGTGACGGTGCTGCTCGGCTGGCCGATGATCCAGGCGGGCTACTACTCGATGACGACGTGGGACGGGCTGACGTCGACCTGGATCGGCCCGTCCACCTACACGCACGAGTTCCACGACCCGGCGTTCTGGCGCGTCCTGCAGAACAACGGCCTGCTGCTGCTGTCGATCCCGGTCGCGCTCGGGATCCCGCTCGCGATCGCGTTCCTGCTCGACAGCCGCGTGTTCGGGTGGCGCGTGTTCCGGTCGGTCTACTTCATGCCGACGGCCATCTCCTGGGTGGTGATCGGCATGGTCTCGGAGCGCTTCTTCGCCGCCGGCGGCCAGATGAACTCGATCCTGGGCGCCGTCGGGCTGGGGGCGCTCAAGACCGACTTCCTCTCCGGCGAGCGCACCGCCCTGCTGGCCGTCGCGCTCACGTTCGTCTGGTCGATGATCGGGACGAACACCGTCATCTTCCTGACGGGGATGGCGACGCTCGACCCGAACCTGGCCGAGGCCGCCCGCGTCGACGGCGCCGGGACGTGGCAGACGTTCCTGCGCATCACCGTCCCCCAGCTCAAGCGGTTCATCCAGTTCGCGCTGATGATGACCCTGATCAGCGCCTTCACCGCCCTCTTCAGCCTGATCTTCGTGATGACCAGCGGCGGGCCGGGCTACGGCACGACGACGCTCGAGTTCTTCGTCTACCAGACCGCCTTCGCCACCGGCCAGTTCGGGACGGGCGCGATGCTGGGCGTGATCCTGTTCGTGATCATGGCGACGGTCGGCCTGATCCAGGTGCGGCTGCTGAGGACGCAGGAGTGAGCGCCGTCGCCGACACCCGCCCGGGCCTGCCCGAGCCGGTCGTCCGCCCCCGGTCGGTGCGGCGGCCGTGGCGCACCACCCTGCTGTTCTCGCTCATGGTCGTGATCGCGATCGTGATGCTCTACCCGTTCTGGTTCATGATCAACACGTCGCTCATGAGCGAGCGCGGGTTCCTGGGCGGGGGCGGTCACTCGCTGGCCAGCTGGCGCGCGCTCGACGCGACGCTGCCCTGGGCGCAGCAGCTCAAGAACTCGACGCTCGTCTGCGGGATGTCGATCGGGATCATCCTGGTCTGCTCGACGATGGCGGGGTTCGCGTTCGCCAAGCTGCGCTATCCGGGCGCGACGGTCGTCTTCCTCGCCATCATCGCCGCGCTCCTGATCCCGGTGCAGTCGATCATCATCCCGGCCTACGTCGACATCGCCAACTGGCACCTGCTCACGTCGTACACCGGCGCGGTGCTCATGTACGCCGCCCTGGGGACGCCGTTCGCCACCTTCCTGATGACGGCCTACTACCGCAGCCTGCCGGACGACCTGCTGGAGGCGGGCGTCGTCGACGGGCTCTCCTATCCCGGCATCTTCCTGCGCATCGCGCTGCCGATGTCGCTGCCGGCGCTGGCGACGATCTTCGTGCTCCAGTTCATCCAGATCTGGGACGACCTGCTCGTCGGCCTGCTCTTCCTGCAGAACCCGTCCGAGCGCACGATCACGGTGGGGCTGGGGGCGCTCGCGGCCGGCCGCACCACCGACATCCCGGTGCTGATGGCCGGCTCGCTCGTGTCGGCGATTCCGGCGATCATCGTCTTCCTGATCTTCCAGCGCTTCCTGGTGAACGGCCTGACCGCGGGGATCGGGAGGTAGGCCGGCGGCATGGCGACGATCCGCTTCGAGCACGCGTCGCGGCTCTACCAGGCCGGCCACCGGCCCGCGGTCGACCGGCTCTCGCTCGCGATCGGCGACGGCGAGCTGTGCGTCCTCGTCGGGCCGAGCGGCTCCGGCAAGTCGACCGCGCTGCGCATGCTGGCGGGGTTGGAGCCGGTCGACGGCGGGAAGGTCTACATCGACGAGCGCGACGTCACCGACCTGCCGCCCAAGCGGCGCGACATCGCCATGGTGTTCCAGAGCTACGCCCTCTACCCGCACATGACCGTCCGCCAGAACCTCGGCTTCGCCCTGCGCGTCGCCCGGGTGCCGAAGGCCGACGTGGCGCGGCGGGTCGAGGAGGCGGCGCGCCTGCTCGAGCTCGAGCCCTACCTCGACCGGCGCCCGCGCGCCCTCTCCGGCGGCCAGCGCCAGCGGGTGGCGATGGGGCGCGCGATCGTGCGCGAGCCGCAGGTGTTCTGCATGGACGAGCCGCTCTCCAACCTGGACGCCAAGCTGCGCGTCTCGACCCGCACCCAGATCGCCTCGCTGCAGCGGCGGCTGGGGGTGACCACGGTGTACGTGACCCACGACCAGGTCGAGGCGATGACGATGGGCGACCGCGTGGCCGTCCTGCGCGACGGCGTGCTGCAGCAGGTGGACACGCCGCTCGACCTCTACGACCGCCCCTGCAACGTGTTCGTGGCCGGGTTCATGGGCTCCCCGGCGATGAACCTGCTGCCCGGCCGGCTCGGCGCCGGTGTGATCGAGGTGGCCGGGGCGACCGTGCCCGCACGGCGCGAAATCCGGCTCCCGGCCGGCGCGGACGGGGGCGTGACGATGGGCGTGCGGCCCGAGGGCCTGTCGCTGGCCGGCGCGGGCGAGGCGGGCGCGCTCGCGGCCACCGTCGAGTTCGTCGAGGAGCTGGGCTCGGACGGGTTCGTCTACGCCGCGCTCCCCGGAGGCGAGCGGATCGTCGTCCGCAATCCGGGCCGCACGCACCCCGAGGTGGGGGCGCCCGTGCACCTGCGGGTGGCGCCCGAGCACGTGCACGTCTTCGACGCGGGCAGCGGCGAGCGTGTCTAGCGCCGCCTGGGAGGTCGCCTTCGCCGACGACGCGGAGCTGGCCGAGCACCCGCTCTGGGACGAGCGCACCGGGACGGTCGTCTGGGTGGACATCACCTCCGGCCGCGTCCACCGGCTGGGCGCGGACGGCGGCCACGACGTCGCCGGGTTCGGCGCCGCGGTCGGCGCCGCCGCGTTGCGGGAGGGCGGCGGGCTGCTCGTGGCCCGCGGCGACGGGGTCGCGTTCGTCGGCGCCGACGGCGTGACAGACCGCGAGGAGATCCCCTTCCATCTGGCCGCGAACCTGCGGTTCAACGACGGCGCCTGCGATCCGGCCGGCCGGTTCCTGATCGGCACGTGCTCGACCGACGGGTCGGAGGGGCGCGGTGCCCTCTACTCGGTGGCCGCCGACGGCGGCGTGCGGGAGCTGCTGGCCGGGATCACCGAGTCGAACGGGCTCGCCTGGTCGCTCGACGCGCGCACGATGTACTACGTCGACTCCGGCGAGCCGCGCCTGCGCGCCTATCCCTACGACCCCGAGACCGGCCGGCTGGGCGACCGCCGCGACCTGGTGGTCTTCGGCGACGGGGAGGGCATTCCCGACGGGCTGATCGTGGACGCCGAGGGCGCGGTCTGGGTCGCGATGTGGGGCGGTGCGAGCGTGCGCCGCTACTCGCCCGGCGGCGACCTGCTGGAGCACATCGAGACGCCCGTGTCGCAGCCGACCTGCGCCGCGTTCGGCGGGCCCGGGCTCGACCGGCTCTACCTGGCGACGGCCTGGGAGGGGATGAGCGCCGCCCAGCGGGAGCGCGAGCCGCTGGCGGGCTCGCTGCTCGTGTGCCGGCCCGGCGCCGTCGGCCTGCCGGCCGCGCGGTTCGCGGGCTGAGCGTGCCCGCACCGGCGTCGCTCTGGCAGCGCGCGCCGGGCGCGCGCCGTTTCCCGCCGCTGGCGGGTGATGCCCGCGCCGACGTGTGCGTGGTGGGCGCGGGCGTGACCGGGCTTGCGTGCGCGCGTGAGCTGGCCCGTGGCGGCGCCGACGTCGTGGTGCTCGAGGGCGAGCGGGTCGCGGCCGGCGCCAGCGGGCGAAACGGCGGCTTCGCCTCGGCGGGCACCGGCCTCGCGCTGCCGGAGGCGGCCCGCCTGGTCGGGATGCCGGCCGCGGTCGCCCTGCACCGCGCCACCACCGCCGCGCTCGACGAGATGCTCGCGATCGCGGCCGACCGCGGCGACCCGGATGCCGTGCGGCGCACGGGCAGCCTGTGGCTTGCGGCCGCGGACGAGGCCGCGGACATGCGGGCGGCGCTCGCGGCGCTCGCGGACGCCGGCGTCGAGTGGCGCGAGGCGCGCGATCTCGTGCCGGGGCCGATGCGTCCGCACTACGCGGAGGCGGCCGTCTTCCCGTACGACTGCGTCGTCGAGCCGGCGCGGTGGACGCGGGCGCTGGCGGCCGCGGCGGCGGCGGCCGGAGCGTGCATCCACGAGCGCTCCCCGGCGCTCGGGCTCGAGGCCCGCAGCGGCGGATGGCGGGTGCGCACCGCCGCCGGCGGCGTCTCGGCGGGCGCCGTCGTCTGCGCGTGCGACGGCCTGCTGCCCCGCCTGGTGCCCGAGCTCGGAGGCATCGTCTACCCCGTGCGCGGGCAGATGCTCGCGACGGCGCCGCTGCCCGACCCGGTCGATCTCGCTCCCCACCCACTCCGACCACGGGTTCGTGTACGCGCGGCCGACGCTCGACGGCCGGCTCGCGATCGGCGGCTGCCGCACCGCCGGCCTCGAGGCCGAGTACACCGACGTCGCCCGGCCGACGCGGCGGGTCCAGGCCGCGCTCGACCGGTTCGTCGCCGCCCGCATGGGGCTCGCGGGCGTCGAGGTGACGCACCGCTGGGCGGGCATCATGGGCTTCTCGGCCGATCTGCTCCCGCTCGCCGGCGAGGTGCCGGGCCGGCCCGGGCTCCACGTCGGCGGCGGCTACAGCGGCGTCGGCAACGTCCAGGGCGTCGTCTGCGGCGGCCTCGTCGCCGACCTGATCGCCGGCCGGGGCCACCCGCTGGCCGGGCCGCTCTCGCCGCAACGGTTCGCGCGAGGCGGTCGCCTGCGACCGACCGCCGTTCTGCGCGAGCAGACCGAGAGCCGGCGGCTCGCGTCCGCGCTCGCCTTCTGACACCGGCCATCGTATATCGGTCACGTGCTCGACCGACCGCAGGACATCCGCTCGCCTCGGCGCGCTCGCGGGCAGGCGGATGACGCGCCACCTGTGGCGGGAGCTGGAGCGCCTCGCGGACACCCGTCCGCTGGGCGGACGCGTCGAGCGCACGCTCGCCGGGACGATGGGCGGCGGCTATCTGTCGGTGTGGGCGAGCACCGATCCCGATCTCCTGGCGCTCACCGAGCAGGACGGCGCCAGCCGCGCCGTCCCGCACTCGGCGATCTCCGGAGTCGTGCGTCCCGGCGCCGCCTCCGTCGGCGTCCTCACCGGAGGGCCGGAGGCGCTCACGCTGCGGTCGGATGACGACGTCGCCGGGTTCGCGTCGGCGCTCGCGGCGCGGACGTCGGTGCCGCCGCCCGGCGCCGGCGGCCTGTTCTCGGAGGCCGGCTTCGCGCCGTTCACGGGCGCGGTGACCGAGATCACCGGCGAGTACCTGGGCGGCCTCGAAGGGCTGCGGCCCAGCCTCGTCAGGGTCGTGTTCGACGCGGACGGGATCCTCGTCGCGACCGCCGCGCGGCCGTGGTGGCGGGTGGCGCAGGTGCCGTGGCCGGACGTGCGCGACCTGGTCGTCGAGGGCTCGGAGGAGACCCGCCGACGCGTGTCGATCGCGCGCGTCGCCGCCCTCGGTCCGCTGGGACTGGCCCTGCCCGACGAGGCAGATTCGAGCCGCGCCTACCTCACGGTCGTGACCGATGCCGGCGACGTGCTCCGCCGCCCCGCCGGATCGGCCCCGGCGAACGGGAACCTGGTCGACCAGATCGCGCGGCTCGGCGAGCTGCACGCCTCCGGCATCCTCACGGCCGAGGAGTTCGCCGCCGCGAAGCGCAAGCTGCTCGGGCTCTGACCTACGCCGAGACGCCCCCGTCCACGACCAGGGTGTGGCCGGTGACGTACGCGGACGCCGGGGACGCCAGGTAGGCGACCGCCCCGGCCAGGTCGGTCTCGCCGCCGAGCCGGCCCAGCGGGATCGTGCCGAGCAGCCGCTCGCCGGAGCGCTCGACCACGGCGTGCGAGAGGTCGGTGTCGAACCAGCCGGGCGCGATCGCGTTCACCCGGATCCCGTGCCGCGCCCACTTGACGGCCAGGTCGCGCGTGAACGCGATCAGGGCGCCCTTCGTGGACGTGTAGCCGATCGCGTCGAGCACCTCGGGCTCGCTGCCGCGCAGGCCGGTCACCGAGGCGATGTTCACGATCGCGCCCCCGCCCGCGGCGATCATCGCCCGGCCGAAGGCCTGGGTGCACAGGAACGTCCCGGTCAGGTTCACGTCGACGACCTTCTGCCAGCCGCGCAGGGGCATGTCCTCGGGCGGCGCGCCCCAGGCGGTGCCCGCGTTGTTCACGAGCACGTCGGCGCGGCCCAGCCGGTCGGCGACCGCCTCCGCCAGCCGTTCGACGTCGGCCGGGTCGGCGACGTCGCAGGCGAAGCCGGCCGCCGCCACCCCGTGCGCCGCCGCCAGGTCGCGCGCCGCGTCCGCGCAGCGCTCGCCGTCGCGCGCCGCCAGGGCGACGCCGGCGCCGAGCTCGGCCAGTGCCTCCGCCATCTGCCGACCCAGCCCGGTGGCGCCGCCGGTGACGACGGCGATCCGGCCGCTCAGGTCAAACAGGTCCCGTACGCCCACCGAGCACCTCCTGTCCCGACTCGTCGCGTGCCCGCGCCCGCAGGACGTGCTTCTGCACCTTGCCGGTGGCCGTCTTCGGCAGCGCGTCCACGACCTCGATCGCCTTCGGCACCTTGAACCGGGCCAGCCGGCCGGAGGCGAACTCGCGCAGCTCGTCCGGGCCGGGCGCGGCGCCGGGCCGGGCGACGACGTAGGCCTTCGGCACCTCGCCCCACAGCTCGTGCGCGATCCCCACGACGGCCGCCTCGACGACGTCGGGATGGGCGGCCAGGGCGTGCTCGACCTCGATGCTCGAGATGTTCTCGCCGCCGGAGATGATCATGTCCTTCAGCCGGTCGCGGATCTCGACGTAGCCGTCCGGGTGCATGACGGCGAGGTCGCCCGAGTGGAACCACCCGTCCCGGAAGGCGGCGGCGGTGGCCGCCTCGTCGCGGTAGTAGCCGAGGGCGACGTTGTTGCCCCGCATGACGATCTCGCCGATCGTCTCACCGTCGGAGGGCACGTCGTGGCCGTTCGCATCGACGACGCGCAGCGGCTCGCTGACCACCGTGCCGACGCCCTGGTGGGAGCGCATCACCATCCGCTGGGGGAGGTCGAGCTCGTCCCAGGCCGGCTGCCAGGCGCACACCGCGATCGGGCCGTAGGTCTCGGTCAGGCCGTAGAGGTGGGTGACGCCGATGCCCATGCCCTCCATCGTGCCCAGGAGCGCGGGCGAGGGCGGCGCGCCGCCGACGAACGCCTTCACCTCGCGCGGCACCCGCGCCGCGCCCGGATCTGCGGCCAGCATCGTGAGCACGGTCGGCGCGCCGCAGAAGTGGCTGACCTCGCCGCCCGCGAGCATCTCCCACGCCGCGGCCGGATCGAACCGGGCCAGGCACCGGTGCTCACCTCCCATCGCCGTCACCGCCCAGGTGAACGCCCAGCCGTTGCAGTGGAACATCGGCAGCGTCCACAGGTACGCCGACCGCGTGTCGAGCCCGGTCTCGGCGATCACACCGAGCGTGTGCACATAGGCGCCGCGGTGGCTGTACATGACGCCCTTGGGGCGGCCGGTCGTGCCGCTCGTGTAGTTGATCGTGAGCAGGGCGTTCTCGTCCGCGGGCGGCGCGATGACGGCGGGCGCGGCCGCCGCCAGCATGTCCTCGTAGGCGGAGCCGGCGTCCGCCGTCGACCGCGTCAGGATCGTGCGCGGCGGGTGCTCGAGACGTGCCAGAGCGGCGTCCGCCGTCTCTGCGAGCGACGGGTGCGTCACCAGGATCCGGGCGCCGGAGTGCTCGAGGATGTAGGCCAGCTCCGGGGCGGTGACGCGCACGTTCACCGGGACGAGCACGGCCCCCGCCGCGGGTACGGCGAAGTGCAGCTCGAGCAGCTCGGGAACGTTGGGCAGGAAGGCCGCCACCCGGTCGCCGGGGCCGACGCCCTCCCCGGCCAGGGCGGCCGCCGCCCGTCCGCACCGGTCGAGGAGGGTGCGGTAGGTGATGCGCCAGTCGTCCCAGCGCACCGCGGGCCGCTCGCCCCAGACGTATCCCGCGTGCGCGAGCGCGTTCAGCGGGCTCAGCGGTGAGTGGGATGCGGAGGGCGGCATGGGCGGGCCGGTCGGGCCAGACTAGTTGCGTCCGCGCGCGGGTGTCAACCGCCTCGCCGGTGCCGCTCGAGCGCATCGGCGGCCGCCTCGAGCTTGGCGGGGACGCCCCGTTCCATGGCGCGGGCGAAGTCGTCCGACCGCTCGCCCGCCAGGAAGCGCTTGTACATGTTCTCGCAGAAGATCGCCGCCTTCCAGTGTGCGAGCGCCTCGTACCAGTGCAGGGCCGCGACCGGCCGGCCGGTGCGCTCGGCGTAGGCGGCGGCGAGCTCCGCCCGCGTGGGGAAGCCGGCGGCGCGCGTGACCGGCGAGAGCTCCGCGATGCCGGGGGCGGCGGGCGGCCCGGCGTCGGTGTAGGTCGAGACCAGGTAGCCAAGGTCGGCCAGCGGGTCGCCGATCGTCGCCAGCTCCCAGTCCAGGATCGCCGTCACACGTGCCGGCGGGTCGGCCGAGGCGAGCAGGTTCCCCACCCGGTAGTCGCCGTGGACGATCGTCGCCGGGCCCGACTCGGGCACGTTCGCCGCGAGGCCGGCCGCCACCTCCGCGACCAGCGGCAGGTCGCGAGTGCGGTTCTCCTCCCACAGGCCGGAGAAGCGGCGCAGCTGCCGGCGCAGGTACCCGTCCGGGCGGCCGAGGCCGGCCAGGCCGGCCTCGGCCGGGTCGATCGCGTGCACCTCGGCGAGGGCCTCGATCACGTCGCGACCGAGCCGAGCGCGCTCGGCCGGCGTGTCGATCGCCTCGGGCAGCGCCAGCTCGATCGGCACGCCCTCGGCGAACGTCATCAGGTAGAAGGGCGTCCCGAGCACGTGCGGGTCGGTGCACACCGCGAGCACCGCGGGGACGCGCGCGCCGGCGCCGTGCAGGCCGGCGACGACGGTGCTCTCGCGCACCATGTCATGCGCCGAGGGCGGCAGCGGGGGCGGCGGAGGGCGGCGCAGCACGAAGCGGGCGCCGCCGCGCTCGCACACGTACGTCAGGTTCGAGTGGCCGTCGCCGAGCGGGGCGATCGTGATCCGGCCGGAGCCGATCCCGTGCCGGTCGCAGAACCCCTCGACGGCCGCCGCGCTAGTCGAAGCTCCAGCCATCGCCCGACCGGTAGCGGTCGAGGATCCTGCGGGCGACCGCC
Organism: uncultured Actinomycetes bacterium; assembly: GCA_963843705.1. Classification (GTDB taxonomy): domain Bacteria; phylum Actinomycetota; class Thermoleophilia; order Gaiellales; family JAICJC01; genus JAICJC01. Next base: position 111,451 of record CAWJLQ010000004.1, read on the forward strand.
ATCCGGTGCACCTCGTCCGGGCCGTCGTAGATGCGGGCGGCGCGGGCGGCGGCGTACATGTCCGCGAGCGGCGAGTCGCCGGAGAGGCCGAGCGCCCCGTGCGTCTGCACCGCCCGGTCGATCACGTCGTGCAGCACGCGCGCGGCGAACACCTTCACCGCCGAGACGTGCACGCGAGCGTCCTCGCCGCGGTCGATCCGCCCGGCGGCGTCGAGCGTCATCAACCGGCAGGCGGCGATCTCGGCCGCCGAGTCGGCGATCCAGGCCTGCACGGCGCCCTTGTCGGCCAGCGGGCCGCCGAACGCGTGCCGCTCGAGGCTGCGCTCGCACATGAGGTCGAACGCGCGCTGCATCTGGCCGATCCAGCGCATGACGTGATGGATGCGGCCGGGGACGAGCCGCTCCTGGGCGATGCGGAAGCCGGCGCCGCGCTCGCCGAGCATGCCCTCGCCGGGCACCCGGACGCCGCGCAGGCGCACCTCGCAGTGCGTGTTCCAGCCCCTCCCGGTGTGCCCGAACACGGGGATGCGGCGCACGATCTCGACGCCGGGGGCGTCGGCGGGCACGATGAAGAGCGTGGCCCGGTCGTGCCGGCCGGCGTCCGGGTCGGTCACCGCCATGACGATCCCGAACGCCGCGCCGTCGGCGCCGGTGGCGAACCACTTGTGCGCGTCGATCACCCACCCGTCGCCGTCCGGCACGGCCCGGCTCTGGAGGTCCGTCGGGTCGGAGCCGGAGACGTCCGGCTCGGTCATGCCGAAGAAGGAACGCACCTCGCCCGCCACCAGCGGCTCGAGCCACCGGACGCGCTGTGCGGGTGTGGCGAAGCGGTGCAGGATCTCGCCGTTGCCGGCATCCGGCGCCTGGCAGCCGAAGACGAGCTGGCCCCAGTGGCTGCGCCCGATGACCTCGTTCAGGAGGGCGTAGGCGAGGAAGCCGCGGCCGGTGCCGCCCGCGTCGGGGCCGAGGTGCGGCGCCCACAGGCCCTCTCCGCGGGCGCGCTCGCGCAGCCCGGCGGCCAGCGCCTCGGCCTCCTCATCGCCCGCGGCCAGCGCGGTCTCGTTGGGATAGACGTGCTCGGCCATGAACGCGGCGTAGCGGCCGCGCAGGGCGTTCGGGTCCGAGGAGGCGTCGGCGGGCACCGGGCGTGTATAGCACGACCCGCATGCGGGGTACCGTCCGCGGCGACCACGGAAGGAGCACGATGAGCGGCTACACGAAGATCAACCTGCGCGCCGTCGAGGACTCGGCGCCGAAGTTCCAGATGCCGGCCGAGATGCAGGCGCGGTTCGCGCGGACACCGATCGGGGGCGAGACGCTGGGCCTTTCGCTCTTCACCCTGGAGCCGGGCTTTCGCATCCCGTTCGGCCACAAGCACGCCTCGCAGGAGGAGGTCTACGTCGTCGTCAAGGGCTCCGGCCGGATCAAGGTCGGGGACGAGATCGTCGCCGTCGGGCAGTGGGACGCGGTCCGGTTCGACCGGGACACGATGCGCAACGTCGAGGCGGGGCCGGACGGCATCGAGTACGTCGCCTTCGGTGCGGGCGAGGACGCGCGCGAGGCCGAGATGGCGCCGGGCTGGTGGGTCGACTGAACCCGTAACGATCCCGGGACGCTGCCTGAGGCAGAATCTGCATGTGGGTTGCACCCGAGACGAGCCGAACGCCGCCGCGGCCGTGCGCGGGTCGCGCGCGGTGGTCGTGGCCGCGGTCGCCGCGATCGCCGCCCTGACGGCCGGCCAGCTCGTGCTCACCGGCATCACCCACTCGTCGTGGACGGTGGCGGTGCCGCTGATCGCGATCATGCTCCCGTTCGTGGGGGTGGGAGCACTGATCGCGTGGCGGGTCCCGGCGAACCCGCTCGGCTGGATCCTGCTCGGCATCATCGCGCTCTTCCTGCTCAGCACCGACGGCGGGGCGTACGGCCAGCTCGTCTACCAGCACCACCGGCACTGGCCGGCGGGCCCGGTGTCGCTGTTCCTCGAGCCGCTCTGGATGCCGTCGCTGATCGTCCTGCCGCCGATCGCGGTGCTCCTCTTCCCCGACGGCCGGGTCGCGAACCGGAGCCTGCGCTGGATGCTGGTCGCCTACGTCGCCGTGGCCGGCTTCGACCTCCTGAGCGAGTGGGCGATCGTCGCCCGCGCCGTGGTGGACGCCAACATCCACCTCGTCCCCGACGGCGACCTGACGGTGATCAACACGCCGCCGCGCTGGTTCGCCGTCGTCCAGGGCGTGAGCGTCGCTGCGGTCGGCCTCTGCGCTCTGACGTGGGTCGGCGTTCAGTCGATGCGGTGGCGGCGCGCGACGGGCGAGCAGCGCCAGCAGGTGAAGTGGCTGATCGGCGGCGCGGGCACCGCGCTGCTCTGCCTCGTCGTCCAGCTCGTCGGCCCGGGGACGAGCTCGAACACGCTCGTCCGCGTCGTGCTCGGCGTCGTCCTGCCGGTCGGCCTGGCCGCGCTGCCCGTGTCGATCGCGATCGGCATCCTGCGCTACCGCCTCTACGAGATCGACGTGATCGTCCGAAAGACGCTCGTCTACGCCGTCCTGGCCGCGTCGCTCGCGCTCGTCTACCTCGGTGGCATCAGCCTGCTCGGCAGCCTGCTGCAGTCGCTCACCGGCCAGTCGAGCGCACTCGCCGTGACCGTCTCGACGCTCGCGGTCGCCGCCGCGTTCCAGCCGCTTCGCAGCCGCATCCAGGGCGCCGTGGATCGCCGGTTCTACCGCGCCAAGTACGACACCGCCCGCACGCTCGACGAGCTCACCGGGCGGCTTCGCGACCAGATCGAGCTGGACACCCTGCGAGCCGATGTGCTCCGCATCGTCCGGCTGACCGTCGCGCCACGCCACGCCAGTCTCTGGCTGCGCGAGTCGGAGCCCGGCGCCGGGGGCAAGCGGCGGGGTTAGGCCGCACCGCGCAGGGGTACCCTGCGGCCATGGCGGAGCTCGCGACGGTCAGGCTGCGCGTCAACGGCGAGGAGCACACGCTCGAGCTCGACACGCGCACGTCGGTGCTCGACCTGCTGCGCGAGCGGCTGGGGCTCACCGGCTCGAAGAAGGGCTGCGATCACGGCCAGTGCGGCGCGTGCACGGTGCTGATCGACGGCCGCCGCGCAAACGCCTGCCTCGCGCTCGCGGTTGCCCACGACGGGGCGGAGATCACGACGATCGAAGGGCTCGGCGGCGAGGCCCCGCACCCGCTGCAGGCGGCGTTCGTCGCCCTCGACGCGTTCCAGTGCGGCTACTGCACGCCGGGCCAGATCTGCTCCGCCGTCGGGATGCTGGCCGAGGTCGAGGCCGGCTGGCCCAGCCACGTGACGGCCGCCGTCGGCACGGATCCCGCACTCGACGCGGCCGAGATCCGGGAGCGCATGAGCGGCAACATCTGCCGCTGCGGCGCCTACCCGAACATCGTCCGCGCCATCCAGGAGGTCGCGGGCTGAAGCCGTTCCGGTACGAGCGCGTCGCGGACGAGCTCGGGGCGGTGGCGGCGATCGCCGCCACTCCGGGCGCCCGCTTCCTGGGCGGCGGGACGAACCTGGTCGACCTGATGCGGCTCGGGGTGGAGACGCCGCCGCTGCTCGTCGACGTGAGCCGCCTCCCCTTCGACCGCGTCGACGACCGCGAGGACGGCGGCCTGCGCATCGGTGCGGGTGTGCGCAACAGCGACCTGGCCGCCGACCGGCGCGTGCGCATGCGCTACCCGGCGCTCGCGGAGGCGCTGCTCGCGGGCGCGTCCGGGCAGCTGCGAAACGTCGCCACGACCGGCGGCAACCTCCTGCAGCGCACCCGCTGCGCCTACTTCCAGGATCCCTCCCAGCCGTGCAACAAGCGCACACCCGGCAGCGGCTGTCCCGCCCGCGAGGGCGAGCACCGAAACCTTGCGGTGCTCGGCCACTCCGAGCACTGCGTCGCCACCCACCCGTCCGACATGGCCGTCCCGCTGGCGGCGTTCGACGCCGTCGTGCGCGTCGTCGGGCCGGCCGCGGCGCGGGAGATCCCGCTGGTCGACCTGCACCGCCTGCCGGAGGACGCGCCGGAGCACGACACCGTGCTCGGGCCGGACGAGCTGATCGTGGCGGTCGACCTGCCCCCGCTCGCGTTCGCCGCGGCGTCGCGCTACCGCAAGGTGCGCGAGCGGGCGTCGTTCGCGTTCGCGCTCGTGTCGGTCGCGGCGGCGCTCGACGTCGTCGACGGCGAGGTGCGCGACGCACGGATCGCGTTCGGCGGCCTCGCGCCCAGGCCATGGCGGGCCTACGCCGCCGAGAGCGTCCTGCGCGGAGGTGCGGCGAACGTCTCGACGTTCACGGAGGCGGCCGCGGCCGAGCTCGCCGCCGCCCGGCCGCTGCGCGACAACGCCTACAAGGTCGACCTGGCCCGGCGCGCCCTCGTCCGCACCCTGGAGGAGCTCGTCCGGTGAGCGTCGCGACGCGCACGCTCGGCGCGCCGGTCGAGCGGGTCGAGGGACACGAGAAGGTGGCCGGGCAGGCCGTCTACGCGTACGAGAACAGCCCGGACGGGGTCGCCTATGCCGTCATCGTGCCGGCGGCGATCGCGAAGGGCGTCGTCGCGTCGGTGGACGCGGCCGCGGCGCTCGCGCTGCCGGGAGTCTTCGGCGTGCTCTGGGCCGGAAACGCGCCGGAGCTGGCCGACGCGCAGGGCGAGCTGGCGGTGCTGCAGTCGCCGCGGGTCGCCTACCGCGGCCAGATCGTGGCGGCCGCCGTCGCCGACTCGCTCGAGACGGCCCGCCACGCCGCGGCGCTCGTCCGCGTCGTCTACGAGGCCGCCGCCCACGACGTCGAGCTGCGCGCCGACCACCCCGGGCTCTACCGGCCGGAGAAGGTGAACCCGAACTTCGCCACCGACACCGAGGACGGCGACGTCGAGGCCGCGCTGGCCGGGGCGGAGGTCGTCCTGGACGCGACCTACACGACCCCCGCGCAGCACAACAACCCGATGGAGCCGCACGCCGCCGTCGCCGCGTGGAAGGGCGGTGGGCTCGTCCTGCACGACTCCACCCAGGGCGCCTGGCAGGCAGCGCAGACGATCGCCCGCGTGTTCGGGCTCGACCCGGCCCGCGTCCGCGTGGTCTCGCCGCACGTCGGCGGCGGCTTCGGCTCGAAGGGCACGCCCCGCCCGCACGTCGTGCTGGCGGCGATGTGCGCGAAGGTCGCCGGGCGGCCGGTCAAGCTGGCCGTCACGCGCCAGCAGATGTTCACGATCACGGGCTACCGGACGCCGACCATCCAGCGGGTGCGGCTGGGCGCGGACGCCGACGGGCGCCTGGGGGCGATCGCGCACGACGTCGTCGAGCAGACCTCGACGGTGCAGGAGTTCGCCGAGCAGACGGCGGTGGTGACGAGGATGCTGTACGCGGCGCCGGCCCGCCGCACCACCCACCGGCTGGTCGCGCTCGACCTGCCCACGCCGTCGTGGATGCGCGCGCCGGGCGAGTGCCCGGGCATGTTCGCGCTCGAGTCGGCGCTCGACGAGCTCGCCGTCGTCGCCGGCATCGACCCGATCGAGCTGCGCATCCGCAACGAGCCCGACGTCGACCCGGAGAGCGGCAACCCGTTCTCGACCCGCAACCTGGTCGCCTGCCTGCGCGAGGGAGCGGAGCGGTTCGGGTGGCCGGACCGGCCGGGGACGGCGTCACGCCGCGAGGGCCGCTGGATGATCGGCATGGGCGTGGCCGCATCGACCTACCCCGCCCGGCGCGCGGCCTCGACCGCCCACGCCCGCTCCGACGGCGACGGCGGCTACGTGTTCCGGGTGACGGCTGCCGACATCGGCACCGGCGCCCGCACCGTCCTCACCCAGATCGCCGCCGACGAGCTGGGCGTGCCGCTCGACCGCGTCCGCGTCGAGGTCGGTGACAGCGATTCCGGCCAGGCGATGCTGGCCGGCGGGTCGATGGGCACGACCTCGTGGGGGACGGCCGTGGTCGAGGCGTGCCGGCGCCTGCGCGCGGGCGAGACCGACGTGCATGTCGACACCGCCGCGATCGTTCAGGCGGTCGATCCGGTCTCGAGGCACTCGTTCGGCGCCCAGTTCGTCGAGGTGCGCGTCGACGCGGACACCGGCGAGGTGCGGGTGCCGCGCGCGCTCGGCATGTTCGCCTGCGGCCGCATCCTGAACCCGATGACCGCGCGCTCGCAGTTCATCGGCGGCATGACGATGGGCATCTCGATGGCGCTCTTCGAGGAGTCGATCCTCGACCCCGTGGCCGGCGCGTACGTGACCCGCGACCTGGCGATGTACCACGTGCCGACGAACGCCGACGTCGGCGAGATCGACATCGGCTGGGTGGACGAGGAGGATCTGCACGTGAGCCCGATGGGCGCGAAGGGCATCGGCGAGATCGGCATCGTCGGCACGGCCGCGGCGGTGGCGAACGCCGTCTACAACGCGACCGGCCTCCGCCTCCGCGACCTCCCGATCACGCCGGCGAAGCTGGTCGGCCGGCTCTGACCCGGGGCCAGGCCCCGCTCCGGAAACCGTCACGGAACCGTCACGCCCGGCGTTGCGGGGCCTGGCCCCGGTTCGGGCGCGCGGGCGTCATGTAGGGTGGGCCGATGCGCGACGTCGGCATCGGCCTGGTCGGTTCCGGCTTCATCGCCGAGGCCCACGCCGAGGCGTTCACGCACGTGCCCCAGGCCAGCGTCCGCGGCGTCGCGTCGCCCACTCCGGGCAAGGCGCAGCGGTTCGCCGAGGCGCGCGGGATCCCCCGCCACCACACCGACTACCGCGCACTGATCGAGCAGCCGGACGTGGACGTGATCTGCATCGGCGCGCCGAACGACCTGCACCGCGACATCACCGTCGCCGCGGCGAGCGCCGGCAAGCACGTCATCTGCGAGAAGCCGCTCGCGCGCACGCTGGCCGAGGCCGACGAGATGCTGGCCGCCTGCGAGCGGGCGGGGACGCTGCTCATGTACGCGGAGGAGCTCTGCTTCGCTCCCAAGTACGTGCGGGCGAAGGAGCTCGCCGACGAGGGCGCGCTCGGCCGGGTCCACCTCGTCCGCCAGGGCGAGCAGCACTTCGGCCCGCACGCGGACTGGTTCTGGGATCCCGACCGCGCGGGCGGCGGCGTGCTCATGGACATGGGCTGCCACGGCATCGAGTTCGCCCGCTGGGTGTACGGCAAGCCGCCGGCGGAGTCGGCCACGGCCGAGCTGGGCACGTTCGTGCACGGCGACCGCTCGACGGCCGACGATCACGCGGTGGCCGTGGTGCGCTTCGCCGGCAACCGCCTGGGCGTGGTCGAGACGAGCTGGGCGAAGCCGGGCGGGATGGACGACCGCGCCGAGCTGACCGGTTCGGAGGGCGTCACCTACGTCGACATCCTGCGCGGCTCCTCGCTCATGACCTACAGCGAGCGCGGCTACGGCTACGCCGTGGAGAAGGCGCCGATGACGAGCGGCTGGACGTTCACGATGTTCGAGGAGATCTGGAACTACGGCTTCCCGCAGGAGATGCGCCACTTCGTCGACTGCGTGCTCACGGGGTCGCAGCCGGACGAGACGGGTGCCGACGGGCGGGCGGTGCTCGAGATCATCTACGCCCTGTACCTGTCCGCGGGCGGCGGGGGCCGGGTGGCGCTGCCGCTCGAGCTGGACGCCGAGACGGCCGCCCGGCCGCCGTACCTGCTGTGGAAGGAGTCTGCCGGAGTCCGGTGAGCGCGTCGGTGCGACCCATCGCCCCCGGCGACGAGACGTGGGTGCGCTCGGCGATCCTCGCGCGGTGGGGTGGGGAGACGGTCGTCAGCCGCGGCGCCGTGTGGGAGCCCGCCGGCCTGCCGGGGTTCGTGGCCGAGGAGGGCGGCCGCCCGGTCGGGCTGATCACCTACCGCGACGCGGGCGACGAGTGCGAGATCGTGACGATCGACGCGCTGGTCGAGCGCGCGGGCGTCGGCACGATCCTGATCGAGGCGGTCGTCGCGGCGGCGCAGGCCGCGGGGCGGTCGCGGGTGTGGCTGATCACGACCAACGACAACGTCGACGCCCTGCGCTTCTATCAGCGGCGCGGCTTCGTGCTCGCGGCACTGCACCGTGGCGCGGTGGCGGGGTCGCGGCGGCTGAAGCCCTCGATCCCGGAGGTGGGCGCCCACGGCATCCCGATCCGCGACGAGCTCGAGCTCGAGCGGCGGCTGGAGGAGGAGTGATGCAGGTCGACGTCGAGACGACGATCGAGATCGCCCGTCCGCGGGCCGAGGTGGCCGCCTTCGCCGCCGACCCGGACAACGTCAGCGCCTGGTACCGCAGCATCAGCCGGGTCGAGTGGCTGACGGAGCGGCCGCTCCGGGTGGGTACGCGGCTCGCGTTCGGCGCGCAGTTCCTCGGGCGGCGGATGGCCTACACCTACGAGGTGGTCGCGCACGAGCCAGGCGAGCGGTTGGTGATGCGCACGGCCGACGGGCCGTTCCCCATGGAGACCACGTACATCTGGGCCGACGGCGCCGGCGGGGCGACCGTCATGGCGCTGCGAAACCGCGGTCGCCCGGCCGGCTTCTCGGCGATCGCCGCGCCGATGCTGGCCGCGGGGGTGCGGCGCGCGAACCGCTCCGACCTGCGGCGGCTGAAGTCCGTGCTCGAGTCACAGCACTGACGGCAGGCTCGCCTCCCACGCGTAGAGCGTGGGGAAGCCAAGCGGGTCGCGCGTCATGTGGCGCGCGTATGCGAGCACGGCGTCGACGTAGAGCGTCGAGCGGTTGTAGGCGAAGAGCGCGCGGCGCTCGTCGGCCGGCGCCCCCGAGGCGTGCAGGTAGTTGGCGGCGCCGAGGATCGCGTCGTGGGCGTCGTGCACGTTGCCGCCCAGCCCGTACTCGTGCCACGTCGCGGGCAGGAACTGCATCGGGCCCTGCGCCCCCGCGCTCGAGTGGTTGACGACGCGCCCGAACGCCGACTCGATCAGGTTGACCGCGGCCAGCACCTGCCAGCGCACGCCGAAGCGCGCCTGCGCCTCGCGGTAGTCGCGCAGGAGCGTCCCGGCGGGCAGCGGCCGCACCAGGTGCAGCTTGACCGGCTTGCCGGTCGCCGGCCCCATCAGCCGGTGCAGGTCGACGGCGGCGGTCAGGTCGAGGCGGATCCGCGCCGCCAGGTGTGGCGGGAGCGCGGCGACCGTCCGCCGGGCGAGCGCCGGCGCCGCCGCCAAGCGGTGCACGATCGCCCGTTCGGCCGCGGCCGCGCGCAGCACGCCGGCCGGCGGCCGCGACGCGAGCCGCGGATCGGCGGCGCGCCAGGCCCGGATCGCCGCCTGCAGCCGCGTGTCCGCCGCCGTGAGCCGCGTCGCCGGCGACGCGGGCGTGGCCGCGGCCGACGCGGATGCGCCGCTGGAGCCGGCCGATCCCCCGCCGCATCCGGTCGCGGCGAGGCACGCGGCTGCCAGGACGATGCTCGGGGCGGCCGCTCTCACCCCCGCCACGATAGTCAGCCGGACGCGCTCGCCTCGCGGTGCAGCGCGTGGAAGCGGACGTGGCCGAAGAGCACGAAGAGGGCGACCATGCCGAGCACGACGTTGAAGGCGAGGATCACGGCCTGCGCGCCGATGGAGTAGGCCATCACCTGGCCCGACGAGGCGGCGCCGCCCAGGCCGAAGACGAGCAGGCCCTGCTGGGCGCCGACGCCGCCGGGCGTGAACGGGAGCGCGGTCGAGACCGAGTCGATGACCACGGCGAGCACGGCGTAGCGCACCGCCGTCGGGATGCCGAAGGCGGCGAGGAGCGCGTACGCGGTGCCCACCCGCAGCACCCAGTCGACCAGCTGGGGGGCGGCCACCACCCTGGCGAAGCGGCCCGGCGAGCGCAGGATGCGCAGGCCCGCCGTGGCCCGCTGCCAGAACCCGCGCAGGTGGCGCGCGGCCCACTCCGCGCTCGCGACGACCGCGAGCGCGACGCCGGCGAGGGCGATCGCGACGAGCAGCCAGTGGCGCGCGTAGAACGAGAACTCGAACGCCTTCGCGTCCGGCAGGTGCACGATCGGCGGCAGCCAGCCGAGGCCGACCGTCGCCGCGACCATCGCAGCGACGACGACGGCGCCGAACGCCGTCTCCGCGACGAGCGTCGAGACGATCGTGGTGACCGACGCGTCGCCGCCCAGCTCACGCCGGATGGCGACGATGCGCACGACGTCGCCGCCCCGAAACGGCGCCACGACGTTGGCGCCGACCCCGGCCAGATACGACCACGCGGCGGAACGCATGCCCACCCGGCGGTCGGGGAACGCCGCCGCCAGGATGCCCCGCCACACGCCCGCGCGCACCATCAGGCTGGCCAGGTGGAGCAGGAGCGCGATGGCGAGCGGCAGGAGGTGCGTGTCGCCGAAGCGGTCGCCGTAGGCGGTGACGGCAGCGCGCAGCTGGTCCAGGGACTCCTGCATCGCCCCCATCTTGCGCCCGCTTCATGTGGATCGCATCAGCGTGAACCCTGAACATGCATGGGGCCTGACCCCGATGCGTGATCGGGGGCCAGGCCCCGGGGCTCAGGCGTAGGTGTCGACGTGGCCGCCCGACGAGGACGGCGACTCGGACACCGTGGAGTCCTCCTCGGAGGTCTCCTTGGCCCGGCTCTCGGCCTGCTCCTCGGCACGTGTGCCTTCGGCGGGCCGGATCGGGTGATACGCGGAGACGGCCGCCGCGTATCCGGCGTGGATGGGGCTCAGGCTCACGGTCTCCCTTTGATCGTGCACCGACCGACCTTGCGGATCGTCGTGTGCACTAGATGTATCGGCGTCCACCGCGCCGATGATGAGCCCTACGGCAGCTCGACCCGCCCGAGCGCCCGGGCGGTCGCCCACGCGGCCACGGCGGTGACCGCGATCAACACGACCGCCGCCACCGCGGTGCCGGACACCGGGGCCGCCGCCTGCGGCAGCACGCGGCCGACGAACGCCCGCCCGTAGGCCGAGATGGAGAGCTTCGCCGCAGACGCCGCGAAGGTGGCGATCGACCCCTCCCAGAGCAGGATGTAGAGCACCCCGATCACGATCGGGCGGCGCGTGTAGAGCGAGAGCAGCACGGATGCCCCGCAGTACGCCAGGCTGGCCAGGACGATCCCCGCGAGCGGCCAGCCGACCAGCCCGGCGGTGAGGCCGTGGCGCAGGCTGAGCGCCCCGCTCACGATCAGGCTCGGCACCAGCAGGAGCAACGCCGCCGTCCAGGCCGCCGCCACCTTGGCGGCCACCAGCCGCAGCCGCGCCTGCGGCGTCGCCACCAGGTACAGGATGGTGCCGTCCTCACGCTCGTCGCCGAAGGCCGAGACGCCGAAGACGAGCGAGACGAGCGACGCCACGGTCGGCACGAAGAGCTGCTGGACGAGGTCGGAGTAGAACGAGTGGTCGTGGTCGCCGGGCGAGCGCCCGAGCGCGTAGGCGAGCGCCATCAGCACGGGTGCGAGGGCGACCAGGACGAGCACGATCGTGCGTTTCTGCAGGATCAGCGACCGCAGCGTGAGCGTGTAGACGGGGTCGATCACCGGGCCTGCCCCCGCGCCCGCTCGTGCAGGTAGGCGTACACGCTCTCGAGGTCGTCGCCCACGGGCCGGATCGCGCGCAGCAGCGTGTCCGTGCGCCGCGCCGCCAGCGGCAGCTCGCGGCCGAGCGCGGACGGGTCGCTGGTCTCGATCTCGATCGTGCCGTCGTGCAGCCGCACCGCGTCGACGTCGGCGAGCGCGAGCAGCTCCCGTGCGAGCGCGCGGCCGTCGCGGTCGGGGCTCACGACCACCCGCCGCGGCCGTTCGCTGATCAGGCGCCGGATCGCGCTCGTGGCGCCCTCGGCCACCAGGTGCCCGTTCACCAGCACCAGCACCCGCGGCGCCATCCGTTCGACCTCGTGCAGCACGTGGGAGGACACGATCACGGTGCGGCCCTCGTGGCCGAGCCTGGTCAGGAGCTCGATCACGTGGCTGCGCTGGGCGGGGTCGAGCCCGTTCAGCGGCTCGTCCAGCAGCAGCAGTTCGGGGTCGTGCGCGAGCGCCTGGGCGAGCTTCACCCGCTGGCGCATCCCGTGCGAGAACCCGCCCACCGGCCGGTCGGCGGCGTCCGCCAGGGCGACCGTCTCGAGCGCGGCCGCCGCGGCGGACCGGTGGTCGGCGACGCGGTGCAGCTGCGCGGACAGCTCGACCACGCGGCGGGCGGTCAGGAACGGCCACGGGGGGCTGTGGTCGGGGACGATGCCGATGCGGCGGTAGACGTCGGGCGTGCGCCGCGGGTTCGTGCCGAAGATGCGCACGCTGCCGCTGCTCGGCGTCGAGAACCCGGCGCAGAGCTTGAGCGTGGTCGACTTGCCGGCGCCGTTGTGGCCGAGCAGGCCGATCACGCCGCCGTCGGCGGTGAACGACACGTCGGCCAGCGCGACGGTGTCGCCGAACCAGCGCGAGACGCCCTCGAACGCGATCGCCGGCGCGCCGGTCATCCCGTGTCCCGCGCGTAGCGGATCGCGAGCACCGCGACGGCCACCACGATCAGCTCGACCGCCGTCGCCGCCCACACGCCCGCGCCGATGTGGCCGCGGTCGGTGTAGTGCGGGTAGAGCCCGCGCGCCGCCTGGATCGGCACGGCCGCGAACGCCAGCAGGCGCAGGTAGCGCTCGTTGAGCGCGTGGGCGAGCACGCCGCCGACGATGGTCGGGATCGCGAGGAACGCGAGGTAGCCGCCGACGGCGAACGCGCGCCGGCTCGTGAGCGACGAGATCGCGAGCCCCACGAGCGCGTAGAAGACGCCGATCAGGAGGCCCGAGCCGATGATGCGGGGGATGTCCGCCGCGTGCCGGTCGAGGTAGCCGACCGGATGCACCGCGAACAGCAGGTTGCCGGCGTAGAGGATGAGCGGCGGCGCGAGCGTGACGAGCAGGATCGGCATGAGCGCGGCGAGCACCTTGCCGAGCACGTAGTCGCCGCGGCCGATCGCGGTCGAGAAGTAGAGCGAGAGGGTGCGGTCGCGGCGGTCGGGGCAGACCAGCTCGGGCGTCACGACGACGCTGAACACCAGGATGACGATCCCGATCGTGCTCGTGTAGTCGGAGTAGGGCAGCGCGTTTGCGAGCCCGCCCTTGAACACCGTCGGCCCGAACAGCGCCCGCAGGCCGAGCACGACGAGCGCGGGTGCGAAGCCGAGCAGGATGAGCGTGATCGGGATCAGCTTGGCCCTCCAGCCGCGGCGGGCGCCGAGCGCGCGCAGCGAGCTCCAGCGGGCGAGCGACCAGATCGCGGCCAGCCGTCCGCTGCGCGGCCCGTCGTAGCGGGTGTAGGCGACGTCGGAGACGCGGGCGTCGGCGCTCATCCGATCTCCCCGATCAGCGACTCCTCGAGGGTGGGGCCGGCGGGGCGCAGCTCGCGCAGGCCGGCGCCCGACGCGCAGGCGGCGTCGCGCACCCCGGCCAGCACGGCCTGCGCGTCGGCGCCGCGAACGACCAGCCAGGCCGCCTCGCCGTCGGCCGCGCCGTCGCCGGCGCCGTCGTGGGCGGCGTCGCCGTCGACCCGCAGGCCGAGGTCGCGGGCGGCGCGCGCGAACCCGTCGCGGTCGCCGGTGATGCGCACCCGCACGTCGCCCTGCGCGGCCGCGGCCGCATGGTCGATGGTGCGCGTCGCCGCCACCCGACCCTCGCGCAGGACGATGACCGAGTCGCAGGTGCGGGCGACGTCCTCGAGCACGTGCGACGACATGACGACGGCGATGCCGAGCTCGGTCGAGAGCCTGCGCACGAGCGCGAGCATCTCCTCCCGCCCGGCGGGGTCGAGCCCGTTGGTGGGCTCGTCCAGGATCACCAGGCCGGGCGAGTGCACGATCGCCTGGGCGAGGTTCGTGCGCTGCTTCATGCCGACCGAGAAGGTGCGGATCAGCCGCGAGCGCTCCTCCTCGAGGCCGACCTGGAAGAGCACCTCGGACGCCCGCAGCACGGCCACGCGGCGTGGCAGCCCGCGCAGCTCGCCCATGTGCACGACCAGGTCGCGGGCCGTCATCCCCAGCGGCAGGCAGTCGTGCTCGGGCATGTATCCGAGCAGGCGGCGCACCTCCCAGGACGGCTTCGAGGCGTCGATCCCGAGCACGCGCACGCGGCCCGCGTCGGCGCGCAGCAGGCCGAGCACGACCCGCATCAGCGTCGACTTGCCGGCGCCGTTTGCGCCCAGCAGGCCGACGGCGCGCTCGCGCACCGTGGCCGACACGTCGTCCAGCGCGACGATGCCGCCGTAGCGCTTGCTGACTCCCTCGATCTCGATGAGCGGCTCGCCGCCGCCGTTCTGGCTCACGCCAGAGATTGTGCCGCAGACATGATCTTGGCCGCGGACTGCGATCCGGCAATCGTGTAGGTCACACCGCCGCGGCTCCACTGGACGAGCGTTCCCAGCGTCGTCTCGAGCTCACGGCCCCTGATGCCGGCGACCGAGGCGGACGGCAGCGAGGAGAGTGCGCTCTTCTTCGCCGTCATGTGCTGCTCGAGCAGGAACACGGTGCCGAGGCCGTGGCCGTAGGTCACGAGCGCCGCCGGGTGCGAGCCGATCTCGACGGAGCGCACCTCGCCCTGCGGGAAGCCGGCCAGCGAGGAGGGCGCCGCGACCGCGAACCCGACCGCCTTCGACACGGCGGCGATGCCGGTCGCCGGGGCCGCGTGGGCGTGCTGCCGCTTCGCGTGCGCCTGGGTCTTCTGGCTCGGCCGGTGCACGCGCACCATCTTGGTGCCCGCGGGCGGGTTGATCGAGAGTGCGGCGTTCGCGACCGGGCCGAAATGGATGTGGGTGACGGTGATCGAGATCGCCGCGGTGCTCGAGCCGCGCGGGTAGACCGCGATCCGCAGCGGCACGCCGTGGACGGCGTCCCAGGCCAGGTCGAACTCGCCGAAGAGGCCGCCGTTGCGCTTCGGCGACACGTGCACCGAGTAGGCCTTCTGGCCGGCGACGTTGCTCGGGATCGCTCCCGAGATCAGCGCGAACTTCGCGGCCTTCGCCAGGGCGTGGTTGATGTCGCCGATCGACGGCTGGGCGTGCGTCTTCGCGGCGTCCTTGGACGGCGCGTGGTGCTTCACCGGCAGGACGTAGGCGACGTGGTGCTTGCGGTCGTAGAGCATCACGCGGCGGCCGTCGTACGCGATCGCCGTGGTGCCCAGCTGCGACTTCACGACCAGGCGGACGCGGCCGCCCCCGAACCAGACCTTGCCGGTGGCGCCCGCGGCGAGCGGGTTGGACGAGAACGAGGTCGAGCTGCCCGTGAGCAGGTGCTGCCCGACGGTGAACTGCGCGGTGACGCCGGTGACGGGCTTGGCCGCGAGCGCGTGGTGGACGGCGCTTGCGAGGGAGCGCTTCGGCGGCTTGGGGGCGCCGCTTCGGGTCATCGCGTAGGCGGTGACGGAGACGGCGCCGAGCAGCGCGACTGCGAGGATCAGCCAGCCTCCGAGGCTGGTGGCGGACGAACGCTTGATGTAGCCCATGGCGCGTTTCCTTCCCGGTGAGAACTCACCCTGCACGCTACCCCCCGTCCCTGAGAGCGGTGTGAGGGCTCAGATCACGCCGTACTCGCGGAAGGCGGCGGTGGCGCTCATGCCCTCTGCCAGGCGCGCCCGGACGGTGTCCTCGCCGGCGACCTTGGCCTCGGCCCGCGCGATCACCTCCTCCGCGACGGCGCAGGGCACGACGACGACGCCGTCGTAGTCGCCGAGCACGAGATCGCCGGGATTGACGGTGACGCCGGCGCACACCACCGGGACGCCGGTGGCGGCGATCTCCACCCGCCCCAGCGAGTCGGCCGGGCTCATGCCCGTGCAGAAGGTCGGAAAGGCCATCTCGATCAGCTGCGGCACGTCGCGGGTGTAGCCGTCGAGGATCGCCCCGCGGGCGCCGCGGTAGCGCGACGCGGTCGCCATCAGCTCGCCCCACAGCGATCCGCTCGACTCCGAGACGACGAGCACCTCGTCCGGCTGCAGGCCGTCGACGGCGCCCAGGATGCCGCGGTAGCCCTCGGCCGGGTCGGCGGGCACGCCGTCGACCTCGGCCGCCCGCGCGGTCGCGGCGATCCCGGCGACGCGGGCGTCGGCGTACACCGGCCGGATCGCCGGCGCCATCGCGTTCGTGCGGATGCCGACGGCGTCGAGGCAGTCGGAGACGACGCCCGTGTAGAGGCGGTCGAGGCGGGCGACGAGCGGGTGTGCCGGTGCGGTCACGCCGGCGCCGATCCTACCGGCCTGCGGCGGCCCGCTCGGCCTCGCCGTGCCGCAGGTGGGCCTGCTCCACCTGCGCTGCCGTCCGCCCGCCGCGCATGAGCGACGCCGCCGCCGCCACCAGGCAGGCCGTGATCGCGAAGGCGAAGGCCGCGTGGAGGCCGTTTCGGAACGGGGCCGAGATCAGGTTGGGGAAGAACGAGCGTCCGGTCAGGATCGCGCGCTGGTGGACGGTGAGCGCGTGCAGCGTGCCCGGCCCGAGCAGGTGGCCGATCGGGTTGTAGCCGAGGAATGCGGCGAAGAGGATCGAGACGGGCGGCAGGTGCGAGACGCGGCCCGCGGTCGCCGCCGGGACGCCGTGGGCGACGAGGCCCGAGTGGATCGTCCCGGGAAGGGCCGACGCGAGGCCGAGGATCATGAGCGTGAAGAAGATGCCGATCGAGAGCACCTGGGCCGAGTTCTGGAAGGTCTGGTTCATCCCGCCGCCGGCGCCGCGGTCGGCCGCCGGCAGGCTGTTCATGACTCCGGCCCGGTTGGGCGAGGCGAAGAGCCCCATCGAGATCCCGTTCAGGGCGAGGACGGCGGCGAACACGGGATAGGAGAAGTCGATCGGCAGCAGCAGGAGCAGTCCGAAGCTGCCGGCCGCGCCCAGCATCCCGGCCGTGGCGAAGAGGCGCGACCCGAAGCGGTCGGAGAGGAAGCCCGACGTCGGCCCGGCGACCAGCATGCCCAGCGTCAGCGGCAGCATGTAGATGCCGGCCCAGAGCGGCGTCTCCTTGAAGTCGTAGCCGTGCTGGGGCAGCCAGATGCCCTGCAGCCAGATGATCAGCATGAACATCAGGCCGCCGCGGGCGACGGCGGAGAGGAACGTCGAGAGCGTGCCGAACGTGAAGGCGCGGATGCGGAAGAGCGGCAGCCGGAACATCGGGTTGGAGACCCGGCGCTCGACGAAGCCGAAGGCGGTCAGGCAGGCGGCGGCGCCCGACACGAGCACGATCACCCGGGTCGAGGTCCAGCCGGTGGCGTGGCCGTTCGCCGGCCGGATGCCGTACGTGACCGCGACCATCAGCAGCACGAGGCCGAGGGCGAAGGTGATGTTGCCCCACCAGTCGATCGGCGCGCGCTTGCGCACCCCCCGCTCCTCGAGCTTCAGGTAGGCCCACACGGTGCCGACGACGCCCACCGGCACCGAGATCAGGAAGACGAGCCGCCAGTCGATCGGCGCCAGCAGGCCGCCGAGCACGAGGCCCACGAACATCCCGCTCACGCCGACGATGTTGTTGATCCCGAGCGCCATGCCGCGCTGGTTGGAGGGGAAGGCGTCGGTGATGATGGCGGCGGCGTTCGCGAGCAGGCACGCGCCGCCGAGGCCCTGGACGATGCGGAAGACGATCAGGTAGGTCGCGCCGGCCCGCCCGGTCATCCAGTCGACGGTGAGGAGGAGCGAGGCGACGGTGTAGATGACGAAGCCGAGGTTGTAGATGCGCACGCGCCCGTACATGTCGCCGAGGCGGCCGAGGCTGACGATGAGGACGCTCGAGACGACCAGGTATCCGAGGATCATCCACAGCAGGTAGAAGCTGTTGGCCGGCACGAGCGGGTCGAGCTTGATGCCGCGGAAGATGTCCGGCATGGCGATCAGGGTGATCGACGCGTCGAGCGTGGCGAGCAGCACGCCGAGGGTCGTGTTCGAGAGCGCAATCCACTTGTAGCGGTCGTCGGGCACCGCTCTCACTCTAGTCGAATCGACAGGCAAACTGTTCAGTTATGCTGCGCTACGCGATGCCCGAATCCACATCGGAAAGACTCGCCGCCGACCTGCGCGTCGTGCTCGGCGGGCTGGTCCGCCGGCTGCGCGCCGAGCGGCGCGGGATGCCGCTCGCGCAGGTGACCGTGCTCGGCCGGCTCGACCGCGAGGGCCCGTCCGCGATCAGCGCTCTGGCGGCGGCCGAGCACGTCCGTCCGCAGTCGATGGCCGCGACCGTCGCGGCGCTCGAGGGCGCGGGCCTGCTCACCCGGCGGCCGGACACCGTGGACCGGCGCCGGGTCGTCATCGAGATGTCGGATGCGGGCCGCGAGGCGCTCGCCGCCGACCGCCGCCGGCGCGAGGGCTGGCTGGCCGAGGGCATCGCCCGCGACCTCTCCGCCGATGAGCGGCGCGTGCTGGCCGAGGCGGTCGGGCTGCTGCGGCGGCTGGCGGACGGCTGACCCCTCCGCTTGGCCGGTTCGGCCGCCCGCGCCGGATGACTATCCTCTGCGGATCCGAGGACGCAGGAGGTCGACCGTGACCGACACGCAGTACTGGCGCATCGTCGGAGACGTGGAGCGCCAGGATCCCCACGATCAGGACGCCTACGGATGGGTGTGGACGCTCGAGCATCTGGGCACCGGCGCCGTCCACCGATTCCATTGCAAGGTTGCGCGCCAGGTGGAGCACGGTGGCGCGGCCTCGGAGTCGACCCGGGCGCTCGAGTCGAAGGGCCGTTCGGAAGCCGAGAAGATGACGACGCGCGCGCAGCCGCCGGCCTCCGTGACGCTCGGGACGGAGGGGTATGTCGACGACGGCTCCGGGCAGGCCGAGGCGACGTAGCGGAGGCTGACGCGGCGGGCCCTGGGTTATCAGGTACCCTGATGGTCTTCTGAGCGCGAACCTCGCCCACCTCCTCGCCGACGCGGCGGCAGCCCATCCCGACCGCGTCGCGATGGTGGTCGAGGGTGGCGGCGAGACGACGTACGCCGAGCTCGCCGGGGCGGCCGAGGCCGTCCACGCGCGCCTCGCCGCCGCCGGCGTCGCCCCCGGCGACCGCGTCGCCCTGCGGCTGCCCAACGGGCCGGGCTACGTCGCCGCCTACTTCGGGACGCTGCGCGCGGGCGCGATCGCCGTCCCGCTGAACCCGCTGCTCGCCCGGCCGGAGGTCGAGGAGCGGCTGACGGCGTCGGGCGCGGAGATCGTCCTCGACGACGACGCGCTCCCGGTGCCCGCCTCCGAGCCCGCGCCGGCCGAGTGCGCCCCGGATGAGGCCGCCGTGATCCTGTTCACCTCGGGCACGACCGGGCGCGCCAAGGGCGCGATCCTGACCCACGCCGGCCTGCGCCTCGCCGCCGCCAACATCGCCCGCGTGCTCGCCTACTCGGCGGACGACGTGATCCTCGGCGCCGCGCCGTTCACCCACGTCCTCGGCCAGTCGGGCGGGATGAACGCGGCCATCCTGGCCGGCGCCCGCATCGCCGTCCCCGGCCGGTTCGACCCGCCGCGCACGCTGGCGGAGATGACGCGCACGGGCACGACCGTCCTGCTCGGCGTGCCGACGATGTGCGTCGGCCTCACCGCCGCCGCCGGCGAGACCGGCCTGCGCCCGCCGCTGCGCGTGGCCCACATCGGCGGCGCGCCGATGCCGGAGGAGGTGCGGATCGCGTTCGAGTCGGCCTTCGCCTGCCCCGTGCACGAGGGCTACGGCCTGACCGAGCTCTCCGGGATGGCCGCCGCCCAGCCGGTCGGCGTCCCCCGCGTGGCCGGCACCGTCGGGGTCGCGGTCGGCGGCGAGATGCGGCTCGTGGCCGCCGGCGGCGCGGTCTGCGGCCCGGACGAGCTCGGCGAGGTGCGCTTCCGCGGCGGCACGGTCATCCCCGGCTACTGGGACGACCCCGCGGCGACCGAGGCGGCGTTCGACGCCGACGGGTGGCTGCGCACGGGCGACCTGGGCCGGATGGACGCGGGCGGCAACCTCACGCTCGTCGACCGCACGAAGGACGTGATCATCCGCGGCGGCTACAACGTCTATCCGCGCGAGGTCGAGGAGGCGCTCTACCGCCACCCCGACGTGCGCGAGGCGTCGGTCGTCGGCCTGCCCGACCCCGCGCTGGGCGAGGAGGTGGCGGCGTTCGTCGTGCTCCGGGCGGGCGCGCAGCCCGACCCGGACGGCCTGCGCGCGTTCGCGGCGGGGCAGGTGGCCGCCTACAAGTATCCGCGCCGGATCGTCTACTGCGAGACGCTTCCGAAGAGCCCCACGGGAAAGGTGTTGAAACGTGAGCTCGTTCGGTCGCACGTAGCGTCACGAACCGACGAGACCTAACGCTCGTAGGACTGCAGCCCGGGCCGGATCCGCTTCTCGTCGAGGAACTGGGTGAGGCCGTGCTCGCGGCCGCGTTCGGCGTCGAGGAACTGCGACTGCTCGAGCTTGGCGTAGAGATAGTCCTCGGCCTCGTCCCAGCTCATGTCGCGGCAGTGCTTGAAGCCGAGCTTCGCCGCCCGCAGGACGACCGGGTTCTTGGTCACGAGCTCGCGCGCCAGCGCCCGCGTCTCGTCCCGCAGCCGCTCGCGGGGGACGCTCGCGTTCACGAGCCCCATCTCGGCCGCGCGGCGTCCGTCGAAGGTGCGCCCGGTCATGATGTGCAGGAGCGCGGCCCGCGTCCCCACCGTCTCGGCCAGGGCGCGGCTGACCACGCCGCCGGGCGGGATGCCCCAGTTCACCTCGGAGAGCCCGAACGTGGCCTCGTCGGCCGCCAGAGCCAGATCGCACGCCACGAGCGGCGTGAACGCCCCGCCGAAGCACCAGCCGTTCACCATCGCGATCGTCGGCTTGGCGTAGGTGCGCAGCATCCGCCACTGCCACATGGCCGAGTCGCGCCGCACGCGCCGCTGCACGTGCGCGGCGGCGGCGTCGACCTCGCGGAAGTACTCCTTCAGGTCCATCCCGGCCGAGAACGCATCGCCGGCGCCGGTCAGCACGACCGCGAGGCAGCTGTCGTCGGCGTCGAGGGCCTCGAGCACCTCGATCATCTCGGCGTTCATCGTCGGGTTCATCGCGTTTCGCTTGTCGGGCCGGTTGAGCTGCACCCACGCGACGCCGTCGGCGTCCACCTCGACGCGTGCGGTGCTCCAGCGGTCGGCGTATGTCATGACGCTCCTCTCAGGCTTCCTGTCAGGTACTCTGGCCGGTGATGGAACCGCGTCTGAGCTACGTGATCGGCCGGCTCGACCACGTGCTGCGGCGGCGGATCGCCGAGATCGTGCAGCAGCACGGGCTGACCGTCTCGCAGTACACGGCGCTCTCGGTGCTGCGGGCGCGGCCCGGGCTCTCGAATGCGCAGCTCGCGCGGCGCACGCTGATCACGCCCCAGTCGATGAACGAGGTGCTGACCCAGCTCGCATCCCAGAAGCTCGTCCGGCGGACACCCGACCCGGGGCATGCGCGCGCCATCGAGACGAACCTGACCGCCCGGGGCGAGCACGTCCTCACGGCCTGCGAGAACGAGGTGGACGCGCTCGAGCAGGACCTCCTGGCCGGGCTGCACGTCTCGGAGGTCGAGCAGCTGCAGGAGATGCTGGTCGGGTGCGTGCGCCGGCTCGGCGCCGGGCTCTAGGGTCTCGGTGGGCACGAGAGTATCAGGGTACCTGATGTACTCGGCGGTGTGAGGCAGGGATGCAGGTATCAGGCTGCCTGAGCACCTCATGGCCATGCCACGGGGCCTGGCCCCGCGGGGCCAGGCCCCACCCCCGGGGTCTGACCCCGAACCTCTGGCCAAACCCTTACCGAACTCGCATCGCGGTCTGATCCCACGCTCGCCTCGCTCTCAGCTGCGCCCCGTACCGTGGGTGGCATCGGGGCCGTCCGGCCCCCAGACCCGAAAGGCCCTCCCGTGATCGCCACCCTGATCGCAAACGCCGTCAGCATCTACACCCTGCTCATCCTGGCCGCCGTCCTCTTCTCCTGGTTCGGCGCCCCGCGCTCGCGGGCGATGGCGGCCGTCCGGGACGGCGTCCAGTCCGTCACCCTCCCGTACCTGCGCCTGTTCCGGCGCTGGGTGCCGCCGCTCGGGCGGCTCGACCTCTCGCCGATCGTCGCCCTGTTCGCGCTGCAGATCTTCGGCGGTGCGGCCGCCACGGCCGCGGCGACGCTCTAGCGGACGGTGAAGTTCGCGCCGGCGATCTTCATGTAGAGGTCGTCGGGCAGCAGGTAGACGCTGTACCTGCCCGGCGTCAGCGGGACGGCGAACTTCCCGCTCGGCGACAGCTTGAACGTGCCGTCGATCGCGCCGTGCGTGTAGCGCCAGAGCAGGTAGTAGGCCACCTCGGGGTCCGCGCCCCGGTGGTAGATGCCCAGCCAGTCCCAGCGATGGCCGGGGGCGTTCTTGACGGTGACCCCGATCGGCTCGCCGACAGCGAACACCTTCTTCGTCGTGTGCACCACCGGCGGCGCCCCCGGCCTGGCGACCCAGAAGTCGTAGCGCGAGAGCACCCGCCCGTCCGCCCCGAGCAGGGCGGCAGCGTAGCTGCCGGCCTTCCAGCCCGCGCTCGAGAAGGTGACGGTGCCGATGCCGTGCGCCGCGGCGGCCGAGACGCTCTGGTGGGCGACGACCGTGGCGCTGCCGCCGCGCAGTCGCTCGACGGCGACCGCCGCCGCCGGCCGGCCGCTGTGGAACGAGGCCGGCACGGCGTCGCCGATCCGCACCAGCCGGTGCGGCACGGTGACGAGCGCCGAGGGCGACGCGCCGCGCACGCGGAAGGTGGAGACGACCAGGCGGTGGTCGGACGGCCACGGCGCCACGGTGGCCGACGTCCCGGGCGCGCCCGGCTCGCCCACGATCCGGCTCGCGACCGCCCGCGCGCCCTGCGAGAAGATGAAGTCGATGCGGTCCTTCGGCTCGCCCCGGAACTCGTCGACGCCGGGGATGGTGCGGTGGGTGGGCCAGGTCAGCCCGGGCGTCTTCACCGGGTTCGGGTAGACGGCCCGGAACGAGTCGGTGAACCCGGCCCGCTCGACGGCGGCCGACACCGGCCAGCGCAGCGGGTAGCGCAGGTACGGCCGCGTGCCGACGGTGGCCTTCGTCCAGTCGCGGAACGACGGCGAGTTGAAGTCGCCGGTCAGGAACACGGGGACGCCGCGCCGGTGCAGCGCCTTCGCGGCGGTCAGGTCGGCCTCGATCGCCGGCAGGCGCACGCGCTTCTCCATCGCGATCACCTGCGCCGGCGTCTTGCCGTGCTTCACCCACACCGGCCCGTACGGCGCCGAGGGCAGGTGCACGTTCTCCATCGCCACCACCCGGCCCGGCGACACCTCGACGTAGGTGTAGAGGCCGTTCCCGGCCGGCGGGTCGACCAGCGGCAGGCGCGAGACGATCTGCATGCGGATGTCGTAGTAGCGCCAGCCGAGCGCCTTCGCGATCTGGGGGATCTCGGCGCCGCCCTCCTCGATGCCGACGACGTCGGCGCCGCTCGCGCGGATCGCGCGCGCGACCTCGGTCGCGGTGATGATCGGGTACTCGTCGGAGATGTCGCAGTTGAACTGCGCCACCTTGATGGTGGCCACCGGCGCCGCGTGCGCGGGCGCGGCGGCGTGCACCGACGCGCCGCCGAGGAGCATCGCCGCTCCCGCCAAGGCCACCACCGCGAGTACGCGCCCACTGCGCATGGCGCGAGCCTACCATCTCGCGGGCATCCCGTAGAATCGCCCCCATGGGGGCTCGTGACGAAGGTAGCGAGCTTGTGGCGGGCGTGCGCAAGACGGTCACGGTCGTCTTCTGCGACCTGGTCGGCTCGACCGCGCTCGGCGAGCGGCTCGACGCCGAGGTGCTGCATGCCGTGATCGGCCGCTACGGGGCGGCGATGCGGCGGGTGGTCGAGCTGCACGGCGGCCGGGTGGAGAAGTTCATCGGCGACGCGGTGATGGGCGTCTTCGGCGTGCCGGTGCTGCACGAGGACGACGCCCTGCGCGCCGTCCGCGCCGGGGTCGCGATGCGCTCGGCGCTGGCCGCGCTCAACCGCGAGCTGGACGGCGAGTACGGCGTCGAGCTCGAGATCCGGGTCGGCGTCCACACCGGCGAGGTGATCGCCGACGAGGCCGCGGCCGACCAGAGCTTCGTGGCGGGCGACGCCGTGAACGCCGCCGCCCGGATGCAGGCCGGTGCTCCGGCAGGCACGGTGCTGATCGGCCCCGAGACGCGCCGGCTGGTCGCGGGCCGCGTGCGGCTGCGCCGCCACGGCGACCTCGAGCTGCGCGGCAGGCGCGGCACGATGCGGACGTGGACGGTCGAGGGGATCGCGCCCGAGCCCGCGCCGCTGCGCGCCCGCACGCCTGCGGGGATGATCGGCCGCCGCCGCGAGCTGGGGGCGCTGCGGCACCGCTTCGACCGCGCCGTCGCCGGCGGGCGCTGCGTCGTCACGACCGTCGCCGGGCCGGCCGGGATCGGCAAGTCGCGCCTGGTGCGGGCGTTCGTGGCCGGCGTCGGCGACGGCGCGCGCCTGCTGGTCGGGCGGGCGCTGCCCTACGGCGAGGGCATCACCTACTGGCCGCTGAAGGAGCTCGTCGACGACCTCGGCGGCGTCGAGGGCCTGCGCCGGGCGATGGCGGGGGACGAGCAGGACGTGCTTGCGGGCGAGATCGTGGCCGCGGCGATCGGGCAGGCGAGCTCGACGGCGGCGCCGCCGGACGTGCAGTGGGCGGCCCGGCTCGTGCTCGAGCGGCTGGCCCGGCGCGGGCCGCTGATCGTCTGCCTCGACGACGTCCAGTGGGCCGAACCGCCGCTGCTCGACCTGGTGGAGTACCTGGCGCGCTACCTGACCACCGCCCCGGTGGCCGTCGTCTGCCTGGCCCGCGACGAGCTCCTCGAGCGGCGTCCGCACTGGGCGACGGCGTTCGGCCGCGGCGCGACGCTGCGGCTGCGGCCGCTCTCCGACACCGACTCGGCCCGGCTCCTGCGCGGCCTGGCCGGGCGGCGGGCGGGGGCGCTGCGCCGCTACGAGATCCTGGCGGCGGCCGGCGGCAACCCGCTCTTCCTCGAGCACCTGGTGGCGATGCGCTCCGACGACCCGGCGGTGGCGACGCCGCCCACCATCCATGCGCTCCTGGCCGCGCGCATCGACCGCCTGCCGCAGCCCGAGCGGCGCGTGATCGAGGCGGCCTCGGTCGAGGGGCGCGGGTTCCATCGCGGCGTCCTGGCCACGCTCCTGGCCGACCAGCCGGGCCTCGACATCGACGCGGCGCTGCACGAGCTCGAGCTCCGCGAGCTGGTGCGCGCGGGCCCGGGCGTGTTCGCCGGCGACCGCGGCTACCGCTTCACCCACCTGCTCGTCCGCGACGCCGCCTACGAGCTGATCCCGAAGCGGCGCCGGGCGCAGCTGCACCTCGGCTTCGCCGGCTGGCTGCGGGCCGAGGCGGCCGGCCGGCCCGAGGTGGACGAGATCATCGGCTACCACCTCGAGCAGGCGTACGCGTACCGCCGCCAGCTGGGGCGGGTCGACGCGGCGGGGCACCGCGCGCTCGCCGCCGACGCCTCCGCCTACCTGAGCGGGGCCGGCCGGCGGGCGCGGGCGGCCGGCAACCACTCTGCGGCCGCGAACCTGCTGCAGCGCGCGGCCGCGCTGCGCGACGACGCCGACCCCGGACGGGCGGCGCTCCTGATCGACCTCGGCGCCGTCCTGCGCGACGAGGGCCATTTCGACGAGGCCGGCGCGGCCTTCGCCGAGGCGATGCGGCCGCCCGGCGCCGGCGCGGCGCTGCGGGCGCGCATCCGGCTCGAGCGGATGCTGACCCGGCTCCAGGTCGATCCCGAGGGCACCGCCCGCCAGGCGTCGCGCCACGGCGGCCGGCTCGGCCGCGACCTGGGCGAGGCGGGCGACCACGCCGGCCTGGCCGGGCTGTGGCACCTGCGCGGCCTGCTCTCCTGGCTGGCGGCTCGGGCGGGCGACGCGGCCGAGTGCTGGCGGCGGGCGGCGGACGAGGCGGGCATCGCCGGCGACGAGCGCATGGCCGCCGACGTGCTCGGCTGGGAGGCCTCGGCGCTCGTGCACGGGCCGATGCCGGTCGAGGACGCTGCCTTCGTGCGCTGCCGCGAGATCCTGGCGGCGCTGCGGTCCGACCCCCGCGCCGAGGCGCTGGCGCAGCACCAGCTGGCGGGCCTGCACGCGATGCGGGGCGAGTTCGACCGCGCATTCGCGCTGATCGACGCCGCCAACGAGGTCCTGGCCGGGTTCTCGGCGACGGTCGACTCGGCCGTCTCGGGGCCGGAGGTGCTGGCGGCGACGCTCGCCGGCGACCCGGCCCGGGCCGAGCGGCACCTGCGCGCGGGCCGCCGCCAGCTGCAGGCGATGGGCGAGCGGGCGGTGCTCGCGTCGGCCGAGGCGATGCTCGGCCTGGCCCTGCTCGCCCAGGGCCGCAGCGCCGAGGCCGACCGCATGGCCCGGCACGCCGCCGGGCTCGCCACCGAGGGCGACCGCTCCGCGCAGGCGCTGTGGCGGCGGGTGTGCGCGCGGGTGGCGGCCGAGCGCGGCCGCACGGCGGCGGCGGAGCGGCTGGCGCGCGAAGCGGTGGCCGAGGCGGAGCGCACCGACTACCTGAACGACCACGCCGCCGCGCTCGAGGACCTGGCCGCCGTGCACGACCTCGCCGGCCGGCCCGGCGACGCCCGCGCGGCCCGCGAACAGGCGCTCGAGCTCTATCGAGGGAAGGGAACGACCGTCTGCACCGTCCGGTTGGTGCGGATGCTCACGAGCACTCCGGCCACGTGAGAGACTGACATCTCCGACGAGAGGAGCTTCCCATGCCCCCCAAGGTTCCGCTGATGGCTCCGAAGATCTTCAAGACCCAGATCCTGCAGCCGAACAACACCAAGGTGCACGTCGGCGGCCCGACGGGCGACTGGGAGGACGAGGCGGTCGCCGCCGTGTTCACCGTCGTGCTCACCCAGATCGACGAGGACAACAACGTCGTCACCGCGATCGGCGCGTCCCAGCACGTCTACGACAAGACCGAGCCCGAGTGGTGGGTGACCGTCAAGGTGGTCGGCGAGGGACAGCTCGGCCTCGGCGACGCCCTGGTGGCGGCCTACGCCACCTACGTCGACGACGACGGCGGCTCCGACTGGTACGGCTGGACGCTGCCGACGCGGCTCGTGCGCGCGGGCAACTGACCTACCGCGCCCGCAGCAGGAACTCGAGCGTCACCCGGTTGAACTCCTCGGCGTCCTCGTGCAGGCCGGCGTGGGAGAGGTGCTCGAACACGTGCACCTCGCTGCCGCCGATGCCCGGATCGCAGCGGCTCGGCGAAGCGCGTCGACGTGCAGATGTCGTGGGCGCCGAACGTGATCTGGGTGGGCGCGGCGATCGTCCCGAGCGCCCCGGTCGCGTCGTGGGCGAGCACGGCGTCGGTCTGGGCGATGAACGCGTCCAGCGGCTGCGCGGGGCGGCTGCGGACGAAGTCCTCCAGGCCCTGGACGAACTCGGGCTTGGAGTCGTACATCCCGGCGGTGAAGCAGAACGGGAAGATGCCCTGGATCACGGCGTCCGCGACCGTCGGCAGCCCGCGCGCCAGCGAGCGCCACATCTCGAGCAGCGCCCGCAGGTAGGCGTCGGTGCGGTGCCAGCCGCTGTGCACCCCGAGCGTGACCACGCGCTCGGGATGGCGGGCGGCCAGGTGCAGCCCGATCGCCGCACCCAGGGAGACGCCGGCCACGTGCGCCCGCTCGATCCCGGCCGCGGCCATGAACCCCGCCACCTGGTCGGCGTAGCCCTCGGTCGAGTAGGGGCCGGCCGGCATGGAGCTCTCGCCCGAGCCGGGCAGGTCGACCGAGACGCACCGGAAGTGCTGCGTATAGGCCGGCAGCTGGAAGGCGTAGCAGGCGTGATCCGCGCCCGTGTAGGGGATCAGGACGAGCGGGTCGCCCTCGCCCTCGACCGCGTAGTTGATCGTGAGTCCGTCGACGTCGACCTGCGGCATGCTGCCCTCCCGGGTTGGGCGTGGTGGTGGAGGTGTTCTACTCCTTCGCCGCACCCGCTGCAGGCGTCTGTGCCACGATGCGGGTGTGGCCCGGCACCCGGCCCTCGTCCCGCTCTCGCACGACCATCACCACGGGCTCGTGATCGCCCGGCGGATGGCTCGGGCGCACGCACCCGACGAGCGGGCGGAGGCGGCCGCGGCGTTCGCGGAGTTCCTGGACGGCGAGGGCGGCGAGCACTTCCGCGAGGAGGAGGAGCTGCTCTTCCCGCTCGTGTCGGCGGCAGCCGGTGAGCCGTGCGCGCTCGTCGACCGGGCGCTGGTCGAGCACGGGCGGCTGCGGGCCGCGGCGGTGCGGCTGCGGCGGATGGGCGCGGAGGTCGACCCGGACGCCCTGGCCGCGGCGGCCGCGCTCTTCGAGGCGCACATCCGGTGCGAGGAGCGCGAGCTCTTCCCGCTCGCCGAGCGGATCGTCGCGGCCGGGCTCGACGGGCTGCACCTGCCCGCGCGGGTGCCGGCCGGGGGCCGGGTCTCGGCGGCCGCGATCGGCCCGGGCGCGACGTGGTCGGTCGCGAGCGCCGACCTGAACGCCACGCTGGTCGCGTGGCCGCCCGGCGAGGGCGTCGCCGCGCACCGAAACGACGAGCGCGACGTGCTCCTGGTCGTGCTCGCGGGCGCCGGCACGGTGACGGTCGACGGCCGCCCGAGCGACGTCGCCGCGCCGGCCGCCGTCGTCATCCCGAAGGGGACGGAGCGCGCCATCGCCGCCGGGCCGGAGGGGCTGCGCTACGTGAGCGCCCATCGCCGCCGCGAGGCGGGCATCGCCGTCCGGCGGCGCCGGGCGCGCTGACGCCCGGCGTGCGTAGTTGCGGGCACCCCGCTTCGGTGGTTTCACCGATGCCGCCGCCGCGCGCGCGGCAGACACTGCAGGTGGCAGCGGGCGAAGGAGGGGTCATGGATGCGCATCGTGCGATCGTTCTGGTCGGGCTGGCGGCGGTGGGACTGACCCTGGGGGGAGGGGCGGCCGCCGGCGGCTCGGCGGCCGGCGCAACGACGCAGCGGGTCAGCCTCTCGTCGGCAGGCCGACAGGCGAACGGGGGAAGCCTGGAGGCGATGATCGCCGCCGACGGCCGCTACGTGGTCTTCACGTCGTTCGCCTCGAACCTGATCCGTCGCGACACCAACCGCGAGAGCGACGTCTACGTCCGCGACCTGCGGAACGGGACGACGCGGCGGGTGAGCGTCGGGCCGCACGGCCGCCAGATCGCCGAGAGCTGGTTCCCGTCCATCTCCGCCGACGGCCGCTACGTCGCCTTTCGCTCGCTCGCGCTGCTCCCGCCCGAGCAGGGCTACGTCGACGGGTCGATCTACGTGCGCGACCGGGTCGCCAAGACCACACGGCTCGTCAGCATGTCGAGCGCCGGGGTGCCGGCGAACGACGCCAGCGTCTTCTCGCTCATCTCCCGCGACGGCCGCGTCGTCGTCTTCGAGTCGAAGGCGACCAACCTCGTCCCCGGCGACACCAACGGCATCCCCGACGTCTTCCTGCGCGACCTCGCCCGGGGCACGACGGTGCGGCTGAGCGTGTCCTCGACCGGGGCGCAGGGCACGGGCGGCACCACCTTCCCGCAGCCCGGGTTCGCGATCTCCGGCAACGACCGCTACGTGGCGTTCCTGGCGGAGGCGACGAACCTGGTCAGGCATGACACCAACGGCGTGTCGGACGTGTTCGTGCGCGACCGCGTGACGCACACGACGACGCGGGTCAGCGTCGGCGCCGGCGGCGTCCAGGCCAACGGCGCGACCGCCGGCGGCGTGTCGATCTCGGGCGACGGCCGATACGTGGCGTTCGCGTCGCAGGCGTCGAACCTCGTCCCCGGCGACACGAACGACGTCTCCGACGTGTTCGTGCGCGACCGGGTCAGGCACACCACCGTGCGGATCTCGAACGCGGCGCACGGCGGGTCGGGCGCGTACTCCCCGGCGATCTCGCCGGACGGCCGGATCGTCGCGTACGTCTCCGAGAACGCCGACGGGCTGGCGGTGATCGTGGCCTACGACCGGGCGACCGGCCAGACGCGCCGGATCAGCGTCGGCCGCAACGGCGGCGTGCCGAACCTCTCCAGCGAGCTGCCGTCGATCTCGGCCGACGACCGCTGGATCGCGTTCTCCTCGTACGCGTCCAACCTGGTGGCCGGGGACACGAACCGCACGACGGACGTCTTCGTACGCGGGCCGCTGCGCTTCAGTCGCGGATGACCCAGAAGAGCGCGGCCGGACGCTGGGCGATGTTGCGCCAGCCGCGGATCGTCGAGCGGTCGGCGAGCAGCGCCTCGCCCTGGCGCAGCACCGGCCGCCCGCTCGCGAGCTGCACCTGCACCAGGCCGCCGATCACGGCCACGAGCTCCGTGCCCTTGTGGTCGATGTTGGGGGTCGCGGTGGCGCCCGGCGCGAGCCGCACGAGGTAGGCGCGCAGGCCCGCCTCGGGGTCGTCCAGCAGCGGCACGGGTGTGCCGGTCGGCGTCGCCGACGGGTCGTCGCGGCGGCCGAGCCGGTAGCCGGGCGAGACGTGCCCACGCAGGAGCTCGTCGACGGTGATGTTCAGGTTGGCGGTGAGCGTCAGCAGCGTCTCCAGCGAGAGCCCGCGCTGGCCGCGCTCGGCCTGCGAGATCGCGCTCGCCGACACCCCGGCGAGCTGCGCGAGCTGGGCCTGGCTCAGCTGGCGCTGCATGCGCACCGCCCGCAGCGCCCCGCCCAGGCGGGCGGCGGCGGGCGCCTCGGTCAGGGCCGGGCGGCCGTCGGCCAGGCGGTAGTGGAAGACGCTGCCCTGCACGCCCACCGGCCGGCCCTCGGCCTTCGCGATCCGCAGCCGCCCGTCGCGCACGACGAGCACGCACTGGGTGACGTCCTCGACGTCGCGGCGCAGCGCGTCGTAGCGCTCGCCCTGTGAGAGCGACCAGTAGGCGATCGCGCCCACCTCGAGCAGGAGCGGGCAGCAGCGGGTGAAGAAGCGCCGCGCCATGTCGGCGCCCCAGCGCGCGGCCATGTCGTCGAGCGGGTCGAACAGCAGCAGCGTGCGGGAGCGGGGCTTGGAGCGGCGGCGGATCTCGTTCAGGAGCGGCCCGGCCTCGGCGAGCGGCGTTCCCGGCCGGGCGTCGATCAGGCCGAGCGCCGGGTAGTCGCGCCGGACGAGCTCGGGATCGAGGGTGAGCGAGACGTAGGCGGCCTGGTCGTAGTGCGACGTGAGCGCTGCGATCGCCCCATAGAACGGGAGCGCGGTCTCGGTGCGGTCGGGCTCGAAGACCACGTTGTCGCCCCAGTAGAGGCCGTGCAGGGCGCGGTCGAGATCGGCGACCCCGGTGCTGGCAACGGACGGTGGCGAGGTGTCGACGGCGCTCACCGTGGGTATGAAGCACTGCTTCTGAGAATCGTGGATCTCAGCACGGTCGCTCTAGCCTAGCCGCGACCGGCACCGACCAAGGAGACCCAGTGATGGAGACCGTCATCCTCGCCCTCGACGGGCCCGAATCGGAGCGCGCCCTTCCGGCCGCCGAGGAGCTCGCCACCCAGTTCCTGTCCCGCATCGTGATCGTGCATGTGAACCAGCTCGTGCCCGGCGCGCGCGGCGGCCGCTTCCCGCTGCACGCCGACGAGGACGTGCGCGTCGCCCGGCTGCACGCGGTCGTCGCCGACCTGCGCGCCCGCGGCTTCGAGGCCGAGCTCGAGCTCTCGGCCACCTCGCTCGCGCACCCGGCCACGATCATCTCCCGCGCGGCCGCGCGCCACCGCGCCGGCACGATCGTCGTCGCCGCGCGCCACCACAGCCCGATGCTCGGCATGCTCACCTCGAGCGTCAGCCAGCGGCTGCTCGCCCAGGCGCCGTGCCCCGTGCTGATCGTGACGCCGGAGACGACGCGCGAGACCTTCCGGGCGGCGCACCGGCCGACCCCCGCGGCGGCGTGATCGCCACCGCCGGCCGGCTCGGCGGGGCGGTACGCGTCTTCCGGCCCTCGCTCGCATACCTGGTGCCGATGGCCGGAGCGGTGGCCGCGCTGGCGCTCGGCGTCGAGACGCGCACCGTGCTCGCGGCCGTCTCGATCTCGGCCGTCGTGTGCGCCCTCGCCCGCGCGGCGATCGAGCACATGCGCATCGACGCCGCCCGCCGGCGCGCCGACGCGTGGCTGGGTTGGCGGATCGGGACGCCGCCCGGCGACGAGCTGCTGCGCGCCCGCATCGCCGAGCTGCTCGACCCGCGCCTGCGGAGCACGCTCGCCCGGTCGATGCGGCTGACGGCCGCCGACGCGGCGAGCCGCGGCCGCATGCAGACGCCCGCCCAGCACAACCGGCGGGCGCTGCGCGCGCACACCGGGGCGCTGCACGCGCTGTCGGAGCGGCTGGCCGACCGCTCCCGGCCCGTCAGCCCGCGCGGCATGGCGATCGTCCACCGGCTGGTCACGCACGGCGGCAGCCCGCTCTACGCGGCCCGGCTCGGCGGACGAGGTCGGGCCGCGCCTGAACGCCGCGCTGCATGGCGCTGGATCTCGACGTCGTCGGCGAGCGGGAGGAGCCGGGCGAGGGAGGAGCGGGCGGCCTAGGCTGGTCTCTCTCGTCCGCATCGTGAATCTAGGGCCAGGCATGCATCCGGCCGCGCCCGACGCGGCTGACAAGGTTCATCTCTCGTTCAGCGAGGTCGCCGTCTCGGCGGCCACCGGAATCAGCCACGCATCCCTGTCCGACCACAAGAGCCGCACCCGCGACCCCCGCTCGGGCGCATCGCCTCGACCCGCGAGACGTCGCGGTCAGCTCGCCGAGCGCCGGCGAGTCGAGCCTCACGGTGCGCTCGGCTCCGAGGAACGACGTGTCGACCACGCTGGCATCGAGGCCCGCCTCGCCATCTGCGGACGAGCCGTCCAACCGCAGATTCTCTGGCCTCACCAGCACGAGCACGTCCGCTCCGGCCGCGAGTCCCGCCGGCCCGCCGGCGGTGCGCGTGCCGACCCCCTCGATCACCACCGTATACCGGTCCGCCTGGACGCTCTCGACCCGTCCTGCGAACCGGTTCGCGGTGCCGACGAACTCGGCCACGAACGCCGAGGCGGGCCGGTGGTAGATCTCCTCGGGCGTGCCCACCTGTTGCAGCAGTCCGTGATTCATCACGGCCACTCGGTCGGACATCGAGAAGGCCTCGCCCTGGTCGTGGGTGACATAGCAGAACGTCACTCCGACGGAGCGCTGGAGATCCTTGAGCTGCATCTGCATATCCGTCCGCAACTTGAGGTCGAGCGCGCCCAGCGGCTCGTCCAGGAGCAGCACCTCGGGCCGGTTCACGAGCGCCCTGGCGAGCGCGACCCGCTGCTGCTGCCCTCCCGAGAGCTGCCGTGGCCGCGAGCGCTCTCGGCCCTGCAGCTGGACGAGGCTCACGGCCTCCTCGACCCGTGTCCGCATCTCCGCCTTCGCCACCTTCGCCTCCCGCAGGCCGAATGCGACGTTCTCGAAGACGTCGAGGTGCGGGAAGAGCGCGTAGCTCTGGAAGACGGTGTTCACCGGCCGGCGGTAGGGGCGCACGCCGGTCATGTCCCTGCCGCCGACGCTGATCCGGCCGGCGGTGGGATCCTCGAAGCCCGCGACCATCCGCAGCGTGGTCGTCTTGCCACAGCCCGAGGGGCCGATGATCGAGAAGAACTCGCCGCGTTCGATGCGCAGGTCGAGGCTGCGCACCGCGACCAGGTCGCCGAAGCGCTTCTCGACGCCCGCGATGTCGACGGCGGCCTCGGTCATCGTCCCCGGTAGATGTCGAGCATGTTCCCCCTGCGTCCCGACCGCCCGAGCGAGCCGGCGGTGGCGTAGATGAGCACGGCGACGCTCATGAGCGTCACGGTGAAGAGCATCACGAGCAGCCCGATCGCGTTGATCTCGGGCGTGATGCGGAAGCGGATCATCCCCAGGATGACGACGGGAAGCGGTGTGTTCGACGCCCCCTGCAGGAAGACCGACGTCACCACGTCGTCGAACGAGAACGTGAAGGCGAGCAGGCCTGCGGCGATGATCGCCGGCAAGAGCGCCGAGAACGTCACCCGCCGGAACGTGCGCCAGGGCGTCGCCCCCAGATCCGCCGCCGCCTCCTCGAGCGCCGGGTCGAGGCCGGCCATGCGGGCCTGGACGATGATCGCGGCGTAGGCCGAGTTCCAGACCGTGTGCCCGATCACGATCGCGGTCAGGCCGAGCGTGTAGTGAATCTTCAGGAAGAGGAAGAAGAGCGCGGTCGCCGAGACCACCTCGGGCAGGATGATGCGCGCGTAGACGAGCCCGTCGTAGACCGCCCGCGCCCGCGGCGTCGCGTGCCGCCACCAGAGCGCGCCGGAGACGGCGATCGCGAGCGAGAGCAGCGCCGAGGCGACCGCGATGTAGAGCGTCGTGCGCAGTCCGGTGCGCACGTTCTGATCGTGCAGCGCGAGCCCGTACCAGTGGGTCGTGAAGCCGCCCCAGCCGGCCATGATCGTCTGCTGGTTGAACGAGTTCACCGCGACGACGATCAGGGGCAGCCACATGAAGAGCAGCACCAGGAGGCTGAGGCCGGCGGCGATCGGGTGCCGGCGGATGTTCATCCGGCGTCCGCCGCGGGTTGCGCCCGGCGCAGCAGGAAGAGCAGCACCATCAGCACGACCATCATGCTCACGGCCAGCGCCGAACCGAACGGGTAGTTGCCGGTCTGGAGGAATTGGTCGGCGAGGATGTTGCCGGCCATCAGCGTCTTTCCGCCGCCGAGGATCTCGGGGATCACGTACTCGCCGAGCGCGGGCACGCCGACGATGATGATGCCGGCGATCAGCCCGGGCACGGCCATCGGCAGCACGACGCGGCGAAACTGTCGCCACGGGGTCGCGCCCAGATCCTCGGCCGCGTCGAACAGGGCCGGATCGATGCGCTCGAGCGAGACGTAGATCGGCAGGATCATGAGCGGCAGGTAGGAGTACAGGATGCCGATGCCGATCGAATACTGCGTGTACAGGACGTCGATGTGGCCGTGCAGGCCGAGCGTGCGCGCGAAGCGGTCGATCGGCCCCAGGTTCTGGAGCAGGTCGACCCACGAGTACGTGCGCACGATGAAGCTCGTCCAGAACGGCACGATCACGGCCACGAGCAGCAGCCGCTGCGCCTTCGGGCTCTGGCGGCTGATGAAGTACGCGAACGTGAACCCGATCACCGCGCATGCGAGCGTGGTCGAGACCGAGAGCACCACGCTGCGCGCCAGCGTGTGCAGGTAGAGCTGCGAGGTGAACGCGCGGTAGTTGCCGGTCGTCCAGCCGAAGAAGACGTTGAAGTCGACCTGGTTGACCGACCCGAACGAGTAGAGCGCGATCATCCCGAGCGGCACGACGAAGCAGACCGTCGTGATCAGCAGGGTCGGAGCGAGCAGCGCGAGCCGCGCGAGGCGGCCCGCGTCGAGGGTTACGCCGCCTTGATCGCGGTCCACGTGTTCGACCACAGGGTTGCTCCGGCGCCGCCGAGGTACTTGTCGAACTCGGTCTTCGCCAGCACCTCCTTGGTCGGGACGAGCACCGGATTCTGCGAGATCGACTTCAGCACGAGCGGCGTCGCCGGCGGGCATCAGATACGCCGTGCCGGTGGTGTTCACGAAGTCGGCGTACTGGGCGGGCTGCGGCGAGGAAGTTCAAGAACGCCTGGATCACCGCGATCTTGCTCGTGTCCTGCATCGGCCGTGAAGCCCTCGAGATAGGCGTGCACGCCCTCGTCCGGCAGCACCCACTTGATCTTGTCGTTCTTCTGCTGCAGCAGCGCGACGTCGTAGTCCCAGTCCATCGCCATCGCGGTCGAGCCGTTGACGAGCCCGGCGCCGACGTTCGTGTTCAGGAACGCCTTCAGGTGCGGCTTCACGCCGACGACCGCGTCCTGCACCTTCTTGAGGTCGCCGGGATCGGTGGTGTTCGACGAGAAGCCGAGGTACTTGCAGGTCGATCCCATGCAGTCGCGCTCGAGGTCGATGAAGATCGTCTGGCCGGAGTACCTCGGGATCAGCTCCCACAGGTCGTGCCAGCTCGTGATCGTCGCGCCGCCGACCAGGTCGGGGCGGTAGGCGATGCCGACCTTGCCGTAGTCGGTCGGCAGGCCCCAGGGATACGCCTTCCGGAACTGCTGGGCGCCACGTTCTTGACGTTCGGGATCTTTGACCAGTCGAGCTCGGTGATCAGGTTGGCGGCAGCGGCCTGGCCGGCGTCGCTCGTGTCCGCGAGCAGGAAGTCGTACTGCTTGCTCTTGAACTGCAGGACGACCTCGGCGCTGCTGGACGTCGCGTTCGAGATCATCTTGATCGACGCGCCGGGATACTTCTTGGCGAAGTCGGCCAGGTTGTGCTTGCCCATCCAGCCGGGGTAGTTGGCCAGGATCGCCTGGCCGGTGATCGCCTCGGAGGTCGAGCCGCCGCCCGACGAGCCGGACGAGCTCGAGCCGCCGCATGCCGCGAGCAGCGACGCCGCCGACACGCCGAACGCGCCGGCGCCCGCCTGCCGCAGCAGCGTCCTGCGGGTGAGGGGAGCGAGTGAGAAGGATTCCTCGGCGTTCACGGCGGCACCTCCAGGAAAATGGCCTTGAGCTCGATGCGCAGTTTGGCCCCGCCCCCGCAGGGTGTCAAACCTGGAGGCGCTGAGTGCTACCCTCGCCGCCCATGGGACGCCCTGTACCCCTCGAGCTCGATGGCGGAAACGTGCTCCTGGAGCGGGATGTCGGGGTGATCGTGCGCGACGGCGTGCGGCTTTCGGTCGACGTCTACCGCCCCAACCGGCCGGGTCGCTTCCCCGCGATCCTCGAGCACATCCCCTACCGCAAGGACGACCTGCGGGCGATCGAGGACCGCTCGCAGAACAGCTTTCTCACGAACGCGGGGTTCGCCTGCGTGCGCCTCGACGTGCGCGGCACCGGCAGCTCGCAGGGGGTTGCCCAGGACGAGTACACCGAGGTCGAGCAGTGGGACGGCTACGACGTCGTCGCGTGGATGGGGGAGCAGCCGTGGTGCACCGGCGCCGTCGCGTCGTGGGGCGTGTCCTACGGGGGGTTCTCCTGCATCCAGCTCGCCGCCCTACGGCCGCCGGGGCTACGGGCGATCGCGCCCGTCTACGCGACGGACGACCGCTACACGGACGACATGCACTTCCACGGCGGTGCGCTCAACGCGAGCAGCCTGCCCGGCTACCCGACCGAGATGATTGCGATGAACGCGCTGCCGCCGCTCGGCGAGCGCGACGAGGAGTTCGACCACGGCTGGCGGCGCCGGATCGAGGAGACCCCGGCGTGGGTGCTCGACTGGGTGCGCCAGCAGCACGACGGCCCCTACTGGCGCAACGGCTCGCTGCGGCCCGACTACGCGCGGATCACGTGCGCGGTGCTCATCTGCGCCGGCTGGCGCGACGGCTATCGCACCGCCGCCCTGCGCATGGCCCGCAACCTCGAGTCGCCCTGGGAGCTGCTCGCCGGGCCGTGGGCGCACAAGCTGCCCGACCGCGGTGTGCCCGGGCCGCGCTATCCCTTCCTGGCCGAGATGGCGCGCTTCTTCCACCGGCACCTGGGAGAGGCCGGCACCGGGCCGCCGTCCGGCCGCCCGCGGACGGTCTTCTTCGTCGGCAGCCCGGACACGCCGCTGCGCCCCCACCCGATCGTGTCCGGCGAGTGGATGGCGTCCGAGCGCTGGCCCGAGGGCGTCGAGTCGACCCGGCTCGTGCTCGGCGGACCCGCGGTCGCGCCCGCCCGGGTGACCACGGGGATCACGACCGGGCAGTGGTGCCCGCCGCCTCCCGCGACCGGCCAGTTTCTCGACCAGTCCCGCGACGACGGCCAGAGCGCCGTGTTCGAGAGCGAGCCGCTCGCGGCGCCGGTCGCGCTCTTCGGCGAGCCGGTCGTGCGCATGCGCGTCCGCCATCCCGGGCCGCGCACGCTGGTGTCGGCCAAGCTTCAGAGCGTCGCGCCGGACGGCTCGTCGCAGCCGGTCACCTCCGCCGCGGTGAACATCGAGATCGCGGGCGAGGCCGCGCTCGACCTTCCCCTGATGGCGGCCGGCTGGCGCTTCCCCGTCGGCCACCGGATCCGGGTCGCCGTGGCGGTGGCCGACTGGCCCAACCTGTGGCCGCTGCCGGAGGTGGCGCCGCTCGAGATCACGACGCCGGTCGAGCTCGAGCTGCCCGGCCTGCCGGCGGATGCGGTTGCGCACCGGCCGGAGGACGGCCCTCTGGTCGAGATCGAGCAGCCCGGAGCCGAGACCGCCGGGCGCACGCGCTGGGATGTCGTGACCGACGTGCTCACCGGGCGCGCCGGCATCGTCACGTCGATGCGAAACCACGACGGGATCCCGGCCGAGGGCTGGTCGATCACCGAGTCCGGCAGCCGCTCGGCGATGGCGGGGGACGATCCGCTGAGCGCCGAGGTCAAGGGGCACTGGCGCTATCGCCTCGAACGGCCGGGCCTCGAGGCCCGCGTGCACGCCGAGACGCGGTTCCGGGCGACGGCGGACGCGTTCCTGGCCGACCTGCGGCTGCGCGTCTGGGCCGACGGCGAGCCGTTCGCCGAGCGCCGCTGGAGGGAGCGGATCCCACGCCGGGGCGTGTGACCCACCTGGAATCGCCCGGCGGGCGGATCGTGGTGGAGCACGACGTTCGCATCCGCATGCGCGACGGCGTCCATCTCTCCGCGGACGTCTACCGCCCCGACCGGCCCGGCCGCTTCGGCGCCATCCTCGAGCACATCCCCTACCGCAAGGACGACCTGCGGGCGCTGCAGGACCGGGGCCAGAACCTCATCCTCGCCGGGGCCGGGTTCGTGTGCGTGCGCCTCGACGTGCGCGGCACGGGCAGCTCCGAGGGGGTGGCGGTCGACGAGTACACCGAGGCCGAGCAGCTCGACGGCGTCGAGGTGGTCGACTGGATGTCGCGCCAGGCGTGGTGCAACGGGAATGTCGGGTCGTGGGGCAAGTCCTACGGCGGCTTCTCCTGTATCCAGCTCGCCGCCCGGCGGCCGCCGGCGCTGCGGGCGATCGCGCCCGTGTACGCGACGGACGACCGCTACAGCGACGACATGCACTACGACGGCGGCGCGGTGGCGGCGTTCGAGCTCAGCAACTACCCGATCCGCATGATCGGCATGAACGCGCTCCCGCCGGGCGGCGGGGAGGGGCCGGAGTTCGACCGTCGCTGGCGGGAGCGGATCGAGTCGACACCGGCGTGGGTGGTGCGGTGGCTGACCGAGCAGCACGACGGCCCCTACTGGCGCAACGGGTCGCTGCGCCCGGACTACGAGCGCATCGAGTGCCCCGTGTTCATCGTCTCCGGCTGGCACGACGGCTACCGCACCGCCGGGGTGCGGATGGCCGCCCGGCTGCGCAGTCCCTGGCAGCTGCTGGCCGGGCCGTGGACGCATGTTGCGCCCGACCGCGGCGTACCCCGTCCCGTGTACCCGTTCATGGGTGAGCTGATCGAGTTCTTCCGCACGCACCTCGACCCCGGCTCAGCGGCGGGCGGCGGCGCCCGCCGCCCGCGGTCGGTCGTCTTCATCGAGGAGTTCGACGACCCCGGCCGGGTGGCAGAGCGGGTGTCGGGCGAGTGGATCGCGAGCGAGTCGTGGCCGTCGGCGGCGCCCGAGTCGGTGCTGGTGCTCGGCGCGCCCCGGGTCGCGCCCGCGTCGGCTGCGGTCGGCCTCGCCACCGGCAACTGGTGCCCGCCGCCGCCCGACAGCGGCCTCTTCGGCGACCAGCGCATCGACGAGGCCGCGAGCGCCTGCTTCGAGAGCGAGCCCCTGCGCGAACCGGTGGTCGTGGTGGGCGTGCCGCGGGTGCGCTTCCGCATCGCCCATCAGGGGCCGCGCGCGATCGTCTCGGTCAAGCTGAACGACGTTGCGCCGGACGGCGCGTCGCAGCCGGTGACCCGCGGCGCGGTCAACCTTGCCTGCGCCGGCGAGGCGGCGGTCGAACTCGATCTGATGGCGACCGGGTGGCGGTTCCGGCCCGGCCACCGGATCCGCGTCGTGGTCGCGGCCAACGACTGGCCGTGCCTGTGGCCGCTGCCCCGGCTCGAGCCGGTGCCCGTGACCACCGCGGTCGAGCTGGCCCTGCCCGGCCTGCCCGAGGACGCGCGTCCCTTTGCCGCCGGCGACGACGTCGTCCCCGTGACGTGGACCGGCGGCGTCGTCACCGACCGCCCGTCGCGCTGGGAGGTCGTGCGCGACGAGGAGGCCGGGGTGAACGGGATCGAGGCCGCCGACTGGTGGGCGTTCGAGTTCCCGCAGGAGGGCCTGCGCTGCGAGGAGGGGCACGTGTACTCGACCGGGGTCTGCGACGACGACCCGCTCTCGGCCAGGGTGGAGGGGCGCACGCGCCTGCGCCTGACCCGGCCCGGCCTGGATGTCGTGGCCGAGGCGGGCGGCGTCTTCACCTGCACCGAGAACGAGTTCGTGGTCGAGCTCGACCTGGCGGTCACCCGGGACGGCGAGCCGTTCCATCAGCGGCGGTGGCGGGAGCGGATCCCGCGGGACGGCTGCTGAAGGTCGAGCCGGCCTGCGAGCAGACCTCGCCGGCTAGTCACACGCTAGGCCTCGTCGTCCCGCGGCGGCTCGGCCGCGGGCGTGTCCGGACCGTAGTCGGACTCGAGCTCCTCCGAGAGCTCGGGCGATCCCGTCTCCGGCTCGGTGTCGGCAGGCGCATGCCCGGAGCCGGCGAGCTTCGTCCCCCGCGCCGTCATCCGGTCCATCAGCCGGTCGAGCCAGTTCACGCGCCGGAGTCTACCGGCGGCGCTCGTCCTCCTCCGGCTCGCCGAACGGCGCCTCGGCGCGGGTGTCGGCGGCGAGGCCCTCCACGTCGCCGCGGAGCACCTCCCGCTCCTCGCTCGATCCGGCGCGCCGCGCCTCCTCTGACCGCTCGACCGCGGCGGCGTCCTCGTGCTCGCGCCGCCGGGTGAACCAGCTGCGGATGCTCATCGCTCGCTCCTTGCTCGCGTCACGGTCAGTAGCCGCGGCTGGCGTCGGCCACCTCGGCCGCGCCGTGCAGCGCCCCGATCGCCTCGGTGCTCGTCATCGGCTGCGAGAACATCGGGTAGTCCTGCGACGTCGCCGCCGCCTGCTCCTCCGCGCTCGTGGCGGCGGTGCAGTCGGTCAGCGTGATCACGTCGTAGCCCTTCTCGTAGGCCGAGCGCATCGTCGACTCGACGCAGCAGTTGGTGAGGAAGCCGCCGATCATGACGGTCTCGATCTCGCGGCTGCGCAGGATGAAGTCGAGGTTGGTGGTCGCGAACGTGTCCAGGCCGCGCTTGCCCTCGACGACGATGTCGTCCCCCTCCGGGGCCATCTCGTCGCAGATCTCGGCGCCCCAGGTGCCCTTGACGAAGGCGGTCGAGTCGATCACGCCCTTGAGGATCCCGTACACCTTGCCCGCGTCGCCGAGCTCGCCGTAGCCGGGCTTGAACGAGATCGGCGCGTGGATGATCGTCGCGCCGGCCGCGCGCGCCTCGTCCACCACGCGCTTGGAGTTCTCGAGCATGTTGGAGTCGTCCATCACGCCCTTCACGGCGCCGTGCAGCGCGCCCCCGTCGGTGGTGAAGTCGTTCTGGTACTCGATCAGGACGACGGCGGTCTTTGCGGGGTCGACATCCATGGTGGCCTCCCGTGCGTGGTGGGGTTCAAATGTAGCGCCGTCGGCGCGCTGCGGGAAAAGGTCAGCGGCGCCGGTTCTGCCGCCGCGCCTGGCGCTGCGCCTTGCGTGCCTTCACGGTCCGCGCCCGCTTCCCGCCTGCGGCCGGGGCGGCGACGACGTCGTCGCCGAGCGACGGGATCGGCACCCGGGCCTTGCGCTCCTCGGTCGTCAAGCTGTTGTAGTCGGCGATCCAGGCCGCGACCGCCGCGCGATCGGTGAAGTCGACGCCGTCCTTCGTCATGGCTGCGACCAGCGCGGCCGCGGGGCCGTCGTCTCCTCGGGTGCGCTGTTCCAGCTCGACGAACCGTGGCGTGAGTGCCGACACCGTCTGGGCAAGCTCGTCCGCGCGCTCCTGCTCGACCCGGCCGCTCTCGGCCAGGAAGCGCATCACGTCCGCGAGCGCGGCCGGGAAGAGCTCCACGTCAGCGTCGACCAGGTCGTCGCTTCCGGCGATGTGCTCGAGCAGGAACTCCTCGATGTCAGCGGGTTCGACGTCCTCGATCGGCCGGTCGTCCATCTCGGCGAGGTACTCGAAGAGTGCGCAGCCCGCGAACAGCACGAGCGTCGTCAGCTCCTCGGTCACCTCGCCGCCGTCGCACCACGCCTCCAGCGCCTCGGCGAACTCGTCCTCGGCGACGTCCGCCGGCGACATGCCGCCGGGCAGCTTCGCGAGCACGTCCTCGGCGTCGGCGATCCGGCTCGCCCGCACCAGCAGATTGACCGCGAGCATCCCGTGGTTCGACGGCCGCAGGCCGAGCTCGCAGCACCGTCGCGTGGCCGCGACGACGCGCTCGAGCGCCTCGGCGGGGGTGATCTCGACCGGCTCGATGCCGACGTCTGCGGCCGTCACGTCGCGCAGCTGCTCGAGCTTCGCGGCGGTGTCCGTGAACGAGGCGATCCCGTCCAGGGCGGCGCCGCCCGTGCCCTCGCGCTCGATGGTGAGGCCGAAGATCTGGAGGCCGTCGACGTCGGGCCGGGCACCGCCGATGACCAGCGTGCTCTCCGCGTCGCCGTCGAAGGCGTAGGCGCGCTCGACCTCCAGCATCCCCACCTGCATGGCCGTGCCGGTGGGGAGCGGCTCGTCGCGCAGGGCGATCTGGACGGCGGCGAGCTGCGAGCCCGGCGGCGAGGCCGACGTCGCGATCGCCCACAGCAGCGGCCGGCCGCGGGTGTGCTCGGCAACCAGCGCCACGAGCGCCTCGGCGAGCCGCTCGGGCATTTGCCACAGGGGTCGGCAGAAGTCGAACGCGTACGCGGCCAGCTCGGCCGGATCGCGGATGCGCGCCGACTCCCGTGCCGCGTCGCCGACGGCAGGCTTCATCGACCGCCGGAAGTCGCGCACCTCCTGCTCGGTCACGCCGTCGAGCACCGCTCGATCCTATCGCTCGACGGCACGTCCGCCGAACAGCGGCTCCTGTCCGCCGGTGACGATCGCGATGATCTCGGCGTGCGACCGGATCGCGCCCCGCTCGTCGATGTGGGCGACGGGCACGCCGTTTGCGACCAGCTCCTCCGCGACGAGCTTCGTCCGGTGGCACGCCTGCGGCCTGCCCTCGGCGCACATGAGCGCGATCCTCCGGTTGTCTTCCCATCCGGCCGCGAGTCGCTCCAGGCCGGCGCAGAAGGCGGGGCAGAGCCGGACGCCGGTCGTGGTCGACGCGACCGGACGCGTCTCGCAGCTGCGGGTCGTCCGGCTTGCCGCCGAGCGCGTCGCCCATGAACACGTACCTGATGCCGTGCGCCTCGAGCTCGGCGGCGAGCGCCCGCTTCGAGAACTCGGGCTTGAACCTCGAGTACGGCGCCGAGCGGACGTCGACCAGGTACTCGACCTCGGCGGTCCGGAGCGCCTCCAGGAACTCCGGCATCGAGCGCGCGCCGTAGCCGATGGTCAGGATCGGGGACGGCTCGTCCATGCGTTCGACTCTAGCGATGGAGCAGGTCGGCGACCCTGGCGACGCCGCGCGCGATCGCCTGCTCGCTGAGCGTGCCGAAGCCGAGCACGAGCTCGGGAGGGCCGGCCGCCGTGCCGAGCCGGTAGCCGGCCATCGGGTAGAGGCCGACCGAGCGGCTGCGGGCTTCGGCGGCGACGGCGTGCTCGTCGGCGCCGTCGGGGAGGCGCAGCACGGCGTGGAAGCCGGCGGCGAGGCCGCTCAGGCGGGTGTGCGGCGCGTGCTCGGCGAGGGCGTCGATCAGCGTCCGGCGGCGGCGGCCGTAGACGGTGCGCATGTGGCGCAGGTGGCGGTCGAAGCGGCCCGACTCGATCAGCCGGGCGAGCGCGAGCTGGTCGAGCGCCGGCGAGCCGCGGTCGTCGATCTCCTTCTCCTCCACGATCGCCTCGGTCAGGCGCGGCGGGCACACGATCCAGCCGATCCGAAGCGCCGGCGCGAGCGCCTTCGAGACCGTGCCGATGGCGGCGACGCGGTCGGGGGCGAGCCCCTGGAGCAGCCCGACCGGGTCGCGGTCGTACCGGAACTCGGCGTCGTAGTCGTCCTCGAGGATGGTGGCGTCGTTCTGGTCGGCCCAGGCGACCAGGGCCTGGCGGCGCTCTGGCGCCAGCACCACACCGGTCGGGAACTGGTGGGCCGGGGTGAGCAGGACGGCCGGGGCGCCTGAGGCCGCGAGGGCCTGCACGTCGATGCCGCGCTCGTCGATCGGCACGGGGATCGCCCCGAGGCCCCAGCGGGCGGCGTCGCCGGCGAAGTCGGGGTCTCCCGGA
Organism: uncultured Actinomycetes bacterium; assembly: GCA_963843705.1. Taxonomy (GTDB): domain Bacteria; phylum Actinomycetota; class Thermoleophilia; order Gaiellales; family JAICJC01; genus JAICJC01. Next base: position 155,701 of record CAWJLQ010000004.1, read on the forward strand.
TCCTCGTTCGCGATCTCGTGCGCGCCCGTGCGCGCGAGCGCCCGCATGACCAGGTTCTGGCCCTGGGCGAAGCCGGCGCAGATCACGATCCGGCCGGGATCTGCCTGGGCGCCGCGGACGCGGCGGACGTAGCCGGCGAGCACCTCGCGCAGGCGCTGGGTGCCCTGCGGATCGCCATAGCCGAACGCGCTGTCCGGTGCGGTGCGGGCGGCGTCGCGGAGTGCCCACAGCCAGTCGCGGCGGGGGAAGCTCTGCAGGTCGGGGCGGCCGGGGACGAAGTCGATCTCGAGGCGTTCGGGTTGGCCAATTGACGTTGCGGGGGCCGGCGGTTCGTGCGCGCCGCCGGCGACGCGGGTGGCGGAACCGCCGCGGGCCGAGAGGAAGCCCTCCGCCGTGAGCTGGGCGTAGGACTCGAGCACGAGGCCGCGGCTGACGCCGAGCTCCCTGGCGAGGACGCGGGACGAGGGCAGCCGCTCACCGACGGCGAGCCGGCCCGCCCGGATCGCCTCGCGCAGCTCGTGCTGGAGCTGCGCTCCCAGCGGCTCCGGGCGCGAGCGGTCGAGCCGCACCAGCAACTCCGGTCCCAAACCGGCCCACTCAATCGACATCGAATTGGATCTTACTACCGAGCCGGTTGCCGCCTACCGTGGCGTGCATGAACTCCATCGCCACCACACCGGGCGCTTTGCGCATCCTGGCCGGGTCCGTGATCGCCCGGCTGCCGCTGACCATGATCGGCATCGGCCTGCTCATCCACGTCCAGCACCTGACCGGCTCGTTCGCGGATGCCGGCATCGTCGACGGCGCGTACGGGCTCGCGCTCGGCTTCGGCGGCCCGCCGCTCGGCCGGCTGGCCGACCGCCGCGGGCAGACCGGCGTGCTCGTCGCGACCTCCGTCGCGTCCGGCGTGCTGCTCGTGGGGCTGGCCCTGCTCCCAGTTGGCGTCCCGGTGCTCTGCCAGGTGGCGCTGGCGGCCGCCCTTGGGCTCGCGACCCCGCCCGTCGGTGCGTGCCTGCGCGCGCTCCTGCCCGATGTGCTCACCGATCCCGCCGCTCTGCACGCGTCGTTCGCGGTCGACGCCACTGCCGTGGAGCTGACCTGGGTGGCCGGCCCTCCGCTGGCGCTCGCGCTGGGCTCGCTCGTCTCGAGCGGCTTCGCGCTCGCGGCAACCGGCGTCGTCATCCTGGCGGCGACCGCGGCGTTCGCGGCCGAGCCGGCGTCGCGGTCGTGGCGTCCCGTTCGCGGCGGCGAGGTCGCGCGCGGCGGCGCCTTGCGCAGCCCGGCGCTGCGGGTGCTCGTCGTGACGCTGGTCGCTGTCGGCGTGCTGTTCGGCGCAGTCGAGGTCGGGATCGCCGCCGCCGCGAAGGATCTCGGCTCGACCGCGTCCGCCGGCCCGATCCTGGCGCTCTGGGGCGGCGGCTCGCTGCTCGGCGGCGCCGTTGCGGCGCGACTTGGCGGCGGCGCCCGCACCCCGGCCGGCCTCGCGCTCGTGCTGGCCGCGCTGGCCGGCGGCCACCTGCTGCTCGTCCCGGCCGTCCGGCAGCCTGCTCGCGATCGGCGCCGTGGTCGTGCTGGGCGGCGCCGCGATCGCGCCGACCTACGCCGCCGTCTACGCCATGGCCGACCGGGCCGCGCCCGCCGGCACCGTCACCGAGGCGTTCGCGTGGCTGGGGACGGCGGTCGCGTTCGGGGCGGCGGCGGGCTCGGGGCTGGCGGGCGTCGTCGTCGACGCGGCCGGGCCGGTCGGGGCGTTCGCGCTCGGGGGTGGGGCGGGAGTGCTGGCGGCCGTCGTCGTCGCGGTCGAGGCAGCATCGCTGAGTATGGGCGTGTCACGTGAACCACGCCGAGAGCTGCAGGTAGCAGCGCAGCTCACCCACGCCGGGCGGGAACTCTGCCCATCTGGCGAGTGAGAACCGGATCAGCGCGCCGCGTGGAATGGTCCGAGTGGCCGCAGTCATGCCCTTCCACCTGGTTCGTTGGATCCGCTGGCCGCCTTCGAACCAGTACCTCTCGTAGCTATCGATCGTCGCGCCCTGGCGGGAGATCCAGAATCCCGTGCTGCCGGAGGGCACACGGGTGCCGGTCGGGACGAACGCGGACCCGGCCTCCGTCACGTCGAGGGTGCCCTCGAAGATGTCGTCCAATGGGCAGTCCCAGGGCTCCCAGACCGACAGGATCGCCGAGCGCATATCGGGGACGTCCTCGACATGGTGACCGCCGCTTACGAGGACGTCCTCAACGTGCGGCTGGGTCACGGATTGGTCTGGCTGGTAGCTGAGATCCCAGATGCTCCCGGGCCGCATCGGGTGGCTCTCAAGGGCGTTGCCTCCGTCCACCATGCGCTTCAAGCGGAGGCTACGGCCCGTGTCGAGCTCGATCGCGCCGACGCAGACGCGGTCCGGTTGGAGCATTCCCGTCCGCGCGACCACCAGCACTCTCATGGCGTCAGGTGGGTGACCGTCACGCCTGCCTCGGCAAGCTCGTGCGCGATCAGCCCCCGGTGGCACGCGGTCGCGTCTCGCTCGACGCAGAAGAGCACAACGGGCCCGTCGGCAGCCAGGTCGTCGAGGAACGCCGTCACGTCGAACTGATCGAGGCGCTCGCGTCGGTAGGTCTCCACGAATACCCGGCCGAGCTCCGTGCGCGAGCGCTTCCCCACCCCCGCCGCCTCATCCGCCGCGTACTGCGCCTGGCGCATCTCGGTTGTCGGCGCGAGATCGAGGCGGTGCACGTATCGGATGCCGAGATCCGCAAGGCGTGCCTGCAGGCGGTTGCTGTTCACGAAGGCGTACTCCGACCCGCGCACGCCGCGGCGCTGGCGCACATCGCAGAAGGTGGCGACCCCCGCCCGCTGCAGCGCGTCGAAGAACGTCTGTTCAGTCCAGCCGTACGCTCCGATGGTGAAGACGTCCGCCAACGGCCTGCCTCCGTCTTAGGCGACGCGTGCGCGCGACCGTGATGCGGCCGCATGCCCGCCGAACAGTGTCTCCTGCCCGTCGGTGATCATAGCCATGATCTCGTCGTGCGATCGGATCGCGCCTTGCTCGTCGATGTGGGCGACGGGCACGCCGTTTGCGACCAGCTCCTCTGCGATGAGCTTCGTCCGATGGCACTCCTGCGGCTTGCCCTCGCTGCACATGAGCGCGATCCGACAGCCGCCTTCCCACCCGGCCTCGAGGCTCTCGAGCCCGGCATGGAAGGCCGGTCGGAGGCGGAGTCGCTCGTAGTCGACGCGTCCGGCGTCGTCGCGGGTCTCCGGGGCGTCGGGCTTGCCGCCCAGCGAGTCGCCCATGAAGACATAGCGGATGCCCTTGGACTCGAGCTCCGCAGCCAGTTGGTGCTTGGAGAACTCGGGCTTGAACTTGGAGTAGGGGGCGGATCGGACATCGACGAGGTGCTCGACCTCGGCCTCTTGGAGAACTGCGACGAAGTCCGGGAGCGAGCGTGCGCCATAACCGACGGTCAGGATGCTGGTGCTCGCGCTCACGGTGGCCACTCTACCGATCCGGGTGGACACCATCGGCCATTGCCAAGACCAACTCGAGGCGGGCTCGAAGGACGTCGTGCGTCGCACGTTCGGCCAGTCGAAACGGGATGGCACCGATGCCGCCCATGCCGGCTCCTCCCGGCGCTTCGAACTGTTCGCTGGCCGTGCCCGGGTAGAGCACCCACACCGACCGTGCTCCGGTCGCATCGCGGTAGGCGTGCATCTTGTGCAGGTGCGCCCGTCTCGCGCGCGACGGACTTGCCGCCAGCTCCTCGTCGTCGTCACGATCATCGGTCCCCTGTGTCCCCGGTTCGAACGCGAACTTGGCGTCGAAGAGGTGACGCTCGCCCGAGGGCAGCTCGAGCGTGATGTCAGGTCGGAAAACGACCGAGTAGGAGTGGTGCGACGTCGCGCTTTGGGAGAACGTCTGGTTGTACAGCACGCGCATACCGGACGGGAACACAGCCTGGGATTGTCGCTGCACGGTTGGCCCGAACCACTCCGTCGGGCTGAGCTCGATCGCCGGGACCTCACCGAGTACGTCGGCGACCGCCGAGGTGAACTCGAAGTAGCACCAGTACTCGTAGATGGTCGCCGAGTCGCGGATACCGACAAGCCGTTCCAGGTCGCGAGGAGGGATTGGTCGCGTCCGGCCGACGAGGTCGCTGTGGAAGGCGAGGACATCCCGGTACCCAGCCTTGCCCCGGAGCACCGTCGATGTCGCCGGCACGACCTCGACGGCGGGGAGCTCGGTGAGTGGCGGCGCGTGCATCCATCGCTCCAGGCGGCTCGTGAGCACGGCGGCTTCGCTGATGAGCGCGGGAGACGCGACCGTGGCCGCGACGCTCGCCGCTCGGGCGACGGCGCGAACCGTCGTCAGGCAGATCTCGAGCACGGTCCGGACGAATCGGTTCTCGACCGTGTCCGTTGTGTGGACTGGTCGGCGGATTCCGACCCGTTCGGGGAGCATGCCGCCCATCGCAACGGCGAAGGGTTGGTGGGCGAGGCGGTGGTGGTCGGGTACCGCCGTGAGAACTTCGGGACGGCTGAGGATCCCGACGACCGCCCGGCCGTCGATGCGATCCGCGAGTGCAAGTGGGACGGTCCGTTCGTTCGATCCCAGACGTTCGTGCGGGCGAGCCAGGATTCGCTCCACCGCCCCCGTGAGGTCGTGCGGCCGTCGGCGCAGGATTGCGTCGCGGATCGTCATGTACGCCTGGTAGTCCACATCGCGGCCCGTCCAACGAGATCGGTCGTACACGACCCCAACGGGGGTGGCCGCGGCGGTGGGAGCGCTTGCAAGCGACGCCATCACGCTGTCGAGCATGCGCTCGACCTCGGCCGAGGTGGCGCGCGTGCTGCGGACGTCGATCGCCGTGCCGTCGAGCTCCGTCCGGCCAACGTAGTTCCCGAACCGGAGTCGGCCTTCGGCTGCCCCGGGAGGACGGAGAGCGCGCCTTCGAATACACGTCCGGCGCCGGCCGGGAGGCGGATGGTGTACTCACGCTCGGCCAGCAGGACAACCATGCCGCCCTCGATGGCGATCGGAGCCGAGGCGCCGCCGATGATGGTAAAGGTGCCACACCGAGCCTCGGTGGGTGGGATCTCGCTCACTCGAGATACGACGTAAAGCCCGTGTTCCTGAGTCGCCGGAGCATGCGTGCGAGCTTGGTTGCCGACCTCGGCAGCGGGACGTCGGAGACGTCCTCGCCGAGCCGGCGACGTTGGTCGAACTCGTCGAAGCGGCGCAGGATCTCCTCGGATGCCGGCGCGTCCCTCTCAGAGTCGCCGGTGAGGCAGTACGCCAGCAAGCGTGCGAGCGGCTCCTCAAGCTCGCGCCCGCCGCTCAGCTTCGGCAGGATCTTCTGCAGCATTGCCAGGTCGAACGCTGTGGTGGCTGTCGCGCTCGAGTCGCCGTCGACGCTGTCGATCGCCCGCCCAACGAAGACCATGACCTCGTTCACGACCCTGTAGCCGAAGTGCAGGTGGTGCCGCTCGAGCATCGCGTGCACCTCCTTGAGCCGGCCGGTGAACGCCGAGGGCTCGTCTCGGGCGAGCGCCTTCAGACGCTGGAGGTCGGCGTCGGACGGCTGGCGTGCGAAGTCCTCTGGCGCGAGCACTGGCTGTTTCAGGCGAAAGGCCGACCCGGCGCCGGACGACTGCGTCTCGCTCACGAGCGCGTCCACGTCGACCTCATTGAATTCGAGCACGTTCGCGCGGTCGAGCACCTTCGGGCTGAACGCGTGGGTCGTTTCGTCGATGTTGACGGTGCCGACGAAGAGGAGGTTCGGCGGCAGCGACAAGGCATGAGGGAGATCGGTGTCCTCATCCTCGGACTCGGGGGTGAGCCAGATCGGCGCATCGCTCTCCATGGCGCTCAGGAAGTCGCTGAAGTAGTACTCGACTCGGGCGAGGTTCATCTCGTCGAGAATGGCGAAGTGGGGATGGGTCGGATCCGCAGCCGCGGCCAGCGTCAGGTCGATCAGCGGCGTCCGCTCGTACTCCTGGGTGATGGGATTGAAGTACCCGATCAGACCGCGTGGGTCCGTCCAATCCGCCTTCACCGCGATGAGCTCATGCCGCCGCCCGCCGCTCGTGTCGGTACCCCCGTCGGCCTTGATGACCGAGGCCGCGACAGGTTTTGCCCGAAGTCGAGATGCAGGACATCTCCCGGGGCGACCGTCCTTTGCAGCCACTCGCGGGCACCGCGCCTGAAGAACATCAGAATCAGCTCTCGGCTGACCGTCGAAAAGCCGATGTTGTTGACCCGCGCGGAGGCGCGCGCGCCGTCAGGGAGGGCGAGCTCAACGGTCTCCGCCGTCCCCCGTTCGGGGATCTCGAATGCGTCCTGCTGATCCACCCTCAGCCTGAGCCGTCCCCGGCGGATGCTCGGCTCGGTCATGCGGAAGTAGAGATGCCTGTCATCGCTCGGCGGAACCTCGGCAGCTGTGGCCCCGCCCTCGTTCGCGACTTCGAAATACCGTGCGAGACCAAGCGCAAGCTGCGTTTTGCCAGTGCCTGAGATCCCGCTCAAGATCGCGAACCGCTTCGTTCGGAGACTCAGCACGAAACTCGTGACGAGCTCCTCGCTGAAAACGAGGTTGCAAGCTGCGTAGGCGGCGTAGACATCGCCCCGTGAGGGCGCTCCGTCCGATCCCGGCCCGGGTGGCGGTGGCGGTGGTGGCGGGGGAGGAGGCTCGGGCTTCGCCATAACCCATAGGAGCACCTCGACCTGCCAGGTGTCGGCGCCGAGTTCGTCGCCGACGCTTCTCAGGGCTCGCCGGAAGTCGACGTACGACTTGGCGAGGTCCTCGTCGGTCGGCGTGAACCTGCCGAACCGCTGGAGCACCTTCCGCGATGCGGGGTAGTAGACAGGCCACCGATCATGGTCCTGCGCCTCCCAGAAGAAGCTGAGCACGTATGGGGTGTGGCCGCGAGCGGGCTTGGCCTTGCCGTGCCGCTCCGCAATCGCCTGGAACGCCTCGACCTCGGCGAGGAACGTGTTCATGGTCGCCACGCACGCCTCGTCGTCTGCCGGCGCCTCGATCGCGGCACCCAGCGCCTGCTCGAGCTCTGGCGTGCGCCCGTCGAGCGTCGCCAGGTTCACAAGCTGGTTCAGAAACATGAGTCCGAACCCCTTGAATCCCCACTCGGCGTACTTGAACGCAAACGTCGTGAGACGGGCGTGGAACTTCGTCACGTCGATCCGACCCTCGCGGAAGTCGGCGATGAGTTCGATCAGGACAGGGAGGGCTTCGGCTCGCCACGAGACGGTCTGGTCGTACTCGTCTCGCCACTCGCCTGAAGCCCATGCCGACTCGAGGGTGGGAGAGGTGGTGTCTGCAGAAGCCATCGTCAGCCGATCTGTCTCGCACACAGGCGCGGATCCTTGCGCACGCAGTCAGACTCTAGTGAGATGGGGGTGGCTTGGAGGTCAACACGTACTCTCTCGCCGTGGTCAGTCACGTCTTCGTGGTTCGGGGCGACCTCGCCCAAGCTCGCCTGCGACGCGTGTGCGCTCCCCTGCGTTG
>CAWJLQ010000005.1:0-804934 GCA_963843705.1 uncultured Actinomycetes bacterium
CTCGAGGTGCTGCACGGCCCGGCACAGATGGCGGTTGCCACTGTCACACCTCGTGGTGAGCCGAGGGTGTCCCCCCTGGACGTGCTCGTGATGCACGGGAGGTTCTACTTCTGCACGAGTGCCCGCGCCGCGAAGGTCGGTCACCTGCGCAAGCACCCAGCATTCAGCCTCGCCTATGTCGACTCTGACGTGGTGGGCATCACGGTGCACGGACGGGCCACGCTCCATGAGTGGGGCGATCGAGAGTTCGAGCAACTCGACCGAGAATTTCTGGCGATCTACGGAGGCACGCCTTCGACCGAGGAAGAGTCGGTTGTCTTCATCGAGGTTGAACCGAGGCGGGTCTACACCTACGACCGTCGCGCTGAGGTCTGACTTAGGTCCGGATCCGCACACCGCTCCCCGCGATCCCCCTCGACCGTCGCCGCGATCGCGGCGGGACGCCGTGAATGGCGCCAGCGCTCGGCCGCGGCGCCGGCACAGGCTCACCCCGGCCGAAACCCACTCCTGGGAGCAACCGACCGCCGCGTTGCGCTGAGCGCCCGCAATGCTCCGGTCACCGAACCCGCGGGCAATCGTCAGGCGCGACCAGAGTTCGCGCGGCCGGCCGACGCGGTCGATATCACGGCAGGCGCTCTTGTCTGCGCTGCAGCTCCCTCTGGACCGCACCGTAGTCCCCGGCGACGTCCGCGGGCACGCGCCACACGTCAACTGTCCCGACCGCACCGACGATCCGAACGTGGACCGCGGGTGCGTCGGGCCGCACCCGGTCGGCTCCCCAGTCTCGGTAGCGCCCGGCAACCAGGGAGCCGCCCACCGTTACGCCGATTCCCTCAGGGATGTAGACATCCGCGTTTCCGAGCAGCACAAACACGGTGATGGTGACATGGTCGGAGTCGATTTGCGCACGCCGCAGGTCAAGGTCGACGTCGGCGACGACGCTCACGACCTTGGTGCGACCGCCGATGTGCAGCCGGCCGCGGCGGATCGCGCGGCCGAAGAAGGCGCCGCTGACCCGTCGCGGTTTCCGGTCGGTCGACAGCGGCTCGGGCAGCCGATCGCGTGCACGGCCTGCAACTGCGCGTGCGTGCGGTGTAGGCGCGTTCCACACGGGCTGCGAACTCTTCGAGTGTCACCCGTCCAGCGACGAGGTCTTCGCGCAGTTGGGCCACCGCCGCCTCGCGCTGAGCGTCCGACGCATAGCCTGAACCGTCGTCCACGTCGCGACCACCGTAGCGCAGAACGCCTCGGGGCCTCGCAGCCACTCGATCACTGCCGCTGGGGAGTCCTTCACAACGGTCAGCGTGGGGACGGTCCTCCAGCGGGCAGGGGATCGGCCCCGTTGCTGGAGTTCACGCACCGCTTCCGCCCGAGACGCGAACCTCTGCTCCATTTGCCACCGGGTGTACTACGGTGAATCCCTGCCGAGCGGACGACACCAGGAAAGGAACAGGACAGGCGCGTGACAGATCGCGAGATGCTCGATGCGGCGATCGCCGAGGCTCGCACGGGGTTGGCGGAGGGCGGCATCCCGATCGGGGCTGCCCTCTTCACGCTTGAAGGCGAGCTGCTCGGCCGCGGACGCAACCGCCGCGTGCAGCAGGACGACCCGTCGGTGCACGGGGAGACGGATGCCTTCCGCAACGCGGGCCGCCGGCGCAGCTATCGCGACACGGTCATGGTGACGACGCTGGCGCCGTGCTGGTTTTGCAGCGGGCTCGTGCGCCAGTTCGGGATCCCGAAGGTCGTGATCGGCGAGTCGGTCAACTTCCAGGGTGGCGGGGCATGGCTCGCGGAGAACGGCGTCGAGGTCGTCGACCTCGCCTCGGGCGAGTGCATCTGGACGCTCGGCGAATTCATCCGCGAGCACCCCGCGCTATGGCACGAGGACATCGGCGCCTGACCCCAGGCCGAGCTCGCCCGCGACGGCATCGCGCACACGCGACACGATCTCGGGCCAGGCCGCCGCCCCTTCTCCGGGCTGGCGCGGGTCGCGTTCCAGAGCGCGCCGCTCTCTGGGATGAAGTCGCGGGGTGGTGGCACGACGTCGTAGGAGGGGTGTCGTGCGGCCGCGTCGTCGACCGCGCGATCGAAGCGAACGAGGTCGGGGCGCAGATGGAGCATGAGGGATGTCTCGAGCACGGCTGCGTGCTCGACGTCCCAGCCGGGGAACTCGCCCGCGAAGAGAATCTCCATCACCTGCTCGGAGAGCTCGGAGAAGGCGGCCTCGACGACCATGATCCGAAGCGCATCGTGTCGGACGCGCTCGTGGGCGAGCCAGGCCGCCTCGTAGACGAAGTTCGAGTTCTCGTAGTGCCAGTTGAGGACGACGAGGCGCGAGAAGCCGCTGCGCACGAGGCCTGCGAGCACGTCCTCGAGCACGGACATGAGCGTCCGCCCGCTGACGCTGATCGTGCCGGGAAACCCCTCCCCGCCGCCGGAAAGCGGCCGCGAGCGGTACCCGTAGGCGATCGGCGGAGCCACGAGCAGGTCGAGCGACTGCGCCAGGGCGACTGCGAGCTGCTCTGGCAGTACCACATCGGTGCAGAGCGGCAGGTGGTAGCCGTGCTGCTCGGTCGAGCCGACGGGGACGACGACGGCCGTCCCGGCGGCGGCGCGGTCGCGCACCTCGGGCCAGGTCAGATCGGCAAGATGCCTCGATCCGCTCATGCGACGACATCGGCCGATGCGGGATCCGCCGCCCGGGCCGGCTCGTCGGTGTCGGGGAAGCCGAGGATGCGCTCCCGCGCCTCGCTACGCGCCACCAGAAAGGCGAGGACGACGTAGAGCACGCCTCCCAGGGCCCAGGCCTCGAGCGGCACGATGCCCCAGCCGCTCTTCGGCGATCCGTCCTGTCCGGGCATGATGCCGCTGCCATACGAGCCAAACAGGATCGCGGCGACGAGCGCGGCGATCCCCGGCCAGTTGGCGACCGCGGCCTGGTTCCACGAGGGCACGCGGTCGAGGCGGCGGACGATCCCGAGCAGGCGCGGAAGCACGAGCTGGTCGGTGTACATGATCACGGTCGCCGACGGCACGGCGACGGCCAGGAAGGTGACGGCGCGGAAGAAGTTCGTCAGGCTCTGCGGCACCCACCACGCCATGAAGCCGCCGCCGACCGCGATGATCAGGCACGTGTAGACGCGCCGCCAGCGGTGCCAGCCGCCGAACAGATTCTGCCCGGCGTTGAGCGACTCGTAGTAGTTCGCGTCGTTGACGGCCACCTGGGTCGCCGAGGCAAGTAGGAAGGCGAGGATGGTGACGCCGAAGAGCGAGAACGAGACGGCCTCGGACACCCCCTGGCCGAAGTCGGCGCTGTGGATGCGGGCCGCGAGGATCCAGCCGGCCAGCGGGAACAGGATCTGTCCGACCAAGAGTCCGATCGCAAGCGGCGGCACGACCGCCCGCCAGCGCGGATGCGCGTACCGGAAGAGGTCGGGTTCGTTCCCGTAGGTGGCAAAGCCGATCGCGACGATGATGCCGACGACGAGCGGCGTCGAGGCCGCCACCTGCGCGTGCGAGTTGAGGACGCTGCCGTGCGTCACCGTGAGCGCCTTCACGACCATCCATACCACCCACAGCACCGTCACCGGGGCGGCGACGTAGCGTGCGAACGCGGTGATGCCCGTGAACCCGAAGACGTTGTTTGTGATGCCGACAACCGCGATCACGATCCCGATGGCGGTGACGGAGCCCCAGCCGTACAGGCCGTCCCAGATCGACGCGAGTGTGTTGGCCTGGTAGCCGACCCATCCGAGCGGTGTGACGAGGACGAGCGCGGAGACGAGCCAGGAGCCGACGATGCCGAAGACCGAACGGCTCATGAGTGCGTGCGTCTGCCCGCGCCACGCGCCGAGGTAGGCGGCCGGCACCGCGTACGCCAGATAGCAGCAGGCGCTGACGGCGACGATCAGCAGCAGCCGGTGCATCGTGAACCCGAACGAGTAGAGCTCCGAGCCAAGCGACATGTAGGAGAACCCCGCATAGAGCGTCACCCAGAGCGGGACGTGGTGCGTCCACGTCCCGCGGCGTACGTCGAGCGGGACGATCCCATCGTGGCTGGAGGAATAGTCGTGCTTGATCTCCTCCTCGAGCTCGGCGGCGCCTCCCGGCGTCTCCTGCACCACGCTTCGGAGCATCTCGGACATCGGCTCTCCTCCTAACTCGGGACGATGTTGTGCTCGGGGCCGTACGGGAACCGCGTGATGTTCTCGGCGCCGTCTCCGGTGAGTACGAGGATGTCGTGCTCGCGGTAGCCGCCGGCGCCGGGCTGGCCATCCGGGATTGTGATCATCGGCTCCATCGAGACGACCATGTCGGGCTCGAGCACCGTGTCGATGTCCTCGCGCAGCTCGAGCCCCGCCTCGCGGCCGTAGTAGTGACAGAGGACGCCGAAGCTGTGCCCGTACCCGAACGTCCGGTGCTCGAGCACACCGTGGGCGCGGTAGATCTCGTTCAGCTCCGCCGCGATGTCGCAGCAGCGCGCGCCCGGCTTGATCAGCTCCAGCCCGCGTTCGTGCACCTCGACGTTGATCCTCCAGTAGCGCAGGGACGCGTCGTCGCAGTGGTCGAGGAACAGCGTCCGCTCGAGGGCCGTGTAGTAGCCCTGGATCATCGGGAAGCAGTTCAGGCTGAGGATGTCGCCCTTCTCCAGGCGGCGGCTGGTGACCGGGTTGTGGGCACCGTCGGTGTTGATCCCCGACTGGAACCAGACCCAGGTGTCCATGAGCTCTGAGTGGGGGTAGCGCTTGGCGATCTCGCGCACCATCGCCTGTGTCCCGGCGAGCGCCACTTCGTGCTCGGGTACCCCCTCGCCGATCGCCTCGACGACTGCGGCGCCGCCGATGTCGGCGGTTGCCGCGCCGTCGCGGATCACCGCGATCTCCTCCGCCGACTTGACCATCCGCTGCCGCATGCAGCCCGCGGCGACGTCGACGAGCTCGACGCCCGGAAGGGCACGTTCGAGCTTGTCGCGGGTCTGAACCGTCAGGTGGTCGAACTCGACCCCGAGCCGCCGGACTCCGGCCGGCAGCGCCTTCACGACCGCGCGGAAGTAGTTGTCGCGCTGCCAGTCCGTGTACACGAGGTTGTCGCCGTAGGTGCGCCGGTGCGGCTGGCCGTAGTCGATGTTCGCCGAGATCGACGTCTGCCGGTCGCCGGTCACCGCCAGCCCGTACGGCCGTCCGAACGAGCAGTACAGGAAATCGGCGTAGTAGTTGACGTTGTGGTAGCTCGTGAACAGCGTCGCGTCGAGGCCGAGCTCGCCCATGAGCGTGCGCAGCTTCGACAGGCGCCGCTCCATCTCCGCCGCCGAGAACATCGGCGTGACCCGCTCGCCGTTCGGGAGCTCGAGCACCTGCGGTCGATCGAGCTGGCTGACTGCCATGTCGCCTCCGAGGTCGTTGAACGGTGCCGACGATACGTCCGCGGGAGCGGCGTACGGAAGCGTGGGTTCACACAGAGTCCGACAGCTGACCCTGGTGGATCATCCAGGGTGGCGGGTGCGCAGGGCGATCCAAAAGTCGACCCGGTCGTCCATCGAACCGAGGTCGCGCCCCGTGAGCTCCTCGATGCGGGCCAGGCGCAGCCGGAGCGTGTTCACATGCAGGTGCAGCCGGTCGGCGGTCGCCTGATAGCGGCCACCCGAGCCGAGAAACGAGTCGAGCGTCTCCACCAGATCGGTGTGCCGGCGTGCGTCGTGCTGCGCGAGCGGGCGGATCAGCGTGTCCTGGAACACCCGCAGCACGTGCTCCTCCTGCAGCGCGAGCAACAGCTCGTGGGACGCCAGCGCATCGTGCGTGGCGTAGCCGCCGGTGCGACGCCGGCCGGCAAATCGGCATGCGTGCCGCGCCTCCGTCAGGCTCACGGCCAGCCCGTGGGCATCGGGGGTGACGCCGCCGACGCCGACGTGAGCGGCGCCCCCGAGCGCGGCATGGATGGCCGCGCCCACCGACGCGGCGTCGTCCCCGGCCGGGACCTCCAGGATCCCGAGCAGCTCCGCTCCCTTCAAGGCGAAGACGCCGCGACGGTTCTCGGCATCGAGGTGGCCCTGCGCGGACTCCACCAGCGCCTCGCCGGCGGGCGAGAAGCAGCAGACGGCGACCAGTGGTCGCGTACGGTCGATCCCGTACGCGCTCAGCCGCGCGACGACGGCGGCGTGCTGGGGCTCACCGGCCGCGACGAGATCGAAGAGCTCGCCGGCGAATCGCCGCTCGGCTTCCGCAACCGCCCGCTCCCGCTGCAGCTCGATCGCAAGGAAGGCGACGGCCTGGTCGATCGCGGCGCGCTCCGCCACCGTCCGGTCGGCGTCGCGCCGCTCGACCGCGAGCACCGAGTCGTGCGCTGCGGTGGGGATCGGGAAGACCGTGAACGCCCCATGCTCCACCGGTGCGCCACCCTCGCCCATGGTCAAGGACTCCGCCAGCCCGTCGGGGAGGCTCAGGGCGCGGCTGGAGGCGACCACCTCGCCGCTGCGGCGCACCATCGCGGCACGCCGGCCGATCAGGCGGCTGAGCAGGCGGACGATCCCATCGACCCCACGCCCCGCCTGCAGCGCCCGGACGAATCGGCTGCTGCGGTCGAGCGACTCGATCAACGGCCCTTCCCGCAGTCGTTGCTGCACCTCCACGAACTCCTCGGCGATCTCGATGAACGACACATCGTCGGGCACATGGAAGAGCGTCAGCCCCCAGGCCCGGCAGGCGTCGACCAGCTCCGCCGGAACCGCGCGGACCAGCGGGTTCGTGCCGAACCCGAGCGCCGCCGCGCCCGCGCGCCCCAGCCCGCCCGTGAAGTCACCCGGTGACGTGCCGTGCCAGAACCAGATCCCGGCCGTCAGGACCACCTCGCCGCCGCGAAGATACGGCGCCGGGTCGGGCATGTCGCTGGAGTGCACCCAGCGGATCGGGCGATCCAGGTCGCCCTCGACGAGGACGTCCAGGCGCAGGTGGGGCGCGGAGACCAGCTCGCGGACGGTGAACGACATCTCCAGGAAACACTAGAGAATGATCCACCGGCCGGTGGCCGAGGCGATGCCGACAAGCGTCCGTCAGCGGAGGTCGCGTTCCCCCGAGCCGGCAGGGCCGGGCACGTTGAGATCGAGGTAGATCCCGGCGAGACGGATCAGGAAGCACACGGCGGCGCCGAGGATCGGGAAGACGAGATTGTGCGTGCCGCTCCTGCCGGCGATCACGACGATCGCGGCGCCGATCAGGGCGGGGATGGCATAGAGCCCGGTGCGCAGGACGGCCGGGATCTCGCGCACGAGGATGTCACGCAGCATCCCTCCGCCAACACCGGTGATCGCACCCAGGATGATGGCGTCAATCGCCGGGACGCGATGGTCGAGCGCGGTGCTCGCGCCCGTGACGCAGAAGAGGGCGAGCCCTCCGGCGTCGAGAATGAGGATGGGGCGCTCGAGCCGCTCGAGCGCCCGGTGGGCGAGGAACGTGACGAGTCCCGCGCCGGCCGCGACTGCGAGGTAGCGCCAGTCGCGGAACGTTTGTGGCGGGATGCCGATCAGCAGGTCGCGCGTGATGCCGCCGGCGAGCCCGACCACGACCGCCAGCACGACGATCCCGAACGCGTCCAGCCGAGCCTGGACGCCCGCAAGTCCCCCGCTGAGGCCGAACACGAACGTCCCCGCCAGGTTGAGGACGAGAAGGAGCGTCGGGTCGAACCCGTGGAGGATCGCGGTGAGGACGAGCACGTCGCTATCGTCGCGGATCCCGCCGCCCGTTGGGCTGGGTCAGGGCGCGGCCAGCCACGCACACGCGCCGGCGAGCAGCGTCTCCACCCCCGTCTCGAGGGTCGGATGGATCACGGGCGCGAAACGCGGGTTGTGGTTGGTGGGCAGCTCCGAGAGGCGCCCCGCCTCCTTGGCGCGGCGGTACGTGCCGGGGTCGGTGCCGCCGACCGTCCAGAACACCGACGGCGCATGCCACTCGCTGCCGAACGATCCAAAGTCCTCGCTGGCCGAGATCGGCGGAATATCTACGACGCGGTCATCGCCAAAGTGCGTCCGAAACGCGGTCCGGATCCGAGTCGCGGCGTCGGGATCGTTGCGAACGAGTTGATAGCGGTCGAGCGTGGTGATCTCCGGCGGCTTGGGCGCGCCGGACGCCTGTGACTCGGCCTCGACGATCCGCGTGATCGCGTCGAGCACACGCGTGCGCACGCCCTCGTCGAACGTGCGCACGTTCAGCTTGATGACCGCCTCGTCGGGGATCACGTTCTCCTTGGTGCCAGCCTGCAGAGCCCCGATGGTGACGACCGCGGACTGCGCGGGTGCCACCTCGCGGGAGACGATCGTCTGCAGCCGAAGAACGGTCGCCGCCGCCATGACGACAGGGTCGACGCTCGCCTCCGGCATCGAGCCGTGCGCGCCGCGGCCGAACATGCGGATCTCGAAGCTGTCCGCCGCCGAGGTGATCACCCCCGAGCGGGTCCCGATGCTGCCGGCCGGGGCCGGCATCACGTGCTGGCCGAGCACCACGTCGGGCTTCGGGAACCGGTCGAAGAGGCCGTCGTCGATCATGGCCTGGGCCCCCTGGGCGGTCTCCTCCGCCGGCTGAAAGACCGCCATCAGCGTCCCCTGCCAGTGCTGCCGCCCCGCCGCCAGCCGGGCTGCCGCGCCCGCCAGCCAGGCCACGTGCATGTCGTGGCCGCACGCGTGCATGACGCCGTCCGCCGTGCTCGCGTAGTCGAGTCCCGTCTGCTCTTGCACGGGCAGCGCGTCCATGTCGGCGCGAAGCATGACCGTCGGGCCAACGCCGTTTTCCAGCAAACCGACGACTCCCGTCGTCCCCACGCCGGTCGTCACATCGAACCCGGCCGCCTCGAGCCGGTCGGCCGCGAGCGCCGCGGTGTGCTCTTCTTGCATCGACAGCTCGGGGTGGCGATGAACATCCTTGTAGAGGGCCTCGAGGTCGTCGAGCATCGCTCCGACGCCTGCGAAGATCGACGCGCCTTTACGGCTCATGGCTCCCCTTTCGTATGAGCGGGCCCGAGTCCACCGTGAGCACCAGCCTGTTGCCGGAGGGGTCGGTCAGCATGGGCCCTGCCGCGGTCTGCTCCGGGGCGGCGCCTGCGGCCGCCGCGCGTTCGAGCACGCCCCGTCGCTCATCGGCGCTTGGGAGGACGAGGGTCGCGTGACGCAGGGCTGCAGACCCTTCCGGCGGGGCCGGGGCGCCCCGGCTCTCCCAGGTGTTGGCGCCGATGTGATGGTGGTAGCCGCCGGCGCTGAGGAAGGCCGCCTGGCGGCCGAGCTGGGCCATCAGGCCGAGGCCGAGGGCATCGCGATAGAAGCCGATGATGCCTGCGAGCTCCGCAACCCGGAGATGCACGTGCCCCATCAGCGTCCCCGCCGGGAGGCCGTCGAACGGCTCCGACGCCGGGTCGGCGAGCTCCGCGAAGAGGCTGTCGACGTCGAGCGGTAGGGTCGTCATCCGGGCGGCGACACGCCCCTCCCACGTCTCGCGCGGGCGGTCCTGGTAGATCTCGATCCCGTGCCCGTCGAGGTCGGTGAGGTAGATCGCCTCGCTGACGAAATGGTCGGAGAGGCCGGTCAGCGACACCCGGTCGCGAGCGGCGTGCGCGAGCCAGCGGGCGAGATCGACCCGTTCCGGAACCAGCAACGCGAAGTGGTAGAGGCCCGTGTAGCCGGTCGCCGGGGGCGCACCCGGCACCTCGACGAGCTCCAGCAGCGGTGCAGCTGCCACACCGAGCGTCGCGCCCCCGTTCCGTCGTTCGAGCGTCTCGAGCCCGACCGCCGTCTCGTAGTACCCCACCGAACGATCGAGGTCCGACACCGTCAAATGCACGGCGCCCAGCGTCATTCCCGGTGAGATCACCGTCGCCGGCGCAGTGGCGCGCGCCTCGAGTTCCTCAGGGTCACGAGGAGCGGTCTCGGAGACCGAATCGCCGTCGTCACCGGACATGGTCATGGGCAGGCTCGTGATCCTCGCCGTGCACTCCAGCTTGCGGACGGGCGCGTTGCCGGCCCGCACGCGTCACCGACCTTATCGCGTTCCCGGCTCGGGCGGGCCTCGACCGCGGACGCCGCACGCGCGAACGTGCTGAAGGCCGCCGGCCTGTCGTCGACCCGGCGGGAGAACGCCGAAACCCGCCACTGGGACGGGGTTCGGCTCGCATGCGCTGGAGAGGACTTGAACCTCCACGACCCAATCGGGTCACAAGGCCCTCAACCTTGCGCGTCTACCAATTCCGCCACCAGCGCGGGCCTGCGACGACGCAGTCTAGAGCAGAAACCCGAGCGCGATCACGTTCGCGGTGAAGATGACCGTGATCACGATCGTGAGCCGGGTGAGGTTTCGCTCCATCACGGCGGTGCCGCCGTAGCTGCTGCCGCCGGGGTTGAGCATGCCCGAGAGGCCGGAGTCCTTGCCGGAGTGCATGAGCACGAGCACGATCAGCGTGACGCCGAGGATGACCTGCAGGCCGGACAGGATCTGGGAGAGCAGGTGCGTCGACATCGCCGGCCAGTGTACCAGCGGCCCGCCGCCGTTCCGGTCGCCGGCTACCGCACGACGACGGTGCCGGCCGGCCCCTCGGCGAGGCGGCCGATCACGGGCCACGGCAGCATGGCTGCCCGCTCGGCCGGCAGGCTGACGAAGAGCCCGCCCGACGTCTGCGCGTCGCAGGCCAGCAGCCGGTCGGCCTCGTCGAGCGCCGGCCCGAACTCGGCGTAGGCGGCGGCCAGCTCGAGGTTGGTGCGCGTCCCGCCGGGGATGTGGCCGGCGGCGATCAGCTCGCGCACGCCGGGCAGGAGCCGCACCGCCGCCCAGTCGATCTCGGCGGCGAGGCCGGCGCCGGCGGCCAGCTCGCGCGCGTGGCCGACCAGGCCGAAGCCGGTGACGTCGGTGACGGCGTGCGGGTCGGCCGCGCGCACCGTCGCGGCGGCCTCGGCGTTCAGCGTCGTCATCGCCTCGACCGCGGCCGCGACGACCGTCGGGGTCGGGGTCGCCGCGCTTGACGGCGGTGGTGACGATGCCGGTCCCGATCGGCTTGGAGAGGACGAGCACGTCCCCCGCCCGGCCGCCCGCGTTCGTCCACACCTCGTCCGGCCGGGCGAAGCCGGTCACCGCCATGCCGTACTTCGGCTCGGCGTCGTCGATCGAGTGCCCGCCCGCGACGACCGCCCCCGCGGCCGCGGCCACGTCCGCCCCGCCGCGCAGGATCTCGCCCAGGATGTCCATCGGCAGCGTCTTGGGGAAGGCGACCACGTTCAGCGCGAACGCCGGCCGCGCGCCCATCGCGTAGATGTCGGAGAACGCGTTCGTGGCGGCGATGCGCCCGAAGGTGTACGGGTCGTCCACGAGCGGCGTGAAGAAGTCGATCGTCTGCACGACGGCGAGGTCGTCCGAGATCCGCCAGACGGCGGCGTCGTCGAGGCTCTCGTTCCCGACCAGGAGCTCCTCCGGCGCCTGCATGGCGGGCAGCCCGGCCAGCACCTCGCGCAGCGACCCGGCGGGCAGCTTGCACGCGCAGCCGGCGCCGTGGGAGAGCTCGGTCAGACGGACGGCGTGGGTTGCCATGCCGGACAGTCTATGCCGGGTCAGACGAACGGGATCGGGTGCGGCTCGCCCCGGCGCGGGCCGTCGGCCGCCTGGACGACGAGACGCGACGGATCGAGCCGGGCGTCGATCAGCGCCACCGCGATGTTCGCCTCGAGCGCGTAGGAGTGCACCGCCCAGCGGGCGATGCCGGCGGGCTCGCCGGCGGCCGTCGTGACCGGCCAGTGCCGCTCCATCGCCGGGAACGGCGGCCCGTCGCAGACGAGCCCGACGGTGCGCCGCGCCGGCCCGCGGTCGCGCACCGCCCGCAGCGCGTCGGCGCCGACGAAGTCCGGCCGGTCGAGATCGAGCATGCCGGCGAGGCCCATCTCGAGCGGGTTCACGTCCGCGTTCGTGGCGTACTGGGTGTCGGAGATGCCCTGCTCGACGGCGCGGACGATGTTCGGGCCGGTGACGAGCAGGCCGTGCGGCTCCCCGGCGGCGGCGAGTGCGTCCCAGACCGCCACGGCGCGCCCGCTCGCGAGCGGATAGATCTCGTAGCCGGGCTCGCGGCTCCAGCCGGTGTTCGAGACGACGCAGCGAACGCCGGCGAGGGTCGCCTCGCCGCACCGGAACCGCCCCAGCCCGGCCACCTGCTCGCCCGCGACCTGCGCCAGCACCGCCGCCGCCCGCGGCCCCTGCAGCTGCATCGGCGCGACGTCGGCCTCGCGCACCGCGACGTCGTCGCCGCGCGCGAGGGCGACCCCGGCCGCCCACAGTGAGAGGTCGCAGTCGGAGTGCGAGAACCAGACCACGTCGGGCCACGGGCGCAGGACGACGCACTCGCACATCACCTGGCCCTCCGGGTCGCACACGGGCGTGTAGCGGCAGTCGCCGACGCCGAGGTCGGAGAGCCGTCGCGGCGCGAGGTGATCGGCCAGCGCGAGGGCGCCCGGGCCGCGCAGCTCGGCCTGCCGCTCCGCGCCGACGTCCCAGAGCGTCACCCGCTCGACGAGCGCGTCGTAGTCGGCGCGCGGGTCGCGGCCGTAGGCCATCGGCATGTAGGTGTGGTTGTAGACCATGAAGTCGTCCGCCCCGGCGGCGAGGGTGCGCTCGAAGTAGGGCGAGCGACGGATGGTCGGATGCAGCATGCTCTAGCATCATCGCATGACGCCGGCCGAGGCCCTGCGAGCGGTGTGCGACGCGTGGGAGCGAGGCGATCCCGACGCCGCCGCCGCCCTCTTCGCGCCCGGGGGCGTGTACGAGGATCCGCTCTACCCGGCGCCGCTTCGCGGCCGCGACGACATCCGCGCGGGACTCACCGAGGGCATGGGGGCGATCGAGGACTGCCGGGTCACGCTCGACCCGGTGATCGGGGACGGCGACCGCGTGCTCGCCGTCGGGTTCTTCGCGTCGCGCCTGCGCGAGGGCGGCGGGCGCTTCGACTTCCCGTTCGCGATCCTGGTCGAGGTGGCCGGACGGCGGGATCGTGCGCCTGGCCGAGTACTTCGACACGAAGCCCCTGCCCGCCTGACGCGGCCCGCGCCGCCGCGGGCGTAGACTGCCGCCCATGAAGACGCGCGCGTTCGGGTCGTCGGGCATCTCCGCCTCGGAGGTCGGGTTCGGCCTCTGGACGATCTCGACCGGCTGGTGGGGCGAGCACTCCGACGAGAGCGCGGTCGCGCTGCTGCGCGAGGCGTTCGATCTCGGCGTCACGCTCTACGACACGGCCGACACCTACGGCGAGGGCCGCGGCGAGACGCTGCTCGCGAAGGCGCTCGGAGACCACCGCGACGAGATCACCGTCGCCACCAAGTTCGGCTACGACATCTACTCGCCGTGGGAGCGCAAGGGTCACGTCGAGCGCCCGCACGACTGGTCGCCCGACTTCATCCGCTACGCGCTCGACCAGAGCCTCGCCCGCCTGGAGACGGATCACATCGACGTCTACCAGCTGCACAACCCGCGCATGGACGCGATCCGCTCCGACGAGGTCTTCGCCGTGCTCGAGGAGGCGAAGGCGGCCGGCAAGATCCGCAGCTACGGCGTCGCCCTCGGCCCGGCCATCGGCTGGCGCGACGAGGGCCTGGAGGCGTTCCACACCCGGCCCTGGCCGAGGCGCAGATCATCCACAACCTGCTCGAGCAGGATCCCGGCCGCGAGCTGATCGAGGCGGCCCGCGAGGAGTCGATCGGCCTCATGATCCGCGTCCCCCACTCGTCCGGGATGCTCGAGGGCAAGTACACGAAGGACACCGAGTTCGCGCCCAACGACCACCGCCGCCACCGCCCCCGGGAGTGGCTGATCGACGGCCTGCGCAAGGTCGACCAGCTCGGGTTCCTGACCGACGGCCGCACGCTCGGGCAGGCGGCGATCCAGTGGCTCCTCGCCGACCCGGTCGTGACGACGGTGCTGCCGAACATCTACGACTCGGACCAGCTGCGCGAGTTCGCGGCCGCGCCGGGCACGCCCGAGCTCTCCCAGGACGAGCTCGACCGCGTGGCCGAGCTCTACGCGAGCGACTTCGCGGCCGAGCCGGCGTCGGCCGGCGACTGAAGCTCGGCGACGAGCGCGTCGAGCTCGATCCGCTCCGGCGGGGATGACCAGCGCCGGCGCACGATCCCGTCCGCGTCGATGTAGAGCACCATCGGCGTCGCCCGCAGGCCCGTCTTCGGGCCGCTGCCGATCTCGATCACCGTCACCTGCCCTCCGGTGCGTGCCGACACCGCGGCGAGCCGGTTGAGCGACACGCGCGACGACGTCGAGTAGGGCGTCGAGAACTGCACGAACGCCCCCTGGGGCGGGAACGCCGGCAGCCCGAGCTGGTGCGGTGTCAGCCGGTCGGGCAGGAGCGGGATCGCGCGGGCGCGACGGCGGACGGCAATCGCCCGAGCGGCGCCCGCGACGCCGGCGCAGCCCCCTCCCAGCACCAGCCACTCGATCATGTCACCGACAACGATAGCTTGGCCGCCGCCCGGCGGAACTCGCGGACGCCCAATCCAGCCGCGGTAGGGTTCGGCGCGAGGCGTCGGATGGGCACTTCCGCGAACGACCACGACGAGCCGAACCGCGAGACCGCGGTGCCGCGCAGCGCGCTCGAGCAGATGCCGCGGGCCGAGCTCTTCGCGCTCGCGCGCAGGCGCGGCGTGCCCAACACGATGGTGATGACCCGCGACGAGCTGCTCGAGGCGATCGACCGCGGGCAGGCCGATTCCGTGCAGGCGAACGGCACGCCCGCTCCCGCCGAGATGGCCGCCCGGGCCGGCGTCCGCGCCGAGGAGCGGCCGACGCCGCAGCCACCCGAGCCGCAGCCGCCACCGCCGACCGCACCCGCCGACGTCCACGCGGACGGGCCTCCCGCGCCACCCACACAAGCCGACGTCCGGGCCGAGCAGCAGCCTGCACCGCCGCCGCCCACGCCGCCGACACCCGCCGACGTTCATGCGGACGCGGCTCCGGCACCGCCTGCGCCGCCCGCACCCGCCGACGTCCAGGCCGAGGAGCAGCCCGCACCGCCGCCGCCCGAGCCGCCGAAGCCCGCCGACGTTCATGCGGACGAGCCTCCGGCACCGCCGCCCGCACCCGCCGCCCCCAAGGCGGATCAGCCTCCCGCGCCGCCTCCTCCACCGCCCCGCCCGGCGCCCTTGCGCCAGGTGCCGCCCCGCCCGGCCGCCACCGCGCCCGTGCGCGCGCAGGAGCGCAAGCCGAGCGTCTCGGTCTCCGGCGTGGCCGCCGCGGCCGTCGCCACCGCGCTCTTCGTCTGGCGCCGGCGGCGGTGAGCGCCCGCCCGCGTTAGCGGGGCGCGTCCGCGGCCCGCTGCAGCACCGCCTCGACCCGCTCGGCCTGCCGCGGAAGCGCGTGCTCGGCCGCCACCCGCACCGCCTCCTTGTTGGGCACCGGCAGGGCCGCGGCCGAGCGCATGCCGGCGGCGATCGCCGTGACGTCGAGCGGGTCGACGAGCACGCCCGTGGCGGGAGTCAGCACCTCGGCGGGGCCGCCGACGCGGGTGGCCACCACCGGCCGGCCGCGGGCGAGCGCCTCCAGCATGGCCTGCCCCTGCGGCTCCTCCAGGCTCGGCAGGCAGAGGACGTCGGCCTTCGCGATCTCGGCGGCGACGCCGCCGGAGGTGAGCGTCCCTGCGAAGCGGGTGCCGACGGGCGCGGTCGCCCGCAGCCGCTGCTCGAGCGGGCCGCCGCCGACGATCGTGAGCGTCCCGCCCCCGAGCGTCCCGAACGCGGCCATCAGCCGCTCGACATTCTTGCGGTGGGTGAGCGAGCCGACGTAGAGGAAGCGGGGGCCGTTGCCGTTCACGTCCTTCGCCCGGGGGGCGGGCCGAAGGCGCTCGGTGTCGACGCCGCAGTCGATCACTTCCACCGTCACGCCCTCCGGCGCGGCCAGCTGCGCGGCGATGTACTCCGAGACGCAGATCACCGCCGCCGCGCGGCGCAGCACGACCTTCGTCAGCGCGGCGACGACGGGGCTGCGGCGCACGTTGCGCACGTCGGTGCCGTGGGCGGTGATGACGTACGGGACGCCCGTGGCGATCGCGACCAAACCGGTCGGGACGAGGAAGTGGGCGTAGACCACGTCGGGCCGGTGCTCGGCGACGGCCGCGCGCGCCCGGCGGGCGAGGCCGGCGTACGCTGTCGGGGTCGCGACCGGGCCGCGGTCGCCGGCGTGCAGCACGACCTCGGCGATGTCGTGATCGCGCGCCCGCAGCGCGTCGGCCATGCGGGCCACGAACACGCCGTACTCGGGCCGCTCGGGGCTCGGGTACATGTTGCTGACTAGCAGGATCCGCACGTGCCAAGTGTAGAGGGCTCACAAGAACGATGCCCTCGCCGATTGTCGCGCTGGAAGATCACACCAAATCGCGCGGGAACGTGAACGTCCACGTCTTCGCGAACGCGCACGCCTCGCCCTCGAACGCGCGCTGGGTCACGGTGACGTGGAAGTGCCCGGCGTCGCACGTCATCACGCTCTCGGCCTCGCTGCGCGTCTGCCACTCGCCGCGGCCCACGGTGCCGACCGTGCGGCAGGTGGCCCGCGCCGAGAGCGGGTCGCCCTCGACGATCGAGAACGTGGTGGTGTTCACGTCGGAGATCTCGAGGCCGTTGGGGAGCCGCGCGCGGCCGCCGACATTCCAGTCGAAGCTGAGGTCGACGCGGCCGGTGGAGAGGTCGCGGCTGAGCGTGCGCCCGGCCGGGCCGGTGGCGAGCGTCTCGACGGGCAGGCGGGCCGACTCCTCCGGCTCGCCGAAGGCGGGCAGCTCGGCGTCCGCCGGCTGCGGCGCGCGCACCGGCAGCACCAGCGCGCTGCCCGTGCCGGTGTGGAGGGTGAGCGTCACCGGCTCGGGCGACGGCCACGCGAACGGCCAGTAGGTGGGCGAGATCCCGACCCGGATCCGGCTCCCGGGCGCGAACGCATGCGCGATCGCATCCAGCCGCACCCGCACCGCGAAGCGCTCGCCGGGCACGAGCGCGGTCGGGTGCTCGTCGCTCTCGCGGTGGGTCAGGTTCTGCACCGCGCGGGTGACCAGCGCCGAGGTGCCGTCGGGGAAGACCTCGCACAGGCGCACGCACACGAGCGCGCTCGGCCGGTCGCTCGCGAGCTCGAGCTCGACGTCGGGGAAGCCGAGGATCTCGAGCCGCTCGGGCAGCGGCTCGGACGTGAAGGTGAGGCTCATGCCGTCCATCGCCCGCTGGTCGCCGGGCCAGTCGGCCGACTCGCCGTAGGGGCACCACGAGCCGGCGTCGGTGCCCGCCGTCTGCAGGCCGGTGAAGGCGAGCGCCGCCCCCTCCTCGGCCGTCTCGGCAAGGCCGGAGGCGTTCAGGTGCAGCCGCAGCGGCTCGACGCCGGGCGCCGGCCAGTCCGGCTCGGCCACCCACCGGCCCGGGCGCTCGGAGTAGCACACCTGCGGCCGGAACGAGTCCTGCATCCACGCCCGCAGCATCGGCTCGTCCATGATGCCGGTGTCCTCTCCGGCCAGCCAGTGGCCGAACCAGCGCCGCACCTCCTGCAGGAACCCGATCGTCGGCCCGGGCGGCCCGGCCTGCGGCCAGGCGTGCGCCCACGGCCCGATCAGCCCCTTGCGCGGCCCCGGCAGCCCCTCCAGCAGGCGCGGGATCGCGTTCGTGTAGCCGTCCGACCAGCCGCCGACGGCGTACACCGCCGCCTCGATCGCGGCGTAGTCCTCGCACACCGATCCCTGCTTCCAGAAGTCGTCGCGGCGCTGGTGGGCCAGCCACGGCTCGATCATCGGCGGCGCCTGATCCAGGCGGTCGAGCCACATCTCCCGCCAGCGCTCGCCGACGATGGCGGGGTCGGGCGGCCAGCCGTTCCAGCCCAGCATCGACGACGCCCACTGGAGCATGTCGGACGAGACGCAGCCGCCGTCGTAGTGGACGTCGTCGGCGTAGCGGTCGTCGGTGGAGCACAGGGTGACGATCGCCCGAAGCGCCGGCGGCCGGCGCGCCGCCACCTGAAGGCCGTTGAAGCCGCCCCACGAGATGCCCAGCATGCCGACGGCGCCGGTGCACCAGGGCTGGGCGGCGATCCAGGCGATCGCCTCGCAGGCGTCGGACTGCTCCTGGGGCAGGTACTCGTCCTCGAGCAGGCCGTCGGACTCGCCCGAGCCGCGGATGTCGGCGCGGACGCAGGCGTACCCGTGCCCGGCGAAGTAGGGGAAGTGGCGCGAGTCGCGCACGGCGGTGCCGTCGTTCAGCCGGTAGGGCAGGAACTCGAAGATGGCCGGCACCGGCCGCTCGTCGGCGTCGGCGGGCAGCCAGATGCGGGCGGCGAGCTTCTGGCCGTCGGCGAGGGGGATCCAGGCGGTGGTGATCTCGCGCACCTGGCGCGGAAACGCTGTGAGGGTCTGCATCGGCCCATTTAACCCGACGGGGGGCAAAACACCCCCCGCTTCCACCCCGGCGCGGGGGTTGCCCGATGGCCGTCCCGCGAGCAGAGTGGATTACATCCTCACGCGCGCCGCGATGGGGGTGCCTCCCTGACATGCGCCCGCCTGGCTGGACGTCCACCACCGGGCGGGCGCGGAGGAGGCCGCCGGCTGAGCGTCAGGCCGCTTCGGCGCGGGCGGCGGCGAGCAGCTCGCGGAAGCAGCCGAGCTCCTCGCACGACGTCTCTTCCATCCCGTTCAGGGCGATCTGAAGCTGCAGGCCGAACGCCTCGAGCAGCGACTCGGGCCCGTCCTCGAGCGCGAGCGTGAAGGTCAGGTACTCGCGCCCGGACTCGTCGCCCACCACCCGGAACCGGCGCCCGGCCCGCAGCCCGCCCGCCGGCGCGCCGAACACGCACAGGCGCTCGCCCGCCCGCTCGGCGTCCGTGGCCGGGGCCGCGATCAGCGTGCGGACGACGCTCGTGAGGCTGCCGTCGGCCGCCGTGGCGGCCAGCTCGATCAGGCGCGGAAGCATCAGCTCTGGCATCCCCCTCACGGTAGAGCGGCGCGGACGCCGGGAAACCCCCCATTTGGGGACATCGAGATGAAGGAGGCGCCCGGGTGACACCACCGGCACGTGCGGCGGACGGTGCCCGCGCCGCGCTCGTGGCCGGGCTCCCGTAACCTGCCGTCCCATGCGAAGCCTGCGCATCGGCATGGCCCAGATCGACGTGACGGTGGGCGCCCTCGAGGCCAACGTGCGCCTGATCGCCGACTCGGTGCGCGACGCCCAGGCCGCGGGCGCCCAGCTCCTGGTCGTGCCCGAGCTGGCCGTGTCCGGCTACCCGCCCGAGGACCTGCTGCTGCGCGACGACTTCCTGGTCGCCTGCGCCGCGGCGGTCGAGCGGCTGGCGCGCAGCGTCGGCGAGACGATCGTCTGCGTCGGCGCGCCCAGCCGCTCGCAGGCGGGCGCCGTGCACAACAGCCTGTTCGTGCTCCAGCACGGGCAGGCCCGGTGCGTGTACGACAAGGTGCACCTCCCGAACTACGGCGTCTTCGACGAGCGCCGCTACTTCACTCCGGGAGAGGGCGGCGCCGTCATCCGCGTCGGCGACGAGCTGGTCGGCCTCACCATCTGCGAGGACGTGTGGCTCGAGGGCGACCCGCTGCGGGCCGAGGCGGCCGGCGGCGCGGGCCTGATCGTGAACGCGAGCGCGTCCCCGTACCACCGCGGCAAGGCGGTCGAGCGCGAGGCGATGGTCCGCCGCCGCTGCGAGCGCGAGGGCGTGGCGCTCGCCTACTGCAACCTCGTCGGCGGGCAGGACGAGCTGGTCTTCGACGGCGGCAGCTTCGTCTACGACGGCGGCGGGCGCCTGCTTGCCCGCGGCCGCCAGTTCGCCTCCGAGCTCGTGGTCTGCGACGTCCCGCTCGCACCGGAGACCGCCGCGCCGTGGGCGGCCCGGGTCGAGGCGCTGGCCCGCTCGCAGGTGGCCGTGCTCGAGCAGCTGACGCCGGCGGCCGCGCCCACGGCACCCGCCCCGGCGCCCGTCGTGGAGCTCATGCCCGACGAGGAGGAGGTCTACTCCGCGCTCGTCCTGGGCACGCACGACTACGTCGCCAAGGCCGGCTTCCACGACGTCATCCTGGGCGTCTCGGGCGGGATCGACTCGGCGCTCGTCGCGGTCGTCGCCTGCGACGCGGTCGGGCCCGAGAACGTCACCTGCGTCGTCATGCCGAGCGGGTACTCCTCCTCCGGAACGCAGGCCGACGCGCGCACGCTGGCGGCGCGCCTCGGCGCCCGCACGGTGGAGCTTCCGATCGACGCGGTGATCGGCGTCTACCGGCACGTGCTCGAGCGCGAGCTCGGGCTCGGCAACCTGGGCGTGGCCGAGGAGAACCTGCAGGCCCGCATCCGCGGAAACCTGCTGATGGCGCTCTCGAACAGCCGCGGCGGGCTCGTGCTCTCGACCGGCAACAAGAGCGAGTACAGCGTCGGATACTCCACCCTCTACGGCGACATGGCGGGCGGCTACGCCGTCATCAAGGACGTGCCGAAGACGCTCGTCTTCCGGCTGGCGCGGTGGCTGAACGCAACCCGCGGCGAGGTGATCCCGGCCTCGATCATCGAGCGGCCGCCCTCGGCCGAGCTCGCGCCCAACCAGCGCGACACCGACACGCTGCCGCCCTACGACCTGCTCGACCCGATCCTCGAGCGCTACGTCGAGCGCGACGAGGGCGTGGCCGAGATCGTGACCGCCGGCTTCGACCCCGACGTCGTGCGGCGGGTGGTGGCGATGGTCGACCGGGCCGAGTACAAGCGCCGCCAGGCGCCTCCCGGCGTGAAGATCACCCCGCGCGCCTTCGGGCGCGACCGGCGGCTGCCGATCGCCGGGCGGCGGGCGTTCTGAGCGCTCATCCGCCCGGCGCCGGCGGCCAGGCCGGGCCCGCTCGCGGCAGGACGGTGATCCGGTTGCGGGCGAGGCGGACGCGGCCGCGCTGCTCCTCCTGCTTGAGGACGCGGTTGACCGTCTCGCGGGACGTGCCGGCCAGGCCGGCGAGGTGCTCCTGGCTCAGCGGGATCGCGACCTCCCCGGCCTCGGGGTCACCGTAGAGGCCGGCAAGCTCGGCCAGACGGGCGCGGACGCGGTCGGCGACCGGGGTGTAGAGCGCCTCGACCAGCCGGTCCGACGTGTCGGCCAGGTGGGACACGAGCAGCTGCTCGGTGGCCTCGCGCACGGCGGGGTAGGTGTCGCGCAGCCTGCGAAAGGCCGACGCGGGGATGGCGAGCGTCTCCGACCGCTCGAGCGCGACGACGGTGGCCGTGCGCCTGGGCGCTGCGCCGACGACGGCCATCACGCCGAAGATGTCGCCCCGGGTGTGCAGCGCGATCGTGGCCGCGTCGCCGAGCGGGGTGACGATCCTTGCGGCGAACCGGCCGCGCTCGACCCGGTGCAGGCTGTCGCCGGGGTCGTCGCGGTGGAACACGACCTCGCCACGGTCGAACCGGCGCCGCCTGCCCGTCGCCCGCAGCTCCTCCTCGGGAACCGCCGCGAACACGTCAGCGACCACGTGGCGACCATATCGCAGGATGTGACTGGTGTCACGCTCTCGCCGGCCTAGCCGGGCGCGCGCTCGCCGCGCATCGGCTGGCGCTGCGGCGGCCGCTCGCCGACGCGGCGGCCGTGCTCGGCGATCAGCCGGTCGACCAGGGCGACGGGATCGTCGTCGGAGAGCACCAGCGCACCCGTCTCCTTGACGCCGACGACCTCGAGGATGCTCTCCAGGCGGTCGGCGATGCCGCCGGTGCCCGTGAGCACGCCGATCAGGTGGCCCTCGTCGTAGGCGATGCTGAACTCGCCCAGCGTCCCCGACCGGCCGCCGGCGATGACGACCATGTCCGAGGAGCGGATCGTGTCCACCTCGCGGCCCATGAGCCCGGAGCCGTTGTAGATGATCACGTCGAAGCCGGCGGTCGGCGAACCGTAGCCGTGGATGTGCTCGTCGCGCGAGAGCGCGGGCGAGATGCCGACGACGGTGCCCCCTGCCGCCTTGGCCGCCTCGACCGCCACCTGGGGCAGGCCCGGGCAGGCGCCGGTGATCAGCACGCAGCCGCGCTCGGCGACCGTGCGGCCAAGCCGCGTCAGGAGCTCATGCGCGCGCTGGGGCACGTGCGGGTCGGCGCTTCCCATCACGCCCACGGTGAGGGGCTGGTCGCGCTCTGGCGCCGAAGCATCCACGACGCCGACTGTACCGGCGGACGCCGGCGGCCGTTCTGCCGCGGATTGTGACTATCCGTCATTCGCGTTGGCGAGACCATGACGCTACCGCCGCCTCCCACGCGTTCCCAGAACGCCGCACCTGGGTACTCTGACGGCGATGGAGGGCACGGACGGGCCGCAGGAGGCGGGCCGAAATCGTGAGAGTGGCCGTTTCGCGGCCGAGCTGGTCCTGGTGGCCGTCGTCTGCGTGCTGGCGGGATTCGTCGTCGGGATCGCCCGCAGCCATGGCGGCCACGCGTCGCACTCGGTGACCGTCCGGACGACCGTCAGCGTGTCCGGGGGACCCTGACCGCCGGCCCCTCGGCGATCACCGACTCCAGCAGCCCCACCAGCTCCTCCGGATCGGCCACCGTGACGGTCAGCTCCCCGTGGCGGATGAGGCCGAACGGGTCGATGCCCCCGACGCGTCGGTGGAAGCGGATCAGCACGCCGCGGCGGCCGTTGGACGCGAACGTCAGCCCCAGGTCGGTGACGGCCAGGCGCGCCGGGCCCGCCGTCTTTATGAAGCGGTAGGGGCCGGTGAGCTTGGCCGACCTGACGTTTGCGAGCGGCGTGCGCAGCCGCCAGCGGCCGTAGCGCGCGTCGAGTCGGCCGTCGCCCACGTCGACCCAGGCGCGATCCGGCGTGACGCCGAACGGCCGGGCGGCGCGCTCGTACCGGGGGTCGAAGTCGAACTCGAAGCGGCGGGGAGGCATCGACCCGCACCGTACCCGCCCCCACGCTTTACAGAATCCTGCCCGGAAATCCGTGACATCCGGGCCCGGGTGGTCCACTATTCGACCTCGGGTGTTTCTGGGTGCTTGGTGGACGTTCTTCACGCGTGGCGGGAACGGCGGTGCTGGTGGGCGCATGCCTGGCCGCGGCGGCAGGGCGCGCTGCGGCCGACTCCACCACCCCGCCCGGCTACGGCCTGCCGCCGGCGAGCCCGCCCGCGCCGCACCTGTCCGTGCACGCCACCGCTGCCGACGCGCCGCCCGGCGTGCCCGGCCTGGACGTCTCCAACCACCAGCACTGGATCGGCTGGCGGCGGGTGGCCGGCGGCGGCTACCGGTTCGCGTGGGCCAAGGCCAGCGAGGGCGTGAGCTTCGTCGACGCCTACTACCGCCGCAACGTCGCCGCCGCCGAGGCGGCCGGCATCCGCATCGGCGCCTACGACTACGCCCGGCCGCACGGCAGGACGAGCGCGCTCGCGATCCGCGACGGCCGCGCCGAGGCCCGGTTCTTCCTCGCCGTCGCCCGCCCCCGGCTCGGCCAGCTGCGGCCCGCGCTCGACGTCGAGGTGACCGACCGGCTCGGCCCGGTGCGCCTGGCCGCCTGGATCGAGGCCTGGCGGGCAATGGTGAAGGCGCGCACGGGCTACCAGCCGATGATCTACACCTCGCCCTACTTCTGGCAGCAGGCGCTCGCGGACACGAGCGCCCCGGCGCGGCGCGGCACGCGGCTGTGGCAGGCGCAGTGGCACGCACCCCAGCCGTCCCCGCCCGCCGCCGGCTGGGCGGGACACGGATGGACGGCATGGCAGTGGAGCGACTGCGGCGCCGTCCCCGGCATCCACGGCTGCGTCGACATGGACGTCGCCGCCCCGCCGGCCGGCCTGGCGGCGCTCGTCATGGGCGCCCCCAACGACCGCTCCCTGCCGACCGTGCGCGGGACACTGCACCCCGGCCGATTGGCGCACGCCGCCGCCGGCTACTGGACCGGCGTGGCGCCGCTGCGGATGCGCGTGCGCTGGTACCGCTGTGACGCCGACGGCAGCGCCTGCGAGTACCTGAAGACGGGCCGCAGCCACCGCATCACCCACGCCGACACGGGGCACACCCTGCGCCTGATCGTGAGCGCCGCGAACCGCTACGGCCAGGCGTGGGCGAAGGGGCCCGCGAGCGCGGTGGTGGGCGGGTGATCCGACGGGTCGCAGCGGCGGGACTGGCGGCGCTCGCGCTCGCATTGGCCACGGCCTCCACCGCCACGGCGGGCGCGCCGGCGCCGGCCCGGGTCAGCTTCTGGCAGGGCATCCCCGTCATCCGCCCCGCCCGCGCGACGACGTTCTGGGCGCGGCCGATGGTGCAGTGGGCGGTCGCGAACGACTGGGTGGCGAAGGCGGGGCCGAAGGCGTTCGGGCCGCGGACGCTGATCCACCGCATGGGCGCCGCGCGGGTGCTCGCGCTGGCCTACCAGCAGCGCACCGGCACCACGGTGTGGACGGATCCCTACCAGGAGGCGGTCAAGCTCGGCTGGCTCCCCGCCGGCGGCAGCCCCACCGGCACGCTCCGCCAGCGCGGGTTCGACACCGCCCTCGTGAACATGCTCGGGCTGCACGCCGCCGCCGTCCAGTACGGCACGCTGCACGAGCGGAACGGGCGCCGGGTGCCGCTGCCGGCCGGGTTCGGGGCCGAGCAGATCGTGCGCCACCTCGGCCTCCGGGTGAACGCCCCGGCGGGCGCCGACACGTGGGAGTGGTGGCCGAACGACCGCCTGGCGCGGGCCGAGCTCGCCATCGAGGCCTACCAGCTCGCGCACCTGCCCTCGTGGGCGCCTGGCTGGGCGGCCTCCCAGGCGGCGGTGGCCGGGCAGCTGCCGACCTGGACGCCGCTCCAGCGCCAGGTACTCCGCTACGCCGTCCGCTACGCCGGGGCGCCGTACGTGTGGGGCGGCACGTCCGACCGGCCGCAGGAGCTCTTCGGCGCTCCCGCCGTCGGCGGCTTCGACTGCTCCGGGTTCGTGTGGTGGGTGCTGAAGCTGCACCGCTACCGGCTGGCGAACGGCCACGCCTGGAGCGCGGCCATCGCCGGCCGCACCACCTACGAGATGGCACGTGCGCTGCCCGTCAAGAAGCGGATCCCCTACTCGCGGCTGCGGCCCGGGGACGTGCTCTTCTGGAGCGACAAGCTGCCGCACGGCGTGAGCACCCACTGGGAGCACATCTACCACACCGGCATCTACCTCGGAAACGGCTGGGCGATCAACAGCCACGGCGCCGGCGACGGCGTCACCATCGACGACATGAGCCCGGGTTCGGGCTGGTTCCACGACTACTTCGCCTTCGGCTGGAGGGTGCTGCCGCGGCGGCAGTGACGGCCGCCGGTCAAACCGGGCATCCAGAGGTTGACAATTGGCGCGGAGGCGATAGTGTCCTCCGCTCCGAGCCGTGACGAACTGGACGATCGAACGCGGTGACCACGGGGCGCCCGAGCGCAGGCGTGCGCGCGGCTCCACCGGGATGACGCTCCTGATGACGACCGAGGAGCTGCTGGCCGTGCTCGAGGACGGCGCGGACACCGTCGCGCCTCCGCCGCAGCCCCCCGCCGCGCCGCCCCGGCTGCACCTCGTGCCCCCGCCCGAGCCGGCCGCACGGGCACCTGCGGCCGCGCCGGCGCCGCCCGCGCCGCCGCGGCGGACCGGCCGGGATGCGCACACGCTGTGGACGCCGCCGCCCGCCCCCGTCAGGCGTGCCGGCCTGCGCACGCGGCTGCGGTGCGTGCGCCGCGGCCATGACCCGCGCCCGCACCGGCCGCTGCCGCACGACGAGGTCGTCTACCGCTGCCTGCGCTGCGGCCGGCCGGCGCCGCCGCCGCCGCCTCAGTAGCGGGGCACCTCCGCGATGCGCTCGTAGAGGTCGTACTCGCCCTCCCGGGCGAACCGCTCCACGCCCCGGGCGAGCGCCCGCTCGTCGAGCTCGACGCCGAGGCCCGCCCCCTTCGGCACGGGCACCAGTCCGCCCTCGGGGACGAACGGACCGGAGGCGATCACGTCGTCGGCATACCAGCGCAGCAGCGACTGGCTGGGCCGGTGCATGGCGGGCGTCGCCGCCGCCAGGTGCAGCCCGCAGGCCGTGGCGATGCCCAGATCGCCGCCGTAGAGCCACAGGCCGGCGCCCGCCCGTTCGCAGTCTGCGGCCACCCGCCGGGCGCCCTCGACGCCGCCGCACGCGGCCACGTTCAGGACGAAGGCGTCGGCGGCGCGCAGGGCCGTCACCCGGCCGACGTCGACCTCGTGGGTCGAGAACGGGATCGGCGAGCCTGGCCGCAGCGCCGCCATCGCCTCCACCGAGCCCACCGGCTCTTCCAGGTTCGCGATCCCCAGCGGCTCGAGCGCGGCGATCGCACGCCGGGCCGTCTCCGGCCGCCAGCCCAGGTTCACGTCCAGGCGCAGCTCCCGGCCCGGCCCGATCGCCCGGCGCACCTCGGCCACCATCCGCAGCTCCTCGTCCAGCGGCCGCACCGCCACCTTGCCCTCGAAGGCGGTCGACCCGTGCACCTCGATCATCGCCGCGCAGAATCCGGCCACCTCGGCCGCGGTGCGCTCGCCGCGCGCCGACGGGCCGGGGACGCGGAACGCGAAGTACTCGGTCACCGACACGGCGTCGCGCACCGCGCCCCCGAGCAGCGCGTGCAGCGGCACGCCGGCGGCGCGGGCCGCCGCGTCCCAGAGCGCCATCTCGACGCCGGCCAGCGCCCGGGCGGGATCGACGCGGGCGCCGCGGGCGGCCGTGCGCACGCGGGCCGCGCCCGCCCCCAGCTCCGCGCGCAGCGCCTCGGCCGGCCGCCCCACCAGCCGCTCGCCGAGCTCGCCCGCGAGCGACGCGGCGTCGTGCGGCGACGGCGTCTCGCCGAGGCCCTGCACGCCGTCGGACGTGGTCACGCGCAGCACGGTGCGGCTCATGCCACGGTACGTCCCCGGCGCGAACAGGTAGGGCGCGTCCAGCGGAACGTTCACCGGCCAGGCCTCGACGCGGGCGACGCGCCCGCCCGCGCCCGGCGCGGTCAGCCCTCGCGGATCTTCCAGAAGCTGTCCTTGCGCACGATCTCGCCCCCGGCGAACGTCCACAGGTCGCACCCCCGCACCTCGATCCGCTCGCCGCCCGGCGTGGTGCCCGTGAGCGTCCACTCCGACACGCCCCGCGAACCGGCCGCGAAGTGGTCGTCGTCGCCGTAGTGGACGTCCGGGATGCCCTCGAAGCGCGCCGCCAGCCCGCGCCGCACCCCCGCCCTGCCGGTGAAGCGGCGCCCCCACGGGTCGGGGCCGCGCGGGGACTCGAACACGCAGTCCTCGGCGAAGCGGGACATGATCGCGTCCAGGTCGTGGCGGTTGAACGCGTCCAGCACCTCGCGCAGCATCGTCAGCCGATCGTCTGTCGCCATCGTCAGCACCTCCCACGGAGATCATGACGCCGCGGCGCCGCGGTTGCGACGGACGGCGTGGGGCGACCGGGGGCTGATCACTGCCGGTGCTCCGCCCCCGGTCGCCGGGTGGGCCGGGCGACATCAGGCGAACTGCGCCGCGCACGTGTCGTCCGGCGTGCGAGGCGCGTCCTGCTCGACCCACCGCCGCACGAGTACCCGCCCGGTCCGGCATCCAAACCCGTCAGCCGCCCAGCGCCTGCACCAGGGCGGCGTGGGCCATGACGACGCCCGGGTCGCGCTGGAGCATGCCCAGGTAGCGACGGCCGAACGCCGTCGCGTCGTCGGGTGGCGCCACCAGCGCCCGGGCGCGATCGACGATCGCCCGCGCGTCGGGCGCGTCCTCGTCGCCGGGATCCGCCTCCAGCGCCTCGTCGAGCTCCACGATCAGCTCGGACAGCGGCTTCAGCCAGCCCATGCGGATGCCACCGGTGGCGATCTGCAGGAACTCGGCGTTCGAGAGCCGGCCCTGAAAGCGCTCCATGTCGGCCCGCTCGGTCTCGAGCAGGCGGCGGTGCAGGTCGAGCAGCGGCGGACGCAGCGCGGCGAGGCGGTCGGCGTCCATGCCGCATTGTCGCCTACAACCACCCCACCGCCCACAGCAGCGAGACCAAGCAGCCCGCGGCCAGCCAGGCCTCGAGCGGCCATCCGCGCGCCGCCGTCACCAGCGCGCGCGCCGTGTGGAGCGCGCCGGCATCGACGGTCGTTGGGACATCGGCATCCGCACGCAGCGTGCGATCCGTGGACATGGCAACCCCCTACGGCGACTGGCTGCTCCGAACCGCGAGCATGGTCGAGGGCCTTCCCTCGCCGGGTGGATCTTCCCCGCTCGGGCGGTGCCGAGCATCACCCGGAAGGGGGGCGCGGAGTCACGGCTGCGGTGAGGGCGGGCCCGGGGCGAGCGCCAGCTGCATCGACGGCGCCAGCCGCCGCACGAGCTCGGCCGCGGGCATCGAGGCGACCGGCTCGAGCCGGATCACGTAGCGGGCGAAGACGACGCCCACGATCTGGGTGGTGAACGCGGCCGCCCGCTCCATCGCGCCGTCCCCCTCGAGCCGGGCGGCCACGCGGCCGACGATCTCGCGCGAGACCACCTCGGCCAGCGGCCGCGCGAGCTCCGGGTCGGCCGCAGCCGCCGAGGCGAGGCGGCGCAGCGAGCCGCCCGACTCCTCGGCGTCCCAGGTCGCGAGCATCGCGGTGAGGACGCGGACGGCGACGGTGTCGAGGTCGCCCTCGAGCGCGCCCGACGCGACCGCCACCGGGTTGACGGTGAGCGCCATCGCCGCCGCGAACAGGTCGGCCTTCGAGCCGAAGTAGTAGGCGATCAGCGCCACGTCTACCCCGGCCGCGGCCGCGATGGAGCGCATCGTCGCCGCCTGGTAGCCGTCGGCCAGGAACCGCTTCCGGGCGGCCGCCAGGATCTGCTCCCGTGTGTGCTGGGCGCCCGGCCGGCGGCCCCGTGCGCGCTGATTTTTCATCAAGGTTGAAATCTAGCGCAATGTGTGCAAGGATGTTTTCAACAATGATGAAATCTGGAGGTACCGAAGTGACCAACCAGCATCACACCCCCACCCGGCACGGCGCCGTCACCGCCGTCGTCTGCCTCGCGCTCGCCACCGTCGTCGCGGCGATGGCGTCGCTGAACGTCGCCCTCCCAAGCATCGCCCGCAGCACCCACGCCGACCAGACCCAGCTCGCCTGGGTGATCGACGCCTACTCGCTCACGTTCGCAGGCCTGCTGCTGCCGGCCGGCGCGATCGGCGACCGCTACGGCCGCCGCCTCGCCCTGATCGGCGGCCTGGCCGTGTTCGGCGCCGGCTCGGCGGTGGCGATGACCGCGTCGTCGGCGGGCGAACTGATCGCCCTGCGGGCCGTGCTCGGCGCCGGGGCGGCGCTCGTCATGCCGGCCACGCTCTCAACGATCACGAGCACGTTCCCGGCCGCCCAGCGCGCCCGCGCCGTCGGCACATGGGCTGCCGTCGCCGGCGGCTCGGCGATCCTGGGATTGCTCGCGTCCGGCCTCCTGCTCGAGCGGTTCAGCTGGCGGTCCGTCTTCGGGCTGAACGTCGTCCTGGCCGGCGCGGCATTGACCGGCGTGCTGCGCAGGGTGCCGGAGTCGGCGGATCCCGACGCGCCCCGGCTGGACGTCGGCGGATCGCTCCTGGCCGTGGCCGGCCTGGTCGCGCTCGTCTACTCGGTGATCGAGGCGCCCGTGGCCGGATGGCTCGCGACACGGACGCTCGCCGGGCTCGCGGCCGGACTGGCCGGCCTGGTCGCGTTCGTGGCCTGGGAGCTGCGCACCCCCGCACCGCTGCTCGACCCGCGAGTGTTCGCCCGCCCGCGCCTCGCCGCGGGCAGCGCGGGGATCTTCGTCCAGTTCTTCGCCTTCTTCGGATTCGTGTTCGTGTGCCTCCAGTACCTCCAGCTCGAGCGCGGCGACTCGCCGCTGCTCGGCGCGATCTCGGTGCTGCCGATGGCGCTCACGATGATGCCGACCGCGCGCCTCGCCCCGCGGCTGATCGAGCGCTTCGGTGCGCGCCGCGTCTCGGTCGCCGGGCTGGTCGGTGTCGCCCTCGGATTGACCGTGCTCGCGCAGCTCGCGGCCACGAGTCCGTACTGGCTGCTCGCGGGCGGGCTGATCCTGCTCGGAGCCGGGATGGGAGCGGCGATGACTCCCGCGACCAGCGGGATCACCGAGTCCCTCCCTGCCGCCCAGCAGGGCGTCGGCTCCGCGCTGAACGACCTGTCGCGCGAGGTGGGCGGCGCGGTCGGCATCGCCGTGATCGGCAGCGTGCTCGACGCCGTCTACCGCAACCGCCTCGACCTGGGCGGCGTCCCGGTCCCCGTCGCCGCGCAGGCGCGTGCGTCCTACGCCCTGGCGACGCGGCACGGCGGCGCGCTCGCACACCGCGCGGACACGGCGTTCACGAGCGGCATCCACGCCTCCCTGCTCTTCGGCGCCGGCGCCGCGCTGGTCGCCGCGGTCACGGTGGCGGTGCTCCTGCGCGGCGAGCGCGAGCAGGCCGTGGAGCCGGCATCGGAGCCGGCGGCGGTGTGAGCCATGTCCGCGCCGCCCGCAGGGCGGCCGTGACCGCGTCGTTGCAGCCGCCGCGGTGGCGCCCGTGGGGCCACCGCGGCGGCTGCCCGGCCTCGACGGGCCGTGGATCGACGCGATGTGCGCTTAGAACCCCAGCTCCTCGCCGACGAGCACCACGGTGATGCGCCCGGGAACCGGCACGCGGTTCACGATCAGCACCTGGTTCACGGCGCTGTGCACGCCGTAGGCCTCGAGCGCGCGGGCGTCCTCGAGCGGGAGGGCGTGCTCGTCGATCCGGCGCAGGCCCTCGTCGAGATCGGGGACGATCTTCTGTGTCCCCACGACGAGGATCACCCTGCCCGCCCCACTCGCATACGGGCCGAGCTGGCCGCCGGTCGCCGAGGCGGCGACCAGCGACCCGCCCTCGGTGACCGCGTGGACGCTCCCGAGCATCACGTCGGGCGCCGAATTGAGCCGCCGCATCTCGTCGCCCTGCGTCTCGCGGTCCATGCGCAGCAGGCGCGGGCGGATCGGGTCGTACACGCCCGAGCTCTCGACCGCCTCGACGATCCCCGAGACCTCGAGCGAGCGCGAGGCGCCGCGGTTGACCTGCGCCCCGGCGGGTATCAGATCGACGACGAGACGTCTCGCATCTGCGGCGGTGGCGGCACGCAGGACGTGCATCCCGTTGGCCTCGAGCGCCGCTGCGGTGCGCGAGACGGTCGCGTCGTCGGCCGGCGTGCGCCAGCGTCGGGTGGTCGTGTCTGACTGGGTGGAAGCCATTGGTCGTCCTTTCGGTCACATCGAAGGTCAGTCGTTCGTCTCCTCTCCGACGCAGCACGACGGAGGGATGTGACCGATGAGCGATCAGGACTGGCTGGCCGAGCGATTCGAAGCGAACAGGGCGCACCTGCGCGCGGTGGCATACCGGATGCTCGGCTCCTTCACCGAGGCGGACGACGCCGTCCAGGAAGCCTGGGTGCGGCTCAGCCGCTCCGACGCGGACGCGATCCAGAATCTCGGCGCCTGGCTGACCACGGTCGTCGGACGGGTGTGCCTGGACATGCTGCGCTCGCGCCGCTCACGCGGCGAGGAGCCGCTTGCGGGCAGGCTCCCCGACGTGCTCGTCGACCGGGCGGACGGGGTCGATCCCGAGCACGAGGCGCTGCTCGCCGACAGCGTCGGCCTGGCGCTGCTCGTCGTGCTCGAGACGCTCTCACCGCCGGAGCGGCTCGCGTTCGTGCTGCACGACGTCTTCGGGGTGCCGTTCGACGAGATCGCACCGATCGTCGAGCGCTCGCCGGAGGCCGCCCGCCAACTCGCCAGCCGCGCGCGCCGGCGCGTGCGCGCCGAGCGCACCGTCCCCGACGAGGACGTCGCGACCCAGCGCCGGGTCGTCGACGCCTTCCTCGCCGCCCGTCGCGACGGCGACTTCGACCGCCTCCTCGCGCTGCTCGACCCCGACGTCGTCCTGCGGGCCGATCTCGGCGGCGGCCGCACGCAGGAGCTGCGCGGGGCGAGGACGGTCGTGCGCCAGGCGCTCGCCTTCGGCCCGCCGGGGATCGAGATCCGGCCCGCGCTGATCAACGGCGTCGCCGGCACCGTCGCGTTCGTCGACGGGAAGCCGTTCTCGGTCGGGGCCGTCACCGTTCGCGACGGCCGCATCGTCGAGCTCGACTTCCTCGCCGATCCGGAGCGGCTGGCGGAACTCGATCTGGCGGTTCTGGACGGCTGAGGTAGCGTTACCCCGAATACTGACACTACACCAGAAGCACTGTTGCATAACGACTTGTAACAGACGGAGTTCCTGGATGTTCTCAAACGTATCACCGAGAGAGAGGGATTGGATGATGCTCGATCACGTCGGCTTCGCCGTTACCGACTACAAGCGAAGCAAGGCGTTCTACGAGAAGGCGCTGGCGCCGCTCGGATTCACGCTCCTCATGGAGTTCTCCGGATCGGCCGCCGGGTTCGGCCGGGATGATGGAGGAAGACCGTCGTTCTTCATCGAGGCGGACGGGGAGCCCGTGCGGGGTCGGCTTCACATCGCGCTGAGGGCCGAGAGCCGCGCGCAAGTGGACGCGTTCCATGCCGCAGCCATCGAAGCAGGCGGAACCGACAACGGCGCACCCGGCCTGCGCTGGTACCACCCCGACTACTACGGCGGCTACGTCCTCGACCCCGATGACCACAACATCGAGGCCGTGTGCCATAGCCCCGGCTAGAACGACCGCGAACCGCATCCTCCTCGGCGGCTACACGATCGCTGTCAACCCGCCCTCCACGAGGCGGCCTACGACGGCGCGGTCGCGAACGCCAGCCCGCTGGTGTCCATGTGAACGAGCCTCCGCCGGCAGCCCCTCCAGAGTCGACCCACGGCGCCCGTGTTCGGCACATGCTTCGCGTCGGTCACGTCGCCCGCCGGCGTCAGGTGGTATGTGATCGTCAGGCCGTCCGGAAACGCGAACTGATACCGGCGCCGTCCGGTCTGGGCCGCCGAAGCAGCACCGTTGTCGAGCATGCACGCGCTCAACAGCGTCTCGACGGTGGCCGCGTTCCGGTGCAGAGACGATGAGCTGCCCGCGGAGCTGGTGCCGCAAGCGGTCGCGAGCGCCGCCAGCAGGATGCCGATGGCGACGATGCGCGCTCCGGCGGTTCCCGGACGTCGACCCGACGGGCCGGGACTCGGCGATCCTCCTGCGAAAGCTCCCCCCGTGGACGTCATGGTGCCACCATCCTTTCGGCCGTCACACGGGCCGCAGAGCCTCGGCCGTCCGCAGCGCCCGGGCGCGCGACATCGCGCCCGGCAGGGCGATGACGATCTGCGCGCTGCCGGTCACCACCATGACGAGCGGCGGGTCGGCCAGCGGCGCCGTGCTGCTGGCCGTCACTCCGTCCACCGACCACTGGCTGAAGCTGCTGCTCTCCACGGCCGAGGCACCCGCGGGTGGCGCAGCGGCGGAGGGCGGGAAGGTCTGGTAGTAGAAGTACGCGGGCGTCCCGTCGGCCAGCCGGATCCGCCGACCTCGCGTTCCGAGCGGGCCGTGGCCGCCGAGCAGGCGCATGCGACCCGCGGCGCCGCGCAGCAGCGGCGTCGTCGTGATGCGAAGGCCGAGGAGCGAGCCGGCGCCGCGGCCGCCGTACGCGATGCCGTAGCTGTCCCCACCCAGGCCGCGCCGCGCGACGGTCGAGGTCGCCTGGCCCGCCGGCTGCCCGTCCCAGGCGGGTCCGAGCCAGTAGCCCGGTGCGGGCGCCGGTGGCGCGACGCCCGCCGCCAGCGTGCGCCTGCGCGCGGCCGATAGGTTCGCCGAGCACGCCGAGCGCGTGCTCGCCCCGACGGCCTAGAGGGCTCAAAGACGGCGCCGCCGTGGTGCCGTATTGGTGCCGCCGCGCGGAAAACGCCTGCACGTACCCTCCATGAATCGTGCCGCATGGTTGGGCGGGAAACGGCGTGGTTGACGCGCCGCGCCGTCGGATCGAGCCATTCCACCCCGCGCTCCGACGCCCCGAGCACTCCGGTCGGATCCTGCAGGACCACAGACACGTGATAGACGAGATGATCCGCCGGCGCCCCGCCGGCATGCGCCCGCCCGCAGCCTGCCGCCAGCAGCGCCGACGCCGCCAGACCGGCCGCCACGAGCCGATTCGCACCCACACCACCATCGTCGCGCCTTCGCTGCCACGAGTCAACGCGGGTCGTCGCGATGGGAGAGCCGAGGGCGGGACTCGAACCCGCAACCGCTCGATTACAAATCGAGTGCTCTACCAGTTGAGCTACCCCGGCCGGCCCGCGCGGGCGCACGGGAGGGCATGGATCGTATCCCGCGCTCGGGGTACATCCCCTGTGGGCGACCGCAACGCTGCTGCCCACGCGTGGGCAGGGAGCCGGAACCTGGTGGCCGGCTCCCGCCCTCCCGCTCGGATCAGAGCGCGCGGCGCGCCTGCAGGTGCGCGAGCACCTTGCGCTTGACGCGCTGGAGGGCGTTGTCGACGGTCTTGGGGTCGCAGCCGAGCGCCTCGCCGATCGCCTCGTAGCTGCGTCCCTCGAGGTAGCCCGTCAGCACCTGCGACTCGAGCGACGAGAGCGACGAGCCGAGGCACGAGAGCAGGCTCTGCAGCTCCTCGGTCGAGATGACGCAGGTGGCCGGGTCGTCCACGGCCGGGCCGGGCAGGGCGTCGCCGAGCGTGCAGTCGGCCTCGGCGTCCTGGCCGGCGGGGGCGTGGCTGAACGAGACGTAGGTGTTCAGGGGCGCGTGCTTGTAGCGGGTGGCCGTCTTGATGGCCGTGATGATCTGGCGGGTGATGCAGAGCTCGGCGAACGAGCGGAAGGACGTCTCCTTGTCGGGCCGGAAGTCGCGCACCGCCTTGAAGAGGCCGATCTGGCCCTCCTGGATGAGGTCGTGCGAGTCGCCGCCCGCCAGGAAGTACGAGCTCGCCTTGAGGCGCACGAAGCCCTGGTAGCGGCGGATGATGTCGTCCATCGCCCGCTCGTCGCCGTTGCGCGCGGCGGCGATCAGGGCCAGCTCGGTCGGCTCTCGCCAGACGCGACGCTCAAGCTTGACCGCAGCACTCGACCTGGGCACGCCTACCTCCGGGGAAACGGGAGAAACCAAGGCCTCGATCAGTCTCACCCTGACCTTCAACCTCAGCTTGAGGGACGGGCGGAACTCTAGCCCAAGTTCCGCTCGTGTCAAATTGATCCGCCTATTCGCCGCGGCGGATGCGCTCGAGCGCGGCCCGCACATCGGGGTCGAGCAGGTCGCCGAGCAGCCTCCGGCCGTGCGGCGCCTGGGGCTGGAAGCGCTCGCGCGGCGCCGCCGCCAGACGATCCGAGAACTCGCGCGCGCTCATCACGTTGACGCCGCTGCGCTGGGCGACGTGGCGCAGGACGGAGTCGGACGAGACCACCGTGACGTCGCGGTCGGCGTGGTGGCGGTGGGCGAGGCGCTCGATGATCGTGTCGGCGGTCTCGCGGCCGGAATGCGTCACCCGGGTGCGGCCGATCTCGCGGCCCGTGCCGTGCCCGTCCAGCACGACGACGGCGTCGATGCCCGACTGCGCCATGTAGCCGGAGATCTCGGCGACGAGCAGCTCGCGGGCACGCTGGTAGTCGTCGCCCGGCCCGCGCAGGTGGCAGACGTTGTCGCCGTCGACGATGTAGAGCTCAGCCGCCGCCACGCTGACGCACCGCCTCGAACAGGAGCACCGCCGCCGCGGTGGACAGGTTCAGCGACTCGACCCGGCCGTGCATCGGGATCGCCACCGCCTGGTCGCACACGGCGCGGACGCGGCGGCGCAGGCCGCGGCCCTCCGACCCGAGCACGAAGACCGCGCCGTCGCGGTAGTCGGCCCGGTCGTGCGCCACGGCAGAGCCTGCCGCGGCCGCGTAGCTCCACAGGCCCGGCCGGTGGGCGGACAGGAGAAAGTCGGCCAGGTTGTCCACACGCGCGACCGGCAGGTGCTCGACCGCGCCGGCGGACACGCGGCAGACCGCCGGGGTCACCCGGGCCGACCGCCGGGCGGTGATCACCAGCCCGTCGGCGCCGGCACACTCGGCCACGCGGGCGACGGCGCCCAGGTTGTGCGGGTCGGTGACCTCGTCGAGCGCGACCAGGAGCGGCCGCGCTCCGGCGAGCAGGTCGCCGGGATCGGCATAGGGGTAGTCCGATACCTCGGCCACGACCCCCTGATGGTCGGGGCTGCCCGCCCGCTCCGTCAGCTGCTCCGGCCGGGCGCTGCGGGCACCTGCCGGCAGCCAGTCGAGCGCGCGGGCGGCGCCCGGCGCGCACCAGACGCGCGACACCTCGCGCCGGCCGCGCAGCGCCTCGCGCACCGCCCGGCGGCCGTAG
The DNA here is from genome assembly GCA_963843705.1 of uncultured Actinomycetes bacterium. GTDB lineage: Bacteria > Actinomycetota > Thermoleophilia > Gaiellales > JAICJC01 > JAICJC01. The sequence continues at coordinate 36,251 of CAWJLQ010000005.1, forward strand.
ACGACGTCAGCCATCGAGCGGGTAGAGCTCGTGGCCGTGCGCGCCGTCACGCACCTCCCAACCGCGGGCGGCGATCTCGTCGCGCAGGCGGTCGGCCTCGGCGAAGTCGCGCCGCTCCCGCGCCGCCTGGCGCTCGTCGGCCAGGGCGACGACGTCGTCCGGCGGCGGGGCATCGTGCGCCAGCGACCCCAGTCCGAGCACGTCGAGCACCTCGGCAACGGTGTCGCGCGCCTCGGGCGGCGCGCGGAAGAGCAGCGCCAGCGCCTGCGGCGTCGAGAAGTCATCGTCCAGCGCGGCCCACGCCGCCGACCGCAGGCCGTCGTCGGTGCCCGACCCTGACCGCAGCCGGTTGCGCAGCGTCGCGCACGCCGCCCGCGCCCGCTCGAGCGCCTCGTCGTCGTAGTCGACCGGGCTCGCGTAGTGCGCCTGCAGCAGGAACATGATGAACGTCTCGGCGCCCCACCGGTCGAGCGCGTCGGCCAGCGGGTCGATGTTGCCCTCCGACTTCGACATCTTGGCGCCGGACAGCCGCAGCATGCCGTTGTGCGCCCACACCCGCGCGAACGGCCGCCCGGCGGCGCACGACTGCGCCACCTCGTTCTCGTGGTGGGGGAAGATCAGGTCGCGGCCCCCGCCGTGCACCGCGAACTCGCGCCCGAGCAGCTTCTCGGCCATCGCCGAGCACTCGATGTGCCACCCCGGCCGCCCCTCCCCCCACGGCGACGGCCAGGCGGTGTCCTCGTCCGGCTTCGTCGCCTTCCAGAGGGCGAAGTCCACCGGGTCGCGCTTGTGCTCGCCCGGCTCGACCCGGGCGCCGGCGCGCAGGTCGTCCGGGCGCTGGCCGGAGAGGTCGCCGTAGGGCGGGAAGCTGCGCACGTCGAAGTAGACGTCGCCGCCCGCCTCGTAGGCGTGGCCGTCCGCGATCAGCTCCTCGATCAGCGCGACGATCTCGGCCAGGGTCTCGGACGCAAGCGGCTCGGCATCCGGCCGGCCGACCCCCAGGCGGTCGGTGTCGGCCACGTAGGCGGCCGCCATCTCGCGCGCCAGGTCCTGCGAGCGCACGCCCGCCGCGGAGGCGGCCGCGTAGATCTTGTCGTTGATGTCGGTGATGTTCTCGACCAGCGTGACGGGCTGCCCCCGCCACTCCAGGTAGCGCTTCATCAGCCCGAACACGACGAACGGCCGCGCGTTGCCGACGTGGATGCGGCCGTACACCGTCGGGCCGCAGGCGTAGATGCCGATGCGGCCGTCGCGGCCGGGCACGAGCTCGTGCAGGTCGCCGGTGCGGGAGTCGCGCAGCCTCACGCCACCCTCCGGATGGCCTCGTCCCGCGGCAGGGCGGCGAACACGGCCCACAGCTCCGGGCCGCGGTCGCGGCCGGTCAGCGCCCGGCGCGCGCGCCGCAGCGGCACGTCGGCGCGGCGCAGCTCCTCGACGAGCGCCCGCGCCTGGTGCTCGTCCAGCCGCTCCGGGTAGGCGGCCCGGATGCGGGCGAGCTCGGGCAGCGGCTCGGGCTCGGGGGTCACGAGCACGCACTCGACCAGCTCGACCGCCTCGGCCAGCGTGTGCACCCCGCGCAGGGCCGGCTCGAGCGCGCGCACCGCCTCGGGCGGCGTCCCGGGCGGGCAGCGGTCGAGCACGCGGGCGACCAGGTCGGCTGCCGGGAGCGCGGCCAGGTGCCGCGTGGACAGGGCGCGCAGCCGGGCCGGGTCGAGCCGCAGCGTGCCCCGCGCCAGCCGCTGCTCGTCGAAGCGGGCGACGAGCTCGTCCATGGAGAGCACGTCGCCGGGGCCGGAGCTGGCGATCAGGCCGAGATAGTTCACGACCGCCTCGGGCGGGTAGCCGGCGATGCGCAGGTCGGCGATCGAGCCCGCCGCCTCGCGCTTGGACAGCTTGCCGGACTCGCCGGTGATGACGGCATGGTGCAGGTAGCGCGGCGGCTCGGCGCCGATCGCGCGGATCGCCGCCTCCTGCAGCGGCGTGTTCGAGAGGTGGTCGTTGCCCCGCACGACGTGGGTGATGCCCGCGTCCGTGTCGTCGACCGCGGTCGCCCAGTTGTACGTCGCCCGGCCGTCGCCGCGCAGGATCACGAACGGCGCCAGCCCGGGCGCGCGCAGCCAGCAGGCGCCGTCGCGGATCTCGACGCCGGCCGCGGCGTGGGCGACCTCGCGGTAGCGGTCGAAGCGCTCGCTCTGGCGCACGGGCCCCTCGTCCCAGCCGATGCCGAGCCAGCCCAGGTCGCGCACGATGCCGGCCTCGAGCGCGGGCCGCGAGCGCTCGGTGTCGGTGTCGTCGATGCGCAGCAGCAGCGTGCCGCCGTGGCGGCTCGCGAAGAGCCGGTTCACGAGCGCCGTCAGCGCGCTGCCGAGGTGAAGCGACCCTGTCGGGCTGGGGGCGAAGCGGAGGCGGACGGACACGGCATTCGTCAGTGGGCAGCCGACGGCTGCAGGTCGCGGACGCGGCGGGCGAGCACGCGCAGGATCTTGGTCTCGACGCCCGGGTTCTGGCTCAGCATGGAAGCGAACGACGCCCCGGTGAGCACCATGACGCGGCACGGCCCTTCGGCCGTGGCGGTGGCGGTGCGCACGCCCTGGTCGATGAGGGCGATCTCGCCGAGGAACTCGCCCGGCCCCAGCCGGTTCAGCTCGCGGCCGTCGCGGTCGATCCGCACCGTGCCCTCGACGACGATGAAGAACTCGCCGCCGCGGGCGCCCTCGCGGGTCAGCACCTTGCCGTCGGCGACGTCGACGTCGTCCATCAGCGTGCCCAGGAACTCGATCTCGCGCCGGTCGAGCCCGGCGAACAGCGGCACCGATGCGATCAGGTCGAGCTTGGGGTCGGTGGCGGGCACGCGGCGGATGATACCGGTCGCGGGCGCTACGCGCCCGTCCGCCACGGCATCGGGTCAACGGCGGCCCAGAGCGTCGGATGGGCGGCCAGCACGTCCGTCCACACGTCCGCCAGCGCCTGCGTCAATTGGCGATCGCCCTCGACGCCGGCACGCCGCCGGGGTGGGTCGATCGGCTCGCCGAGGACGACCCGCCACGCTCTCGGTGCGATCGGGAGCACCACCAGCGGGATCAGCGCCGCTCCGGTCAGCCGGGCGAGCGTCGCCGCGCCCGAGGGGAGCTCGACCGGATCGCCGAAGAGCGCCACCTCGACGGTGCGCATCCACGGTTTGGGCTGGTCGGCCAGCACCGCCACGAGGCCGCCGCGGCGAAGGGCCGAGACGAGCTCGTGGGGCGGCGTACCCACCGGCACCAGCCGGAGCCCGGCGTGCGCGCGGATCCCGGCCACCGCCCACGCCAGCCAGTCGTCCTCCACGAGCGCCGTCACCTCGACGCCGGCGCGGGCGGCGAGCGGGGTGACCACCTCCCACCCGCCCGCATGCGGCCCCGCCAGGATCGCGCCGCGCCCGGCCGTGAGCGCGCGCTCGAGCCCGTGCTTGCCCTCGACGCGCGTCGCCGCCGCCGCCCGGTCGGGGAAGGCCACGCTCCAGAGGAAGTCGGCCGAGCGGCGCGCCTCCCACACCAGCTCCTCCCGCACGGCCCGGCGCACCCGAGGGTCGTCGGCGGGCAGCCGCAGCGCGTGTGCGAGGTTCGCCGCCAGGATGCGGCGCTTGCGCGGCCGCGCCGCCCACTCGAGCGTCCCGCCGACCACCGCCAGCCGGGCGGCGACGGGCGCCGGCAGGCGGCCGCCGGCCCAGGCGGACGCACGGATCACGCCGCGCAGGACGCGGGCGGCGTCGTGCCCGCGGCCGAACGGCGGCCGGGGCGGCGCATGCGGCGAGGACTCTGCCATGGTCGACGGCACAATTGTGTCACCCACGGGGTACGTTGACGGCATGCGCATCGCCCTCGGGACTGCGGTCGCGCTGTGTGCGGCGGCCATGTTCGGGCTCGGGATCGTGATCCAGGCCCACGCGGCCCGGGCCGCGCCCGCGTCCGACGTCCTGCGCGTGCGCCTGCTCGCGCGGCTGCTGCGCTCGCCGCGGTTCCTCGCCGGCGCCGCGGCGATCCTGGCGGGCTGGGTTCTGCAGGTGATCGCGCTCCTCCTCGCCCCGCTCACCGTCGTCCAGCCGGCGCTCGCCGCCACCGTCGTCGTCGTCCTCGTCCTCGCGCGGCGGCTGCTCGACGAGCCGGTGGGGCGGCGCGAGACGCTCGCCGCGACGGCGATCGTGGCGGGCATCGCCGCGACCGCCGCGGTCGCCCCCGACCGCACCTCGGGGCACGCGGGCGGCGGCGTCCTGCTCGTGAGCGCCGGCCTCATGGCGGCGGTCGGCGCCGCGCCGATCGTCGCGCGCGGATCGCGGCACGCGGTGCGGTGGGTGCCGGTCTCGGCGGGGGTGGCGTTCGCCCTCGCGTCGATCGCGACGAAGCTCGTCACCGACGCCGGGACGCATCGGCCCGCCGCCGCGGCGGCGTGGCTGGCGGTCACCGCGCTCGCGTCCGCGGTCGGCGGCATCGACGAGCTCTCGGCGCTGCGCGCCGGGGCGGCCGTCGCCGTCGTCCCGGTCGTCTTCGCGACCGAGACGCTGGTGCCGGTGATCACGGCGCCCGCCCTCTTCGGCGAGCACTGGGCCGTCTCGGACGGCGCCCGCGCGGGGCTGGTGCTGGCTCTCGCGGCCGTGGCCGCGGGCGTCGTCGCCCTCGGCCGGACGCACGCCGTCTCGGTGTGGATGGAGCCGTCGTGACGCGTGCGGCCGTGCCGCGGTGGCGACGGCATCGCGAGGCGCTCCGCGTGACGGCCGGCGCCGTCGCCGGCATCGCCATCCTGGCGGCGCTGGTGCGGCTGCGCAGCGAGGCCCACACCACGTCGGGCATCCTGCCCACGCTGCGAGCGGGCGAGCGCGACCTGGTGGCCGTCGCCGCGACGTGCGAGCTGGCGGCCTACGTCCTGCCGGCGGTGGCCCTGCGGCTGCTCGTCCCCGGGCTGCGGTTCGGCCCCGCCGCTCGGATCGCCCTCGCCAGCCTCGGCGTCGGGCCGCTCCTGCCGGCCAACCCGCTCACGGGGAGCGGGATCGCCTACGCCGAGCTGCGCCGGTGCGGCGTCGCGCCGGGGCGTGCCGCGGTCGCCGGGACGACGCTCGTGATCGCGCTGCCCGCCGCGTCGATGGCCGCGCTGGCCGGCCCCGCGCTCGTCGCCTCGGGGCTGTACGCCCCGCTGCCGCAGGGCTGGCACGACGTCGTCCTGGCCGCCGGGGCGGGCGCGCTCGCGCTCACGGCGGCCATGGCCGTCCTGCTGGCGAGTCCGGAGACGATCGGTGCGGCCGGGCGCGCGATCGCGGCCATCGGCGGACGCCGAACAGCGTTCCGCCTGGGCGCGCTCGGTGCGGGCGCGTGGATCGCCGACGCGTCCTCACTCGTCGTCTGCGGCCTCGCACTGCACGTGCACCTGCCGCTCTCGGTGCTCCCGATCGCCTACATCGCCGGCGTGACGGTGATGTCGCTGCCGGTGCTCCCGAGCGGCCTGGGCGCGGTGGAGGCGACGCTCCCGCTCGTCTTCGCGGCCGGTGGTGCGACATACGCCGACGCCCTGCTCGTCGTGCTCGTCTGGCGGGTGCTCTCGTTCTGGCTGCCGACGCTGGCCGGACTCGCGGCGCTCGCCGCGCTGCACCGGCCCCGGGCGGCGGTCGCCGGTCACTCATCTCTCGACCTCGAGTAGAGGGAGAGATCGCCGTGGCGCGGCGGCCGCCACCGCTTCCGCGCGTCCGGCTACCGCCGGCGCCCGGCGCCGTGGGCGCGCCCGCGGTCGCCGGGGCGCGTGCGATCCGCGCGCTCCTGGCCGGTCGAGAACCGGCCCCGCGGTCCCTCGCCTGCGGACGCCCGCGCCTGGCCGTCGGCGAACGACCCGCGCCGGCGATCGTCCCTTTGATCCACCGCCATCTCTCCTCCTTCCATTGGCGTCGGCTATACATCGTAGTACGATGTATCCGTCCCGGCAAGCGAGGCCGTAGGATGCGTACATGCCGCCCACCGCCTCCGACCCCCCACCGCGGACGACGCGCGTGTCGCTGGAAGAGGTCATGCGCGCGGCGGAGTTCCGCCGCCGCCTGCGACGGTTCATCGCCGAGGGCGACGCCCACGTGCGCCAGGTGGGGCTGACGCCGCAGCGATACCTGCTGCTGCTGGCGATCAAGGGCGCGCCCGACGGCTGCGAGGAGCGCACGATCGGCCAGCTCGCGGACGACCTGCAGCTCGCCCAAAGCTCGGTCACCGAGCTCGTCGACCGTGCGGCCGCGGTGGGGCTCGTCATGCGCGCCCCGGGCGACGACGACGCGCGCACCGTGCACGTGCGGCTGAGCGAGCGGGGCGAGGACCGACTCGCCAGCGCGCTGCTCGCGGTGCGCGCCGACCGCGAGCAGCTGCTCGAGCATCTTGACGGCGCCCGCCAGCGGGTGTAGACGTTCTCAGCGCGTTTCGCCTGCGAACGTTCTCAGTGCGTTGGCCTGTTTCGCAACACGAACGAGTCCTCCAGTCAATGGTTCTCGTTGCTCGAAGGCAAAACGCGCGTTATGCTCCTTCCCAAGATGGGCCGCGCCCGACCGACACACGTCCCCGACCCGAAGGCCCTCGGCGCACGCCTGCGCGCGCTGCGTGAGGCCCGCGGCCTGTCGCTGCGCCAGATCGCCTTCCCGGGCTGCTCGCCGTCGTACCTCTCGCGCGTCGAGTCGGGCGACCGCGTCGCGTCGCTCACCATCCTCGCCGAGCTCGCCCGCCGGCTGGGAACGACGATCGAGGAGCTGCTGGGGCGGTCGATCGACGGCCGCATCAGCGAGGGCGACCTGGCCGCCGCCGAGGTGGCGGCGCGCATGGGGTCGCCGCGGGCCGATGAGGACATCGAGTCGCTCCTCGCCGGCGCCCGGTCGCTCGGCGACTCGCGCGCCGAGAGCCGGCTGCTCGAATGCCAGGGCCTGCTCGCCCTCGACCGCCGCGACGACGCCCGCGCCGTCGAGCGGCTCGAGCAGGCGCGCAGCACCGGCCCCGCTCCCAGCGCCCGCGAGCGGCCGGCGCTGTTCCGCGCGCTGGGCCGCGCGCACACCGGCACCGGCGACCTGATCCAGGCCGCCTCGGTGCTGCAGGCGGCGTTCGACCAGGTATCCGAAGCGCCCGCCGACGCCGCCCTGATGATCCAGTTCGGTTCGTATCTGGCAGACGCCTACACCGACCGGGGCCGGTTCTCGGACGCCGAGGCCGTGCTCAGCCGGGTGCTGCGCCACGACCAGGAGGTGGACGCCGCCCATCTCGTCCAGCTCGACTGGTCGCTCGCGCGCGCCTACGCCGAGCAGGGCGAGTCGCGCGTGGCCGAGATGTACGCGCACCGCGTCCTCGCGCGCATGGAACGCGGCGAGGAGGTGCGCGCGCGCGGGCACGCCCACCTGCTGATCGGCGCCGTCCTGCTCGACCAGGGCCAGCCCGGTGAGGCCGGCGCGCACCTCGACCAGGCCGAGCGGCTGCTCGCCGACGAGGCGCCGGGCGAGCTGGCGCTGCTCGCCTACGAACGGGGCCGCGCGGCGCTCGCCGGCGGCGACACGGCCGTGGCGGGCGCGCACGCCGGGACGATGCGCGACCGCGCCGGCGACTCCGACCCAGGATACGCCGGGATGGCAAGCGCGCTCCTGGCCGAGGTGGCGCTCGCCGAGAACCGGCTGGACGACGCCCGCGACCTGTGCGAGGAGGGCATCCGCCAGATGACGGACCGGGCCGCTCCCCAGTACCTGGCGCGTGCCTACGACACGCTCTCGCGCATCGAGGAGGAGGCCGGCAACCTCGAGGCCGCGCTCGAGGCGCTGCGCAACCGCCCGGCCATCCCCACCGCCAAGCAGTAAGCCGCGTGAATACCGGTGCCAGGCACCGGTTATTCACGCCGGCGCGTCTGGGTACCCTGGCGGCATCACCACCGTCGTCTGGTTCCGGCACGACCTGCGCCTGGCCGACAACCCGGCCCTGGCGGCGGCGTCCGCCGCGGGCCCGGTCGTGCCCGTCTTCGTCTGGGCGCCGCAGGAGGAGGGCGGCTGGCCGCCGGGGGCGGCGTCGCGGTGGTGGCTGCACCACTCGCTGGCGGCGCTCGACGCGGCCCTGCGCCGGCACCGGTCACGGCTCGTCGTGCGCACCGGCCCGAGCGCCGACGCGCTGCGCCGCGTCATGGAGGAGTCCGGCGCCGAGGCGGTCGTGTGGAACCGCCGCTACGAGCCGGCCTCGATCGCGCGCGACCGCGACGTGAAGGCGGCGCTGCCCGGAGCGCGCAGCTTCGCCGCCGCGCTTCTGCACGAGCCGTGGCGGGTGGCGAACCGCAGCGGCGGCCCGTTTCAGGTCTTCACGCCGTTCTGGAACGCGCTGCGCGCCCAGGGTGATCCGGACGACCCGCTGCCCGCGCCGCTGCCGCATCGCCCCGAGCGGTGGCCGGACTCCATGCCGCTCGCCGAGCTCGGGCTGCTGCCCGAAGCGCCATGGGACACCGGCCTGGCCGAGTCGTGGACGCCGGGTGAGGCCGGCGCCGCCGACCGGCTGGAGGACTTCTCCGCCCGGGCCGGGGAGTACGCCGGTGTGCGCGACCATCCCGCCCGGCCGACCTCGCGCCTGTCGCCGCATCTGCACTTCGGCGAGGTCTCGCCGCGCCAGGTGTGGCACCGCGTGCGGGCGGCCGCCGGCACCGCCGCCGACCCGTACCTGCGCCAGTTGGGCTGGCGCGAGTTCGCCCACCACCTGCTCTACCACTTCCCCCACACCACCTCGGCACCGCTCCAGCGCGCGTTCGAGCGGCTCGAGTGGCGCGACGACGCCGGCGGCCTGCGCGCGTGGCAGCGGGGCGGCACCGGCTTCGGGCTGGTCGACGCCGGCATGCACGAGCTGTGGCGAACCGGATGGATGCACAACCGCGCCCGCATGGTGGCGGCATCGTTCCTGACCAAGGATCTGCTCGTCGACTGGCGGGAGGGGGCGCGCTGGTTCTGGGACACGCTCGTCGACGCCGACCTGGCCAACAACACGCTCGGCTGGCAGTGGGTGGCGGGCAGCGGCGCGGACGCGGCGCCCTACCACCGCATCTTCAACCCGGACACCCAGGCCGCCCGATTCGACCGCGACGGGGCGTACCGCGGCCGCTGGCTCGCCGAGCCCCGCCCGGAGCAGATCGTGGACCACGCCGAGGCCCGCCGCCGCGCGCTCGAGGCCTTCGAGCGGGCGCGGCGCGGCTGAGACCTACGCCCCGGCGGCCGGCCCGGCAGCCGTCGCGCCCGCCGCGAGCCAGACGGCGACCACCGCGGGTACCAGAATGAACAGGCCCAGCGGCCCGAGCAGGAAGACTCCGAGGATCACGACGACGACGGCGACCGCAACGACGAACCACAGCATCGCCCGGCCGGCCGTCTTCGCGACCTCCTTCACCGGCTCGTCGTCGTCCGTGGATGGGTTCTGCGGGATGTGTTCCTGGGTCATCCACCCGCGGTACCCGAGCCGTTCGCGAGGCAAACGCCGGCGGGCGGCTCACACGGGAGCGGGAAGGCCGAGCAGCGCCCGCAGCCGCAGGGCGTTTCGCACCGCGAAGCCCTCCCAGTCGTTGTCGAAGTAGGCGTAGACGTCGCCCCGCCCTCCCCAGCCGCCGATGCGCTCGGCCCACGCGCGCAGCTCCGACTCGGCGTAGTTGCCGCGCCGGCCGCGGCGGCCGTGGTGGAACCGCACGTACACCCAGTCCGCGGTCGGCTCGAACGTCTGGAACGCGCGCTCGGGGTGATCGGCGAAGACGAGCGCCGCTCCCGCGCCGGCGAGCAGGCGCTCGACGGGCTCGCAGAACCAGGACGCGTGCCGGAACTCGAAGCAGTGCCGGCCGGCGGGGAGGCTCGCAAGCGCCGCCGCCAGGCGGTCGTCGTCGCGCTTGAACGTCGGCGGTAGCTGCCACAGGAACGGCCCCAGCTTGCCGGCGTCCGTCAGGGGCTGCAGCCGCTCGAGCAGCAGCACCAGCCCCTCGCCCGCGTCTCTCAGCCGGCGGACGTGGGTCAGGTACCGGCTGACCTTGATGGAGAACACGAACCCGTCCGGCGAGCGCGCCGCCCACCCCCGCACCATGCGCTCGCCCGGGAGGCGATAGAAGGTCGCATTCACCTCCGTGGTCGGGAACATCTCCGCGTAGCGCTCGAGCCACTCCCCCGACGGCCGCCGCGCGTACACCGGGTCGCGCCAGTGTGGATAGCTCCAGCCGCTGCAGCCGACCAGGATGGTGGGCATCGCCGACCCCATACCCGCTTCAGAGCCCGTTCCGGCGCGCCCACAGGCCGGCCTGCATGCGGTCGGTGACACCGATCGTGCGAAAGACGCTCGTCAGGTGCGCCTTCACCGTCTTCTCGGTGATGGCGAGGCGGCGGGCGATGTGCTTGTTGGGCAGACCCTCGGCCACGAGTGCGAGCACCTCGCGCTCCCGGTCGGTGAGTGCCGCGAGCGGGCCCGGTGCCCGCTGGGCGGCGAGCATCGTGCGAGCGGCACGGGGATCGAGCGGCGACTCGCCGCGGGCGGCGGCCTCGATTCCGCGGATCAGCTCCTCGGGCTCGGAGTCCTTCAGCAGATAGCCGATCGCGCCGGCCCTGAGAGCGTCGACGATCCGCTCGCGGTCCATGAACGACGTCAGCACCACCACCTGGACCCCGGGCGCCTGCTCGCCGATCCTCCTGGTCGCCTCGACGCCGCCCATGCCCGGCATCGACAGGTCCATCAGAGCCACGTCGGGGCGGTGCTCGACGCAGGCGGCGACCGCGCCCTCACCGTCACCGGCTGACGCCACGACGTCGAGGCCCGGATGCGACCCCAGCAGCTGGATCAGCCCGTTGCGCACGATCGCGTGGTCGTCGATCACGGCGATCCGGATCACCGCAGCGGCATCTCCAGCTCGACGACAGTGCCGTCACCGGGCGTGGAGTCGACCCGCAGAATCCCTCCGTCCGCCTCGACCAGGTCGCGCAGCAGCGCAAGGCCCATGTGCCCCTCGGCCCGCCGGCCGGCAAGTGTGCCCTGCGCGAACCCGCGGCCGTCGTCGGCGACGCGCAGGGTCACCGAGCCGTTCGCCTGGGCGACGCGGATCGAGACGCGCTCGGCCGCAGCATGCGCGCCGACGTTTCGGATCGACTCCTGGACGGCTCGGTACAGCAGCTGCTCGACCGCGGTGGGCAGCTGGAGCCCCTCCGCGACGTCGACCGAAACATCCACGCCGCGGGCCGCGAGCGGCGCCGCGGCATCCGGGAGGGCGGCCGCGAGGCCGTGGTCGCGCAGCGCCGGCGGGTAGATCTCGAGCAGCAGGGAGCGAAGCTGGCGGATCGCGTTCCGCGTGCCGGCCGCACCCTCGGCGAGCACGCGCCGCAGCTCCCGCTCGGGCTCGCCCCGTTCGATCGCCGCCGCCATCTGGAATGAGTGCCCGGCGAGCTCCTGCACGACGCCGTCGTGCAGCCCGGCGGCGATCGTCCGCCGCTCCCGGTCGGACGCATCGATCGCGCGCTGCAGCAGCACCTCGCGGTCGCGCTGCACGGTCCGCATCCGCCGGGCCATCCGCCAGGCGAGCGGGATCTGGAGGGCCGCGAGCGCGAGCAGGGCGCCGATCCCGATCGGGGCGAACAGCCGGGCGACGCTGCGGCTGTCGCCGGCGATCGCGCTCGAGCGCAGGTACTCCTCGAACATGACGGGCGTTCCGTCCTGGGCTCGGAGGCCGAGGTAGACGGACGTGAGCGACCCCATGTCGCGCTCGGTGGCATTCTCGGGGTTGGCGGCGTCGACCGGCTCGGCGGCCGCGGTGCGGCTGCGAAGCGCGTGCAGCTGGTCGGGACCGAGCGGGAAGCGCGCACCGATCAGGCTGCGCTCGTCAGAGTAGAGGATCATGCCCTCGGCGTTCCAGATCTTCACCCGGGCGACTGTCGGGTTCAGCACACGGGTGCGGACGACGCGATCGAGCCTGGCGATCGCGGCCGGCGTGCCGCGGACGACGCCGGTCGTGAGCGCCGGCTCGACGATCCCACGCCCGGCGATCGTGGTCACCCGCTTCGCGTCACGTACCGCCTCTGAGGTGCTCAGGCTGCGCAGGGCGTAGGCACCGGCGACCGCGACCAGGACGAGCACGGCCAGACCCGAAGCGGCGAAGGTGGCCACGGGACGCAGGATCTCTCCGCTGGCGCGGTTCACGCGGGCGTCGGATCGTCGGTGTGCACCCGCCCAGGATGCCTCGCGGCGAGCCGGAATGCCATGGTCGTACGACCAATGTCCCGTTGCGCGCCCGACCGGTCCAGCGTGACGCTTGCCCCGTCAACGACCTCGGAGGTACGACATGCGCCGGACGACCATCATCTCGACCCTCATCGCCGCGTTCGTGGTGGGAGCGATCATCGCACCGGCCGCGACGGCCAAGGGCGGCGGGACGCGGCGGACGATCGCGCTCCACGCCAGCGTCTCCTTCCCGGGGGCGACCGGCAAGGCGGTCTCGAAGGTGAACGGCGGCGAGCGTGAGCTGGAGATCGACGCCCAGCACCTGAAGGCGCTCGCAGGCAAGCACGTCAACGTGAACGTGAACGGCCGCCGCCTGGCGTCGCCGCGCGTGGGCGCGCTGGGGCACTTCACCGTGAACCGAAACACGAACGCCGGCCAGGCCGTCCCGCGGATCGCCAGGGGCTCGACCGTGCGCGTGCGCACGATCGGCGGCACGCTCATCCTGAGCGGGACCTTCTGAGCGACGCCTTCCGGCGGGCGGACGGGCCACACGCGGCGCCCGCCCGCCCGCCCCCGCCTAGGATGCGTCGCTCGACTTGCGATGCCCGGCTCCGCTCCCCCGCTCTCGTTCGACGACGCCGTCCGCTCCCGCCGCACCCACAAGGTGTTCGGCCGCGAGCCCGTGCCGCGGGAGACGCTGGACGAGCTGTTCGAGCTGGCGCGGTGGGCGCCGAACCACCACCTGACGCAGCCCTGGCGCTTCCGCGTGCTCGGCCCGCAGGCGCTGGCGGCGCTCAAGGCGGCATCCGACGACGGCGGGGTGAAGCTCGATCGGGCGCCGACGCTGATCGTGGCGTCGGTCGTCCGAGACGAGGACCCGGTCGCCGACCAGGAGGACCTGTGCGCGGCGGCGTGCGCCTGCTACATCATCCTCACGGCCGCCCACGCCCGCGGCCTGGCCGGATACTGGCGCACGCCGGCCGTCCTGCGCACCGATGCCGGGCTCGATGCCGTCGGGGTGCCGGCGCAGGAGCGGGTGCTGGGGCTGCTCCATCTCGGCCCGCCGGCGCGCGAGGCCCGGCCGCCCGAGCGCCTGCCCACACCCGAGTTCGCGCGCTACCTGGACTGAACGGCGGCGCCCCCGGTTTGCAATGCGGACGCGCATCCGTATAGTTGTCATGTTCTGGAAGGCAGGAGTGGGAGGTCGTGCATGGGGCGGTTCGTGCTCGTGGCCGCGGTGGCGGCAGTGTGCGTGGTGGCGGCGGCGCCGGCCGATGCAGCGTCGACCCCGGTCGCCGTGTGGAGCCTCGACGAGACGGCGGGGGCATCGGCCTTCGACGCCGCCGGCGGAAACACGGGGACGCTGCACAACGTCGCGCTCGGGGTGTCCGGGTTCGCCGGCACCGCCTACGGGTTCGACGGCAAGACGTCGTACGTCGACGTGCCCTCGAGCCCGGCGCTGAACCCGGGCACCGCGCCGATCGCGTTCACGGTGCACGTCCGCTACACCGTGACGCCGGGGAAGACGAGCACGACCGACTACGACGTCCTGCGCAAGGGCACGTCGTCGGACTCCGCGCAGTTCTACAAGCTCGAGATCCGGCACGACAACCGCGCCGTCTGCCGCTTCGTCGGCTCGGCGACGAGCAAGACCGGCATCCTGATCCACACCGGCCCCAAGCTGAACGACGGCAAGTGGCACACGCTCACCTGCACGAAGGACGACACCCAGATCGCGCTGATCGTCGACGGGAAGAGCTTCACCAAGGCCGGCGTCGTCGGCTCGATCTCAAACACCGGCCCGCTCACCCTCGGCGCCAAGCCCGGGAAGCGGTTCAGCGACTTCTACCACGGCGATCTCGACGAGGTCAGCGTCTCGATCGGATAGCGCGGGGCTAGACGCAGCCGCCGGCGGCGTTCGACCACTCGAGCTGGATCGTGTAGCCGTCGAGCGTGCGCGTCTGCCACGCGCAGATGTCGCCGATCTCACCGTGCGTGTCGTCGTACCACCCCTGCCCGGGGATCGGATCCGTGATCGCCTCGCACAGCTCGTGCGAGCTGGTGGAGGTGAGCGCGTCGAACGCGCTCAGGCCGCCGCTGCAGCCCGCGCACCCGGGGTAGGGCATGACCGCGTAGAAGATCTGGCCGGAGATGTCGTTGTGGTAGCCGCAGAACGCCTGGCACGAGCGGTCCCCGCCCTGCGTGACGGTGACGCCGGGAGGCAGGTAGAGGAAGTAGAGGCTGTTCGGGGTCGGCTGGGGCACCGCCCCCGCCGCCGCGATCTGCTGCTGGAGGAACTGCTGCAGCGCCGTGTCGGAGACGGATGCCGGCGGGGCCGGGCTCGCGACGGTCGTCGACCCCGCGAAGGAGCCGCGGCCGATCGTCTGGCCGGACACGCTGTACTCGCCGAGCTGATCCATCAGCTGCCCGGCCACGATGGCGGTGAAGAAGCCGTCGAGCTGCCCGGCGAGCGTCGCCGGCTGCCCGGACTGCCACTCCTGGCCCCAGTAGATCGCGAACACCTCGACCGCCTGGATCAGCGGCCCTCCGCGGTAGGTCAGCTGCGGCGCCGCGGGCGCCGGGGCCTCGTTGGCCACCGCCGCCAGGTCGCGGTACCCGTGCACGGGCACGATCCGGATCGCATCCTCGTGCCCGGCGATCATGGACGGCTTCGGCGTCTGAGTGCTCATGACCCTCCCCTCGTGGTTGCCCGTCCGACCCCCACCCGAACCAACAGTGTGCCACCACGGGCCGGGACGCCTTCCGGGCACCTGCGCCGCCGCCTATCATGGAGGCATGCCGCGACGGCGTGCCGGAGTCCTTCTGCCGCTCGAGGAGGCCGTGCTCGAGATCGGGCTGCGGCGCCTGCGCGACGACGGCGTGGGCGAGTTCCACGGCTTTGCCATGGCGGCGGAACTCGACGCCTCGGGAGGGCGCGGCCTGACGGCGCACGGCACCCTCTACAAGCTGCTCGAGCGGCTCGAGCGGCAGGGCCTCCTGTCGAGCCGCTGGGAGGAGCCGTCGGAGTACGACGGATCGCGGCCCCGGCGCAGGCTCTACCGGGTGAGCGACGACGCGGCGCGCGCGCTGCAGGCGTCGCTCGCCGCCCAGAGGCCCGCACCGGTGCCGCGGCCGGGGCTGGCGACGCCGTGAGCGCGCTCGAGTCGCGGGCGAGCAGGGTGGTGTGGGCGTGGTGCCTGGCCTACACGGCGGTTGCCCTGGGGGAGCCGCGGCGGCGGCGGCGCGGCGAGATCCTGAGCCACCTGTGGGAGTCCGAGCGTGCCGGGATCACGACGTCGCGGGTGCTGCGAAGCGCGCTTGCGGGAGCGGCGGCCGACCTCTCCTGGACGGTGGCGGGCGCCGCACGCTCGGCGTCGCGGAGCGTGCGCGAGCCCGGTGTCCACCTCGCGCTGGCGGCCGTCGTCACGGTGCAGTCGGCCTTCCTGTGGGGCTGGACGTCGGCGCGGGCGACGCACCTCGTCCAGGCCGGGTCGACCGCCGCCGCGGGCCTGCTGCTGGTCGCAGGCGGGGTCGTCTACCTGCGCGGACGCCGGGCCGGTTGACAACGGGAAGATATCTTCCTATAGTCTCCCGGTCGGCACGTACCCGCAGAAGGAGGCCCGATGAACCCGCTCACCCGCCCCAAGCCCGTCTATGCGACGCTCGCAGTCGCCATCGTCGGGCTGTTCGCCCTGTCCGCCGTCGGGAACACGAACGACGCGCACAAGGCCACGCACGGAGCCGAGTACTGGATCGGCGCGATCGGCTGGTTCGGCTTCCTGCTCGCGCTCCTGCTCACGATCCTCTACACCGTGGCGGTGCTCGTCTCCAGCGTGCGCGGCCGCCGGCGCGCGGCCGCCTAGCCGCACCGCGGAGTAGCATGGCGGGCAGATCGCGATGAAGCTCGCGCACCGCCCGGCGTAGATCGGGCTGATGGCTTCTGCCCACGTTGATGTCAGACCGGGAGGCCATCTGTGGGACTGCGCGCGAGCTGGCCGTATTCGCCGGCACAGTGTCCGGAGTGCCGCTACTTCCAGGGTTTCGATCCGCCGATCCCCGAGGATGACGGCTACGAGGTGCTCGGCTTCTGCCGCCACCCGCGGATCGGGATGGAGCTCTTCGAGCTGAAGACGGGCGCACGCCGGCACCAGCCCCCGTGCCCGTGCTACTTCCCGGCCGCCGCCTCGCCGAACACCTGCCGGTAGGTGTCCTCGCCGAAGCTGGTCGAGAGCGGCGGGCCCGGTCTGACCTTGAACGTGCGCGTCCCGTCGTCACCGCGCTCGGCGCGCAGGAAGCAGACGCGGTCGCCGTCGCTCTCGAAGCCGTGCGCGAGATCGTAGAGATGCGTCACGAAGACCACCCGGATGCCCTTCTCGAGCAGGGCGCGCACCACCTGGCGCGCGATCTCCGAGCCCTCGCGCTCGTTCGTCGAGGCGAACGACTCGTTGCACAGGAGGACGCAGCCGGGGCGGATCGCGTCGGCGATCGCGCTCATCCGCGCGAGCTCCTCGTCGAGCTTCCCGCTCTCCATCGTGTCGTCCTCCTCGCGCTTGTAGTGCGTGAAGACGCCGGCGCACACCCCGGCGCGGAAGGCCTCCGCCCCGACGATCATGCCGCTCTGCATCATCAGGAGCCCGACGCCGATGCTGCGCAGAAGGGTCGACTTCCCGCCCTGGTTCGCACCCGTCACCATGACGAGCGGCCGCGCGGCCGTGTCGAGGTCGTTGGCGACCACGCGCCGCTGCATCTGGATCGCGAGGCACGGGTCGTAGAGATCCGTCGCGCCCAGCTCGGCCGAGCCGGGGTCGAGCGGCTCCGGGAAGCAGACGGGCGCCCCCTGCTCGACGAGCCAGTCGTGCACGTTCATGCACCCGAGGTAGAAGCCGGTCTCCGCCTGGAGCAGCCGGAAGAAGCCCGTCACGTGATCCGAGGCCTGCGCGGTCGCGTCGGCGACGCGGTTGACCGCGCGGCTGCGGATGTCGCCGAGCGCGCGGTGGCCGTTCTCGTCGCGGTCGGGAATGGTGAAGCTGAGCCCCCGATCGGTGCCGGACAGCGGCGACAGGCGCTCGCTCCACGACTGCGTCCGGCGCCGGCGGACGACGTAGCCCTGACCGCGGTTCCCCTTCCCGAGCTGCACGCTCGCGAGCAGGCCGCCCTTGAACCGCAGCGCCTTCAGGTGTGCATCCACCGCCGCCAGATACTCGTCGTCGAGCTCATCCGCGACGGCCGCGAAGAAGCGCGTGAACCCCTCCGACGCGAAGCGGCCGGCCCGGGTATCGGCGACCCGGCGGATGCGCCGCAGCACGTCCAGGTGCGACTCCAGCACGCCGACGGCCCAGTGCAGGGTCGTCGACGGCGGCGCCTTCGACCAGTACCACCCAACCTTGCGCTGCTTCTCCAGGGCCTCGGAGGCGAGCGCGAACAGCTCGTGCACCTCGCCCGGGTTCCGCAGGCAGTCGCGCAGGACGTCCTGGCGATACCGGATCGCGTCGGGCTCGGTCAGGCTGAGCAGCATGCCGCGCCGCGCCATCTCGTGGACCAGCTTGTCGCCGCGGGCCATCGCGCGGTGGAGCGTCGGAAGCTCGAGGTCGCGCTCGAGCGGCGTATGGGCCTCGGGGATGTCGGCGTCGAGATCGACGTCGCGGTCGCGATGCATCAGGTGGACGTTCACGGCCCGATCCGCCTGACCAGGCGATCGAACGTCAGCCCGTACTTCTCGGCGATGGCGGCGGCGTAGGCGAGCCCGTCGGCGGGCCGGCGGACGATCCTGAAGGTGCGCGTCGCCGGGTTCTGGGGATCGATCGTGCTCACCATGCTCACGGTGGCGTCGTTCAGCGACGCGAGCTCGTCGACGAAGGTGACGTACACGGCCAGCGCGCCCAGGCGGGTGATCTGCTCGATCATCCTCGCGCCGAGCACGCGGGCGTCGTCGAGCGTCGTCGAGTTGAAGCTCTCGTTCATCACGATCACGCTGCGCGGCGTCGCCCGATCGAGGATCGCGCGCAGGCGGACGAGCTCGTCCTCGAGCTTCCCCCGCAGCGTCTCGATCTGCTCCTCCCGCTCGAAGTGGGAGAACACCCGGTCCGGCAGCCGCAGCTCCGCCGCCCGGCCGGGCACGGGCAGGCCGAGGCCGGCGAGGTAGTTGAGCTGACCGAAGGCCCGCGCGAACGTCGTCTTGCCGCCGTTGTTCGGGCCGCTGACGACGAGGATGCGCTCCGGCGCGGCGAGCCGCACATCGTTCACGACGACCTCCCCGCCGGAGGCCGCGAGCTTGAGCGCGAGCGCGAGGTCGAACGTCTGCTCGGCGGTCACCGTCGCGGCGTCCTCGTGCACCACGGGCAGGCAGAAGGCGAGCCCGGCCGGCGCGAGGGAGTCGATCATCTCGAGGTAGGCGAGGTAGAACTGCACCTCGCGGTCGAACCGCCCCACCGTCGGGTCGACGACGTCGGCGTGGCGCTCGCAGAACCGCGCCAGCGGCTCGAACACCTCCGGGAAGAGTCGCGCCACCCGTTCGACGATCCACGCCTCGACGTGATCCATCCCGGCGTGGTCGGTCAGGTTGGCCAGGTGGCTCCCGGCGGCATGCCGGCGGAACCGGGCGAACGTCCGCTCGACCTCGACCGTGTAGTCGGGCTCGTCGGCGTAGCGGCTCACCGTCACCCGCGATCCCCGGATCAGGAGCGAGTACCGCACCCCGGCCAGGGCCTCCTTCAGCCGGCGGGTCTCGGCCGCCAGCGCGCGGAAGCGCTCCGACGCGGCATAGGCGGTCAGGTACGCGCGCAGCCCGCGCATGCCCTGGGAGCGGAGCTCGAGCTCCTCGAGCCGGGCCGCGAGCGCCGCGACCGCGTCGCAGTAGATCGCGGCGGCGTCGAGCGTCCACCCCTGCTGCTCGTGCTCGAAGTGGAGCTTCCCGATCTGCGCCCGGTGCGCGCGGATCGAGGCCATCGCCCGCGCGAAGCCCGCGACCGCGTCACGGACGGCGGGCCGCTCCAGGTCGCGCACGACGTCGTGGCGGTAGGCGATCGCACCCTCGCATGTGAGCGGCGTGCGGAAGAGCTCGTCCAGCCGGTAGTCCTCCCGGCCCGCGCAGAGCGTGCCGACCACCTGGTCGAGGTTCAGATCCGCGAACAGCTCGGCGACGTCGGGATGCACCTCGTCGCCCTCGTCGGCCTGCAGGATGCTGACGAACGCGGAGGCCGTCTCCTGGGGCGGTGGCGCGGCGCTCGCAAGGGTTCGTCGGGTCATGGCGTCTACCTACGTCAGTCGGTAGAAGCCATCAGCCGTGCCGGCGGTCGAAGGCGGGCTCCATCGCCTGTGTCCAGGATACCCCACTCCACATGTGCACCCGCACCGGCCGGCCTCACCGCGCCGCCGAGCGGCCCTCGCCGCCGGCGTAGCGGCGCAGCACCTCGGCGCAGGATCGCTCCTCCGCGGCCGTGCGCTCGTGGGTGAAGCGGTGGTCGCGCGTGCGGTCGTAGCCGTCCAGCTCGTCGGCCAGCCGCGCCAGCCGGCTGCGCCAGTCGTCGACGAGGAACCTGGCGACGCGCGGCTCGTCCTCGACCGCGACGGCGACGACGACGTCCAGATGCGCAGCGCAGACGCCGTCGCAGAGCGCGTACGTCGAGCGGACGTCCGGCGAACGCAGCGCGTCGACGAGGAACCCCGCCTTGCGCACGGCCGCGGCGTCGGCCTCGTCGCAGGCCGGACACCGCCGCCGCCGTTCGAGCGCCGGGCCGCGCACCCGCCTGGTCGCGCGCAGACGCTCGAGGTCGTGGCCGACGATCTGGCGGTAGACGTCGGCGACGACCCACCGCGCATCCGCCCCGAGGCAGACGTCCTCGAAGAGGCGCGCGTGGCGGCGGCAGAATCCGCCGCTCTCGACCAGACGCCGGCGCGCCTCGGGCACCGCCCGGCCCTCGCGCACGAACGCGGCCATGTCGTGCCGCTCGACCTCCGCAAGGCTGCGGCAGAGCGGGCACCCCGTCGCGCGAAACGCCTCGACGATGTCCAGTGCAAAGAAGTCGACCATGGTGCCGCGAACGTTGAGTAGAGGCCATCAGCGGCCGTGGCCGCGGACGTCGGCGGGCATCATCGCCGTGGGCTACGCCCACCCTATCCCCGGCCACGAGTGGCCGCAAACGCCGCGCCGGGCGCTGTGCTACGTTGCGGCCCGCCAGATGAAGCTCTGGCAGCGGGCCGCGCCCGCGAAACCGCCGCCACCCGCGGCTGATGGCTTCTTCCGCAACGATCGATCGCGCGCGAAGGAGCCTTTGGGTTGTCGATGCCATACCTGAATGACTGGGTGATCCAGATCTTCCAGGTCGGCACCATCGTCGTCCTCGGCCCGCTGATCACCGGGATCATCGCCCGCGCCGAGGCGATCGTGCAGATGCGGCGCGGGCCGCGGCTGCTGCAGCCGTACCACGACATCTGGAAGTACCTGCACAAGGAGACGGTGCTCCCGGAGGGCGCCGGGCCGATGTTCCGGGCGGCGCCCTACATCGCGTTCGCGGCATACGCCACCGTGCCGCTCCTGATCCCGGTGCTCACGAACTTCCCGCTCCCGCTCGGGTACATGGGCGACATCCTCGGCGGCGGGTTCGTGCTCGGGATGGCGAGCTTCGCCGTCTCGCTCGCGGCGCTCGACAGCGGCAGCCCGTACACGCAGCTCGGCTCGAGCCGCCTGCGCAGCTTCGGCGCCCTCGGCGAGCCGACCATCCTGATCGTCATCTTCACCGTGGCCCTGATCACCCACACCGACCTGCCCTACGCGATGGTGAAGACGCTCGAGGGATCGGCGGTCGAGATCGTCCGGCCGGCGCACCTGCTCGTGACCGCCGCCTTCTTCCTCGTGCTGCTGGCGGAGACCGGGCGCGTGCCGGTCGAGAACCACGGCTCGACCCTCGAGTTCGGGATGATCGAGGAGGCGCGCACGCTGGAGCACTCGGGCGTCGGGTTCGCACTGCTCCGCTGGGGCTCGACGATGAAGCAGCTGATCCTGTTCGTGATCTTCATCAACGTCCTCACCGCGCCGTGGGGCCTCGCGGCCGACGGACGCCTCGACCACGTCCTCGAGGCGGTCGCCGTCTTCGCCGGCAAGGCGGTCGTCGTCGGGCTGGTGATCGCCGCGATCGAGTCATCGTTCGCCAAGCTGCGGCTGTACAAGATCCCGGAGTTCACGGTGGCGGGCTTCCTGCTGGCGGTGCTCGCCGTCATGACGTTCGTGTTCCAGCGTTCGTTCTCGACCGGCCACCTGACCGTCTTCGCGGCCACCAGCACGGTGATCGCGGTCGTCGTGCTCCTGCTCGAGTTCGGCATGCTCCGCTCCCAGGACATCTGGGAGCAGCTGCGCCTGTACGGGCTCAGCTCGGCCCTGATCGCCGCCCTCGCGATCGCGGCGGCGGTCACCGCCCACGCGAGCGGCCTCTACGTCGTCGGCCTGGTCACGATCGCGCTCAAGGCGCTCGCGATCCCGCTCGGGATCGGGATCGTGCTGCGGAACCTGGAGATTCCCGAGCGGGTGCCGTCGCTCGTGGGCGTCCCCACCGCCGTGCTCGGCGGCGTGGCCCTGTCCGGCTTCGCCTTCTTCGCGCTGTCGGAGCTCCATCTCGGTCGCGGCGGGCCGCTGCCGCTGCCGGCGCTCGGGGTCGCGGCCGCGGCGATCTTCGTCGCCCTCCTGCTCATGATCCTGCGCCCGCACGCGCCGTCGCAGCTGCTGGGATTCCTCGCGCTCGAGAACGGCGTCTCGCTCGCGAGCCTCGTGGTCGCCCCCGACCTGCCGACGATCCTCGCGCTGCTGCTCTTCTTCGACGTCCTGATCGGCGTGGTCGTCTTCGTCGTCCTCGTCCAGTACCTCGCGATCCAGCGCGCCGCCGTCATGACCCACGTCCTCGACCGGCTGCGGGGCTGACGTGGCGGCGGTGCTCGTGCTCCTCCTGCTGTGCCCGATCGTCGCCAGCGTCGTCGCCCTGGCCTCGCCCGCCCGCGCCGGCCAAGCGGCGACGCTCGTCTCCGGCATCGCGTGCCTCGCCGGCGTGTGCGCCGTCGCCTTCTCGGTGCGGGACGGAAGCACGCTTCGGATCGCGGACGGCTGGCTGGGCCTCGATCCGCTGGGAGCCGTGTTCCTGATCCCGACCGGACTGCTGTACGCGGCCGCGGGCATCTACTCGCCGGGGTACCTGCGCCGCGAGAGCCGCGAGGGCTACACCGCGTTCAGCCGCCGCTACTTCGTGTACCTGAACCTGTTCTGCCTCGCGCTCGTGCTCGTCCCCCTGGCCACCGACTACGGCACCCTCTGGATCGCCGTCGAGCTGACGACCGTCGTGTCGGCGCTGCTCGTCGCGCTCGACCGCACCGACGCCGCGCTGGAGGCGTCCTGGAAGTACGTCCTGATCGCCTCGGCCGGGCTCGGCATCGGGCTCCTGGGCGTGATCCTGCTCTACGCGGCGGGCACGCCGTCGCTCGGCACCGACTACCTGCCCCGCTATCACACGCTGCTCGGCGCGCACCTGCGGCCCGAGATCGTCAAGGTGGCGTTCCTGCTCGCCACCGTCGGCTTCGGCACCAAGGCCGGCATCGCGCCGATGCACACGTGGCTCCCGGACGCCCACTCGGAGGCGCCGACGCCGGTGTCGGCGCTGCTCTCCGGGACACTGCTCGCCTCGGCCCTGTACGCGGTGCTGCGCTTCTACCAGGCGGCCGTCGTGGCGGACGGGCCGGGATTCCCGCGCCGCGTGCTGATCGTGTTCGGGCTGCTCTCGCTGGGCGTCGCCGCCATCTTCGTGCTGCGCCAGGAGAGCTACAAGCGCCTGCTCGCCTACTCGTCGATCGAGCACATCGGCCTGATCGCGCTCGGCATCGGGTTCGGCACTCCGCTCGCCGTCGCCGGCGCCCTCCTCCACGTCATCAACCACTCGGCCGCCAAGGGGCTGGCCTTCTTCGGAGCCGGGTCGATCCTGCGCCGGTACGACACCAAGGAGATCGCCAGGGTCGGGAACGGCCTCGACGTCCTGCCGTGGACCGGGCCAATGTTCCTGTTCGCCGCGCTCGCGCTGTGCGGCCTGCCCATCTCCGGGATCTTCCGCAGCGAGTTCCAGATCGTCGCCGGCGGCTTCGCCCGGCCGGACTACCTGCCCGCGAGCCTCCTGATCGTGCTGGTGAACCTCGCCTTCTTCGGCGTCGTCTGGCACATGGGGCGGATGACGCTGGCCTCGGCGCCCGCGCCGGCGGCGACGGCGACCGGCACCGGAGAGCCGAGCGCATGGATGGTCGCGGGGATGGCGCTGTGCGCGGTGGCCGTCGTCGGCATCGGCCTGCACGTGCCGCACGACCTCACCAGCCTGCTCCACAACGCCCGCATCGCGCTGGAGTCCCCCGCATGAACCCCGGCGCGCCCGCATCCCCGGAACGCCCCGACCCGCTCGCCGGCATGATCGAGCGGGAGGAGCAGAGCCTGCCCGACGAGCGCCGCGTGCGGGTCGCGATCGACCGGCTCGCGGAGGCCTGCCGCGCGCTGGCCGGCGACGGCGGACGGCCGGTGAGCGTCTTCGCGACCCGCCCCGGCGAGCCCTCGATCACGGCGACGTTCGCGCTCCGCGGCCGGATCGTGACCGTCTTCGCCCCGATCGGGGGGACCCGCTCCTACCCGGCGATCGCGGCCGCGGTGCCGGCGGCGGCATGGCCGGAGCGCGAGCTGCACGACGTCACCGGCATCGTCCCGGACGGCCATCCCGACCTGCGGCCGCTGATCGAGGCCGACGCCGACGCCATCGTGCCGACCCTGGCCGGCGACGACGTCTTCCTCCTGCCGTACGGCCCGATCCGGTCCGGGGTCTTCGAGGCCGTCCAGTTCGTGATCGAGACCGGCGGCGAGGACGTCCCCGCCATCGACGTGCGCCCCGGCTTCAAGCGGCGCTCGCTCGAGCGGCGGCTGGCCGCAGCGTCACCCGCCCACGGCGCCGTCCTGGCCGAGCGGGTGGCCGGGGTCGCCACCGTCGCCCACGCCCTCGCGTTCTGCCACGCCGTCGAGCGCATCGCCGGAGTCACCCCTCCGGCATGGGCACAGCTCTGGCGGGTCATCCACGCGGAGCTCGAACGGCTCGCTCACCACCTCCACGTCGCCGCCGCGCTGGCCGAGACCACGGCGCTCGCCGTCGGCCAGGCACGCTTCCTGATCCTGCAGGAGGACGTCCTGCGCATGCGCGGGCGCCTGTGCGGAAGCCGGTTCGGACGCGGCGTGGTCGTCCCCGGCGGCATGGACGGCGAACCGGACGCCGGGGCGGGCGAGATCGAGCAGTTCCTGGAGCGGTTCGAGCGCGACCTGCGCCGCGACCAGCGGCTCCTGATCGGCACCACCTCGTTCACGGACCGGCTCTTCGGCACCGGGCGGCTCGACCGCGAGACCGTCGAGCGGCTGGGAGGCGTCGGCCCGGTCGCGCGCGCGTGCGGGATCTCCACCGACGCCCGGTTCGAGCGGCCCTACGCCGCCTACGGCCGGCTCGGGTTCGAGGTCGTCACGCGCGACGACGGCGACGCGATGGCGCGGCTCGAGGTGCAGCTCGCCGAGATCCGCCAGGGCGTCCACCTGATCCGCCAGGCGGTCGACCGGCTGGCGCGGGCCGAGCGTCAACTGCGGGTCGACGTCGGGACGCCGTCGGGCGCCGCCCACGGCTGGAGCGAGGCCCCCCAGGGCGAGGTCGTGTACTCCCTGGCGATGCAGGACGGCGTCTGCACCGACGCGCACATCGCGTCGGCGTCCTTCCGCAACTGGCCGCTCTTCGCCGCCAGCTTCCGCGGTGACGTGCTCACCGACTTCGGGTTCATCGAGCACAGCTTCGGGCTCACGGCCGCGGAGGCCGATCGCTGATGCTCGAGTGGATCCTGCGCGGCCTCGCCCGGGGCATCGTCACGACCCGCTACCCGGGCGCGCCCGAGCCCTCGGTCGAGGGCCTGCACTCGGCGATCGAGGTGACCGGCCCCGCCGGGGCGCCGGCCGAGCTCGAACGGCTGTGCCCCACCGGCGCGATCCGGGTCGCGGACGGCCGCGTCGCCGTCGACCGGGGGCGGTGCATCCTGTGCGGGATCTGCGTCCGCGCAGCGCCCGAGCGGTTCGCGTTCTCGAGCCCCGCCGAGACGGCCGTGAGGCGCCGCAGCGCCCTCGTCGCCGGAGACGGCCCGGCCGGACTCGAGGAGCTGCGGCCGGCCCTGGCCGAGCGGACCGCCGCGCTGCGCCGCTCGGTGCACATCCGCCACGTCGACACCGGCTCGGACGGATCGGAGGAGTGGGAGATCCACGCCCTCCAGAGCCCGTACTACGACGTCCACCGGCTCGGCGTCTTCTTCACGCTCGCGCCCCGCCACGCCGACATCCTGCTCGTCACCGGCGGCGTCTCCGCGCCCATGCGCGAGCCGCTCCTGCGCGCGTGGGACGCGATGCCGGAGCCGCGCGCCGTGGTGGCGGCGGGCAGCGAGGCGTGCTCGGGCGCCGTGGGGGGCGGAGACGGCGTGGGCGCGGTGCTCCCGGTCGACGTCTACATCCCCGGCTCGCCGCCGACCCCGATCATGCTCCTCCACGGCATCCTGCTCGCCGTCGGCGCGCTCTCCGAGCGGGAGCGGGCCGCGTGAGCGCGCTCTGGGACGCAACGCTCGTCCTGCTGATCGCCGCCGTCGCGCTCGCGTTCGTCCACCCGCGGCTGGCGGCGCTTGCGAGCGTCGCCGGCGCGGCCCTCGCCGTGCCCGTCGGCGGCGGGGCCGCGCTCGGCCACCCGGCCACGCTGTCGCTCGGG
The DNA here is from genome assembly GCA_963843705.1 of uncultured Actinomycetes bacterium. Lineage (GTDB taxonomy): Bacteria > Actinomycetota > Thermoleophilia > Gaiellales > JAICJC01 > JAICJC01. Next base: position 62,214 of record CAWJLQ010000005.1, read on the forward strand.
TCGTGGCTCGGCTTCGGCGATGCCGCCCTGCGCGTCGACGGGATCGCGGGCGTCTTCCTCGGCCTGGCGGGGATCACGGGGGCGGCCGTCGGCCTGCGCTACGCCGAGCGGCCGGCGTCGCGTGCGGTGACGAGCCTGCACGCGCTCGTCCTGCTCAGCGTCGCAGTCGTCATCGGCGCCGACCAGGCGTTCGTCTTCCTGCTCGCCTGGGAGGGGCTCGCGGTCGCCGTCTACCTCACGGCCAGCGCGGATCGCGGCCGGCCCGGCACGCTGGCGGCCGGGTACCTGACCGGCGGCCTGAACAAGATCTCGGGCGCCGCGCTGCTCGCCGCCTTCGCGCTCCTGTACGGGCGCACCGGGAGCTTCCGCTTCTCCGACTGGCACGTGCACGCGGCGCACCTGACCGGGCACGCGCGCAGCATCGCCTTCCTGCTGCTGCTGATCGGGTTCGCGAGCAAGATCGGGGTGCCGCCGCTGCAGGCCGGCCTGCCCGCCGGCTACGAGGCTGCGCCCGGCCCCGCCGCAGCCTCGCTCTCGGTGGCGCTCATCGCCGGGTTCTACGGCCTCTGGCGGCTCGTGTTCGTGACGATCGGGCCGGCGCAGCTGTGGTGGGGCGAGGTCGTCCTCGTCGTGGGCGCCCTGACCGCGCTCATCGGCATCCTGTACGCGATCGCCGACGACGATCTGCTGCGCTTCCTCGGCTTCTCGAGCGTCGAGCACACCGGCGTCACACTGCTCGGCTTCGGCGCCGCGCTGGTCGGCCAGGCGACCGGCCATCCGCAGCTCGCCGCCGTCGGCCTGCTGGCGGCGACGCTGCACCTGACGGCGCACGCGCTCGCAAAGACGCTCGCGCTGCTCGCGGTGGAGCGGATCGGCCGGGCGGCCGGGACGACCCGGATGCGCCCGCTGGGGGACGTCGGGCGTGACCTGCCGCGGACGTCCGCGGCCCTCGCCCTCGCGACGGTCACCCTCGCCGCCCTGCCGCCGTTCGGGGGGTTCGTCAGCGAGTGGTTCACGCTCGAGTCGCTCATCCAGGGGTTCCGGATCGACGACACCCTCGCGCAGCTGCTCATGGCGCTGGCCGCGGCCGCGCTCGCGCTGACCGCCGGCCTCGGCCTGCTGGCGTTCGCCAAGCTCTTCGGGTCGGTCGTGCTCGGCCGCGCCCGGGCGCCGCGCGCCCGCATGGCGGAGCCGCGCGATCCCGGCGCCGGCCTCGTCCTGCTCGGCGCATGCGCGGCGCTGCTCGGCGTGGTCGCTCCATGGGAGATCCGCCTCTTCGGGCGCGCCCTCGCGGCGGCGATCGGCTTCAACCCCGCGCCGGACGCGATCTCGCACCCGCTCGTCCTCGGCCCCGTCTACGGCGACTTCTCCGTGCTCGCGCCGACGTGGCTCGCACTCGTCCTGGTCACGTTCGCGACCGCCACCGCGGTGGCCGTCCGGCTCCTGCGCCGGGCGCCGGCGCGGCGGGCCGCACCGTGGGTGTCGGGCACCGCCCTGGACGCGCGGCTCGTCCAGTACACCCCGGCGGGCTACTCGAATCCGATCCGCGTCGTCCTGCGACCCCTCTACGCCTTCCGCCGGTCGGTGCGCCCCGTCGCCCAGCCCACGCCCGGCGCGCCCGCGCTCGTCCTCGAAACCCAGGTGGTGCCCATGATCGAAGCACACGTCTACCGACCCCTGACAGCGCTCATGCTCGGCATCACCGCGCAGGTGCGCCGGTTCCAGTCGGGGCGCCTGGGGACATACCTCGCCTACGTCCTGGTGACGCTGATCGTCATCGTCGCCCTCATCCCGACCCTGCGACCCTGATGTTCCAGCGCATCCTGCTCGCCTGGGACGGCTCCAAGCCCGCCCGCCACGCGCTCGACTGGGCGATCGACCTCGCCCGCCGCTACGACGCGGACATCGTCGCCGTCAGCGTCGCCTACTCGCCCACCCACGCCGAGACCTCGGAGGATGCGGCCGAGTCGGTGCAGGCCGCCCGCGAGCACCTCCAGGGCACGCTCGGCGCCCTGCGCGACCGCGCCGACCGGGTCGGCGTCGACCTCGAGCACGTCATCATCGAGGGCGATCATCCGTCCGAGCGGATCGTCCGGTACGCCCACGAGCACGGCTTCGATCTGGTCGTCACCGGCCGGCACCGGACGAGCCGGGCCGGCCGGCTGCTCCTCCACGGCCTCGCCGAACGGTTCGCCGAGCACAGCGACCTGCCCGTCCTGATCGTCGGCGAGCCGAACGGCGACTAGATGCCCGCGGAGGGCCCACACGCACGAAGGCCGCTCCTGCTCTCCCGCGGGGTCGCGAGCGTCGGCCTGGCGAGCTTCTTCAGCGACGCCGGCCACGAGCTGACGACGTCCGTCCTGCCCGCCTTCGTGACCGGCGTCCTGCGCGGCTCGGCCGCCACCCTGGGGCTGATCGAGGGCGTGAGCGACGCCGTCCTCGGCCTGGCGACCCTCACGGGCGGCATGCTGGCCAACGACGAGACGCGGCGGCTGCGCGTCGCCCGCGGCGGCTACCTGTCGATGGCCGCGGCCACGGGCGCGATCGCCGCGGCCGCCGCCATCTGGCAGGTCGCGGCGCTCCGCGCGGCGTCGTGGCTCGCCCGAGGGCTGCGCTCGCCGGCGCGCGACGCGATGCTCGCCTCGCTCGCCCCGCGCGAGGCGTACGGGCGCGCGTTCGGCATCGAGCGCGCCGGCGACAACCTCGGCGCGGTCGCCGGACCGCTGCTCGCCGCCGGGCTCGTCAGCTGGATCGGCATCCGGCCCGCGCTGCTCGCCGCCGCGCTCCCGTCCACGCTCGCGGCGGTCGCGATCACCGTCGCCGCGACCGAGGCCCGCCGGCTGGGTGCCGCCTCGGCCAGGCGCGCCGGCCTGGAGGTGCGCCGGCTCCGCCAGGCGGGTCTGCTGCGCCCCCTCCTCCCCATCGCCCTGTTCGAGATCAGCAACGTCTCGACCACCCTCCTCATCCTGCGCTCGACCGACCTGCTCCACCACGGCGGCCGGTCGGCCACGGCCGCGACGACGCTCGCGATCCTCGTCTACGCCGGCCACAACCTGGTCGCCGCCGGGGTCGCGTTCTCCGGCGGGCACTGGATCGACCGCTCCGGCCCGGGAGTCGTCTTCGCCGCGGGAGCCGCGGTCTACGTCCTCGCCTACGCCGCCTTCGCGCTTCCGCTGCACGCGTGGCCGCTCATCCTGACCGCGTTCGCGCTCGCCGGGAGCGGGATCGGGCTCGCCGAGGCGGCCGAGTCGGCACTCGTGGCGAGGCTGCTCCCCGACGAATTGCGCGGCGGCGGCTTCGGCGTTCTCGGCGGGCTGCAGTCGGCCGGGGGCCTGCTGTCGTCGGCGGTCGTGGGCGCGATCTGGATCGCGCTCTCGCCGGCGGCGGCGTTCCTCTACGCCGGGGCGTGGATGCTGCTGGCGGCGGCGGCCGCCACGCGCCCCGGTATGCTTGCGGGACGGCGATGAGGCTCGCCGTCGAGCGCGCCGTCCGAGCGCTGATGGCCTCTAGAACGGGTTCCGGCACGCCACAGGCGTGGGAGGAGAGGACGGCGATGGACGGCAGACGGCGAACATGGGACGGGCGCGCGGGCGCCGCCGCCGGCCTGTGTCTGATCGGGCTCGCGGCGGTGGTTGCGGCCACCAGCCGGGCGACCGCGCACGGCGGCGGCGGCGCGGTGCGCATCGGCTCGACCGCCGGCCACGCCCTGACGACCGTCCTTCTGACCGCCGGTCTCGTCGTCTGGATCGCGGCCACGACGATCCTGGTGCGGGCGTTGTGGCCGGCCGCGATCAGGCGCGGCAAGCGCAGCCCCGAGGACGACCTCTTCGAGCCGTACCGGCCCGAGGTGCGCTGGTGGGAGAAGGCGATCGTGCTGGCACTGCCGCTGCTCGTGATCGCAGGCGCCGTCGCGGCCGTGATCCTGACCGGGCGCACGGGCGCGACTCGCCCCAAGACCGCCCCGGGCATCCCCTTCGGATCCGCCCCCGGGGCCCGGATCGCGTCGGCGCACCCCGCGCCCGCGGCGACGACCGGGTCGACGCTCGCCATCGCCCTGGCGGCCGCGGTCGCGATCGTGATCGTCGCAGCCGCCGCGCTCGTCGTCATCAGGCGCCGGAACCGGCCCGCGCCGGCGCCGCCGGCGTCGCAGCCCGAGCATGAGCTCGCCGCGGCGCTCGACTGGTCGCTCGACGACCTCCGCCGCGAGCCCGACCCGCGGCGAGCGGTGATCGCGGCATACGCGCGGATGGAGCGGCTGCTCGGAGACCGGGGCGTCACCCGCCACCGGTGGGAGGCCCCGCTCGAGTACCTGGGCCGTGCGCTCGCCCGGCTGCAGGGCGGCGGGCGGGCGATGGCCGAGCTGACGAGCCTCTTCCACGAGGCCCGCTTCGGGCCGCACGCGATCGGCGAGCCGGAGCGGGCGCGGGCCGTGCGGCTGCTCACCGCGCTGCGCCGGGAGCTCGGCGGCGGATGACGCCCCGCTGGTGGAGACTCGTGCTCGCCGCGATCCCGGCCCTCGCGGGGGCGGCGGTGGCGCTGGCGCTGCGCGACCACGCGCAGGCGAGCCGCGCCGCCGTGCTCGTCACGGGTGCCTACGCGACCGCGATGATCGTCATCGGCATCCGCCAGCACACGCCGAGCGCAGCCCCGTCCCCACCGCCGGCGCCACGCGGAGAGGCGGTGCAGCCGCTCGCCCAGCTCGCGGGGATCGAGCGCTCCGTGGCGCTCTCGCGCAGCTCGGCCCTCGAGTTCGAGCACCGCGTCCAGCCGCAGCTGCGGCGCACGGCATCGGAGCGCCTGAAGCTCCGGCACGGCATCGACCTCGACCGCAACCCCGAGGCGGCGCGGAGCCTGCTGGGAGAGGCGACCTGGAGCCTGCTGACCATGACCCATCCCCGGGACGACCGCAGCACGCGCCCGCCCGGCATCGACGCCATCCTGGGGGCGATCGAGCGCCTGGAGGAGGTGTGACGTGACGGCGCCGACCGACCTGCGCACACGCGCCGACCGGATCCTGGCCGAGGTCGAGAAGGCCGTGGTCGGCAAGCGCGACGCACTCGAGCTCCTGCTCGCAGGCATCCTCGCGGACGGGCACGTGCTGATCGAGGACTACCCCGGCCTGGCCAAGACCCTGATCGCGCGGTCGTTCGCGCGCGTGATGAGCCTCGACTTCGCCCGCGTCCAGTTCACCCCCGATCTGATGCCGGCGGACATCACCGGATCGTCGATCTTCAACCAGCAGACCAGCGAGTTCGAGTTCCGCCCCGGCCCGGTCTTCACCAACCTGCTGCTCGGCGACGAGATCAACCGCGCCCCGCCGAAGACGCAGGCGGCGCTGCTCGAGGCGATGCAGGAGCGGCAGGTGACGGTGGAGGGGACGACGCATCGGCTGGCGGCGCCCTTCCTCGTCCTCGCGACCGAGAACCCGATCGAGTACGAGGGCACCTATCCGCTCCCGGAGGCCCAGCTCGACCGCTTCATCCTGCGGATCGGCGTCGGCTACCCGTCGCGCGACGCCGAGTGGACGATGGCGGAGCGGCGGGTGCAGCGCAAGTCCGACGAGGTCGAGCTCGATTCGGTGATCGACCGCGCCGGGCTGCTGGAGATGCAGCGCGCGGTCGAGGACGTCCACCTGAGCGAGGCGGTCGGCCGCTACATCGTCGACGTCGTCCGCGCCACCCGCGAGACGGCGCGGGCGCAGGTCGGCGCGAGCCCCCGGGGCACCATTGCGCTCGTCAAGCTGACGCGCTGCCGGGCGGCGCTCGACGGGCGCGACTACGTCATCCCCGACGACGTGAAGGCCCTGGCGGCGCCGGCGCTCGCGCACCGCATGACGCTCCAGCCCGAGCTCTGGGTGCAGCAGGTGAGCCCGGCCGAGGTCGTCGAGGAGTGCCTGCGGTCGGTGCCGACACCGGCCGCCGAGGACATCGCCCGGCCGCAGCCGTGACCGCGACCGTCAACCCGAAGCTGGCGGGCTACGCCGCGCTCGCCGCGGCCGGGCTCCTGGGAGCGCTCGCCACTCACCGGCCCGAGCTCGCCGCCGCCGCCGTCCCGTTCGCGCTCCTGCTCACCGCCGTACGCCGCGTCCGCCCGCCCGTCGTCGACCTGACCGGGTATGCGCTGGAGCGGCAGCGCGTGCTCGAAGGCGACCGGATCACGGCACACATCCGCGTCCACGCGGCCACGCCCGTCGACGAGCTCACGGTGACGGTGCCGGCGCCTCCCGGCCTGAGCGTCGAGCCGGCGTCGGCCGGGATGTCGATGGCGGCCGGCGAGGAGCGGGCGCTCGACGTCGTCGTCCGCTGCGACCGGTGGGGTGGGTACACGCTCGGCGGCGTCGCGCTCCGTGCGCGCGACGCTCACGGGCTCGTGACGCACGCCGGCGAGGCGGCCAACCCCGTGCCGCTGCGGGTGTATCCGCGCGCCGAGGCGCTGCGGTCGATGCTCGTGCCCCACGAGACGCAGCCGTACTCCGGCAACCTGGTGGCACGCCGCGCGGGAGCCGGGATCGAGTTCGCCGACGTCCGCCCGTTCCAGGCCGGCGACCAGCTGCGGGCGATCAACTGGAGGGCCAGCGCGCGCCGCAACGAGCTGCTCGTGAGCGACCGCCACATGGAGCAGAACAGCGACGTCGTCCTCTTCCTGGACACGTTCGCGGAGCTGCGCGGCCACGGGCGCAGCAGCCTCGACCTGGCCGTCCGGGCCGCGGCGTCGCTCTCCGCCCGCTACCTCGAGGACAAGGACCGCGTCGGGCTGGTGGCGTTCGGCGGGATCCTGCGCTGGCTGATGCCGGGCGGAGGGATGCCCCAGCTCTACCAGATCGTCGAGGCCCTGCTGACGACCGACGTGGTGTTCAGCTACGCCTGGAAGCACGCGGGCGCGATCCCCCGCCGCATGCTGCCGCCGAACGCGCTCGTCATCGCGCTCACCCCGCTGCTGGACGAGCGCGGCGCCCAGGCCCTGCTCGACCTGCGGGCGCGCGGGTACGACATCGCCATCGTCGAGATCGCGCCGGGGCAGTTCCTCGCTCCCCCGGCCTCGGACGTCGAACGGCTCGCACGGAGGCTGTGGGAGCTCCAGCGCGACTCGCTGCGGCTGCGCTACCGCCGCCTCGGCGTCGCGGTCGCCGAGTGGTCGAGCCCCGCGTCCGTCGGGTCGATCGTCGAGGAGGTGAGACGATCACGCCGGTACGGCCGCATCGCCCGCGTCTCCTGATCGCCGCCGGCGCGGGAGCCTGCGCGCTCGCCCTGGCCGCCTACCCGGTCGCGCTCGCGAGCGATCGCCGGCCGCTGACGGCGTCGCTCGGAGGCGTCGCCCTCGTCCTCGTGCTCGCCGCCCTCGCCGCCCGGTCGAAGGCGGTGATCCCCTGGAGCATCCTCGTGCTCGGCTCCGAGTACGCCGTCGCGCTGGTGGCCCGCGGAGGCGGGCTCGATCCGGCCGCACCCGTCGAGGCGGCGCTGCTCTTCGCCTGCGCCGAGCTCGCCGACTGGTGGACGGACGCACCGCGCGGCGCCACCCTGGACCGCGAGCCGGCGCGCAGACGGCTGCGCGCGCTGGCGCTCGCGACGGCGGCCGGCGCGACGGGCGCGGCCGTCGTCACCGTCTCCGCGGACGTCGCAACGACCGGCTCGGGCGTTGCGCCGACCGTGGTCGGGGCGGTCTGCACGGTCGCGGCCGTCGGCGTGCTCGCGCTGCTCGCCAGCCGCGCCGATCCCTCGCGCGCTCGCTAGACGGTCCGGCGCCGCCCCCCCCGGACGCCGGGCGACCCGAGCCGGCGGTCAGCCGGCCCGGGTCGCTGTCGAGTGGACGCGGCCGCCGTCGGTCAGGACGTGGTGCCGAGCGTGGCCGTCACCTGCGAGCTCGACGATCCGCTGGTCACCGTGACGGTGATCCGGTCGCCGGGCTTGAGCGCCGAGACGGCGTTGACGACGGCGTCCGGCCCGCTCACGGAATGCCCGTTGACGGCCGTGATCACCTCACCGGCCTTCAGGCCGGCCTTCGCCGCGGGCGAGCCGCTGGTGACGCGGGCGATCTTCGCCCCGCCGCTCGCCTGCTCGAGATAGACGCCCAGATACGGGTGGGTCGCCTTGCCCGACGAGATCAGCTCGGACGCGATCCGCTGCACCGTCGAGGACGGGACGGCGAACCCGATCCCGACGTTCCCGCTGGTGGAGTTGTCGGCGTAGATCTGGCTGGTGATGCCGATCACCTGACCCTGGTCGTTCAGCAGCGGTCCGCCGCTGTTGCCGTGGTTGATCGCGGCGTCGGTCTGGATCGCGTTGTCGATCGGATGGTTGTCGGGCGACGTGATCGTGCGGCCGAGGGCCGAGACGACGCCGGTCGAGAGGCTGTCGGTGAGGCCGAACGGGTCGCCGATGGCGACGACCGGATCCCCGACCGCGAGCGCCGAGGAGTCGCCGAACTGGAGCGGATGGAGATTCGCCGACGAGGCGTTGATGTGGATCACCGCCACGTCGGTGGTGTCGTCCTTGCCGACGAGCGTCGCCTTGTACGAGGTGCCGTCGTTCGTCCTCACCGTGATCGACGACGCGCCGTCGACGACGTGGGCGTTCGTCACGATGTCGCCGTTCGAGTTGATCTCGAACCCGGTTCCCTGTGCCTGCTGGGTCTGCTGCTGGCCCTGCCCGAAGGGATAGACCCCCTGCCCGGTCGACGCCTGCTCGCTCACGTTGATCTCGACCACGCCCGGCGCAACCGCGCGGTAGATGTCCGCGGGCGTCATCGCCGACGACGACGTCGAGGCGGCGGGCGAGACCTGCTGGATGACGGTCCGCGTCGACGTGGAGGCGGCGGAGCCGCCCGAGCCCTGTGTCGCGATCACGACGCTCGTTCCCGCTCCCGCGGCGAGCGCTGCGGCGGCTGCGACCGCCGCTGTCCGATAACGCTGCTTCATCGTTCGTTCTCCTGCGTGCTGGAATTGGCTTCGCACCGAAGTCTCCACAGGCAGGGTGAAATCGAGTTAAACGCTCGATAGGAGCTTGCTGAGAACGGGCGCAGAGACGCGCCGGCTCAGCGCGCGAGGCTCAGGGCGCGAGCATCGTCGCCCGCAGCGCGTGCCCGTCGGCCGTGCCCGTGAGGCGGGCCTCGGCCCGGCGCACCTGCTGGCTCCAGCGCAGGCGCAGGTGCTCGTGCACGCCGCCGGGCGCGGACACCGACACCGTGCCCCGCACCCAGCCGCGGTAGTACGACCAGCGCACGCGGCCCGACACGCCCACACCGGGCACGAACGCGGCCTTGCGCAGCCGGAAGGTGCTCACGTCGCTGCCCCCCGAGTACGTCCACGTGCCTCCGCGCAGGCCGTGCTCGAATCCGCTGTAGTTGACCCACCAGCGCTGCAGCGCGTCGGCGACCGACTCCGCCGCGGCGGCGGCGACCCGGCGCTCCAGGACGGTCGACCGGTCACCGGCGGACGGCGACGCGGCGGGCACGCCCGAGACGTGCAGCGGGAAGGCGTCGACCACGCGCACCTCGGGTGTGCGCCGGGCGCAGGACGTGTCGCCCGGTTCCAGCGTCTGCACGAAGTGGGCGTAGATGTTCTTGGGACAGTTGAAGTCGTCCTCGAGCGCCGTCACATGGACGTCGTTCTGGACGACCACGAGGTGGCTGTTCGGGAAGCGGGCGGCGACGACGCGCGCGTCCTCGAGCGGGGTGATGTTGTCCTCGTCGCCGTTCAGCACCAGCGTCGGCACGTCCGGGTAGCGGGCGTGCGGCGGTACGGGCGGGTCGGAGAACGCCGGCGACGGCCAGTTCAGGCACTGCAGGCCGCCCTCGTACGGGTAGCCGATCCAGGCGAAGCCGGAGAACGGGTAGAAGGGGCTCGCGCCGATCTGACGCAGCCGGGCGTGCGTGATGGCGAGCCGGTCGGTGATCGGGGCCGAGAACGGCCACGGCTGCGGGTAGTCGTGGCAGACGACCGAGAGGTAGAGCGCCTCCGATCCGTATGACGGGGTATCTTCGGGGCCGTCGGTCGTGATCGTCTCCGCCACCAACCGCAGGAGCGGCTGGTCGTCGCCGCGCCAGACGGCGCGGATCGCCGCGGGCAGGTCGCGCCACACCCCCTGGTAGAAGTAGCCGGAGCCGGCGAGCTGCACGAGCGCGTCCTCGTCGACACGGACGTGCACGCGGTCGCCGTCGCCGTTCCACGTCCAGCCCGTGATCGGGGTGCGCCGCACACGGTGCACCAGCCGGGCGAGCGCGGCCACGGGATCGCCGTGCGACATGCACGGCGGGCGCCGCCGGCAGGCCAGCCGCAGCGAGATCCGCGTCCGGGCGGCCAGGTCACGGAAGTACGCATCCGACCCGGGCAGCTGATAGGTGCCGTCGAGCACGAGCGACCGCAGCCGCGCCGGGTAGCGCAGCGCGAACGCCTGGGCGGCATAGGACCCGTACGAGTCGCCGTACAGGTCGACCTTGCCGGCGTGCACCGCCTGGAGCACCGCCTCGACGTCCTGCACCGACTGGGACGTGTCGTAGAAGTCGCGTTTGGGCCCGAGCTGCTGGGCGCAGCGGCCGGCCAGCGTCAGGTAGGGAAAGATGTGGTGCTTGAATGCGGGGCAGTCGAGCGCGCCCGACCTGCCGGTGCCGCGCAGGTCGACCAGCAGCAGGTTCCGCCGGGCCATCAGCGGCCCCGCGAGCTGCAGCCGGTTGGCCCGGTCGACGGTGGTCGAGTAGCCCGGCCCGCCCTCGATCGACACGATCGTCGACGTCGCGGGCCGCTCCCGGTCGCGCTGCGGGTAGAGCTCGAAGTAGACCCTGATCATGCGCCCGCGCGGGTGGCGGCGGTCGAGCGGCACCCGCAGAAATCCGCAGAATGCACCGCGGACCGATGCGAAGTGCGGGCACTGCGCGCGCAGGACCGCCGGCGAGACGGCGGGCGGCGGGGCGTGCATGCGGCGAGTCTAGCCGGTTGTGCCCGGCGAGACAAGCTTGACCGTTTCCGGCTCGCAATTGCTCCGTATCGCGGATGACCTGCGCGGGCCCTCAGCGGGCAGACGCGTGCGCCCGTCCGGGCTCCCTTCCGGCCACCAACGTCACCCGCCGGCAGCCTGGCCGGCCGCATCCGCCAGCAGTGCGGCCGCCGCGGCGGCGCGCCCGCACCAGAACTCCGGCAGCGGCCGCCGTTCCCAGGCGGCCGCGTAGGCGGCCAGCCAGCCGAGCGTCGCCGGGGCGTCCTGGGAGAGCAGCGCCTCCAGCACGAAGCGGCGCTCCGCCACCCGCACCCCCAGCCCCAGCCGCCGCCCCGCCTCGACGAGATCGCCGCGGACGAGCACGAAGCCGGTGCGCACGGGGGCGAGCAGCTGGTCCAGGAAGGCGGTGCCGCCGATCGCCCCCGGCGGATCCAGGCCCGGCGCCTCGCGGTGGGCGAGCGACGGGCGCGCGAGCGGGCCGAGCTCCGCCGCCTCGGCTCGCAGCGCCTCGCCGAGCAGGCGCGCCCAGGCGCGGTAGAAGGGCGGCGCGGTCTGCTCGAGCTTGGCCAGGTAGGGCGGCGTCCACGACAGCAGGTGCTCCCACAGGAGCGCCCGGCGCCACTGCGGCGGAGCACCGCGCTCCGCCAGGGCCGCGTACAGGCCGAGCAGCGCGCCCAGGTGATCGGGCTCCGCCGGCGGCGCCAGGCCGACGGCGCGCCAGAAGCCGGCGACCCGGTCGCCGGCCTGGCCGCCGAGCTTGCCCTCCGCGCCGAGGTAGACCGACGCGTACGGGTAGAGGTCGAAGAGAAAGACGTCGGCGTACTCGTCGCCCCTGGGCGGCCCCGGCAGGCCGACCGCCGCGGCGATCCGGGCGTGGGACGGCGTGGGCGGCTCGCTGAGGGCGCCGAGCGCGCGCAGGAGCTCCATCAGCGCACCTCCGCCCGCCTCAGCCGGTAGGCGTCGCGGCCAGGCTTCAGCGGGCGCAGCAGCCAGTACGGCCGCCGCGTCCCGTCCGGGGACACCTCGCGGGCCGCGCGCGCCTGCTCGAGCCAGCGCAGGTAGACGGCGCGCGAGCGGTCCGTGTCCACCGCGATGTCGCCGTAGGCGTCGCCCGGCTCGGCCCGGCGCACGCGCACCGCCTGGTGCCAGCAGTGCATCCCCGACACCGGGTCCGGGTGCACGGGGAAGACCAGGTTCTGGTGCACGCCCACGTCCGTCCACCAGATCCGCCGCGTGTCCGGGTCGGCCGAGGCGAACGGGCCGGTCCCGGCGCGCCGCTCGAGCGTCCACGCGGAGCCCGTGTGGCCGAGCGCCACCGTGGCCATCGCCTGGCGCTGGCCGTCGGCCTGGCCCTCCGGCTTCCAGCGGCCCATGTGATGGCTGCACGCGGCCACGCCCGGGCGGATGCCCTCGGTCACCCACGCCTTCACGACGAAGTGCCCGATCTCGGTCTCGACCCGCACGAGGTCGCCCGTGCGCACGCGGAGCCGGCCGGCGTCGGCCGGATGCAGCCACAGCGGGTTCGTGTGGGCGATCTCGTCCAGCCACTTGGCGTTCCCCGACCGGGTGTGGATCTGCACGGGCAGCCGGAACGTGGAGATGAGCACCATCTGGCCGTCCTCGAGCGCGTCGGGGTGGACGTGGCTGCGCACGTAGCCCGGCAGCGCCTCGTCGGGCCAGCCCCACTCGGCCAGCGTGCGCGAGTAGAACTCGAGCCGGCCGCTGGGCGTCGGCCACCCGCGCAGGATGCGCCCGTCCACCTCCACCCCCACCGCCCGGCGGCCGTCGGCGTCGGGATCGGGGGTCGGCAGCGGCACCACGTTCGGGGAGTCGGGGGCGGACGCCCGGGTGTAGGCGCGGCCGAACCCGGCGACGGACACGTCCTCGAGCTCGGAGCCGGGCACCTCCTGCTCGTGCAGCGGGCCGACGCCGCGCGAGATCTCGAACGCGCCGTAGCGGCGCATCCACTCGAGCGGCGTCAGCCCTTCGGCGGCCGCGCGCTCGGGCAGGCCCGGCACGGAGTGCTCGAAGATCCAGGCGTAGTACTCGTCGACCGAGAGCTTCTCCCCCGGGCGGCGCTGCGACTCGAACGCGGCCCGGATGCCGAGCGCCCCGTCCGGGTCGATCCGCCAGGACAGGTCGATCCAGAACTCGTTCTCCTCCCACACCTCGCCGGGGTTGACGTCGCGGGTGTCGTGCACCTGCTCGCCGAGCCGCTCCCGGGCCGCCCGCAGCACCGGCTGGCGGAAGCCGATCCAGCGGCCGTCGTACTGCTCGTAGGAGTGGATGTCGTGCCGCTCCGACCCGAGGCCCATCGGCAGCACGTAGTCGGCCAGGAAGGCGGTCTCGCTCCAGGTCGGCGTCAGCGCCACGTGCAGCCCGACCAGCGCCTCGTCGGTCAGCGTCTCGATCCACGAGAACCCGTCCGGGTTCGTCCACACCGGGTTGTAGACCCGGGTGAAGTAGACGTCGAGCGTGCCGCGCCCGTCCTTCAGGAACTGCGGCAGGAGGAAGGACATCTCGTTCATGGCCAGCGGGTACTCCTCGGGCCAGGTGAGCTCGTTCCACTCCGGCGGGTGGCCGGGCAGGTACATGGGCCGCGGCACCCACTTGTTCCAGGCGTTGGGGTACGTCCCGCCCTCCACCGCGACCGCGCCGAGCAGCGCGTTCAGCAGGAAGAGCGCCCGCGCCACCTGCCAGCCGCCCAGGTTCCCCGCCGCCGCCGACCGCCACACGTGCGTGGCCAGCCGGGTGCCGGCGCCGGCCACCACCTCGGCAACGTCGTGCAGGGCCTGCGCGGAGACGCCCGACTCGCGCTCGGCGAGCTCGAACGTGAAGCCCGCGTACAGCTCGGCCAGGATCTCCTCGAACCGGTCGAACGAGCGCGGCTCGCCGGGCCGCTCGCAGGCCAGGTACTCCTCCCAGTTCCACCAGCGGCGGACGAACTCGCGGTCGTAGTTGCCGCTGCGGATGAGGTGGTTGGCGATCGCGAGCAGGATGGCCGCCTCCGAGCCCGGCACCGGAGCGAGCCAGTGGTCGGCGTGCGCGGCCGTATTGGAGAGCCGCGTGTCCAGCACGATCAGCCTGGCGCCGCGCTGGCGGGCCTCCACGATCCGCTGGGCGTGCGGGTTGAAGTAGTGGCCGGACTCGAGATGGGCCGAGACGAGCAGGATCACGTCCGCGTTGGCGTGGTCGGGGCTGGGGCGGTCGAGCCCCATCCACCAGTGGTAGCCGGCCCGCCCGCCCGACGAGCAGATGTTGGTGTGCGAGTTGTGGCCGTCCACCCCCCATGCGGCCAGCACCCGCTCGGTGAAGCCGTCCTCGCCGGGGCGCCCGACGTGGTACATCACGGCGTTCGCGCGGCCGGCCTCGAGCGACCGCCGGATGCGGCCGGCGATGTCGTCGAGCGCCTCGTCCCACGACACGCGCTCCCAGCGTCCCTCGCCGCGGGCGCCGGCGCGCCGCAGCGGATAGAGGATGCGGTCGGGGTCGGTGACCTGGTTGATGGTGGCCGGGCCCTTGGCGCAGTTGCGCCCCCGCGACCCGGGGTGCTCCGGGTTGCCCTCGAACTTGCGCACCTGCAGCGTGTCGCGGTCGACGTAGGCCAGCAGCCCGCAGGCCGACTCGCAGTTGAAGCACGTGGTCGGCACGAGCGCATAGCGGCGCTCGCCGCCTCCCGGCTCCACCGCCACCCAGTCGTCCCACCGCTCACGCGGCGGGAAGGCGGCCAGGTGCACGCGGCTCGGCCCCGGGTAGAAGGTCTCGCCGCGCGCGAGCGTGTCGCGCCTGGCCGCGGACACGCGCTCGTTCAGCCGTTCGAGGTTCATGCCAGCGGCACCGCCTGTCCCGACTGGACGTAGGCGTGCTCGTGGCAGAGCACGCCTAGCAGCGCCGGCCCCGCCGCCGCCGCACCGATCCACGGGGCGGCGACCGCGATCGCCGCCAGGCCGAGGCCGGCCCAGAACCAGCCGGCGTAGCGCCCGCGTACCAGCTCGCGCACGGCCAGGCGCGCGTGGGCGCCGGGGTGCCCGAGCGAGATCTCGCCCAGCGCCATCAGCACATGCGCGAGCGCCGCCCCGCCGAGCACGAGGCGCAGCTCGTGCGCCGCCTGGCCGAAGGGCAGCAGCACCGCCGCGCCCAAGAGGACAGCCTGCACGAGCAGGTGCACCGGCAGGAGCGGGCTCTGCCACAGGTCGCGCGCCCGCGCCTGCGCGAAGAGGAACGCGGTGTAGACCGCGGTGGCGGCGGACAGGGGCACGCCGGCCAGCGCCAGCCACTCCTGCGGCGCGCGCAGGCCCAGCAGCGACCCGGCCCCGTGCGCGGCCAGCACCGCGCCGTAGGCCGAGATCACGACGGCGCCGCGCACGAGCCAGCTGCGCCACTGCGGACGCGTGAACAGGTAGGCGAACCGGGCCGGGTGCTCGAGGTCGGCGATCAGGATGGCGCCGGTGACGGCCAGCGCGGCCAGCGCGATCGCCGGCGCCGTCCACAGCCACAGCGACGCCGACCACGAGAGCGATCCGGCCGCTGCGAGGGCGGCGGCCACCAGGTAGGCGCCGGCCGAGATGCCCTTCGTCCACGTGTACGCGCTCACCCGCCAGTCCCAGGGCGCCCGGTGCGGGACGTCGTATGCCAGGAGCGCCGCCGCCGAGCTGGCGGGGCCGGCGGGGTGGCCCGCGGCGACCCCATGCGCGACGTCGCCCTGCTCGCTCCACATGTAGAGGCCGCCGTCGGGGCGGCGGGCGGCGAGCGGGTCGAGCGTGCTCTGGTCCGCACCCCGGTAGAAGACGTTCGGCCGCGTCTCCTGCTCCGGCCGGCGCACAGCCACCGGCCGGCGGTGGACGATCTCGGACACGCGCGACTCCGGATCGTTCAGGTCGCCGACCAGGATCGCCTCGACCGGGCAGACGACCACGCAGGCCGGCTCGAGGCCGGCGTCGATGCGGTGCGAGCACAGGTTGCACTTCTCGGCCGAGTGGTCGTCCGGGTTGATGAAGATGGCGTCGTACGGACACGCGGCCATGCACGCCTTGCAGCCGATGCAGGCGCTCTTGTCGAAGTCCACGATCCCGTCGCCGCGGCGGAACATCGCCGCCGTCGGACAGGCGGCGACGCACGGTGCGTCCTCGCACTGGTTGCAGCGCGTGACCTGGAACGAGCGCCGCACCTGCGGGAAGACGCCCACCTCGACGGCCTTCACGTAGGTGCGGGTGACGCCCAGCGGGACCTCGTTCTCCGATTTGCACGCGGTGGTGCAGGCGTGGCAGCCGATGCACCGCGACTGGTCGAGCACCTTCGCCCACCGGGGCGGCGGCGCATCGCCGGCCAGGGCGTCGCGGACGTCGAATTCCTGCTCGGAGCTCACGCCGCGGGCGGTCCGACGGTCAAGCGTTCAGGCGGGTCGAGTGCGCGGCGGCCGCGTCTCCGCCGCGCCGGACATCCAGTCCGAGGCGGGCCGCGCCGGCCGTGCCGCCCTCGGCGACGTGGAGCACGTTCGCGCAGCCGCTGCGCCGGAGCAGCCCGGCGGCGGTGGCCGCCCGCGGGCCGGTCGCGCACATGACGGCGATGGGCCGGTCGGGGTCGAGCTCCTCGGGCACGCCGTCGAGGTCGTGCCAGGGCACGCAGACCGAGCCGGCGACGTGGCCCGCCTCCCACTCGGATAGCTCGCGCACGTCCAGAAGCTGGATTCCCGGGTCGGCGGCCAGGCGGGCCGGCAGCTCCCCGGCGGGGAGCCGCTCGATGCTCTCGACCGGATGCTCCTCCTGCTCCCAGCTGGTCATGCCGCCCTGCAGGAAGCCGGCGGCCGCGTGCACACCCACGGCGCCGGCGAGCTGCGCCGCGCGCAGGCCGTCGGCGTCGTCGCGGCCCACGAAGACGACCGGCTGGCCGGGCCGCACGAGCCACGCCAGCTTCGTGCCGAAGCCGGGCCGGCCGACCGCGATCCACACCGCCCCGGGCACGTGGGCGTCGTCGTACTCGCGGTCGCTGCGCAGGTCGACGGCGAGCGCACCGCCGGCCAGCGCCTCGGCGAGCTGATGCGTGGAGAGCGCCGGGACGGCTGCTCGCTCCGTCACCAGCGGTCCGCTGTTCAGCGCGACGATCGAGCGGAAGTTGGGCGGCTGCGGCCCCAGCTTGGCCAGAGCGTCGGCGACGAAGTCGCCCTCGTCGGCGATGCTCAGAGTCGGATTGTTGGCCCGTTCGTAGCCGATCGTCGAGCAGATCTTCATGTCCATCCCGGCCCCGCCGCACATCGATCCGCCCAGATGACCGGGCCACACCTCGCAGTCGTCGGGGAGCGTGAGCAGCCGATCGCGCAGCGAACGGAAGATGCCGCGCGCGCCCTCGGCCTTCTCCACCGCCAGGTCGGGCCGGGCGACGTCGTTCACGAACAGCGTGTCGCCGGTCAGCACGGCCCAGGGGTGCTGCGACCGGGCGGTGTCGATCAGCGCGAAGGCCGTGTGCTCGGGCCGGTGGCCCGGCGTGTGCAGCGCCCGGATGCGGAGCGAGCCCAGGGCCAGCTCCCAGCCGTCGTCGAACGCCTCGTGCGGATACTCCGGGGCGGCGATCCTGTGCACGTGGATGGTGGCGCCCGTCGCCGCCGCCAGCCGGCCGTGCCCGGAGACGTGGTCGGCATGGTTGTGGGTCTCCAGGATGTCGGTGATGCGGACGCCGAGGTAGTCCGCGGTCTCCAGGTACACGTCGATCTCCAGCCGCGGATCGACGACCGCCGCGACGCCCGCCGACGCGTCGCCCACCAGGTAGGAGGCGCAGCCCAGGTCATCGTGGGTGATCTGGCGGAAGATCATGTGCGTCAGCGCCCTTTCACCATCGCCCGCCAGTACAGCAGGGGCAGACCGTAGCGCTTCACCTGGTACATCGACCACCGCTCCTTGGTGGTGTCGAACGGGAACGACGGCTTGGGCTTCAGGTCGTAGTCGAACTCGGCGAACACCAGGCGTCCGTAGCCGGTGACCAGGGGGCAGCCGGCGTAGCCGTCGTAGCGCTTGAACCGCGAGCTGTCCTCGCCGCGCATGGTGGCGATCAGGTTGTGGACGAGGACGGGCGTCTCCTTGCGGACCGCGGCGCCCGTCTTGGACGTCGGCAGGCTGGAGGCGTCGCCGAGCGAGAAGACGTTCGGGAAGTCCGGGTGCTGCAGCGTGAACTTGTCGACGTTCACCCAGCCGGCCGCGTCGGCGAGCGGGCTGCGCTTGACCACGTCCGGCGGGCCCTGCGGCGGCGTGATGTGGATCATGTCGTACTCGAGCGTCACCTGCTCGCCCGTCTGCATCTGCTCGAACACGGCCTGGCGCTCGCCCGCCCTGATCTCCACCAGCTTGTGCGAGTAGAGCGTCTCGATGCCCTTGCGGGCGATCACCTCGTTCAGCGTCTTTGCGAACTCCTTCACCGAGAAGATGCCGGGCGTACCGGCGGCGTACACGATCCGGGCCTGGTCGCGGACGCCTCGCCGGCGGAAGTGGTCGTCGGCGAGATAGGCGATCTTCTGCGGCGCGCCGGCGCATTTGATCGGCGGCGGCGGCATGGTGAAGACGGCGGTGCCGCCCTGGAACTCCTGGAGCGTCCGCCAGGTACCCTCGCAGCCCTCGTAGAGGTAGTTCGAGCAGATGCCGTGCGTGCCGATCATGTCGGCCGTCAACCCGCGCACGTCGGTCCAGTTCAGCTGCAGGCCCGGGGCGACGACCAGGTAGTCGTAGCCGATCCGCCCGCCGCCCGCGAGCGTTACCTGGTTCTGGGCCGGGTCGAACGCGACCACCGAGTCGCGGATCCACGCCGCCTTGCGCGGCGTCACCTGCCGCTGCGGGCGCCGGCTCTCCTCCTTGGGCAGCACCCCGCCGCCGACCAGCGTCCACTGCGGCTGGAAGTAGTGATCCTCGGACGGCTCGATGATGGCCAGGTCAGGCTGATCGAGCTTGCGGCACAGCCTGGCCGCGACCGCCACCCCCGCCGTCCCCCCGCCGACGACCACGATCCTGTGGTGTCGCGTCGGCCGCGTGTCCTCGCTCTCGGCCGGCTGCTGGACCAGAGGCTGATCGGTCGTGTTCATGCGCGTATCGCTCCTCGGGACGGTGGGACGATTCGCTTGGACGATAACGAAACGAAATCCACAAAGCAACGCCGGCCACGATGATCGCGGTGTACGATCTGCGCGTGCCGGCCACGGACGGGGACGACGAGGAGGTCACGGCCGCAGCGGCCGCGATCCGCGCGGAGCTGCGCGGACTGCGCTCCGCGCTCGCGCGGGTCGAGGATGCGGTCGAACGCCTCCCCCAGCGGCCCGTGCGGCGGGTCGTCGAGCGGGAGCGCCCGGCCCGGTACTTCCGTGTGCTCGTGAGCGTCTACGAGCACGGCGGCCGGCACGGGATCACGTCCGAGGCGCTGGGCGAGATCGGCGCCGCCAACGGCTACGACCCGCGCGGGCTGGGCGGGTTCTTCGCCGGCGTGCGGGCGCCGCTCCGCCGCGTCGACGGCAGGGTGCGGCTCACGGCGGAGGGCCTGCGGCTGGTCGACAACTTCCTCCAGGAGGTCGCCGGCTGAGCCGCGGGCGGGTGCTGGTCGACACCGCCTGGGTGGCCGAGCGGATCGGCGATCCCGACGTCGTGCTGGCCGAGGTCGACGAGCGTCCGCTCGTCTACCGGCTCGGCCACATCCCCGGCAGCCACTGCGTGGACTGGCACGCCGACCTGCAGGACCCCGTCACCCGCGACCTCCCCGCGACGGACGCGATGGAGCGGCTGTGGCGGCGGCTGGGCGTGGGCGAGCGCTCGACCGTCGTGTTCTACGGCGACAACAGCAACTGGTATGCCTGCTTCGGCGTCTGGCTCTTCCGCCACTACGGGCTCGAGAAGGTGCGCCTGCTCGACGGGGGGCGGCAGGCCTGGATCGCCGAGGGCCGGCCGCTGACCACGGAGGAGCCGCCCGAGAACGTCGCCGCCGGAGCCCCGGCGGCGCGCGTCCTGGACGGCTTTCGCGCCCGCTGGCAGGACGTGGCGGCGGCCCGCGACGGCCTCCAGCTGATCGACGTGCGCACGCCCGCCGAGTTTCGCGGCGACCTGCTCGCGGAGCCCGGCTACCCCCAGGAGGTCGCGCAGCGGCCGGGCCACATCCCGGGGGCGGTCAACGTGCCGTGGGACGTCAGCATCGACGCCACCGGCCGTGTGCTGCCCGACGAGCAGCTGCGGGCCGTCCTCACCGGCCACGGCGTCGACCTCGAGCGCGGCGTGATCACGTACTGCCGCATCGGCGAGCGCAGCGCCCACACCTGGTTCGTCCTGCACGAGGTGCTGGGGGTCGGCGAGGTCCGCAACTACGACGGCTCGTGGACCGAGTGGGGCAGCATGGTCGGCATGCCGATCGAGCTCGGGAGCGCCGACACCTCGGGAAGCGCCCGCTGACCGTCCCGCGCCGGGCGGCTCAGAGCTCGACGAGACGCAGATCGCCGACGGGCGGCCGTCCGGCGGCGGTGGCGGTGCGGGCCGGCCGACCGCCGAGGAGACGGCCGGACACGAGGGACGGATCGTTCGAGACGACGACCCGCTCGTCCGCCGTCGTCAGGGCGACGCGGCGCGCCAGCCCCGCCAGCTTCGGCAGCACCCGCCGTTCCAGGCTGGAGACCAGCACGTCGGCGGCCGCCACCCCCAGGAAGTCGCCGCCGGCCACAATCGGCGCCGCAAGGGTGCACGTGTACCTGTTGGTGCAGGCGTAGTCGACGAAGGGGCCGGCCATCCGCGGCTCGAGCGTTCGCCTGGGCGTCGCGAACCAGTCGGTGGTCGTGTAGTCGTAGAAGTCCGGCGCCCGCGGGTCGAGGTTGGCCCGGAACGGTTCCGGCCGGCCGCCCACCGTGTTCGTCGACCACCATTCCAGCCAGCGCTCGGCATCACCCAGCCGCCCGGGCTCCGCCACGATCCCCGCGCCGCTGACGAGGTCGCCGTGCGAGGCGAGCACGGCGAGGATCGACGGGCGCAGCCCCGCGAGGTCGCCGGTGAGCAGCGGGCGCCGGCCCACGCGCAGGTCACCGACCCGCCCAGCCAGGCGCTCCAGGTCGGCGAAGATGCCCTCGAGCTCGCCCACGACCTGCCGCAGCACGGCCTGGACCGACCGGCGCGAGTGCCCGGCCCTGGCAGGCACCACCATGTCGAGCCGTAGCCCGATCAGCCGCTCGGTCTCGGCGCGGACCTGCGCCTCGGCGATCTGCCGTGCTGCGTCCGGCCGACGCCGGCGGATCGCGTCGACCAGGCGGCGGCGGTCGCGGACGACGGCGGCATGGTCGGCGTCGCTCTGCTCGATCCGCAGGAGGTCGCCGATCTCCGCCCGCAGCCTGGCCTCCTCGCGCGCGAGCCGCGACGACTGGGCGGCCGCGGCGATGGCGATCAGCAGCTGGGTGTCGGCCCGCCGCCGGTCGCTGGTCGTGGCGGCGGCGGTGAGGCGGTCGACCTGCTCCTCGAGCCGGCGCATCTCGTCGTCGCTGCCGCGCTCGGCGGCGAGCTGGGCGGCGGTGCCCGTGATCGCCGCGCGGTGGTCGCCGAGCTCCTGCAGCTCGTGCACCCCGAAATCCCCGAGCGGCTCCCGGGCGTCCGACGGCGCGCGGACGAACGTGCCGCCGCGCCGGCCGCGGCGGGTGACGACGAGCCCCTGCTCGCGCAGGGCGCTCAGCGCCTCGCGCAGGGTGACGGTCGAGACGCCCAGCTGCGCCGCCAGCTCGGACTCGGCCGGGAAGCGCTCCCCGTCGATCAGGAGGCCGAGCCGGATGGCCGCGCCCAGGCGTCGCGCCACGCCGTCTGCGAGACCGTTCGCAGGATCCGACGGCGCCAGCAGCATGCGGGCGTTTGCGGTCGTCAGGCCGACCGACGTCTGTGGCGTTGCGGCGGATCCCATTTCGCCTTGACTTCTAATCCTATGAAATCTTAGGATATCGCTCAAGTCTGTTCGTACTGTCTCGAAGGGAGGAAGCGATGGACCCACAGCCGGCGGCCACGACCACCGGCGCGGCGGACGACGACGCGCGCCTCCGAGGACTCGGATACGAGCCGCAGCTCAACCGGGTGCTCGGGCTGTTCGCGAACTTCTCGGTCGCGTTCACGTACCTCTCCCCGATGGTGGGGATCTATTCGCTCTTCTTGCTCGGTGTCGGCACCGGCGGCCCGGCCTACCTGTGGCTCCTGGCCATTCCGGTGGTGGGCATGCTGTTCGTCGCGCTCGTGTTCGGCGAGTTGGCCAGCCACTACCCGGTGGCCGGCGCCATCTATCAGTACAGCAAGTTCTCGGTCGGGCCACGCTACGGGTGGTTCGTCGGCTGGTTCTACGGCATCGCCCTGCTGGTCACGGTGGCCGCGGTCGACACGGGCGTGGTCGGCTACGTCACGGCGATCACGCACAACTGGTTCGGCTGGAACCTGAACCCGGCCAGCCACGCCACGATCCTGATCGTCACGCTGATCCTGCTCGCGATCCAGACCGCGCTCAACATCACGGGCACCCAGGTGATGGCGCGGATCGCGCAGGCCGGCGTCTACGTCGAGATCTTCGGCACGCTCGGGATCGCGCTCATCCTCGCGATCCACGGCTTCCACCACGGCCTCGGGTTCCTGTTCACGACGCAGAACGTCCAGCACGTGGCCCACAACCCGCTCGCGCTGAACTTCCACGGCAGCTGGCTGGGAGCAGCCCTGATCGCGGTGCTCGCGCCCGTGTACATCGTCTACGGGTTCGAGTCCGCGGGCGACATCTCCGAGGAGACGAAGGATGCGGGCCGCCAGGTGCCGCGCGCGATGCGGATGGTGGTCATCTGGGGCGGCATCGCCTCGCTCGTCCTCACCGCCGCGCTGCTGCTCGCCATGCCCGCCCACAACAGCGTCACCGCGACCGTCAACGGCGGCGGCGTGCCGTTCATCCTCGGGCAGCTCTCCAGCAGCCTGCAGGACCTGCTGCTGGTCGTGATCATCTTCGCGTTCTTCTCGTGCGGCACGTCGATCCAGGGCGCCGGCAGCCGGCTCGCGTTCTCGTATGCACGCGACGGCGCACTCCCGAAGTCGGAGTGGGTGGCGCGCGTCAGCGACCGCTTCAAGACGCCCGTCAACGCGCTCGTCGCCGGCGCGACGATCACGGTCCTGTTCGTGCTCCTCGTCTTCCCGTCCCCGAACCACGACATCCACATCGGGTTCATCACCTATCCGGCGAACGTGAACGTGCTCGTCGCACTGGTGTCGTTCGGCGTCAGCGGGATCTACCTGTCGTTCCTGCTCTCGGTGATCGGCTCCGCGATCGCCCGCAGCCGCGGCTGGGAGCCCGAGGGCAGCTTCCGCCTCGGGAAGTGGGGCTGGCCCGTGACGATCGCGGCGCTCGTGTACCTCGCGCTGATGTTCGTGAACGTGGTCATCCCGACGGGCCTGAGCAGCCCGCGCGCCTACTTCAACCTCGACTGGATCACGCTCCTCGTGGTCGCCGTGATCGCCGTCGTCGGGGCGGCCTACCTGTTCCTCGGCCACCCCGAACGGGCGGTCGCCGGCCACACCCACGACGACCTCGAGCAGACCGGCGCCGAGCGCGGCGCCACGAGCTGATCGGCTGACGGCCTCACCGGCGCCGGCGTGTCATGCGCCGGCGCCGGTGACGCGCCCCTCCACGACGAGACGGACGTCGGCGAGCTCGCTGTGCGCGCCGCCGTCGACGGCATACGCCGACGGAATGCTCCGCGCCAGGGTCGACTCGCGGAAGCGTGCGAGCGACTGCTCGGAGTCCCAGACGTACACCGCGCCCCATTCGCCGCTCTCGCGGAAGCGCACGTAGATCTTCTCGCGGAGCCCCTGCACCTGTGCGTACTCCCGCGCGCGCTCCTCGAACTGCGCCTGGACGTCCCGCTCGGACAGACCCGACCGGAACCGGACGATGGAGACAATCATCTGCACCTCCTGCCTGGGGGAAGACGTTTCCCAGGGTCGTACCCACGTTGGAGCCGCGCGAGCCGCGGCCGGCCTTCGGCCGTGTCGGCCGCGCTGCTAAGAGTTGGCGAAGGAGCCTTGAACGGGATGGCGCGTGGGAGTAGTTTGTGGGCGACGCGCCCCGTCGGGATCGAACAGCGGGCGGTCGGGGCGGTCGGCAGCAGGGTCATCCGCGACCAGGGAAGAGTGGAGCGATGCCATCGGCGTCCATGCCCACGAGCCTCAAGAACGTCGCGCTTTGGCGCGCCCACAACCGGCGGCGATGGATGTTCGAGAGAAGCCGACCGGGGGTGGAGGAATCGGCGCCATTCGTGTGCGAGTGCACGTCGGCGGAGTGCCTGCACGCCGTCCTGCTGACGATGCGCGAGTACGAGGAGGCGCACACCTGCACGGCCTGGCTGGCCACGCTCCCCGGCCACAGCCGCCGGGGTGAAGCGACCCGCGTCGTCAGCAAGCACCCGCACTTCTGGGTCGTCGAGCTCGGCGGCGGCGCCGACGATCTGGTCGCCTCCATCCGCCGCAACCGTCCGGTCGCGAACCGACCGGCCGGCCACCTTCCATTCGGCTGACCGCGCGCAGGAACGGGACATGATCGCGCTCGCCCGGCTCGCGGTCGGAGCCGCTCAACCCGCACCGGCTGCTGTGAGCTGCGTGGCCGCCTGGAACGGGTCGGGGTCGAGCAGGAGCGCATGGAGCCGCGCGACGTGATCGGACGTTGCGCCCGGCCCGCCCACGGCGAGACGTACGCCCGGCGCCGCCAGGCTCGCAGGGACCGCGGACAGCCGCTCAGGCGCGCTCACCGCGAGCACGAGCGCGTCCGGCCGCAGGCGCGCCGCCGCATCTGCGAGGCTCTCGACCGGAGTGTCGGCGCCAAGGTACGTGATGCGCCAACCCTGCGCGCGGAGCGCGAGGCCGAATGCGATCAGTCCGATGTCGTGGCGTTCGCCCGCAGGGCAGGCCAGCACCGCTCGGGGTCCGCCGCCGGCGTCCCAGCCGCGGGCGAGGCCGAGCATACGTCCGCGGATCAGGTTGCTGGCGAAGTGTTCCTGGGACACCGTCACCTCGCCGCGCGACCAGCGCTCGCCCAGGTCGCGCAGGTAGGGGAGGACCACGCCGGTGAGCATCGCCTGGACCGAGTACGTCGACAGCAGCCGATCGAACGCCGTCTGGGCGGAGGTCTCGTCGTATCGCTCGAGCGCGGCCGCGAGCGCGGCACGCTCGCCGTTCGGCGTCCTGTCCGTGCTCGCGGCCGCCGGCGCGGGCGGCGGGCTGCGCAGCGCTCGCGCCGCCTGGTGCGGCGCCACGCCGGCTTCGACCATCTCGACCATCGCCCGCACACGCTCGGCGTCCTCCCGCGAGTAGAGCCGGTACCCCGCGGCGGTTCGCACCGGCCGGAGCATGCCGTAGCGGCGCTCCCATGCTCGCAGCAGGCCGGGTGAGATTCCGGCCCGACGCGCGACCTCGCCGATCAAGAGCTGGTAGTCGCCGTCCTTCGCCTGCCCGCCGGAGCTCATTGTACAAGCATCATACAGAGACTTGACACGCCGCGCCGTTTCCTGCTACTGTCGAACCTGTACAAACACTGTACAAAGATTGGAGGACAACGAGTGAAGACCCGCATGATCCTGATCGGCTCGGCCCTGGCGGCCGGCATGCTCGTCCTGCCCGGTGCGGCCGTGGCGCAGGCCGGAACCACCGGGAATGTCCATCTCGACGGCGTGCGCACCACGCTCGCGACCGACCCGGCGACCACCGGTGTGCTCGTGAAGAACGGCATCCTGCCGCTGCCGGTCGGCCCCGCCACCGTTGCACCGCGCTTCGGGCACCACGGCCTGTCGCTGCGCTACGGCTTCCCGATCACCGGCGGCCGCGTCGATGCCACGAGCCTGGCCGGCTTCATCAGCCATTCCGGCGGCCTGCGGTTCGTGAACATCGCCAACGGGCACACCCTCACCCTGACCAACTTCCGCATCCGCATCTCGGACCATCCCGGCCTGACCGCGGAGGTCAACGGGGATCCCACGGTGCGCGCGCGCATCCTCAACCTCGACCTCGGCCGTGCCAGGGTGCGGATCCACCCGCCGATGGTGTGGGTGGCGAACGTCGCGGCTACCCTGACCGCACCCGCAGCCGCGGCGTTGAACGATGCGCTGGGCGTCTCCTTCTTCTCCAAGGGGATCCCTCTCGGCACCGCCAGGGTGACGGCGCACATCGGCTGACAATCCTGCGGGGGAGCCCCGTTGCCGGGGCTTCCCCGCACAGCGAGAACCTCATGACCTCACTTCTGCCACTCACCGCCGCCACGCACCCCGCGAGACCGGTCGACATCGACCGCGCCAAGGCGGCGGTGCATGAGCTGCTCGGCGCGCTGGGCGCCGATCCCGCCGACGAGTCACTGCGCGACACGCCGCACCGGGTGGCGCGCATGTACGCGGAACTGCTCACGCCGGCACCCGTCGCGCTGACGACGTTCCCGAACGACGAGGGCTACGACGAGCTCGTCATCGCCCGCGACATCGCCGTCCACTCACTGTGCGAGCACCACCTGCTGCCGTTCCACGGCGTCGCCCACGTCGCATACCTGCCCGGCGACCGGATCGTCGGCCTCTCCAAGCTCGCCCGCGTGGTCGACCTGTTCGCCGGGCGGCTGCAGGTGCAGGAGCGGCTCACACGGCAGGTGTCGGATTGGCTGTGGGAGCGGCTGAAGCCCCGCGGCGTCGGTGTCGTGGTCGAGGCGGAGCACATGTGCATGAGCATGCGTGGAGTCCGCAAGCCCGGAGCAGCCACCGTGACCTCGGCGCTGCTCGGCTCGATCCGCACCGATCCCCGCACGCGCGCGGAGTTCCTCGCGCTGACCCGCCGCACGCGGTGAGCGCAGATCCTCGTCGTCTGGTCGCGCTCACGGGGGCGACGGGGTACGTGGGCGGGCGGCTGCTCGAGCGGTTCCAGGCGCTGGACCACCCCGTCCGGTGTCTGACACGCGACCCCGGGCGCCTCGCCGGCCGCGCCGCCGCGGCCACCGAGGTGGTCGCCGCCGACGTGCTCGACACCGACGCGCTCGTGCGCGCACTGGACGGCGTCGACAGCGCCTATTACCTCGTGCACTCCATGGGGTCGTCGGGGTCGTTCGCGGAGACCGACCGCCGTGCCGCGGCCTCCTTCGCGACGGCCGCCGCACGCGCGGGACTGCGGCGGATCGTCTACCTGGGCGGCCTCGGACACGAGGACGGACTGTCCGACCACCTCGCCAGCCGGCACGAGGTCGGCGAGATCCTGCGCGCCGGCGACGTGGAGACCATCGAGTTCCGGGCATCCGTGATCATCGGCTCGGGCAGCCTCTCCTTCGAGATGGTGCGCGCGCTGGTCGACCGCCTGCCGGTGATGGTCACGCCCCGCTGGGTGTACACACCCTGCCAACCCATCGCGATCGAGGACGTGCTCGACTACCTCGTGGCGGCGCCGGATCTGCCGGCCGGCGAGTCGCGCGTGTACGAGATCGGCGGCGCCGACGTCGTCGACTACGGCCTCCTGATGCGCGAGTATGCGGCACTGCGCGGGCTTCGCCGGCACATGATCCCCGTACCCCTGCTCACCCCCCGGCTCTCCGGCCTCTGGCTCTCGCTCGTGACTCCGCTCTACGCCCGCGTCGGCCGCAAGCTCGTGGACGGCGTCCAGAACGAGACCGTCGTGCGCGACGAGAGGGCGCTGCGCGACTTCCCGATCCGCGCCCGAGGCGTGCGGGCCGCGATCGCGCGCGCGATCGAATTCGAGGATCGCGCGTACGCGCAGACCCGCTGGTCGGACGCGGCGGCGGCGTTCCCGGCCTCGCCGACCGGCGCACCCCCGGGGCTGACGGACACCCGCACCGCCTGGGTGCCGCTGCCGGCCGACCGCGCGTTCACCCCCATCCGCCGCATCGGCGGCTCCACCGGATGGTACGCCGCGAACGGCCTCTGGCAGGTGCGCGGCCTGATCGACCAGCTCATCGGCGGCGTCGGCCTTCGCCGCGGCCGGCGCGACCCCGAGCAGGTGGCGCCGGGCGACACGCTGGACTTCTGGCGCGTCGAGTGCTACGAGCCAGACCGCCTGCTGCGCCTGCGAGCTGAGATGCGCCTGCCGGGCCGCGCATGGCTCGAGTTCGAGGCCACGCCGGAACGCGGCGGGACACGCATCCGCCAGACCGCCCAGTTCGCCCCGACGGGCCTGGCCGGGCTCATCTACTGGTATGCCCTGCTGCCGATCCACGCCGCGATCTTCCAGCGCATGCTGCGGTCGATCGCCGCCCGAGCCTGATGGCCCGATACGTCGCAACCGTCGAATCGCCGCGGCCGCCCGACCAGGTGTTCGGCTATGTCGCCGACTTCACGACCAATGCCGAGTGGGATCCGGGCACCATCAGCGCCGAGCGCGTCGGTGACGGGCCGGTCGGCCTGGGCGCCGAGTTCCGGCTCGTCGTGTCATTCCTGGGCCGGACGTCGGAGCTCATGTACCGCGTCGTCGAATACGACCCGCCGAACCTGGTGACGTTCCGCGGCGAGAACGCAGCGGTGGTCTCGCTCGACCGGATCACCGTCGAACCATGGAATGGGGGGACGAGGCTCACGTACGCCGCCACCCTCACCCCCAAGGGAGCGATCAGGCTCGCCCACCCGCTGCTCGCGGCCGCGTTTCGCCGCGTCGGCGACAATGCGCTCGCCGGGCTGGGACACGCCCTCTCGCCGTCCACCAGCGACACGCCGCTATGACGGCGCTGCTGAGCCGCATCTCCGTCGGGCGCCGGCGCCGGTGGCTGGTGGCCGTCGCCGCGTTCGCGCTGGTCGGCGCGGCGGCGCCGCTCGGCACGCGGTTCGACGCCGCGCAGAAGAACGACCCGGCGTCGTTCCTGCCAGGCGGATCGCAGTCGGTTCGCTCGCTCGAGCAGCAGCGCCGCTTCCCGTCCGGCGCACAGACGCCGGCGGTCACCATCTTCCGGCGGGCCGGGGGGCTGACGGCGGCCGACGTGCGGGCGATCGACTCGTTCGCACAGCGACTCAACCGCGCCCCGGTCGCCGACTCGCTGCCGTCGCCGCCGCCGCGGCGCTCGCAGGACGGCACCTCGGCGCTGGTCGTGACGCCGCTGGCCGTCTCGAACGACACCACCGCCCTGACGGACGCGGTGGACGCGCTCCGCGCGCGTGCGCACGCGCTGCGCAGTCCGGGCCTCCGGGCCGACGTGTCCGGCCCGGCGGGCTACTCGGCCGACGCCATCAGCGTCTTCAGCGGGATCAACAGCACCCTCTTCGTGTCCGCGCTCACGCTCGTCCTGATCCTGCTCGTGGCCATCTACCGCAGCCCGGTCTTCTGGGTGATCCCGATCCTCTCGGTGATCGCCGCCGAGCAGTTCCTGCGCGGTGCGGGGTACGCCCTGACCCAGCTGGGAGTGACCGTGAACGGGCAGACCGCGGGCATCGCGCTCATCCTCGTCTTCGGCGCCGGGACCGACTACGCCCTGCTCCTGGTCGCCCGCTACCGGGAGGAGCTGCGGCGGCGCGAGAGCCGGTACGAGTCGATGCGCCTGGCGATCGCCGGCGCCGCGCCGGCGATCCTGGCGTCGGCGGCAACCGTCATCCTCGCCCTGCTGGTCGTGACGCTCGCGGAGGTGAACTCGACCGCCGGCCTCGGCCCCCTCTCGGCGCTCGGTGTCGGCCTGGCCATGCTCTCGTCCCTGACCCTGCTGCCGGCGCTCCTCCTGATCGGAGGCCGCCGCGCCTTCTGGCCGTTCGTCCCGCACGCGGGGGACGAGGGCGCCGACGCGACCCACGGCTGGTGGCGGGGACTGGGCGACCGCATCGGCCGCTCTCCGCGCCGGGTCTGGATCGTCACGCTGGCGCTGCTCGCCTGTGCGGCCGCCGGGCTCGCCACCTTCTCCACCGGCCTCACGACCGCAGACTCCTTCCGCACCACCCCGGAGTCCGTCCGCGGCCAGCGGCTGATCTCGAAGTCGTTCCCGGCGGGCGCGAACGCGCCCACCGTGGTGATCGCACCGACGTCTCGCGCGGCCGCGGTCGCGCGCGCGGCGGCGCGGGTTCCCGGCGTCGCCTCGGTGTCACCTCGAACCGAGCAGGGGCCGCCGGGCACGAAGATCACCGTGACGCTCGCCGCCGACCCCTACTCCACCCGCGCGCTCGACGCCGTCGCGCCGTTGCGGCGGGCCGTCCAGGCCGCCGGCGGCAGCGCGGTCACGGTCGGCGGGCCGACGGCCGAGGAGTACGACCTCCGCCAGGCGTCCAACCGGGACACGCACCTGCTGGTGCCGCTCATCTTCGCCGTCGTGTTCCTGATCCTGGTGATCCTGCTGCGGGCGCTCGTCCTGCCGCTGCTCCTGATCGCGACGGTCGTGGTCAGCTACCTCGCCGCCCTCGGGCTGAGCTCGCTCGTGTTCGACGTCGTGTTCGGATTCCCCGGCACCGACCCGTCCTTCCCGCTCCTCGCCTTCCTCTTCCTCGTGGCGCTCGGCGTCGACTACAACATCTTCCTGACCGCGCGCGTCCGCGAGGACACGCCCGGCTGGGGCACCCGCGAGGCGACACTGCGCGGCCTGGCCGTGACCGGCGGGGTGATCACGAGCGCCGGCGTCGTGCTGGCCGGAACGTTCCTCGTCCTCGGCGTGCTTCCGCTCGTCGCGCTCACCGAGATCGGACTCGTCGTCGCGCTGGGCGTGCTCGTCGACACCCTGATCGTGCGAAGCGTGCTCGTCCCCGCACTCCTGCTCGACATCGGCGACCCGGTGTGGTGGCCCAACGGTCGCACGCGCCTCGCCAGACGGTAGCGTGCGCTCATGCCGCCGATGCGCGCCGAGGTGACGTACGACGCGATCCCCGACTGGTATGGCCGGCTACGAGACCGGCGCTGGGATGGGCGTGGTGACGCGCAGGGCGAGTTCGGCGAGCCGGTTGGAGTAGCCCCATTCGTTGTCGTACCAGGCGACGACTTTCACCTGTGTCTCGTCGATGACGGTTGTGAGCGGCGCGTCGAGGATGCTGGAGAAGCTCGATTTGATGATGTCGGAGGAGACGATCGGGTCGTCGCTGTAGCGGTTGTCGGGGGCGGAGGCCGACGGCGGTGATCGAGCAATCGGGATCAGGCGCCCTGCGCGCGTTTCTCGATCGGTTCCGCCGCCAGGCCGCCGTCCCGGCGCAGGCGGCCGACGAGCTGGCCGCCGAGCTGCGGCCGCTCTTCGGCACGCTGGACGAGCTCGACGCCGAGGCGGACGCGCTCCGTGCAGCCGCAGCCGCGAGGGAGGGCGAGCGCGACGCCACGGCTGCGGCGCGGCTGGAGGAGGTGCGCGCCTCCGGGCGCCGTGTGGCCGCGGACGCCCGCCGAGACGCCGCCGCGTCCTCGCTGCGCGCGTTCGAGGCCGAGGCGGCCGCGATCTCGGAGACGGGACGCGCGGAGGCCGACCGGATCCGCGCCGCGGGCCCCGGGCGGGTCGACGCGCTCGCCGAGAGCGTCCTTGAGCTCGTCGAGGAGGCGCACGCATGAGCGCGGGGTGGGTGGCCGGTAGCACCCGGGCGCGATTGCTCCTCACCCGGCGGGTGGGCGGTGAGCGGGCGCGCGCGGCCGCGGCAGCCGGGTCGCTGGCGGAGGCGGCGCGTGCCCTTGTGGGGACGCGGTTCGCGGCCGTCGCCGACGCTTCCGACCTCGAGGCTGCGCAGCGTGCCGTCGCCGCGACGCTTCTCCTGGAGACACGCATCCTGGCCGGGTGGCTGCCGGCCGCAGCGGGCGAGCCGGTCCGCGCGCTCGCCGCCTGGTTCGAGCTGCGCAACATCGAGGAGCGCGTCGTGTACCTCTCGGGACGGCCGCTGACCGAGCCGTTCGCGCTCGGGGCGCTGGGCTCCGCCTGGCCCGAGGCGTCTCGCGCCCAGAGCATCGGCGAGCTGCGGGCCGCGCTCGCCCGCTCGGTGTGGGGCGATCCGGGCGGCGTCGCGGCCGCCGACGTCCATCTCGGGTTGCGCCTGGCGTGGGCGCGCCGGGTGTCTGCCAGTGCGCCGGAGGCGGCGACCTGGGCGGCCGCGGCGCTTGCGCTCATCGTCGCGCGCGAGCGGTTCCTGAGCGGCCGCCGGGCCGAGGAGCTCGATCGCCGCCGGCTCACCGGACTGGGGGACGACTGGCTGCGTGCTGCCACGGTCGCGGACGTCTCGCGCCTGCTCCCGGCGCGCGCGGCCTGGGCGCTCACGGGGGTCGACCATCCCGACCAGCTGTGGCGCTGCGAGGCGGCGTGGTGGCGGCGGGTGAGCGCGGACGCCGAGAGGCTCGTCCACGGCGCCCGTGAGGGCCGTCCCGTCGTCGTCGGCGCGCTGGCGCTGCTTGCCGCGGATGCCGTCCGCACCTCGGCCGCGCTCGCCGTCGCCGCCCGGGACACCCCCGCTGCACGCGAGGCGTTCGATGCCCTCGGCTGAGCTCTTTCTGCCGACGCCCATGGCCCGGATCGCGGTCGTCGTCCAGCCGGCCCACCTGCGCGAGGCGCTGGTGGCGATGGCGGCGCGCGGCACGATCGAGCTTGCCGGATCGGCGCCGCCGGGCGGCGGCGAGGAGCTCGAGGCGCTGCTGCGGGTGGAACGGACGCACCCGGATTCCGCGGGCGGGGCCCCCTGCCTCGTCCCCGGCCCGATCGACCTCGCGGCGCTCGAGGCGGGCGGGCGGCGCGACCTGCTGGCGGGCGAGGTGGAGGTGGGCCGGCGGGCGGCGATGGCGCGCACACATGGAAGCTTCGCGGTGCTCGTCGGCTGGACGCCGCGCTCGGCCCTGGCGGGGCTCGAGGAGGCGTTCGATCGCATGGGCGGCGGCATCGTCGAGCTGCCGCGGCCCGCCTGGGTGGATCCGCCGACGACCTTCGCATCGACGGTCGTGCGCCGGTCGTTCCGCCCGCTCGTCACCACCTACGGGGTCACGCCGTACGCGGACGTCGACCCGACTCCGTTTGCGGCCGTCTCGTTCGTCCTCATGTTCGGGATGATGTTCGGCGATGTCGGCCACGGACTCGTGCTCGCGCTTCTCGGCCTGCTCGTCCGGGCAGGGCGGGTCCGACGCCTCCGCGCGTTCCGCCCGCTCTGGCCGTTCCTCGTGGGCTCGGGCGTCGCGGCCGCCGCGGGCGGGCTGCTCTACGGTGAGGCGTTCGGGCCGACCGGTCTCGTGCCGGCGCTGTGGCTGCACCCGGTCGACCGGCCCGGCCC
Organism: uncultured Actinomycetes bacterium; assembly: GCA_963843705.1. Classification (GTDB taxonomy): domain Bacteria; phylum Actinomycetota; class Thermoleophilia; order Gaiellales; family JAICJC01; genus JAICJC01. The sequence goes on from CAWJLQ010000005.1 coordinate 95,307, forward strand.
GCTGCTCGCGGCCGCCGTCGCGGTGGGGATCGTCCTGCTGACCGTGTCGCATGCGTACGGCATCGTGAACCGCTGGCGCGAGTCCGGGCCGGCGGCCGCCCTCACATCGCAGACGGGCATCGCGGGCCTGACCGCTCTGCTCGGCGTCGCCGCGGCGGCGCTCGGCGTGTACGCCGGCGAGCCCGTCGCCACAGGGGCGGGAATTGCGGTGCTGGGCTGCGGCACGGTCCTCCTCGCCGCCGGGTTCATCGCCGCCGCCGGAGGCGGCATCGGCCTGCTCCAGGCGGGGATCGAGCTCGTCGACGCCGTTCTGCGGCTCGCGTCGAACGTGCTCTCGTTCACCCGCCTGGCCGCGTTCGGGCTCATGCACGCCGCCCTTGGCGCCGTGGTCGTTTCCGCTGCGGGCGGGCTGCGCGGCGGCGTCATCGGCTGGGTCGTCGCGGCGCTCGTGTTCGCCGCCGGCAACCTGGTCGCGTTCTCGCTCGAGCTGCTGGTGACCGGCGTGCAGGCGCTGCGGCTCGAGTTCTACGAGCTCTTCTCGCGCGTGTTCGTCGCCGAGGGACACGCCTTCGTTCCCTGGTCACTTCCCGTCGCCTCCCAGGAGAAGCCATGATCCTCATCATCCTCGCATTCACCCCCGTGATCGCTCTGGTCGCCCACGCCACGACCGCCATGCTCCGCCGCGCCCCGCGGCGCGGGCTGCGGCGGCTGGCGATCGTGAACGCTGCGCTCGCGCTCGCCGCGTCCGGGTTCCTGCTGCTGCTGCTGTTCGGCATGAGCGTTCCCGCGTACGCCGCATCCACGTCGGCCGCGTCCGGCCACGACCCCCGTGCGGCCTTGCTGGGGGCGGCGATCGCCGTCGCCGGGTCGACGATCGGTGCGGGCTTTGCCGTCGCCTACACCGGCGCGGCCGCGCTCGCTGCGATCAGCGAGAAGCCTGAGATGTTCGGCCGCGCGATGGTCATCGTCGGGCTGGCCGAGGGCATCGCCATCTACGGTGTCGTCATCGCCATCCTGCTCATGGGCAAGGCGTGAGCAGCATCGCCGCCATCGGCATGTCCGACGTGATCGAGGGCTACGGCCTCGCCGGCGTCGCCGTTCTGCCCGCGGCGGGCAGCGCCGAGGTGGCGGCCGCGTGGGCCGCGCTCCCCGCCGACGTGGCGCTCGTGATCCTCGACCGGGCGGCCCGGATCCAGCTGATGCCGCTGCTCGACGAGCGCGGGGTACTCTGGGTGGAGGTGCCGGAGTGAGCCTCGAACGGCTCCGGGAGGCGTTTCTCGCGACGGTTGCAACGGAGATCGCAGCCGGGGAGGCGCAGGCCGCCGCCGCCCGGCAGGAGCAGGAGTCGGCCGTCCGACGGGAGATCGAGAGCGCTGTCGTCGGGGCCCGCGCCGCCGGCCGTGCGGAGGCCGAGGACGCCGGCGCGCGGATGGTCGCGGATGCCCGCCGGCAGGCGAACCGCAACCTGCTGGCGACCCGCGCCGGGCTCTACGCAGACCTGCGGGCGAGGTGCCTCGAGCGCGCGGCGGCGCTGCGAGGGTCGCCGCAGGAGAGGCGGCTCGTCCGACGTCTCTCGGCGGAGCTTCGCCGCCGCCTGGGCGGGGAAGCGCAGCTCGAGGCGGACCCCGACGGCCGCGGCGGGGTCGTCGCCCGTGAGGGCGCGCGCATGATCGACTGCTCGCTGCCCGCCCTCGTCGATCGATCCCTCGAGCGGCTCGGCCCCGAGGTGGAGGAGCTCTGGCGATGACGCCGGGCACGGTCATCCGCGTCAACGGGCCCATCGTCGAGGCCGCCGCCGAGGCACCGCTCATGGGCGAGCTCGTCGAGGTCGGCGCGTCGCGGCTGCCGGGCGAGGTGATCGCGATCTCCGGCGACCGGGCGACCATCCAGGTGTACGAGTACACCGGCGGCATCGCCCCGGGGGAGCCTGTGCAGCCGACCGGCCGGCCACTCTCGGCGCAGCTCGGGCCCGGCCTCGTCGGCGGCGTCTTCGACGGCATGCTGCGCCGGCTGACGGGAGCGGCTGACCTGCTGGAGCCGGGATCGGCGCGGGCCACCCTGGACGGCGACGCGCGATGGCCGTTCACGCCGGCCGTGGCCACGGGCGCAGAAGTCGCCCCCGGGGCGCTGCTCGGCACCATCCCCGAGACGGCGGGAATCGAGTTTCGGGCGCTCGTCCCCGCCGGCGCGGGCGGCGTCCTCGACTGGATCGCCCCTGCGGGGCTGCTGGGGCCGGAGGATGCGGTGGCCAGGATTGGGGACCGCCCGCTGATGCTGGCGCAGGCGTGGCCGGTCCGCCGTCCACGGCCGGCCGCCGAACGCCTGCCCGCGACCGCGCCGCTCGTCACCGGTCAGCGTGTACTCGATCTGTTCTACCCCGTCGCGCGCGGCTCGAGCGCGGCCATCCCCGGCGGCTTCGGGACCGGCAAGACGGTGCTGCTACAGCAGATCGCCAAGTGGTGCGACGCCGACGTCATCGTGTACGTCGGCTGCGGCGAGCGCGGGAACGAGATGGCCGACGTCCTGGAGGAGTTCGCCGTGCTCACGGATCCACGCACCGGACAGGCCCTCCTCGACCGGACCGTGCTCATCGCCAACACGTCGAACATGCCCGTGCTCGCCCGGGAGGCGAGCATCCATACGGGCGCCACCGTGGCCGAGCTCTACCGCGACATGGGCTACCACGTCGTGCTGGTCGCCGACTCGACCTCGCGCTGGGCCGAGGCGCTCCGCGAGGTCTCGTCCCGCACCGGCGAGCTGCCGGCCGAGGAGGGGTACCCCGCCGGCCTCGCGTCGGCGCTCGCGGCGTTCTACGAGCGCGCCGGCCGCGTGCGCACGCTGGGCGGGGCGGAAGGGTCGATCACGATCCTCGGCGCCGTGTCACCGGCGGGAGGCGATATGACCGAGCCCGTCAGTGCGCACACGCGCCGCTTCGTCCGCTGCACGTGGTCGCTCGACGCAGGCCTCGCCTACGCCCGCCACTATCCTGCGGTCAGCTGGAACGACTCGGCCTCGCGCGACGTGGCGGTCGCCGCCGCCTGGCACGCGCAGCAGGGCCGGGGCGGCTGGCCGGAGCGGCGCGCCTCGGCGCTGCGGCTCCTCGCCGACGCCGCCCGGCTCGAGTCGATGGCCGAGCTGGTCGGTGCCGCCACCCTGCCGGAGCTGGAACGGCAGACGATCCGCACGGCCGACCTCCTGCGCCGCGGCGTCCTGCAGCAGTCCAGCCTGAGTGCGAGCGACGCCCATTGCAGCCTGGAGAAGCAGTCGGCGCTGCTCGACCTCGTCCTCGGCCTGCACGACGAGTGCCTGGCCCTGCTGGGCCGCGGCGTCCCCCTGACCCGGCTCGAGCAGGTCGACCTCGGCGCGGCGGTGCGCGCCCGTGACGAGACGCCGGCGGACGGCGCCGAGGCGGTCGAGCGGATCGGCGCCGATCTTCGCGCGCGCCTGCAGGCGGTCACATGAGCATGACCGCCCCGATCGAGTACCTCGGCGTCGCCGAGATCCGCGGACCGCTCGTCGTGGTCGAGGGCGTGCGCGACGTCGGGTGGGACGAGGTCGTGCAGGTCCGTCTGCCGACGGGCGAGATACGGCACGGTGTCGTCCTCGACGTGAGCCGCGAGCTGGCGGTCGTCGAGGTGTACGAGGGGACGGCGGGGCTCACCCGCGCCGGGACGCGGGTGGCCTTCGAGGGGGCGCCGATGCAGGTCGCCGTCGGAGAGGCCTGGCTCGGACGCGTGTGCAACGGCCGGGGTGTGCCGGTCGACGGCGGCCCGCCCATCGTCGGGCGGACGCGCCGCGCGGTCGCCGGTCACCCGATCAACCCTGCCGCCAGGGAGACCCCCCGCGACCCGATCATCACCGGCATCTCGGCGGTGGACGGCCTGGCGACCCTCGTGCGTGGGCAGAAGCTGCCCATCTTCTCGGTGGGCGGGCTGCCCCATCTCGAGCTGGCCGCCCAGATCGCGTCCCAGGCGGCCGTCGGGGATGAGCCGTTCGCCGTGGTCTTCGCGGCCATGGGCGTGACGCATGCCGACGCCGCCATGGTGGTCGACCGGCTCGAGCGCCGGGCGACCGCGGGCGACCTGACGCTGCTCGTGAACACCGCGGACGACCCGATAGTCGAGCGGATCCTGACGCCGCGCATCGCGCTCACGGTTGCGGAGGAGCTCGCGTTCGTCCACGGGCGGCACGTGCTGGTGGTGATGGCGGACATGACGAGCTACTGCGAGGCGGTGCGCGAGGTTGCCTCCGCCCGGGGCGAGACTCCCAGCCGCCGCGGATACCCCGGGTACCTCTACAGCGACCTGGCCTCGATCTACGAGCGCGCCGGCCGCATCCACGGCCGGGCCGGCTCGGTGACCCAGATTCCGGTTCTGACGATGCCGGCAGGCGATATCACGCACCCGGTGCCGGATCTGACCGGCTACATCACCGAGGGCCAGCTCGTGCTCTCGCAGGACAGGCACGTCCGCGGCGTCTACCCGCCGTTCGAGCCGCTTCAGTCCCTGTCACGGCTCATGCGGCTCGGGGCCGGCGAAGGGCGCACCCGCGCCGACCACCTCGACATCGCCGCCCAGGTCTATGCGCTGGCGGCCGAGGCGCGCCGCGCCGCCGACCTCGCCGACCTCGTCGGCGAGGAGGCGCTCACGACCCTCGACCGGGCGTACCTGCGATTCGGCGGCCTGCTGGATACCCAGGTCATCGCCCAGGGAGACGCCGAGACGCGCTCCCTCGGCCGGACACTCGACCTTGCCTGGCATGCGGTGTCGAGCCTCCCCCGGTCGGCGCTCTCGCTCCCCGACGCGCTCCTCGACGTCCACTACGAGACCGATGCCGCTCCGACCCCCGCCGGGTAGGGCCGGCCGGCTCTGGCTCGAGCGCCGGCTCGAGGCGGCCCGCCGAGGCGCCGACGTGCTCGACGAGAAGCGGCGGGCGCTGCTGCGGCTGGAACAGGGCGAGAGCGAGCGGCTCGACGCCGCCCGGAGAGAGTGGCAGCAGGCCGCGCGCGCCGCCGCCGAATGGCTCGACCGGGGCGCGGCGCTTTCCGGCCGGGCGCGCCTGCGCCTGGCGCTCGACCACACGCCTGTGACCGCCGCCGCGCGGGTCACCCGGCGAAACGCGCTCGGAGTCGTCTACGCCACGGACTGCGAGATCGAGGCCGGCCCTGCGGTGGATGTCGCCGCCCTCGGCGGGAGCGCGGCGCTCGCGTCCGCCGCGAGAGCCCACCGCGAGGCCCTCCTGGCCGCCGCCCGCTACGCGGTCGCGCGGGACGCCCACGACCGCATCGCCCGCGAGCTCGCGCTGACGGCCCGCCGGGCACGGGCCGTCGAGCGTCGCTTCATCCCCCAGCACGAGGCCGCCCGGACGGCGCTCGGGCTCGCGCTCGACGAGTCCGAGCGTGAGGACGCGGCCCGCACGCGCTGGGTGGCGCGACGCACGGGCGGACGGGAGCCGGCGTGACGGCGGCGGTTCGGGCTCAGATCGGCGCGGGTGCGCGGCTTCCGCGCTGCGCACGACGTCTCGCTCGCCCCGGCCGGTCTGTGCGCGCTGGTCGGCGAGGCGAACGCCGGGAAGTCCACGCTGCTCGCGGCGATCCGCGCGCTGCTCGTTCCGGCGCCGACCCGGTCGACTCCTCCTCCTTATTCTCCTTTCTTCGCTCTCTGCAGGCACGCGATCTCTCGAACCCGAAGACCGTGATCGTCTTCACCAGCGTCATCCCGCAGTTCCTGCACACCGGCGCCCAGATAATCTGAAGCGGGATCGTGCCCACCCGCGTGTCCTCGACAGCCTGGAAGTCCACGGCTGTTAGGCCGTGATGATCGAGTGTGCGGCGACCGCGTCATCTCCGCGTTGCCCGAGATCCGTCCACGCCGGATCCCCTGTCCGGCGACCATAGGGATCGCCTCGCCGAAGGGTGGTGAATCTGGCGAAGGAGCGACCCATGCGAGCAGCGAGCTTTTCGCATGGGCCTTTCGCATGGCCCAAATTCCGGCGTTCCGGCCGCTGAGAGGCCCGGTAGGCTCCACGTGATGGAAGAGCTGCTTTTGGCTTGGTACAGCCAAAACCGGGCCGACCTCCCCTGGCGCCACACCCACGACCCCTACGCCATCCTCGTCAGCGAGGTGATGCTGCAGCAGACCCAGGTGGCCCGGGTTGTGCCGCGGTACCTGGAGTGGCTGGCGCGCTGGCCGACGGTGCAGGCACTGGCGCGGGCGACGCCGGCCGAGGTGATCACCGCCTGGAGCGGGCTCGGGTACAACCGGCGGGCCGTCAACCTGCACCGCTGCGCGGTCGCGGTGGCGGATCGCGGCGGCTTCCCGCGCGAGCCGCAGGAGCTGGAGCGGCTGCCCGGCGTGGGCCCCTACACGGCGGCCGCGATCGCCTGCTTCGCCTTCGGCGCGCAGGTGGCCGCGCCCGACACCAACGCCCGGCGCGTGCTCGGGCGCGCGTTCGGCGAGCCATTCCCGGATCCGCCTCCCGGCCGCGCATACGAGTGGAATCAGGCGCTCTTCGACCTCGGGCGCGAGGTGTGCATCGCCCGCACGCCGCGCTGCGGAGTCTGCCCGCTCGCCGACGGATGCCCGTCGCGCGGGCGCACCTACGCCCCGCTGCGGCGGCAGTCGCGCTTCGAGGGCTCGTTCCGGCAGCGGCGGGCGCGGCTGCTGCGCGCGATCGCCGCAGCCGGCGCGCTGCCCGACGCGGAGGCCGACGCCGAGGTGCTCGTCTCGCTCGTCCGCGACGGCCTCGCCGAGGTCTCGGACGGGCACGCCCGCCTGCCCCGCTGACGTGAATAACCGGTGCCTGGCACCGGTTATTCACCGACCAGGTCGGCGACCACGTCGGCGAGGCCGGCCAGGGTGGGCAGCTCGGCGTCGGGGGCGAAGCCCTCGGGCAGAGGCAGGCCGGCGCGGTTGATCCAGACAGCCCTCATCCCGCACGCCTGGGCGCCGGCGACGTCCGTGTCCAGGCCGTCGCCCACGTGCACCCACCGGGCCGGGTCGCCGCCCGAGAGCTCGACGGCACGCCGGAACGCCGCCGGGGCCGGCTTCAGCTCGCCCACCTCCTCGGCGTGGACGACGAACGCGAACCGGCGCGCGACATCGAGCTCCACGAAGGGGAAGTTGCCGTTCGTGATCGCGCCCAGCCGGCGGCCGGCGGCAACGAGCGCGTCGAGCTCGGGCTCGACGTCGTCGTGCAGCCGCACCGCGTGCTTGCGGGCGGACATCCACTGCTCGACCATCCACCCCGGCAGCTCCGGGTCGTGGACGCCGTGCGCGGCGAGCACGCGCCGGAACGATTCCAGCCGCAGCTCCCGGTAGGTGCCCGTCCGCTCCTCCGAGACCATCCGCCGCTCCTCGTGCAACAGCTCGACCGTCAGCCGGCCGGACAGCTCGGGCAGGCGCCGCTCGAGCGCTGCGATCGTCAGCTCGAGCGAGCCGTCCATCATCGGCATGAAGTCCCAGAGCGTCTCGTCCAGGTCGAAGGAGACGACGACCGCGCTCATGCCGACCGGTGCAGCAGCGCGACGGCGTGGCAGGCCGCCCCCTCGCCGCGCCCGGCGAAACCGAGGTGATCCGTCGTCGACGCGCGCACGGTCACGCGCTCGCGCTCGACGTCGAGCGCCGCGGCCAGCGACGCCCGCATCGCCTCGCGGTGCGGGGCAAGCCGGGGCGCCTGCATGATGACGATCGCGTCCACGTTCACGAGCGCAAAGCCGCGCGCCCGCACCTGCCGCCACGCCGCACGCAGGAGCTCGACGCTTGCCGCGCCCTCGAGGGCGGGATCGTCCGACGGGAACAGATGGCCGATGTCCTCCATGCCCGCGGCGCCGAGCAGGGCGTCGGTGACGGCGTGGCAGACGAGGTCGGCGTCGGAGTGGCCGGCGAGGCCACGCGCCGAGGGGATCTCCACGCCGGCCAGCACCAGCCGGCGCCCGTCGGCGAACGCGTGGGCGTCGAACCCGATCCCGACCCGCATCCGATCGGCCGCGCTCACGCCAGCCGCTCCTCGGCGCGCGCCAGGTCGGCGGCGGTCGTGATCTTCACGTTGCCGGCGTCGCCGGGGACGGCGGCGACCGAGAGCCCCGCCGCCTCCACCATCGAGGCGCAGTCGGTCGCGTCGCGCCACTCCGCCTGCGGCCGGGCGAACGCCGCCCGCAGCGCGGCCGCCCGAAACGCCTGCGGGGTCTGCACCGAGCGCAGCTCCGACCGCACCGGCGTCTCGACGACGCGACCGTCGCGCACCCGCTTCACGGTGTCGGTGACCGGGACGCACGGCACCGCGCCGTCGTGGCCGGCCAGCGCGGCGAGCAGCTCGTCGACGAGCCCTGCCGAGGCGAACGGCCGGGCGGCGTCGTGCACGAGGACGGCCTCGGCTGTGTCCGGCACCTCGGCCAGGCCGGCCGCGACCGACAGCGCGCGCGTCTCGCCGCCGGCCACCGCCGCGGCGACCTTCCCCGCCGCCAGCTGATCCGCCAGCAGCGTCGCCGGCTCCTCCCACTCCGCCGGCACCACGAGGACGACGCCGTCGACGGACGGGTGGTCGTCGAGCAGGTCGATCGCGTAGGCGAGCAGGGGCCGGCCGGCGAGCCGGGCGAACGCCTTCGGCAGGTCGGCGCCGAGCCGCGAGCCCTCGCCGCCGGCGACCACGATCGCCCACGTCGCGCTCATCGGCTCACTCGTCGGAGCCCGTGCTCACCCTGGTGAAGATCATCTTCCCCGACGGTGACTGGAGGACCGACGTCACCTGCACGGCCGCCGTCGCGCCCAGCAGCCGCCGGCCGCCCTCGACGACGACCATCGTGCCGTCGTCGAGGTAGCCGACGCCCTGGTCGTGCTCCTTGCCCTCGCGGATGACGCGCACGTCGAACGACTCGCCCGGCAGCACCGCGGGCTTGAGCGCGTTCGCGAGCTCGTTCACGTTCAGGACGACGACGTCCTGGATCTTCGCCAGCCGGTTCAGGTTGAAGTCGGTGGTGAGGATGCGCAGGCCCCGCTCCTTGGCGAGCTTGAGCAGCTTGGCGTCGACGTCGTCGAGCTCGGGGAAGTCGACGTCCGGGGTCGTCAGGGTCACCTCCGAGCGCAGCCCCTGCACCACCTCGAGGCCGCGCCGGCCGCGGGCGCGCTTCAGCGAGTCGCCGGAGTCGGCCACCTGCTGCAGCTCGCGCAGGACGAACTCCGGCACGACCATCTCGTCCTTCAGGAAGCCGGTCTTCACGATGTCGGCGATGCGCCCGTCGATGATCGCGCTCGTGTCGATGAGCATCGCGAACCCCGGTGGGCCGGGCTCGGCGCCGCTCTCCGCAACCGGGTGGATGCCCACCAGCCGCAGGATCCCGCGGTGCTTCTTCGACGCCGTGAACGCGAACAGATAGCCGATCACGAGGAAGACGGGCAGGATCACCCATTTCCCGATGTAGGGCAGCGTGTGGATCGGGAACCACAGCAGCGCGGACACCAGCAGCCCGACGAGCAGGCCCAGCGCCGCGACCGTCAGCTCGGCCGCGCTGTGCGTTTGGAGGGATCGCTCGACCCGCTTGAACCCGCGTACCAGGCCCTTACCTACCAGCCCCCCGACCATCCACCCCACGGCGAGGATCAGGAGGACGACAACGGCGAAGGCGGGGTATGCGTAAGAAGCCGGATAACGATCTTCGAGATCGAGAGAAAACCCCGCCTGGATGGCACCCAGGACACACAAGAGGGACAAGACGATCCGGGTAGAGACCACCATCGTCCGCTCCTCTCCGATGTCGCTTGCCCGCGCCGGATGAACCCGTTGCCGCGGCCGCCGGCGGGGGCCGTATGACGTGCGTCGGCTAGGCCCGCGCCTTGCGCGCCTCGCCGATCTCCTCGAGCACCTCCTCCAGGAACTCGCGCGCCTCGTCCTCGTCCATGTTCTTCGCGTACATCAGCTCGCTGGCGAGGATGCGCTTGGCCTTCGAGAACATCTGCTTCTCGCCCGTGGAGAGCCCCTTCTCCTGGTCGCGCTGCGCGAGGTTGCGAACGACCTCGGCCATCTCGAAGATGTCGCCGGTCTTCATCTTGTCCCGGTTGTGCTTGAAGCGCCGGTTCCAGTTCTTCGGCATCTTCGTGCCGTCGCCCTGGAGCACGGTGAGGACCTCCTCGACGGTCTCCTCACCGATCACCTTGCGCAGCCCGACGCGCTCCGCGCTATCGAGGGGAATGGTGACGGTCATGTCGTTATGAAGGATCTGGATCGTCAGGTATTCGCGATTCGCATCGCCGACGACCCGCATGTCTCTGCTTGTGATCGTCCCCGCGCCATGGTGCGGATACACGACCTTGTCACCAACCTCATACAACAGTCGCTCGACCTCCTCGGAAATGCACCTGCATGCCCGCGAAACCCCTCGCAGCCTAAGGTTGAGATTCTATCAGATCTGGCACCTTCGGGCGAACGGATCACAGCATTTTGTCAAAATCGCAAATAACCTTCGGCAGCTGTCAACTCTTACCAGTGAAGTGTCCACGTGGCCGCTCGCGCTACGGACGCTCCGTTCAACGCCGTCACGCACAGGATCGGACCAGGGGTCGCGGAGGCCGTCGCGGAACGGCTCGGTCGGGCCGGATTGCTGTTCGACCGTGACAACGGCGTTCAGGGCGACCGGCCTGCGGCCACACCGACGCAAACCGCGCGTCGATCTGCACGAACCAGCGCGTCACAGGTTCAGGTACCGGTCGACCAGGTTCTGCTCCTGCAGCCTGCGCAGGCCCTCCCTGATCTCCCGCGCGCGCACCGCGCCCACCCCCTCGACCTCCTCAAGGTCGGCCTGGGTCGCGCGCACGAACGCCTCGAGGCCGTTGAAGTGGGACACCACATGGTTGATGACGCCCTCCGGCAGGCGCGGCACCTTCGAGAGCACGCGGTAGCCGCGCGGCGAGACCGCGTAGTCGACCGGCGACACCGTCCGCGCGTAGCCGAGCACCTCGGCCAGCTGCTCGGGCTCGAGCAGCTGGGTGTCGGGCATCGTCCGCAGCTGCTCCAGCGCACGCCGCCACCCGCCCGTGACCTCGGTCAGCTCGTAGTCGCGCACCATGGCGACCTCGTCGCCGGGCACCCACTCCGACATCTCGTCGAGCTGGATCTTGATCAGCCGGCCCTCGACGCCCAGCTCGGCCACGTTGCGCTCGATCTCGTCGCGCATCCGCGACGTCATCTCGGCCCGCTGCAGCGCGACGAGCACGTCGTCCAGCATCACCGCACCCTGGAACTCGAGCGCCGTCAGCCGCGTCGACACCTGCTCGAACCGGGTGCGGTACGTCTCGAGCGTCGTCACCGCCTGGTTCGTCTTGGCCAGGATGTCCGAGATGTCCTCGAGCTGGTAGCGGACGTCGCCGACGTACGTCGTCACCACGTCGCGCTGCTGGCTGATCGAGATCACGAGCGCCCCGGTCTGCTTGGCGACGCGCTCGGCGGTGCGGTGGCGGGTGCCCGTCTCGGCCGAGGGGATCGTCGGGTCGGGCATGAGCTGGACGTTCGCGTACACGATCCGGCTGGCGGCGGCGTTCAGGATGATCGCACCGTCCATCTTGGCCAGCTCGTACAGCAGGTACGGCGAGAAGGCCTGGTCGAGCCGGATCCCGCCCGAGAACATGAACGAGAGCTCGGCCGGCTCGCCGATGACGATCAGCGCGCCCAGCCGCGCCCGCAGGATGTCGTTCAGCCCCTGGCGCATCGTCGTGCCCGGCGCGATCCGGCGCAACGCGTCCAGCATCTTCGGGTCCTTACGGACGTCGGGAAGTAGCTCGGTCATGCCAACCCTTCGGTCGCCGATTCAGCGAAACGCCAGCTCGATCGCTCCCTCCAGAGTATCAGCGCACCGCAGCGGCGGCCCTCCCGCCGGGCCCGCCGTGCGCGGGGGACAGACGAGGCCGGACACGCCCAGCTTGGCCGCCTCGGCCAGGCGCGGCCCCGTGTGTGAGACCGGCCGCACCCTGCCCGTCAGGCCGAGCTCGCCGAAGCAGGCCAGCCGGTGCGGCGCCGCCACCCCGCGGGCGGACGAGACGATGGCGAGGGCCACCGCCAGGTCGGCGGCGGGCTCGTCCACGCGCACGCCGCCGGCGACGTTCACGAACACGTCGGACGCACCCAGCGCGACGCCGGCGTGGCGGCCCAGCACCGCCACGATCATCGACAGGCGGTTGCGGTCGAACCCCGTCGCCTGGCGGCGCGGCATCGCCAGGTCGGAGCCGGCGACCAGCGCCTGCACCTCGAGCACGATCGGACGGGTGCCCTCGATGGCGGGCAGGAGCATCGACCCCGGGCCGGCCGGCTCGGGCTCGGCCAGCGCCGCGGACGGGTCGGTCACCGGGTCGAGGCCGGCGTCGGTCATCTCGAAGATGCCGATCTCGTCGGTGGAGCCGAACCGGTTCTTGACCGCGCGCAGCACGCGCAGGTGGCGGTAGCGGTCGCCCTCGAACTGCAGCACCGCGTCCACCAGGTGCTCGAGCACGCGCGGGCCGGCGACCGCGCCGTCCTTGGTCACGTGGCCGACGAGCACGATGGCAGTCTGGCCGCCCTTTGCCACCCGCAGCAGCCGCTCGGCCGCCTCACGCACCTGGGCGACGCTGCCCGGCGCCGACTGCAGGTCGGCGCTGCGCAGGGTCTGCACCGAGTCGACGACGCACACGGCCGGCGCCTCGGCGGCGATCGCCTCGCACACGGCGTCGAGATCGGTGTCGGCCAGCACGCGGATCGCGGAGCCGGCCCCGAGCCGCTCGGCCCGCAGCCGCACCTGCGCGGGCGACTCCTCGCCGCAGACGAGCAGCGTGCGCCCGCCCGCGGCGGCGACGGCGGCCAGCGCCTGCAGCAGCAGCGAGCTCTTGCCGACGCCGGGCTCGCCGCCGATCAGGACGAGCGACCCCGGCACCAGCCCCCCGCCGAGCACGCGGTCGAGCTCGCCGACCCCGGTGGGAAGGCGGGCCGCGGCGAGGACGTCGACGTCGCCGAGGAGCGCCACCGCCGGCGCCCCGCCGGAGCGGCGAAGGGCGGCCGGGCGGGCCGCCCGCACGGCCTCCTCGTGCAGGGAGTTCCACTCGCCGCAGCCGGGGCAGCGGCCAAGCCACTTCGGGCTTGGATGCCCGCACTGGGAGCAGACGAAGGCTGTCTGGGAACGTGCCACGGACGCACCATTGTGGCAGCCGGGTCGGCTGGCAGAGACGCCGAGGGGCGCCCCGGCGGGGCGCCCCTCGGACGAACGTCACGTGGACGGTGCGGCTACGTGTCGGAACCCTCCGACCGTACCGTCGTCGTCTCCGCCCTTGGCCTTCGGGTCCTCCGACGGGCCCTCGGCGGGGACGAGGTCGGCCGGCGGTGCATCGGGAACCTTCACCGGCTCGATCATCTGCAGCGAGATCTCCTCGTCGCCGTCCTTCCAGTCGACGAGCACCGTCGCCCCCGGCTCCAGCGAGCGCCCGAGCACGAAGTCGGCCAGCGGATCCTCGATGTAGCGCTGGATCGCCCGCCGCAGCGGCCGCGCACCCATGGTCGGGTCGTAGCCCTTGTCGACCATGAAGTCCTTGGCGGTCTCGGTCAGCTCGATCGACACCTCGTGCAGCTTCATCTGCTCGCGGAGCCGGTTCATGAGCAGGTCGACGATGTGCTTGATCTCGTCCTTCGTCAGCTTCTGGAAGACGATGATCTCGTCGATGCGGTTCAGGAGCTCCGGCCGGAACACCTTCTTGACGTCGCCCATGATGCGGTTCTTCATGTCCTCGTAGGAGACGCCGGTCTCCGCCTCGTCCACACTGAACCCGAGCGAGGTGTTCTTCGCGATCGACGCCGCCCCGATGTTCGAGGTCATGATGACGATCGTGTTGCGGAAGTCGACATGGCGGCCCTGGGCGTCGGTCAGACGACCCTCCTCCAGCATCTGGAGCAGGATGTTGAACACGTCCGGGTGCGCCTTCTCGATCTCGTCGAGCAGCACCACCGAGTACGGCTTGCGGCGCACGGCCTCGGTCAGCTGGCCGCCCTCGTCGTAGCCGATGTAGCCCGGAGGCGAGCCCACCAGCCGCGACACCGCGTGCTTCTCCATGTACTCGGACATGTCGACCTGGATCATCGCGTCCTCGTCGCCGAACAGGAACTCGGCCAGCGTGCGCGCCAGCTCGGTCTTGCCGACACCGGAGGGGCCCAGGAAGATGAACGAGCCGGTCGGCCGCTTGGGGTCCTTGATCCCCGCGCGGGCGCGGCGGATCGCCTTCGACACCGCCTGGATGGCGACGTCCTGGCCGATCATCCGCTTGTGCAGCTCCTCCTCCATGCGGATCAGCTTCTGCGACTCCGCCTCGGTGAGCTTGAAGACCGGGATGCCCGTCCACATCGAGACGATGTCGGCGATCTCCTCCTCGCCGATCTCGGCCTGGTCGGCCTCGCCGGAGGACTTCCAGTTCTCCTCCATCTCCCGCTTCTTGAGCGACAGCTTGCGCTCCTTGTCGCGGAGGTTGGCGGCCTTCTCGAACTCCTGCGCCTCGATCGCGGCCTCCTTCTCCTTGCGCACCGTCTCGATCTCGTCGTCGAGCTCCTTGTGCACCGGAGGTGCGGTCATCAGCTTGATGCGCATGCGCGAGGCGGCCTCGTCGATCAGGTCGATCGCCTTGTCGGGCAGGTGCCGCTCCTGGATGTAGCGGCTGGAGAGCTCCGCCGCGGCCTGGAGGGCCTCGTCGGTGATCGCCACCCGATGGTGGGCCTCGTAGCGGTCGCGGAGGCCGCGCAGGATCTGCACGGTGTCCTCGATCGACGGCTCGTCCACCTTGATCTGCTGGAAGCGGCGCTCGAGGGCCGAGTCGCGCTCGAGGTACTTGCGGTACTCGTCGAGCGTGGTCGCCCCGATCGTCTGCAGCTCGCCGCGGGCGAGCGCGGGCTTCAGGATCGACGCCGCGTCGATCGCGCCCTCGGCGGCGCCCGCACCGACGAGGTTGTGCAGCTCGTCGATGAACAGGATGATGTCGCCCCGCTGGCCGATCTCCTTCATGACCTTCTTCAGCCGCTCCTCGAACTCGCCGCGGTACTTGGAGCCCGCGACCAGGGCGGCCAGGTCGAGCGTGTAGATCTGCTTGTTCTTCAGCAGCTCGGGCACCTGGTTGGACGAGATCCGCTGGGCGAGCCCCTCGACGACGGCGGTCTTGCCGACGCCCGGCTCGCCGATCAGCACCGGGTTGTTCTTGGTGCGGCGCGACAGGATCTGCATGACGCGCTCGATCTCGTTCATGCGGCCGACGACCGGGTCGAGCTTGCCCTCGGTGGCGAGCTTCGTCAGGTTGCGGCCGAACTGGTCGAGCAGCTTGGAGCTCTTCTGGCCCTTCTCCGCCGTGCCGGCGCCGGCGGCCGTGCGGCGGCCGGGCCCGGACAGCATGCGGATGATCTCGTTGCGGATCTTCTCGGCATCCGCGTCGAAGTCGAGCAGGATGCGCGCCGCGACGCCCTCGTTCTCGCGCACCAGGCCGAGCAGGATGTGCTCCGTGCCGATGTAGTTGTGGCCCAGCGAGAGCGCCTCGCGCAGCGCCAGCTCCAGCACCTTCTTGGCGCGGGGCGTGAACGGGATCTGGCCGGTGGTCACCTCGTCGCCCTGACCGACGATGCGCGCAACCTGGGCGCGCACCTCCTCGACCGTGATGTCGAGGGTGTCGAGCACGCGGGCGGCAAGACCCTCCTCCTCGCGCAGCAGCCCCAGCAGGATGTGCTCGGTGCCGATGTAGTTGTGCTTGAGGGTGCGGGCCTCGTCCTGCGCCAGCACCACCACCTGGCGGGCACGTTCGGTAAACCTCTCAAACATGCTCGTGCCCCCTTTCTGCCGATGAACGATGAATGTGGATCAATGCGTCTGGCCGGACCGTCAAATAGGAGCACCTAAGTGACGACCCGGTATGGGAGTGGACGTCGGGACTATAGCACCCGGCCTCTTCCGTTCCCGTGTCGCCCGTTGCGTGCGATGCGACCTCATCGGCCGTCTCCGCCGCGACCTTGAGGCCCAATCCGGACGGGTGGACAGCGGCGCCGAAATGCGCGACCATGCGGCCGTGCGATACCACGTCGAGCACTACCGCGCGATCGACGCGGAGGACACCCCGCTCGGGGTCGCCTACGTGTCCACGGGCCAGGTGGACGAGGTCGAGGCGCACGACGAGAGCACCGCCGCCGCGATCGCGCTCTCCGGCGACAGCGAGGTGCTCGAGGCCGACGTCGTCAGCTACAACCCCTCGCAGGGGCTGTACGGGGTTGCGGGCGAGGACGAGGCTGTGCGAGTATCGTCGCCCGCATGACCGACGTCGACGAGGGGATGATCGATGTCCCGGGAGGCCGGGTCTGGTACCGCAGCGTCGGCGAGGGCGGCGTGCCGCTCCTGTGCCTGCACGGCGGGCCGGGCGCGCCCCACGACTACCTGACGCCGCTCGAGGCGCTGGCCGACCGGCGCCGGGTCGTCTTCTACGACCAGCTCGGCTGCGGCAACTCCGACATCCCCGACGACCGGTCGCTGTGGACGGTGGAGCGGTTCATGGACGAGCTCGACGCCGTGCGCGACGCGCTCGGACTCGACCGCGTGCACCTCTTCGGCAGCTCGTGGGGGGGGATGCTGGCGATGCAGTACGTGCTCGACAGGGGCCGTCCGCCGGTCAGCCTGATCACCGCCGGCAGCCCGGCCAGCTCGAAGCGCTGGAACGAGATCTGCCAGCTGTGGCTGGACGAAATGCCGGCCGGCGAGCGCGAGGAGATCGAGCGGCTCGAGGCCGCCGACATGATGCTCTCGCCCGAGTACGAGGAGGCGATGATGCCCTTCTACCGCCGCCACGTCTGCCGGCTGGATCCCTGGCCCGACTACGTCGTGCGCTCGTTCGACCGGATGGCGACGCCGATCTACCACTACATGGCCGGCCCGAGCGAGTTCCGGATCATCGGCACGCTCAAGGACTGGGACATCATGGACCGGCTGGGAGAGATCTCGGTGCCCGCGCTGATCACGTGCGGTGAGTACGACGAGTGCCGCCCGGTGCATACGCGCGAGGTGGCGGAGCGCATCCCCGGCGCCCGGCTCGAGATCATCCCCGACGCCTCCCACCTCTGCTTCGCCGAGCGGCCCGACATCTACATGCCGCTCGCGAACGATTTCCTGGCCGCGGCCGAGTCCGCCTAGGCCGGACAGCGGGGCCTGGCCCCGCCTCGGGCGGGGCCAGGCCCCAGACGTTGCGGTGCCAGGTGGGCGATGCCGACGATGTGCGGCGCGGCCGTGAGCGTCAGCCACGACGACGCGTGAAACCCGCGGTCGAGGGCGGCGAACTCGAACCCGGCCGCGCGGATCGCGGCCTCGGTGTCGCGCGTCGTGCGGCAGCCTCCCAGCGCCCGCGTCCAGTAGGCGGCGTCGAACGCCCGCTGCGCCAGCCGGAAGGCCCGGCTCGCGCCGCGCACGTGCTCGTAGAGGCGCAGCTCTCCGCCGGGGGCGAGCACGCGTGTGATCTCCGCAAGCGCCGCAGCGGGATCGGGCACGGTGCAGAGCACCCACACGCAGACGGCGGCGTCGAAGCCGCCGTCCGCCGCCGGCAGCCGCTCGGCGACGCCCTCCACCACCTCCACCGGCACCGGCGCGGAGCGGGCACGCTCTGCCGCGGCCGCCCTGGCGGTGGGGTCGGGCTCGACCGCGAGCACCGACTCCACCCGCGCCGGGTAGAGCTCGAACGCGCGCCCCTCGCCGCAGCCGATCTCGACCACGCGGCCGCGCAGCCCGGCGAACAGGCGCCGCCGAAGCTCTTGCGCGACGGCGTCCGGGCGGCGCTCCTCACGCCACTCCAGGAGGCGCGCGAACCGCGACCGGCCCGGGCCGTCGAGGGCCGCGTCAGCCTCGCTCGCGCAGCGTCGGGAAGAGGATGACCTCGCGGATCGAGCGCACGCCCGTCAGCATCATCGTCAGCCGGTCGACGCCGACGCCGACGCCGGCCGTCGGCGGCATGCCGTACTCGAGCGCGAGCAGGAAGTCCTCGTCCATCGGATGGGCCTCCTCGTCGCCGGCGGCGGCCGCCGCGCGCGCCTCCTCGAACCGGGCCCGCTGCTCGGCCGGGTCGTTCAGCTCCGAGTAGCCGTTGGCGATCTCCATCCCCCGGCAGAACGCCTCGAACCGCTCCACGATGCCCTCCGTACCGGGCGCGCGCTTCGCGAACGGCGACAGCTCGACCGGATAGTCCACCAGGAAGGTGGGCCGCTCCAGGTTGGGCTCGACGAAGTGGGAGAGCAGGTGGTCGACCGCCTGCGCCCAGGTGGTGTCGCCCGACGTGTCGATGTCGTGTCCGCGCATGAAGTCCACCAGCCGGCCGCGGTCGCGGTCGGCCATCGGGTCGATGCCGGTCGCCTCGGCGATGGCGTCGCGGAGCGGGATGCGCGGCCACGGCGGGGTGAGGTCGACCGGCGCGCCGGCGGCCGCGCCGGCCGCCGCCACCACCCGCTCGGTGCGCCGCATGCCGCCCTCGTAGTCGGCGTAGGCCTCGTACCACTCGAGCATGCTGAACTCGGGGTTGCGCTTGAAGGAGACGCCCTCGTTGCGGAAGTCCTTGCCGATCTCGTACACCCGCTCGAGGCCGCCGACGATGAGCCGCTTCAGGTAGAGCTCGTCGGCGATGCGCAGGTAGAAGTCGCGCTCGAACTCGTTGTAGTACGTGGTGAACGGGCGCGCCGCGCCGCCGCCGTAGATCGGCTGCAGCACGGGCGTCTCCACCTCGGTGAACCCGTCCTCGTCGAGCACCCGCCGCATCGCGGTCACGATCGCGGTGCGCGCGAGCGCGATCCGGCGGGCGTCGTCGTTCGTGAGCAGGTCGAGGTAGCGCTGGCGATGGCGCTGCTCCACGTCGCTCAGGCCGTGGTGCTTCTCCGGCATCGGCCGCAGGCACTTCGCCAGCGGCCGCCACTCGCGCACACGGATCGAGAGCTCGCCGCGGCGGCTCGAGAACACCTCGCCCTCGACCGCGACGACATCGCCCAGGTCGCTGTCGGCGACGGCGGCCAGTCCGGCCTCGCCCAGCGCGTCGAGCGTCGCGTGCAGCTGGATCTGGCCGCTGCGGTCGGCCAGGTCGAAGAAGATCGCCTTGCCGTGGCCGCGGCGTCCGGTGACGCGGCCGGCCACCCAGAGCGTCTGGCCGGTCTCCGCGCCCGCCTCGAGGCCGGCGTGCTGCTCGCGCACCGCCGCCACCTCGGCGCGGGCGGGCGTCCGCGATGGGTACGGGTCGACCCCGTCGCGGCGCATCGCCTCGACCTTGGCGATGCGATCGGCCCGAATCTGCTGCTCGACGTCGCTCGACACCGAGGGCGTCAGGGCGCCTTGATGTCCATGATCTTGAGCCGGATGGCTCCCGCGGGCACCGCCACCTCGACGGTCTCGCCCTTCTTGCGCCCGATCAGCGCCCGGCCGACCGGCGACTCGTTCGACAGGCGGCTCTTGGCGGGATCAGCCTCCGCGGAGCCGACGATCTCGTACGTGTCGACGTCGCCGTGGTCGACGTCCTTCACCCGGACGCGCGTCCCGACCGAGACGACCGCGGTGTCGATGTCCTTCGGGTCGATCACCCGAGCCGAGCGCAGCTGCTCCTTCAGGCGCGCGATGCGGTGCTCGAGCAGCGCCTGCTCGTTCTTGGCGTCGTCGTATTCGGAGTTCTCCGTGATGTCGCCGAACTCGCGCGCCTCCCGGATCCGGTCGGCGACCTCGCGGCGCTTGTTGGTCTCGAGATCCTCGATCTGCTGCTTGAGCCTCTCGTATCCCTCGCTGGTGAGGATGACGTCCTTCTCCACTGCTTCCATCGTCCTTCGGGTGGGGATAAACGGAAAACGGTGTCGGCCGGGAACTCGCAATTTGCAGCGAAAAGTCCGGGCTGGCACCGAGGGACGGCGGATTATAGGTCAACTCGACGGCGGCCGTCAAACACCGCGATTCCCAATTTCGTCATCCGATTCACGGACTTGAGCCCTCGGTACGATGCGGGCATGCCGGACATGACGGAGAGCTGGTCGATCGGGGGCGTCGAGATCCCCTCGCGGATCGTGCTCGCGCCGATGGCGGGCGTCTCGGTGCAGGCGTTCCGGCGCCAGGGGCGACGCTTCGGGGCCGGGCTCGTGTGCTCCGAGATGGTGTCGTCGTGCGGCCTCCAGCACGGCAACGAGCGCACGCTCGGCTACCTGCGGATCGCGGCCGACGAGCACCCGCTGGCGGTGCAGATCTTCGGGTCGGACCCGGGGCCGATGGCGGACGCGGCGCGCATGGTGGCCGACGCGGGCGCCGACATCGTGGACGTCAACTTCGGCTGCCCCGTGCGCAAGGTGACCAAGACGGGGGCCGGCGCGAGCGCGCTCGAGGATCACGAGCTGGCCTGCGCGCTCGTCGGCGCGGTCGTCCGCGCGGTCGACGTGCCGGTGACGGTGAAGATGCGCCGCGGCCTCAAGAACGGCTCGCGCACCGCGCTCGACCTGGGGCCCAAGCTCGAAGCCGCCGGCGCAGCGTCGCTGACCCTGCATCCCCGCTCGGCGCAGCAGATGTACACCGGCACCGCCGACCACACGCTGACCGCGGAGCTCGTCGAGCGGGTGTCGGTCCCGGTGATCGCCTCGGGCGACATCACCGACCGCGAGACGGCCGAGCGCGTCCTGGACGCCACCGGCGCGGCCGCGGTCATGGTCGGCCGCGGCGCGCAGGGGCGGCCGTGGGCCCTGCGCGAGATGGCCGGGACGGGCACGGCCGAGGCGCACGTCGCCGAGGTGGTGGCGGAGCTGATCCGGTTCATGCGCGAGGTCGAGCGCGAGATGGGCGAGCGCGCCGTCGGCTTCCTGCGCAAGTTCTACGGCTGGTACCTGCGCGGCACGCCGGGCGCGAAGGCGGTGCGCGGCACGCTCGTCACCTGCCCGACCGCCGCCGACGCGGAGCGCGAGCTGCTCGCGTTCTGCCCGGCCGCGGCCGATCTCCTGGCAGCGCACGAGGCCGAGCTCGACCTCCTGCCCGAGACCAGCTCCGACCGCCTGCTCGAGCTGCCGATCTCGATCTACGGCGGCGGCTGAGCGCCGCGGCCGGACGGGCCTGCGCCCTCCTCACCCAGGAGCGCCCGGCGCACCAGGGCCAGCTCCTCCGCGCTGGTCTCGGCCGCCAATCGCTGCATCTCCTCGAGGTTCCACGTCAGCCGCGCCGCGGCCAGGTCGTCGACCAGCCCTGCCGTGAACACGCGCTCGGCGGCCAGCGAGGCCAGCCGGTACTCCTCCTCGAGCATGAAGAGGCGCGGCAGCATCGGCGTCAGGGCGTGCATGTGCGCCGTTTCACCGCTCAGCTTGAGCTCGAGCTGAAGCAGCCGCTCGCGGAGCGCCGCGAGCGCGTCCTTCGGGTCGAGGTAGGCGATGAGGGAAAGCGCGGCGTAGTAGGTGGCCGGGTCATCCTCGGGCGTGACCAGGAGCGTGGTCAGCCACTCCTGGAGCGCGTCGCGGCCGGCGTCGGTGGCCGCGTACAGCGTCCGCTCGGGTCGACGGCCGTCGCGGCTCGTCTCGACGACCTCCACCAGCCCCTCCCTCGCGAGCCGGTCGATGGCGTGATAGAGGCTGCGCGGCAGGCCCTTGACGAAGGTCTTGCCACGGTTGCGGATGAGCCGCTGCATCTCGTAGGGATGCCGAGGGCGCTCGGTGACGAGGCCGAGGGTGGTGATCGCCGTCAGGTCGGACTGAAGTGGACGTGAGGGCACGCGCAGATTCTACCAATATTGCAACTTGCAATAGTGCGTGGTACGGTGGGAGGCATGAACACGCTCCTCTTCATCGCATCCATCTGGTGCGTCTACCTGGCGGCGGTCTCCTCGACCGCGGTCGCGGTGGACGGCGGGCGGGCCGACCGCCTCACCGGCGTCGTGGCCGGCGGCGGCGTCTTCCTGGCCTCGGCCGCCACGCTCCTCGTGATCGCGTGGACGCGGTAGCCGGCACCCTCGCCATCGAGGCGACCGACCTCGTCAAGCACTACGGCGAGGTCGTCGCCCTCGACGGCATCAGCCTGGCGATCCCGCCGGGCAGCCTGTTCGCCCTGCTGGGGCCGAACGGCGCCGGCAAGTCCACGACCGTGCGCATCCTGACGACGCTCGCGGTACCGACCGCCGGCAGCGTCCGGGTCGCCGGGATCGACGCCCTTCGCCGCCCCGCCGAGGTGCGCCGCGCCATCGGCGTCGTCGGCCAGCGGCACGGCAGCGATCCGCAGGCCACGGGCCGCGAGAACCTGCAGCTGCAGGGGACGCTCTACGGCATCCGCGGCGCGATGCTCCGAGCCCGGGTCGACGAGATGCTCGAGCGGTTCGCGATCGCCGGCGCCGCCGATCGCGCCGTCCGCACCTATTCGGGCGGGATGCAGCGCAGGCTCGACGTCGCGATGGGCCTGATGCACGAGCCACAGGTGCTCTTCCTGGACGAGCCCACCACCGGGCTCGACCCCGAGGCGAGGCGCGACGTCTGGCGGCAGATCCGCACGCTTGCCTCCGAGCGCGCGCTGACCATCCTGCTGACCACCCACTACCTCGAGGAGGCGGACGAGTTCGCGGACCATCTCGCGATCATCGATCACGGGCGCCTGGTTGCCCAGGGCACGCCGAACGACCTCAAGCGTGAGCTCGCCGGCGACTCGATCCGCGTGCATCTCGCCGCCGACGTGGCCGCGACAGCGGTCGACGCCGCACTCCGAAACGTGGCCGGCGTCACCGAGCTGCAGACCACCGACCGCGCTGTCCGGGCACGTGCGCACGACGGTGCCGCGACCGCCCCGGCGGTGCTGGCCGCGCTGGGCGCCGCCGGCATCCCGGTCGCGACCGTCACCGTCGCCCGGCCGTCGCTCGACGACGTGTACCTGCGCCACGCCGGTCGTGAATACGCGCCGCTGACCGAAGGAGCCTGACATGGACGCCGTGCGCCACACCCGCCGGCTTGCGCTGCGCCACCTGCGCGCCCTCTGGCGCCAGCCCGCGTACGTCTTCATCACCCTCGTGCAGCCGATCATCTGGCTGCTGCTCTTCTCGCAGCTGTTCCACCGCGTCACCGACATCCCCGGCTTCACCGGCACCTCGTACGTCAGCTACCTGGCTCCCGGCGTCGTCGTGATGACCGCGTTGATGTCGGCCGGGTGGAGCGGCATGTCGTTCATCGACGACATGGAGCGGGGCGTCATGGACAACCTGGTCGTCTCGCCGGTCTGGCGCGGCGCGCTGAACGCCGGGCTGCTCGTCCAGACGGCCACGATCACGATCGTCCAGTCCGCCGTCATCGTCGGGCTGGCCCTGCTGATCGGCGCACGCTTCGACGGCGGCGCGGCCGGCATCGCCGTCATGGTGCTCGTGGCCGTCCTGCTCTCATCGTCGATCTCCGCGCTCTCGAACGGGTTCAGCCTGATCGTCCGCCGGCGCGAGTCGCTGATCGGGATGGTGACGTTCATCTCGCTGCCGCTGTCGTTCCTCTCCACGATCTTCATGGAGCGCGCGCTCCTTCCGCACTGGATGCGAGACGTCAGCCGCTACAACCCCGTCGACTGGGCGTCGGTCTCGGCCCGTGCCGCCACGTCCGCGAACATGGACTGGGCGGTCGTCGCACCGCGGGTCGGGCTGCTGGCCGTGCTCACGCTCGCGTGCATGGCGCTCGCCACCATGGCGTTTCGCGCCTACACCCGCTCGATGTAATCCGGCGGGCACGCCACGCCGCACGAGCATCGGACTACGATCGACCGGTGCATGCAGGCCGTACGCTCACGGCTGAGCCGGACGCGCCGCGCGACCGCGCGGCGGCACCCGGCCTCGGCCTGGCGGCCCTCGTCGCGATCGGCGTCGGCGGCATGGTCGGGGGCGGCATCTTCTCGGTGCTCGGGCTCACGGTGCAGATCGCCGGGTCGGGCGCGTACCCGGCGTTCGTCGTCGGCGGCGCGGTGGCCGCCCTGACGGGCAGCTCGTACGCCCGCCTATCGGTGGCGGTGCCCGGCCGGGGCGGGACGGCCACGTTCCTCGACCGGGGGTTCGGCACCCGCCTCGCCGGCCCGCTGAACCTGCTCCTGTGGCTCAGCTACTTCGTCATGCTCGGCCTGTACGCGGTCGCGTTCGGCTCGTACCTCGCGGCGCTCGTCGGCCTGGATCCCGCCGGCCTCTGGCGGCACGTGTTCGGCAGCGCCGTGATCGTCGGTTTCGCCGGCCTGAACCTGGCCGGCGCCCGCGTGGTCGGCCGGGCCGAGGCGGTGCTCGTCTACTTCAAGCTCGCGGTGCTGGTCTGCTTCGCCGTCGCCGGCCTGGCGTTCGTGCACGGATCCCGCGTCTCGCCCTCGGCCTTCCCCGCCGCCGGCTCGATCGTGTTCGCCGGCACGCTGATCTTCCTCGCCTACGAGGGCTTCGAGCTGATCGCGAACGCCTCCGAGGACGCCGCCGATCCGGCGCGCAACCTGCCCCGGGCGTACGCGGTCGCGATCGGCGGCGTCATCGCCCTCTACGTGCTGGTCGCGTTCGTGGCCGTCGGCAACCTCTCGCCCGCGGCCATCGCCCGCGAGCGCGACTACGCCCTGGCCGCCGCCGCGCGGCCGTTCCTGGGGTCGGCCGGCTTCAAGCTGATCGCCGTCGCGGCGGTGGTCTCGACCGCGAGCGCGATCAACGCCACGCTGTACGGGTCGGCGAAGTTCACCTTCCTGATGGCCCGCCACGGCGAGCTTCCGCGGCGGCTCGCGGCCCCCGTCTGGAACCGGCCCATCGGCGGCCTCGTCGCGACGACGCTCGGCACGCTGCTCGTCCTGAACACCGTCGACCTCGAGGGCATCAGCCTGATGGGGTCGGCCGGGTTCCTGATCGTCTTCGCGGCCGTCG
This sequence comes from uncultured Actinomycetes bacterium, assembly GCA_963843705.1. Classification (GTDB taxonomy): domain Bacteria; phylum Actinomycetota; class Thermoleophilia; order Gaiellales; family JAICJC01; genus JAICJC01. Next base: position 120,149 of record CAWJLQ010000005.1, read on the forward strand.
ACCTGGCCGCGCTGCGCATCGCCGCCGCCGGCCTCGCGGCACGCGCCGCATCGCTTGCGGGCGCTGTCGCGTGCCTGGCGTCGCTGGCGGCGCTGGTCGGGTACGCGGCCACGCACATCCCGGCGCAGCTCGGCGTCCTCGCCGGGCTGATCGCCGCGGCGGTCGCGGGCGAGGCGGTCGTGCGCAGGCTCGGACGATCGGCCGAGCGGCCGCCAGGCTAGCCGATCGGCTCCAGCTCCCTCGCCGCCTCGCCTGCGGCGGCCGGCGCCTCGCCGGGGGCGCCGGCGGCAGCCATGTAGGCGCCGCACACACCGGTCACGAGCCCCATCGCGACGATCAGCACCCGGTAGTCGACGACGGTCACAAGGGCGGCGCCGAGCGCGATCGAGAGCGTCTGCGGCGTTCCGACCAGGGTGTCGGCGGCCGAGTACACGCGGCCCTGGAGGTCGGGCGGCGTGCGCAGCTGGACGGCCGTCCCGAAGGCGACGACGGCCCAGGAGATCCCGACTCCCGCGATCGCGAAGCCGACGATCACCGGGGCGAGCGCCGGGATCAGGAACAGCGAGTCGCCGGCGGCGAAGAGCATGATGCCCAGACCGAGCGTGCGGCCGTCCCCGAGGCGGCGCAGCATGGCGGCCGCCGTCAGCGCGCCGGCGATCGCCCCGACGCCCTGGGCGACACTCAGGACGCCGAGGAACGCCGGCGGGCGGTGCAGGCCGTACTGGAGCACGGCGAAGATCACCGTCTCGGCGAAGCCGACCACGAGCAGCGCGATCCCGAGCGCGGCGACGATCCGCCGCAGGCCGGGGCTGCGCACGATGTGGCGGACGCCCGCGGTGATCTGCGCCAGCAGATGGTGCTCGGACGGAACCGGACGCCGCTCCTCCAGCTCGAGCAGCGCCAGGCAGACGGCGGAGCACCCGAACGTGGCCGCGTCGAGCACCGCCACCGTCGCGCCGCCGAGGGCGGCGAAGATGCCGGCGCCGATCAGCGGGGCGATCAGCCGCGACCCCTCGCTGAACGTCTGCAGGGCGGCGTTCGCGTCGGCCAGCCGCTCCTGCGGCAGCATGATCGTGAGGAGCGCCGACTGGGCCGACGAGAACAGGTAGCCGGACGCGCCGTAGAGCAGCGTGACGGCGTAGATCACCCACACCTGGCCGCGGCCGTGCACGAAGAGCAGGCTGAGCAGGACGGTGGCGATCGCGACGTCGGTCGCGATCATGAGCGGGCGCTTGCGCGACCGGTCGACGATCAGGCCGAACGCCGGCCCGACCAGACCGGGCAGCGCGAGCACGAAGAACACGAGGCCGGCCTGCGCATTCGAGCCGGTCAGCGTCTTCACCCAGATGCCGAGCACGAGGTACATCGCCCGGTCGCCGAAGAGCGAGAGCGCCTGCCCGGCGAGGAGCAGCCTGGCGTTGCGGTCGCGGACGAGCCGGCCCACCGCCGGTCAGCTTCCGGTCGGGGTCGGCGGCAGCGGGAAGCCTGCGGCCAGGACCTGCACCGGCACGGCGCCGTCCGGCCGGCGGTCGGGATCGATGCGGTCGCTGTATGCCACCACCTGCTCGAGGATCCCCTGGCCCAGAGCCTCGAGCTCCTCGCGGGTCAGGTACATCAGCGACTCGCCGAGGAACGCCGCCTTGCGCCAGGCCGCGTCGACCTCGCGCCGGCCCGCGATCCACTCGTGCAGGCGGGCGACGTCGCGGTCGAGCACGACGGAGGTGAGCGCCTGGGCGGCCGCGTCCGTCTCGGCATCGGCGCCCGTCTCGTCCCAGCTGTGCCGCACCGAGCCGATCCGCCACGGCCGCGCCCGGCCCGGCCGGGGCTCGCCCTCCTCGACGAAGCCGTGCTTGGCCAATTGGCGCAGGTGGAACGAGCAGTTGGCGGGCGTGAGCCCCAGCCGCTGCGCGGCCTCGGTCGCGGTCAGCTCCCCCTCGCGGGCGACGAGCTCCATCAGGTCGATCCGGGTCGGGTGCGCCATGGCGCGCATGACCCGGGCGTCGGTCAGCTTGCGAGATTCGAAAGACATGTTTCGAAACATATCTTTCATTACTCTGGCGGTCAAGGCGCGCGCACGACCCCACCTCCAATGCGCTAGGGTTTGGATCCAAAGTGACCGCTCGACGCGCGCATCCCTACCGCGACCTGGACGTCATCGACGCCCGCGCGCCGCGGTTCAACCAGGCGGTGATCGGCGGCCTCGCGCTGCTGGCGTTCCTGACCGGCTGGTGGCCGCTGCTCGGCCTGCTCTCGCTCCAGTTCGCCCTGGGGCTCACGCTCGGCCGGCGCTGGTGCCTGCCCTGCGTGGCGTACTTCGAGCTCGTCCAGCCGCGGCTGGGCGAGGGTGAGCTCGAGGACTCCCGCGCGCCCCGGTTCGCGAACACGATCGGGCTCGTCGTCCTCACCGCCGCCACCGCCGCCCACGCCGCCGGCCTGCACACGCTCGGCTGGGCGCTGGCCCTGCTCGTCGCGGCGCTCGCGCTGCTGGCGGCCGTATCCGGGTTCTGCACGGGCTGTGAGGTCTACCGGCTGGGCGCGCGCCTGCGCGGGATCGGCCACGGCGAGCTGCGCCGGGTCGACCCGGCCGACGTCAGCCTCACCGGCGGCGAGACCGTCGTCCAGTTCACGCACCCGCTGTGCTCGGAGTGCCACACGCTCGAGCGGAGCCTGCGCGAGGCCGGCCGCACGGTCGTGACGATCGACGTGCGCGGCCGCCCCGACCTCGCCCGCAAGTACGGAATCGGCATCGTGCCGACGGCCGTCGCCGTGGACGCCGCGGGCGCCGTCGTCGGGCGCCTGGCCTAGCCGCCGCCGCGCCCGTCAGCTGTTGCGCTCGTAGATCAGTCGCAGGCCCTGGAGCGTCAGCCACGGCTCGACGTGCTCGACGGTCTCGCAGTGCGGCGCGACCAGCGAGGCGAGGCCTCCCGTCGCGACCGTCGTCGCCTCGCTGCCGAGCTCCGCGCGGAAGCGGCGCACCAGGCCGTCCACGAGCCCGGCCCAGCCGAACACCGCGCCCGACTGGACGTTCGTGCTCGTGTTCGTGCCGATCGCCCGCGCCGGCGCAACCAGCTCGACCTTCTGCAGCCGGGCGGCGCGGTCGCCGAGCGCGTCGAGCGCCACCTGCAGGCCCGGGGCGATCGCCCCGCCGATGAAGTCGCCAGCCGCCGAGACGACGTCGAAGTTGATGGCCGTGCCGAAGTCGACCACGATGCACGGCCCGCCGAACCGGGCATGGGCGGCAACGCTGTTTGCGACCCGGTCGGGACCGACCTCGAGCGGATTGTCGACACGCAGCGCGATCCCCGTGCGCACGCCCGGACCGACCACGAGCGCCTCCGCGCCCAGATGGTCGCGGCTCATCGTCGCGTACTCGACCGCGAGCTGCGGCACGCTGGAGGCGACCACGATCGCGTCGATCGCCGCCAGCGCCCGGCCGCGCAGCTCGAGCAGGCCGACCAGCATGAACGCCAGCTCGTCCCCGGTGTGGGTGCGCACCGTCGTGGTGCGCCAGTGATCCGCCAGAACCTCGCCGTCGTAGAGCCCGACGACCGTCTGCGTGTTACCGACGTCGAGCGCGAGCAGCATCACTCATCGCTGAGCTCGAAGCCGGGCGGGAAGGTCGTGTCGATCTCGGTCTCGGGCTTCAGCTCCTCGACGGTGACGTCCTGCGTCGTATGCACCTCGGCGCGCGGGATGATGCGGCTGGGACGGTTCTTGTCCCACACCCATACGTCCTCCATCGTCAGATGCACGAGCGGATAGGCGGGTGAGTGGGCGGACTCCATCTCGAGACGGTTGCACAGGTACGTCGCCTCAGCCGTGAGCACGCAGTACTTGAACAGCCCGAACACCGTCGCGTACTCGCGCTTGAGGCGCAGCTCGAGCTCGGCGTCGAACTCCTCGAGGTCTTCGATGTAGGACATGTCCGGGAGTCTAGTATCGCCTCAGATGACGCCGGGGATCAGCCGCTTCGTGCCGGCCGCGTACTCGGCGTACTCGGGGAACTGCTCCCGGATGGTGCGCTCCTCGTACCCGGTGCGGGCGAGCTGCAGGCCGAGGCAGGCGACCCAGACGATGCTCGCCCAGACCGGCTCGCGTGATCCCAGCGCCACGCCGAGGACGGCGGTCAGCTCACCGAGGTACAGCGGGTGGCGCACCCACCGGTACGGGCCGTGGGTGACCAGGCCGCGCACGTCCGGCAGCACGCCGAAGCAACGCCCGAGGACGAGCACGGAGCAGATCGCGAACCCGAGGCCCGCGATCAGGAGGACGTCCGACACCAGCACGGCCACCCCGCCGTCGGTGCGGGCGCCGAAGAGGCCGACGGCGATCACCGCGAGCTGGGACGTCAGCGCGACGATCGATCCCAGCGGCGCCCGGTTGCGGCGCAGCGGCGCCGGGCGGATGTTGATCAGCACGATGAAGAGGCCCCACAGCGTCGCCGAGAGCGCGTGGAAGACGGCCGCGCTGCGGCTGGAGGCGTCGGCGCAGGCCAGCACCGACACCGTCGCCATGGTCGTGAAGAGCAGGGTGGGGATCAGGCGTGAGCCTGCGAGCGTCAGCAGGTCGGAGACGCGCGTGATCGGCGTGGCCGCGACGTCGGTCATGTCCAGGTCATCGGCGGCCGGCGGCGTCTACATGAGCGTCTCCGCCGTCACCTCCACCCCCTGCGGCGCCAGACGCGCCAGCCAGTCCGACACGGCGGCGCCGCGCAGGACGAGGCCGGGGTCGAGCTCGGCCAGCGGCCGCAGCACGAACTCGCGCTCGTGCGCGCGCGGGTGCGGCAGCGTCAGCCGGTCGTCCTCGCGGTCCTCGCCCTCGTACCAGATCAGGTCGAGATCGAGCGTGCGGGGGCCGAAGCGCACCCCCCGCACCCGGCCGAACTCGGCCTCGACGGCGAGCAGCTCCTCCAGGAGCGCCTCGGGCGAGAGCCGTGTGCGGATGCGGGCGACCGCATTTCGGAAGTCCGGCTGGTCGGCCAGGCCGACGGGACGCGTGCGGTAGATGCGCGAGCCGGCCTCGACGGCCCCCACACGCGGCCCGAGCGCCACGGCGGCGGCCCGCAGCGTACCCGCGGCGTCGCCGAGGTTCGCGCCCAGTCCCAGGTACGCCCTCATCCCTCCATGGGGGGCACTTGCCACGGATCCCCCTTTACGAATCGCTCACATTTGCCGATTGTCTGGGCGAGCGGCCTCTCGCGTTGGCCGTTCCCCGCTCCGCTCTCCACTCCAGGATGGTGCCATGTCGACGCTCGCGGAATTGACCGTCGTGCTCGTGCTGTGCCCCGCGGCCCTTGCGATCTGGGCCGACGCCCGCTATCCCCACCTGCGCCCCCGGGAGCTCCGCCGCACCACCGTGCATCTCGGTATCGGCGGCGTGCTCGCCTTCCTGCTCATGCGCCCATTGCTCGTCGGCATCGCCTCGCTCATCACCGGCGCCGCCGGCCAGGCCGCCGCCATCGCGACCGCCTGCGCCGTGATCACCTACTGCCTGACGGTGTCGCTGTGGATCGTGCGCTGGGCGGCCGACACGATCCGCGCAGAGGGCTGAACGCGACAGGAGCGCGGGGCCTGGCCCCGAGTCCTCGGGGCCAGGCCCCGCTTGTCGCTGCTCCCGGTCAGACCATGACCTCGCGCAGGACGGCGGCCGCCTCCGCGCGGGTGCGCGCCTTGAGCTTGCGCAGGATCGCCTTCACGTGCCAGCGCACGGTCTCGGGCGAGAGGAACAGCCGCCGGGCGATCTCGGTGGTCGTCTCGCCGGCGGCGATCAGCTGCAGGATCTCGAGCTGGCGCGGCGTCAGCCGCTCGCGATGGGGCAGCTTCGTGGCCAGCGCCATCCGCCGCTGGGTGTCGCGCACGTCGGCGACGAGATGCGCCGCCATCCGCCGCGACAGCGCCGCCTCGCCGCGCATGACGCCGCGCAGCGCCTCGGCGAGCCGATCCGGGGCCTGGTCCTTGGTCAGATAGCCGACGGCCCCGGCCCGCACCGCCGCGATCATGTCGGCCGGATCGCGCGACTCGGACAGCATGACGACGTGCACGCGCTCGCCGTGGGCGTCGAACAGCCGCCGGGTGGCGTCGATGCCGCTGCCGTCGGGCAGCTGCAGGTCCATGAGCACGATGTCGGGCATCCGCGTGGCCACGACCTCGACCGCCTCGCGCACCGTGCCGGCCGTCCCGTCGACGCGAAACCCCTCGGCGGCGAGCAGGTCGATCAGCCCGCGCCGGAACAGTGGCTGGTCCTCGACCACCACGATCCGCATGCCGTCCATGAATCCGTTATACGGGCGGATGCGCGCGGCCGATAGCCCGCTCGACCGTCACCGCGACCTCGGTCACGTCGTGCTTCACAGGGGCGTGCGGCTTGGCGACGCGCACGCGCACGGACTCGACCGGAAGGGCCGCGGCCAGGTCGTCGGCGATCACCGCCGCCAGGCGCTCGAGCAGGTCGTACGGCCCGCCGGCGGCGAGCTGGGCGACACGGTCGCACACCGCCGAGTAGTTGACGGCGTCGGCGAGGTCGTCGGTCTCCTCCGCGGCAGCCGACGCGCAGGCGAGCCAGACGTCGATCACGAACACCTGACCCCGCTCGCGCTCGAAGTCGCGCACGCCATGGTGGGCGTACACACGCAGGCCGCGGATCTCGACCAGCGGCCCGCTCACGGAGCGGCCTCGATCGCGCGCGCCACGGCGAAGGCGTCGCACGTCGGCTTCACCTCGTGCACGCGCACCATCCACGCCCCACGGCGGACGGCGTCCAGATGCACGGCGACGCCGGCGAACTCGCGCCGCTCCTCCGGCTCGCCCGTGAGCCGGCCGAGGAACGACTTGCGCGAGGCGCCCACGAGCACGGGCGGCCCGATCGCCGCCAGCCGGTCGAGATGGCGCAGGAGGGAGAGGTTGTGCTCGAGCGTCTTGCCGAAGCCGATGCCCGGGTCGATGCAGATCTGCTCGCGGGCGATCCCGCTCGCGACCGCGAACTCGGTCCGCTCGGCGAGGAACTCGGCCACCTCGGCGACCACGTCGTCGTAGCGGGGGTCGGCCTGCATGGTCTTCGGTTCGCCCAGCATGTGCATCAGGCAGACCGGCACGCCGGCGGCGGCCGCCACTCCGGCCATGTCCGGATCGCGGCGCAGGCCGGTGACGTCGTTCACGAAACTCGCTCCCGAGGCGAGGGCGCGTGCGGCCACCTCCGCCTTGACGGTGTCGATCGAGATCGGCACGTCGGTCTGCGCCGCCAGGCCCTCGATCACCGGCAGGACGCGATCGAGCTCGGCCGCGAGCGGAACCGGGTCGGAGCCGGGCCGGGTCGACTCTCCGCCGACGTCGAGGACGTCCGCCCCCTCGGCGACGAGCCGCAGGCCCTGGGCGACGGCGGCGGCGGGGTCGAGGAAGGCGCCGCCGTCCGAGAACGAGTCCGGAGTGACGTTCACGACGCCCATGACGGCGGGGGCGGGGAATCGCTCGCGCAGCGGCTGCACGCCGGGCAGCCTACCCGGCGCTCAGTGGTAGTAGAGGGCCGTGGCCTCGGTGATCTCGCGCTGCCAGCCGCGCGAGAACGTCCAGGTGCCCTGATGGGGCACGTAGAGCTCGGTCGACGAGTTGTTGTCGAAGCCCATCGCGTTGCGGGCGCCGAGCTGGACGAGCATCTTGCCCCAGTTCCAGCCGTAGACGCCGTCGCCGTGACGGACGCCGCCGGTGATGACGAGCCAGCCGCGGGTCTTCGTCTCGGCCAGCGCCGGGCGCCAGTGCGGGTAGTCCCACTGCCAGCCGTCGCCGGACATCATCGGCGGGTTGTGCCAGGCGGTGGGGTACTCGACCTTGCCGTTCTTCACCAGCTGCGGCTTGCCGCCCATCACGTCGGTGACGTGGCTCCACGCCTCGGCGTCGACCGTGAGGCTGACGACGTGGGAGTGGGTGGCCAGCCGCGTCAGCCCCGTCGCCGCGATCGAGTTCTTCAGGTTCGAACGGGCGATGACCAGCGCCTGGCCGGCCGTCAGCGTGACCGGGTTCGACGCGGCCGTGATCGGGAGTGCGTCGGTCGTGACGACGCTGCCGCCGTCTCCGATCCGGTAGCCCTTGACCCACTCCAACTTGTCGACTCCGTTCGGGTTCTTGACCTGCGAGACGCCCCGCAGCATGGTGGCGAACGGGCTCGGCGACTGCGCGGAGCCGACGATGTACCCCGTGTAGTTGGTGGGGATCAGCGGCGTCGTACCGCTGCCGGCGATCGTCTTCACGATCACCTGGTCACCCAGGGGCTTGGTGAGGTCGGAGGAGCCCGAGTCGAATGACTCGATCGTGGCCGACTTCCCGCCGGGCAGCAGCAGCTTGGCCGGCTTGGCCGACGGCGTGCCCATGATCATGCGCCCGTTCGGCTCGTAGCCGACGCCGGCGTCGCCGGTGCCGAATGCCACCACGTTGCGCGACTGCACGAGCATGCCGCTGGGATGCCCCGACGTCCAGCCGACGGAGACGAAGAAGTCGCCGTTCAGGGCCGCCAGCAGCCCGGAGCCGGCGCTCTGCGACGCCCAGTGCGAGATCGTGCCCAACCGGATGACGCCGTTGTAGGGCTGGTTCAGCGCCTCCGCCGCGAGCCGAACGTGCGAGCTGCCGAGCGGCCAGGAGACCTTGTAGATGTCCTGCGTCGTCCCCGAGCGCAGCTTCGCCCGCAGGTGCTGAAGCGTGACGCCGGGCCTGAGCTTCTTCGTGCACAGGAGCGGCGCCGGAGGGCACCTGAACGAGGCGATCGGGCCACGGATGTGCGGAACCGTGGCGAGCGCCTGCGGGACGCAGGCGAGGCCGGCGACGCCGGCGGCGGCGAGGACGGTGGAGACCCGGACGAAGCGCAACGAAAGACCCCTGGGGAGCGGTGGACGAACGGCTGCCCAGGTGATCGGCACGCACGGGTCATCACCGTCCCCCCCATCTCAGGGATCTCGCCGCCGGAAGCGGTGATCAGGAAGGCTGCGGCGACTCCGGCGGCTGGCCGGAGGCGATGTTGCCGGGGAGCGGCAGGCCGAGCCCGCGCGGCCGCGACGGCTCCTTGCGCGGCTGCTCGGCGGGGGTCTCGCTGGCCTTCGGCTCCTGGTCGACGAAGACGTCCTCCGGAGCCTCACCGGCCAGCAGGCGCTGGAACTGGCTCGCGTCGAACGTCTCGTACTGCATCAGGATGCGCGACATGCGGTTCAGCTCGTCGATGCTGCCGCCCAGCACCTCGCGGGCGCGCTCGTGCGCCTGCTCGACGATGCGGCGGATCTCGTCGTCGATCTCGCGCGCGATCTCCTCGGAGTAGTCGGCCTCGTGGCCGAAGTCGCGGCCGAGGAACGGCTGGCTCGAGTCGCGCCCGAACGTGCGCGGGCCGAGCTTCTCCGACATGCCCCACCGCGTCACCATGCGCTTGGCGGTGTCCGTCGTCTTGTTCAGGTCGTCCTCGGCGCCGGTCGTGACCTCGCCGAACACGAGCTCCTCGGCGGTACGCCCGCCCAGGTTCTTGGCCAGGCCGTCCAGGAGCTCCGCGCGCGAGCGCATGAACTTGTCCTCGGAGGGAAGCGTGACGACGTAGCCGAGCGCCATGCCGCGGCCGACGATCGAGATCTTGTGCACCGGGTCGTTGTGCTCGAGGTAGTGGCCCACCAGCGCGTGGCCCATCTCGTGCACCGCCGTGATCTCGCGCTCCTTCGGCGAGAGCAGCCGGGTCTTCTTCTCCGGCCCGGCGATGACGCGCATGATGCCCTCTTCGAGCTCCAGGTTCTCGACCTGCTTCTTGCCCTTGCGGGCGGCGAGCAGGGCGGCCTCGTTCACGAGGTTGGCGAGGTCGGCGCCGGTGAAGCCCGGGGTCTGGCCGGCCAGCGCCTCGATGTCGACGGACGCCGACATCGGCTTGCCGCGGCTGTGCACCTCGAGGATCTTCTTGCGGCCGACGCGGTCGGGGCGGTCGACGACCACCTGGCGGTCGAAGCGGCCCGGGCGCAGGAGGGCGGGATCGAGGATGTCCGGCCGGTTCGTGGCGGCGATCAGGATGACGTTGTCCTTCATCTCGAAGCCGTCCATCTCGACCAGCAGCTGGTTCAGCGTCTGCTCGCGCTCGTCGTGGCCGCCCCCCATGCCGGCGCCGCGGTGGCGGCCGACGGCGTCGATCTCGTCCATGAAGATGATGCAGGGCGAGTTCTGCTTGGCCTGCTCGAAGAGGTCGCGGACGCGGCTCGCACCGACGCCGACGAACATCTCGACGAAGTCGGAGCCCGAGATCGAGAAGAAGGGCACGCCCGCCTCGCCGGCGACCGCGCGGGCGAGCAGCGTCTTGCCGGTGCCGGGAGGCCCGAACAGGAGCACGCCCTTGGGGATGCGCGCGCCGAGCGCCTGGAACTTCTTCGGGTTCTCCAGGAACTCCTTGATCTCCTGGAGCTCCTCGACCGCCTCGTCGACGCCCGCCACGTCCTTGAACGTGATCTTGGGCGAGTCGACCGACATCCGCTTGGCGCGGCTCTTGCCGAAGCTCATCACCTTGGAGCCGCCGCCCTGCATCTGGTTCATCAGGAAGATCCAGAAGACGAAGAAGAGCAGGAACGGCAGGATCGTGATCAGCGCGCTCCACCACGGCGATCCGCCCGCCTTGGCGCCGTCGATCGTCGTCGTCCCCGGCGGCAGCGCCTGGGCGGCCCCCAGCTCCTGGTTCAGCAGGTGGATCGAGGGGATGCCGACGCTGTAGGTGTTGTTGCCGATCTTGTAGGTGACGCTGTTGCCGGCGAGGTCGGGCTTCAGGTACGTGACCTTGCCCGCCTGCGTCGCGGCAACGAGCTTGTTCCAGTTCTGGCTCGGCCCGCTGCTCGACGAGTTGACGATCTTGAGCGCGAAGAACGCGAGCACCAGCACGACGAGGATGGGAAAGAGTGCGCTCTTGAAAAGTCTGTTCACGAAGCTCGCCTGCTTCCCCCGGGGATAGAAATTCGGACGGCCCTGCCCGCGGTCGCCCGGGAGTCTTCCAGGGTCCGAACGATACCACGGCCTTTTCGCCACGCCCCGTATCGGCAGCCCCGCCCGCCTCCTTGACGGGCACCGCGCGGTGCGCTACTCGAAGCTGTCGGGAAGCTTCGTCTCGTCGAGCGCCGCGACGTACGGCAGGCCCCGGTAGCGCTCGGCGAAGTCGAGCCCGTAGCCGATCGCGAACCGGTTCGGGATCTCGAACCCCACGTAGCGGCAGACGATGTCGGCCTTGCGCCGGGCCGGCTTCGTCAGGAGGGCGCAGACCTCGAGCGAGGCCGGGCGGCGTGCGCGCAGGTTGCGCAGCAGGTACGAGAGGGTGAGGCCGGAGTCGACGATGTCCTCGACGACGATGACATGCCGCCCCTGGATGTTGGCCTCGAGGTCCTTCAGGATGCGGACGACGCCGGAGGAGTCCGTGCTGTTGCCGTAGCTCGAGACGGCCATGAAGTCGATCTCGCACGGGACGGTGATGCGGCGGACGAGGTCGGCGAGGAAGAACACCGCCCCTTTGAGCACGCACACGAGCAGCGGGTCGAGACCGGCGTAGTCGCGCGAGAGCTCATCGCCCAGCTCCTCGACGCGCTGGCGGACGGCGTCGGCTTCGACCAGCACCTCGGCGATCAGGGGATCGCGCTCGAGGCCGGTCGCATCGACGTTCATCCCGGCGGAGGATACCGGGTTCCGGGCGGGACGAAGGCCAGTGTGCGCCGGTCGCGGATCGCCTCGAGGTCGCGGCCGAGCGACAGCCGCTCGACGCCGGAGCGCCGGCCGGCCAGCTCCTCGAGCCTGGCGGTGAGCGCCCGCGGAAGCCGCAGCGGCCTGCCCGCCGCCCGCTCGGCCGCCTCGCGCAGGACGAGCACGCGCAGCGCCCTGGGCATGTCGTCCAGGTCGTCCAGGTGGATGCGCGGCTCGACGTGCTCTCCGGCCAGCTCGCGCAGCAGCTCGTCGAGCTCGCCGAGCAGCTCCGCCGAGCGGGCCAGGTTCACCTCGGCGCCCGGGTGCACGCGCAGGAGCGCCGGCATCACCTCGTGGCGGATCAGGTTGCGGCGCAGGCGGGTGTCGGCGTTCGTGGCGTCCTCGAGCGGCGAGACGCCCTGCGTCTCGCACCATGCGCGTGTCTCGGCCGCGGTGGCGCAGAGCAGCGGCCGCACGATCCCGCCCGCGCCCGGGCGCATCGCCCGGATCGCCCTCGCCCCCGAAGAGGAGACGAGCCGGTAGAGCACCGTCTCGGCCTGGTCGGAGAGCGTGTGGCCGGTCACGATCGGCCGCCCGCCGGCGTGCTCGCGGGCCGCGGCATAGCGCGCCTCGCGCGCCCGCGCCTCCACGTTCGCGCCGGCGGGGACATCCACGGCCACGACGGTCGCCCCCAGGCCGGCGCAGTGGGCGGCGTCGGCCAGCCCCTCCGCGCCGCGCAGGCCGTGCTCGACATGGAGCGCCTCGACCTCGTAGCCGAGCCCGCCCAGGATCCCCCAGGCGCAGACGGAGTCGGCCCCGCCGGAGACGAGCGCCAGCACGCGCTCGCCCGGCTCGAGCAGCTCGTGCTCGGCGATGAACGCCGCGACCCGTTCAGGCACCGGCCCGGCGCCGGTCATCCCGGATCGGCCGTCGAGGCGAAGCGGCGCACGAACGTGGTCCCGAGCTCGATGTAGCGGGCGTGGGCGGCCTGGGCGGCGTCCTCGTCACCCGCCGCGCGGGCGCGCTCGATCTCGCCGGCCAGTGCGGCCAGCCGGCGCTCGAGCTTGAGCTCGAGCTGCTGCTCGCGCGTCAGCTCGTCCTCGCGGCCGAGCAGGACGAGCGCCCGTGCCCGCCACAACGACGCCAGCCGCCGCAGCCCTTCCGCGTCGCTGGCCTCGAGCACCTCCCACCCGCGCTCGGCCAGCGGCCGCAGCGCCTCGGGGTCGACCGTCGCCGCCAGGTGGGGCCAGGCCCCATCCGGGGCCTGGCCCCGATGCAGCGACCCCCCGCAGGCGCACGGCTCGAGCAGCGGGCCGATGTGCGCCTCGATGCCCTGGCTGCCCAGCCGGAAGCCGCCCTCGCCGCACACCGCCAGCCGCACCAGACCCACCTCCAGCGAGCGCGCGGCGAGCTCGTGCGGCGTGCCGCACGAGCGGCACGTCCACACGTCCTGGCGGGCGGCCGGAATCATGCCCGGACGGTAGCCGAGAGGAACTCGCGCATCGCCACCGAGAAACCGTACGGCGCCTCCAGCATGGGCATGTGGCCGACGCCGGGGAGCACCACCTCGGCGGCATGCAGCGCCGCGACGAGCGGCGGGCCGCTCTCCCAGCTGCTGCGGTCGCGGTCGCCCCACAGCACGAGCGCGGGCGCGTCCACCGAGGCGCACAGCCGCGGCAGGTCGAGCCGCTCGAGCGCCTCGAGGGCCGGCCCCACCGCGGGCACCGAGGCGGCGGCGGCGCGCAGCATCGCCAGCGCCGTCGGGGCATCCAGACCGCGCAGGTCCTCCATGCCGACGAACCACCCGAACACGGCCCGCCGCGGCAGCGGCCGGCGCGCGGCCACCCCGCCCCACCACCGCTCCGTCGCCGCCAGCGCGCGCTGGGCCGGCAGCACGAAGCGGGCCCGCCGCAGCGCCAGCGGCGCCATGCCGACCGGCGAGCAGGCGGCCACGCCCGCGACCGGATGGCGCGCCGCCCACGCGACCGCGACGGGCGCACCGAAGGAGTGGCCGACGACGACCGGGCGCGTCACGCCCAGGCCGGCACACGCCGCGGCCAGCACATCGGCGCCGGCCTCGACGCTCGGATCGGGGAGCTGTCCGGTGCCCCCGTGCCCGGGCAGGTCGAACGCGATCACCCGGTGCGTGCCCGCGAGCAGCTCCGCGAACGGGCGCAGGTACGCCGGCGATCCGGCCAGGCCGTGGAGGAGCACGACCGGAGCGCCCGCGCCCCACTCCGCCAGGTTGACACGGACGCCACCGACGGCGATGGTCCGCTCGTGCACCCCGGAGACGCTACCAGCGCCGGACTCGACGACTACCGCCGCCGCAGCTCGCTCAACTGGGAGACCGCGGCCGCCGGCTGGGAGTCGGAGCGCGACCGGGTGGCGCGCATGGGGCTGCCGATCACCGAGTGGCTGATCGCCCACCTCGGGCTGGCGCCCGGCCAGACCGTGCTCGAGCTCGCGTCCGGGCCGGGCGATGTGGGCCTTGCGGTGGCGGCCGCGCTCGGACGCGGCCGGGTGATCATGTCCGACCGGTCGCACGCGATGGTCGCCGCAGCCCAGCGCGCCGTGGCCGACGCCGGCGCGCGCAACGTCGAGGTGCGCCACCTCGACGCCGAGTCGCTCGACCTCGCGGACGCGTGCGTCGACCGCGTCGTCTGCCGGTTCGCCTTCATGCTCATCCCCGACCGGGCGGCCGCATTCGCGGAGACGCGCCGGGTGCTGCGGCCCGGCGGAAAGCTCGCGTTCGCCGTGTGGGCGAGCGCCGAGCGCAACGCCTGGGCGACGAGGCTCTGGGACGTGATCGAACGCCGCACCGACCTCCCGCCGGCGCTGCCGTGCGGGCCGGGCATGTTCGCGCTGGCCGAGCCCGCGGTGGTGACGCCGATCGTCGAGGCCGCCGGCTTCCGCGTGTGCGCGGTCGACCACATCGCCGTCGAGTGGTCGTATCCGGACTACGCCTCGTACTGGCGGGCGCAGTCGTCCCAGAACGGCGCGGTCGCCCGGCTCCTGCCGACCCTCGCGCCGCGGCAGCGGGACGAGCTCGCCGAGGCCGTCCGCGACGCCGCCGAGCCCTTCCGCGAGGGAGCCGGCTACCGTCTGACGGGAGTCGCGCTGGGCGTCGCCGCCGACGCACGGTAAGCTCTGCGGCCGTGCCGATCCACCTCCGTGCCGACCCGGGCGACTATGCCCCCGCCGTGCTCCTGCCCGGCGACCCGCTCCGCGCCCAGCGGATCGCGAACGAGTTCCTGGACGACGCCCGCCAGGTGAACGGCGAGCGCGGGATGCTCGGCTACACGGGCACCTTCGACGGCCGGCCGGTGTCGGTGCAATCGACCGGCATGGGCTGCCCGAGCGCCGCCATCGTGATCGAGGAGCTGATCCAGCTGGGCGCCACCCGGCTGATCCGGGTCGGCACCTGCGGCGGCCTGCAGCCGACGCTCGCGCTGGGCGACCTGGTGGTGGCCCTCTCCGCCGTCCCCGGCGACTCGACCGCCCTGCGCTACACCGGCGGCGAGGCGCATGCACCGACGGCCGACTTCGGCGTCACCCACGGGCTGATCCATGCCGCCAAGGGGCTCGACCTGCGCCCCCACGTCGGCCCGATCGCGAGCTCCGACACCTTCTACGACCCCGACCCGGAGCGGCATCACCGCTGGGCGGCGCGTGGCGTCCTGGCCGTCGAGATGGAGGCGGCCGCGCTGTTCACGATCGCTGCCCTGCGCGGCATCCAGGCGGCCTGCCTCCTGACGGTCTCGGATCTGATCACGCAGGACGAGTTCGTCCGCATCTCCGACGCCGACCTCGCCGCGGCGGTCGCGCGGATGACGCGCCTCGCGCTGCGGGCGGCCGTCGATGAACGCTGAAGATGGCTGATCGGGCCGCCCGCGGCGTCCTGATCGTGAACCCGGCGTCCGACGGCGGGCGCACGGCGAAGCGCTGGCAGGAGGTCGCCGGCCGGGCGGCGGCCCACGGGCTCGACCTGGAGCCGCGCCTGACCGAGGCGCCCGGCCACGCGGCCGACCTGACCAGGCAGGCGCTGCGCCAGGGCGCCGGGCTGATCGTGGCGCTCGGCGGGGACGGCACCGTCTCGGAGACGGTGAACGGGTTCTTCGACGGCACCGATCCCGTCGCGCCGGCGGCCGAGCTGGCCGTGATCGAGCGCGGCAGCGGATGCGACTTCGCCCGCACATTCCGCATCCCCAAGGCGATCGACGCCGCCCTCGAGGTGGCAGCGAACGGCCGGACCGTGCCGATCGACCTGGGCCGGGTGTCGTTCGTCGCGGCGGACGGCGGGCCGGAGACGCGCCTCTACTGCAACGTCGCCAGCGCGGGCCTCACCGGCGTCGTGGCCGAACGGGTCAACCGGTCGGGCAAGCCGCTGGGGGCGACGGTCGCCTTCGCCTGGGGCGCGGTCGCAACCTTCTTCGGCTACCGCAACCACCGCTTCCGGGTCGAGATCGACGGGCGCACCATCGAGCAGGTGTGCAACAACGTGATCGTCGCCAACTGCCGCTACTTCGCCGGCGGCATGCACATCGTGCCCATGGCGGACCCAACCGACGGCATGTTGGACGCCCTGGTCTGGGGGGACGTCGGCAAGCTCGACCTGGCGATGAACCTGCACCGGCTCTACCGGGGCACGCACGTCCACCACCCCAAGGCGGAGTTCAGCCGGGCACACACCGTCCGCGTCGAGCCGGATTCGCCGCTCCCGATCGAGGCCGACGGGGAGCAGCCGGGAACGACGCCGGCGACCTTCGAGGTCGTGCCGGCGGCCGTCCGCCTGCGGGTACCCCGCTAGGCGCTCTTCGCCTCGCGCGCGGCCGGCTTCGACCGGGACGCACGCGGCTTGGCCGCCGCCTGGGGCAGCCGCTTGGAGATGTCGTTCAGCGCCGCCTCGATGCGATCGAGCGACGCCTGCATGCGGGCGACGTCCTCGCGCGTTGCCAGGTGCAGCGTCGAGAGCGCCGCCGTCTGCGCGCGCTGGCGCACGGCGAGCGCCCGCTCCCTCGTCGCGCTCACGACCGGGCGCGCCGCGACCTCCTGCTGGACGCGATCCGTCGCCTCCATGACCCGGTCGATGATGCTCTTCGTGCGGTCGTCCATCACAGGCCCTCCTACCCTCTTCCAGGCTCCTCGACACACCGTACCAACGGCATCGGCTGGTATCGACCCCCGGAAGCGGCATCAGCGCCCGCCGGTATGGTTCGGGGGTGTCCTGGAACGACAGCGCGACCGAGCTCGAGACCATCCGCCGCTGGTTCGACCAGCGCGGGCTCGAGCTGTCGCTGCAGCCGTGGGGCGAGGGGGGCTGGCGCGCGTGGGTGACCGAGCGCGACTCCTCGGCGGGCGCGGGTGAGTTCGTCGACGGCGCAAGCGAGCTCGACGCCGCCCAGCGCGCCCGCCGCCACCACACCACCCGGCGGTTCCGCACCGCCCTCTCCGCGCTCGGCGACATGGCCCAGACCGAGGTCGGCCAGCTCCTGATCGCCGAGGTCGCGCTGACGAAGCTGCCGCTGGGCAAGCGCCCCCTGGCCCGCCAGACGATGCTCGCGACGGGCATCTGGATGCTCGACTCGCGCCGGCGCGGCGTCGCCCGCGAGCTCGGCAGCGTCGCCGGGGACTGGATCTCCATCCAGGCGGCCGAGCGGGGCATCGCCCGCCCCAGCCTCGGCGACCACCCGGCGCTCCCCGCCGCCCGGCAGGCGGCCGACGACGGTCTTCGGCTGCTCCGCCGGACGCTGCGCGGCCGCTGAGGTGGCGGCGTCGGAGCGGCGCACGAGCGTGCCGCTGCGCGTCCGCTTCTCGGAGACGGACGCGATGGGCGTCGCCAACAACTCCGCGTACCTGGCCTGGTTCGAGGTCGGCCGGATCGAGTACCTGCGCGAGCTGGGCCACAGCTACGTCGAGGTGCACTCGGGCGGCATCGACATGGTCGTGATCGAGGCCCGGATCGCCTACCGGCGGGCCCTGCGCTTCGACGACGCCTTTACGGTCGAGTGCCGCTGCACCGAGGTGCGCGGCGCGACCTTCACGTTTGCCTACGAGCTGCGCACCGGCGCCGGCGTCAGCACCACCGGCGAGACGCGCCACGCCTGCGTCGACCGCGCCAGCATGCGCCCCGTCCGGGTGCCCGCGTGGCTGGCCGAGGCGGTCGCGGCCGCCGGGTGAGTCAGGCGCCGTCCCAGGTGCTGCCGCCGTCCCAGGTGCTGCCGCCGTCGTCCGAGCGCAGCAGGCGCCCGCTCCCGAGCGACGCGTAGGCCAGCCGCCAGTTGCGCAGGTCGAACGCGACGGCGCGGACGCCGGCCACGGTCGCGACCCGGGTGAAGCTGCGGCCGAAGTTCCGCGACAGCTCGATGCCCGCCGGCGAGGCGACCAGCAGGAGCCGCTGGTCGTCGGTCGTCGCAGCCACGGCCGTCGCAGCTCCGGCCCGGGGCAGCCGCGTGAACGTCGCGCCGAAGTCCTTGGAGCGCCACAGGCCCGCCGCCCCGCAGGCGACGTAGATCACATCCGGCCGGTGGACGTCTGCGCGGATCGCCGCCACGGCCACGGCGCCCGGCGGCAGTCCCGCAGCGCGCAGCCGCGCCCACCGGCGGGCGTTGCGGACGGACACCCACAGGCGCCCGGCGCGGTCGACGGCGTAGAGCCGGCTCGTGCGGTAGTAGGGGGTGGCGACGGCAACGAGCGGCGCAGGGACGCTGTGCGGCCTGCCCAGCGACGCCGCCCCGAAGCCGCCCACCTGGACGCCGTCAGGGCCGACCGTGACGACGTGGGTGGAGAGGAACGCCACCCCGGTCGCGCCGCCCCGTCCCGGCACGCGACGCCAGGTGTGGCCGCCGTCCTTGGAGCGGTAGACCTTCTTCCCGGTCGCCGCCCAGATCGTGCCGGCGTAGTCGGGGGCGATCGCCAGCGCCGATCCGGGGCGGGGCATGCTGACCGGCGGCTCACCGGCCTGGGGGGTGCAGGCCGCCCCCAGAAGGGCAAGCATCGCTGCAAACACACGAATTCGCTCAACCGAACCGGTCATTCACCCGAAAAACCTAGAGGACGGCACGCCAGTGCGCGCCGGGTCGAACGCGTCGGCCCAGCGGCGTCCGCCCCTTCCCGCCGTGGCCCCACACACCCCATCAGCCATCGCCCGCCTGCGCGCGCTCCTGGACGTGACCAGGCTCGTGCGCGACGAGACCGACACCGCGACAGTCCTGAACGCGATCGCGGAGTCGATCGCGACCTCGCTCGGCTTCCGCACCGTCGTCGTCAACACCTACCGGCCGGCATGGAACGACTTCGAGGTGACGACCGTCCACGGCAGCGACCGGGCCAAGGCGACGCTCCTGGGCGACACCCTGCAGTGGGAGGGCTGGGAGCCGCTGCTCGACGCGCGCTACGGCGTGAACGGCGCCTACATGATCCCCCACGGCGCGTTCGACTGGGAGGGCGACGTGGGCGCCCGCTACATCCCGGACTGGGAGCCCAGCGCGAGCCCCGACGCCTGGCACCCCGGCGACGAGCTGTTCGTGCCGATGCGGCACACGGACGGCCACCTGCTCGGCATCATCTCGGTCGGCGAGCCCGCCTCCGGCCTGCGCCCGTCCGCGGACGAGCTGGCCGGCCTCGTCGCGGTCGCCGATCATGCCGCGCTCGCGCTCCAGAGCGCCCAGGAGACGGCCGCTGCGGCGTTCCATCGCGCCGCGCTGCGCCAGCTCCTGCAGGTGTCGTCGCGGCTGACCGAGACGCTCTCGGCGGGCACCATCCTGCAGTCGGTGTGCGAGGGCATCTCCGAGGCGCTCGGTTTCGACAAGGTCTGCATCGATCTCCCCGACCTGGTTACGGGCATCTTCACCACCCGTGCCGCGGTCGGCTGGACGCTCGACGACATGCGCCAGAACTCGCCGATGACGCTGTGGGAGCTGGCGCCGCTGCTCGATCCGCCGTTCGAGCGCCAGGGCTGCTACCTGCTCACCCTCGACGAGGCGCTCGCCCGCCTGCCGGACACGCACTCGATCCGCGGCTCCGAGCTGAACGGGCGCGGGCCGCACGCGTGGAACCGGCACTGGCTGAGCGTGCCCATGTACGACCGCGACGGGGACGTGATCGGCCTCATCTGGGCCGACGACCCGCGCGACCGCCTGCTGCCGTCGACCGAGCTCCTCCAGGCGCTGCGGGTGTTCGCGAACCAGGCGACGGCGGCGCTCGACTCGGCCGCGCGCTTCGACGACATGCGCTTCCTGGCCGAGCATGACCCGCTGACGCGGCTCTACAACCGGCGCGCCTTCAACCACCGGCTGCGGGTCGAGGTGGCGCGGGCGCGCCGCTACGCCAAGCCCTTCGCGCTCGTCGTGCTCGACATGGACGGCTTCAAGCGCATCAACGACGTCCACGGGCACATGGCCGGCGACGCCGCGCTGACCCGGGTGGCCGAGCTGCTCGCGCACGAACTGCGCATGCCCGACGCCGCGTTTCGGATCGGCGGCGACGAGTTCGCCCTCGTCCTGCCCGAGGTCGATGCCGCCTCCGCGGACGCCGCCGTGCGGCGCATCGCGGCCCACGTCGAGCGCGCATGCGCCGCCGAGGGCCACGCCGTGACGGCGAGCTTCGGGGTGGCGATGTTCGGCGCCGGCACGCACGACGCCGAGGCCCTCCTGCGCACCGCGGACGCGGCGATGTACGAGGCGAAGCGCTCCGGCCGCAGCGTCCATCTGGCCGCTTGAGACGAGCCCCGGTTCCCCCGTATTGGCGGTAGACGCCGCTCGCCGCGGTGCCCACACTGAGACGAGGACGTCCCCCAGTCCTGCCCCACGTCCCGCCGCGTACCCGTGCCCACTCCCCACCTGCAGCAGCTCGCCCGCCTGCGCGGATTCCTCGAGGTCACCCGCCTCGTCCGCAGCGAGGACGAGCTCGACGACCTCCTCGCCGCGATCGCGCGCGCCATCTCCGGCTCGCTCGGCTTCGCGACCGTCGCGGTGCACCTGTACCGACCGGCCTGGGACGACTTCGTCGTCACCACCGTCCACGGGTGCGAGACCGCCTGTGAGGGCCTGATGGGCGACGCCCGCGAGCGGGAGGTGTGGGAGCCGCTGCTGCAGGACCGGTACCTGCACGGCGGCGCCTACCTCATCCCGCACGGCGAGATCGACTGGACGACCTACGCACCCGGCTCGTACGTCCCCGAGGCCGCGGCCGGCGCCGACCCGGATGCCTGGCACCCCGAGGACGCGCTCTTCGTCCCGCTGCGCCACTCCGACGGCCACCTGATCGGCATCCTCTCCGTCGACGAGCCCGCCACCGGCAGGACGCCCCGAAGCGAGGAGCTCGAGATCCTGGTGGCGATGGCGGACCACGCGGCGATCGCCGTGCAGAGCGCCCAGGAGGCCGCCGCCGCCGCCCGTCACCGGGCGGCGCTCGAGCAGCTGCTGGCGGTCTCGTCGCGGCTGACCGAGACCTTCTCGATCGACGCCATCCTGCACGCGGTCTGCGGCGCGATCCACGCCGCGCTCGAGTTCGAGAACGTCTGCATCGACCTGCCCGATCCCGAGACGGGCGAGCTGCGCTCGCAGGCCACGCACGGCTGGGGCATGTCCGACGCGGCCGTCTCGATGCCGATGACCCAGGCCGAGCTCGAGGCGCTCATCGACCCCGCGTTCGAGATCGAGGGCTGCTACCTGGTCGGGCACGACGAGGCGATGCGCCGGATCCGGCCGGAGCAGGACACGTACCGCTCGCGGCTGAACGGGCGCGGCCCGTCGGCGTGGCACGACCACTGGCTGCTCGTGCCGCTCTGGAGCCGGACGGGAGGCCTGATGGGCATCATCTGGGCGGACGATCCGGTCGACCGCCTGATCCCGTCCGACGCCAAGCTGCAGGCGCTGCGCGTGTTCGCCAACCAGGCCACGACCGCCCTCGACACCGCCGCCCAGTACGAGGAGATGCAGTTCCTGGCCGAGCACGACCCGCTGACGCGGCTCTACAACCGGCGCGCGTTCACCGAGCGCCTCGAGCTCGAATCGGCGCGGTCGGTGCGCTACGACCACCCGCTCGCGCTCGTGCTCTGCGACCTGAACGGCTTCAAGGCGCTGAACGACGCCCACGGCCACGCCGCGGGCGACGTCGCGCTCGAGCAGATCGGCGCGGTGCTGCGCAGCGGCCTGCGCCGGGCCGACGCGGCGTACCGGATCGGCGGCGACGAGTTCGCGCTGATCCTGCCGGAGACGACGGCCGAGGACGCCGCCGCGGTGGCCGGCCGCGTCTCGGCCGCCATGACCTCGGCCTTCACCGGGAGCATGGCGGGCCTGGGGGCGGGCTTCGGCATCGCCGTGTGCCCGCGCGACGGTGTCAGCCCCGAGGCGCTCTTCCGGGCTGCCGATGCGGCGATGTACGCGGCCAAGCGGCCGCGCGACGGCCTCGCCCTGCCGCGGGCCAGTTAGCCTGCCTCCAGCAGGTCCGCGAAGACGAAGCCGTCCCGCTCGACCACCTCGCCGCGGCGACAGGCGACCGGCGCCGAGAGGACGGGCCCGGCGGTGACGAAGGTGTGGAACTCGCCGTTCTCGCCGCACGGGTCGACGCCGCCGGGAAGGTCGGCGAGCAGCCGCCCGTCGTAGTCGCGGCCGGCGAACGAGCGGTCGAGCGCACGCGGGTCGACGCAGACCACGATCGCGCGGAACCCGGCGGCGACGAACCGCTGCGCGAGCGCCGCGGTGTCGCGCTGCCACAGCGGAAAGCGCGCCCGCCTGCCCGCGGCGGCGAGGCGCTGCTCACGGTAGGCGCGGATGTCCTCGAGGAACAGGTCGCCGAACGCCACCTCGTCGACCGCCGCCAGCTCCGCCGACGCGAAGGCGGCGGCCATCCGGCGCTCGTAGACGTCGTTCGTGCAGGCCGCGGGGATGTCGACCTCGACCAGCGGGACGCCCGCCGCGGCCGCCTGCCGCCGCAGGAGCGACCGGCGGACGCCGTGCATCGAGACGCGGTCGTGGTCGGCGGTCACCGTCGTCATCAGCGCGGCGGGCACGACACCCTCCTGCCCGAGCGCCCAGAGCGCGAGCGCGGAGTCCTTGCCGCCGCTCCAGGCGAGCGCGAGCGCGGCGCCCACGCTCACGCGGCCCGGGCGGAGCCGGACGCGAACAGGAAATGGCCGTTCCGGGTCGTGGCGGCGTCGAAGCCCCAGCCGAGCCCGCCCAGCTCCCGCTCGAGCTCGGCCGTCGACCAGAAGCGCTTGACGATCTCGAACTCGCGCCCATCCGCGAGGCTGCGGCGCGCGACCTCGTCGCCCATCCCCACGGTGTGGCGGAGATCGCCCCCGTCCGTGTGCGCATTGTCGATCAGGAAGACGCGGCCGGCCGGCCGCAGCGCCCCGGCGACGAGCCCCCAGAACTCCGCGACGCGCTCGCGCGGGACGTGGGAGAGCCAGAAGCCGAAGAAGCAGACGTCATAGGCGCGCGCCGGCTCCCAGGCGAAGAGGTCGGCGACGACGTACTCGACGGCCGCGTCCGGCCCCACCTTCGCCCGGTTTCGCTCGAGCACCTCCGGCGACGCGTCGACCGCGGTCACCCGGCTTGCGCAGCGGGCGAGCGATTGCGTCCAGATCCCCGTGCCCGCCGCCAGCTCGAGCACGTCGCCCGCCGGGCCGAAGCGCTCGAGCTCCGACTCGAGCTCCGCGACGTCCGCCAGCCACCCCTCGCGCGCCTCGCCGTCGAGGGTGTAGCGGCCGCGCCGGAACCACCAGTCGTCGTACTCGGAGGCACGTGCGCGGTAGTAGCGCTGCTGTTCGGAGAGCAGGCTCTGGACGGCGTGCTCGTCCATGCCGGCGATGCTACCGCCACCCTCGCCCGGGGCGCCCCGATAGGATCACTCGCCGAGAATCCGGCGGCGAGGAGCGGGCGTGGACCTACAGTTGAGCGACGAGCAGCGGGCGATCCAGGAGACCGTGCGCGAGTTCGTCGACCGGCGCGTGCTGCCGGTCGCGCAGGAGAACGACATCAACCACCACCTCGACATGGGCATCATCGAGGGGATGGCGGAGCTGGGGCTGCTGGGGGCGCCGATCCCGGCCGAGTACGGCGGCGCCGGCCTCGACTACGTCTGCGAGGCGCTGATCTGCGAGGAGATCGAGCGGGGCGAGTCCGCGTTCCGGACGCTGATCTCGGTGCACGTCGGGCTCAACTCGCTCTCGCTGCTGCGCTACGGCAGCGAGGAGCAGAAGCGCACGTACCTCGAGCCGATGGCGAAGGGCGAGAAGCTCGGCTGCTTCGGCCTCACCGAGCCGGCGGCCGGGTCGGACGTCGCTGCGATGCTGACGACGGCCATCCGCCAGCCGGACGGCACCTACCTGCTGAACGGCCAGAAGAACTGGATCTCCTACGCCACCGAGGCCGACTACGAGCTCGTCTTCGCCAAGACCGACCCCGCCGCCGCCCACAGGGGCATCTCGGCGTTCATCGTCGAGCGTGCGTGGGAGGGCGTCGAGGCCCGCCAGATCCCGAACAAGCTCGGCATCTGGGCGGGCTCGACCGGCGAGCTCTTCTTCTCGAACGTGCAGGTGCCGGCCGAAAACCGGGTCGGCGAGGAGGGCGAAGGCTTCAAGATCGCCATGCACTCGCTCGACCAGGGCCGCTTCACCGTCGCCGCCGGCGCCGTCGGCGTGATCCGCGCCTGCCTGGAGGCGTCCGTCAAGTACGCCAACGAGCGCAAGACGTTCGGCAAGCGCATCGGCGAGCACCAGTTCGTCCAGGACATGATCGCCGACATGGTGCTCGGCTACGAGACGTCCCGGCTGCTCGTCATGCAGGCCGCCGACGCCAAGAACCGCGGCGTGCGCAACACGCGCGAGACATCGCTGGCCAAGTGGCACGCGACCGAGAGCGCGTTCAAGGC
This sequence comes from uncultured Actinomycetes bacterium, assembly GCA_963843705.1. Taxonomy (GTDB): domain Bacteria; phylum Actinomycetota; class Thermoleophilia; order Gaiellales; family JAICJC01; genus JAICJC01. The sequence continues at coordinate 144,685 of CAWJLQ010000005.1, forward strand.
GGCCAACCTCGCCATTCAGGTGCACGGCGCGTACGGCTACTCGGCCGAGTACCCGGTCGAGCGCTACTTCCGCAACGCCCGCGCGCCCATCATCTACGAGGGCACGACGCAGATCCACAAGATGATGCAGGCCGAGCACGCCCTGGGCTACCGGATGATGAATGGCTGACGAGGGCCGCCTCGTCGCCCTGGACGACGGCGGCGAGCTGCATGTCGTCGAGCACGGCTCCGGCTATCCGCTCATCCTGCTGCACGGCGGCCCCGGCCTCGATCACCACGAGTTCCGGCCCTGGCTCGATCCGCTGGGCGACATGGGGCTGCGGCTGATCTACGTCGACGAGCGCGGCCAGGGGCTGTCGCCGCGCGTCGACCCGGCCACGCTGTCCGTGCGCGCGTTCGCCCAGGACATCGACCGGCTCGCGCAGGCGCTCGAGCTGGACGAGTACGCCGTCCTCGGGCACTCGTTCGGGGCGATCATCGCCCTCTGCCACGCGCTCGAGCGCGGCACCGCCGCCCAGTACGTGATCTCGGCGGGCGCCGCCTCCAGCGAGGCGCTCATGGCCGACGTCGAGCACGAGATCGACCGCTTCGAGCCGGCCGCCATGCGCGACCAGATCCGGCGCTCCTGGGCCGAGGAGGCGAACCTGCGGACGAACGAGCAGGCGCGCGAGAACACCGCCGCCCAGATGCCGTTCCACTTCTGGGAGATGGGCGACGCCTACAGCCGCTTCATGCAGTCCGACGAGACGGTGTACGCTCCCGAGGTTCTCGCCCACTTCGCCGCCCAGGGGTACGGAGACTTCGAGTGGCTCGACCACCTGCGCTGGATCCGCCGGCCGATGCTCGTGATCGTCGGCCGCTACGACCGGACATGCACGCTCGCGCGGTCGGAGGAGATCCACCACGAGGTCGAGGGCTCCGATCTGGTGGTGATCGAGAAGGCCGGGCACATGGCCCACGTCGAGCAGCCGAAGGCCTACATGGACGCCGTCCGGCGCTGGTTCATCGCCCAGGGCGTGCTGCCCGATCCGTCGGCCCCACCGGGCTGATCCGGCCGCGGCGGGCGGCGGCGGTGCTGGTCGCCGCCTGCGGACTGGTGCTGGCCGCGGGGACGGCGCCCGCGCTGGCCGACGCTCCGCTCGGGGCGGTCGCGTTCGTCGGCCGCCTGAAAGGGCACGTGGGGGTGGCGCGCGGCATCGTCGCCACCGCGGACGGCGGGCGCACGTGGCAGCTCGAGCGGTACACGAGCCACCGCGTCCACGAGGTGCAGTTCCCCACCGCGCAGATCGGGTTTGCGCTGTCGCGGCGGGGCGTGCTGGCGACGACGGACGGCGGCGCCCACTGGACGCATCGCGGGCTGCGCGTCACACTCGCGGAGGTCGACTTCCTCGGCCCCCGTGTCGGCTGGGGCCTGGCCGAGACGGCCGGCGGCCCGCAGGTCGTGCGCACGCGTGACGGCGGCCGCACCTGGAAGCAGCGGGGCGAGCAGGCCCGCTCGGTGTGCTTCACGAGCCCGTCGATCGGATGGATCGGAAAGGGCCGGAAGGTGCTCTTCACCCACGACGGCGGTTCCACCTGGGGGCTGCAGTTCACGCTCGCGCACCGGGCGAGCCGCGCCGTCGTGCACTGCACGCAGGGGGGCGTCGTCTGGGCGCTCTTCACCGACGGGGCGGCGGCCAGCCACGAGGCATACGCGGTCTACGCCAGCTTCGACAGCGGTGCGCACTGGCTGCCCGAGCTGGCCCAGTTCGTCCACACCCCCCGCAAGGTGCCCCGCATCGACGACTATCCGGGCCCGTTCGACGTCGTCTCTCCGGAGGTCGCGAAGTTCGTCGGCCTGTGCGTGGCCTGTGGACGCGGCCGGCCGTCCCTGACCGCAACGGCAACCCACGGGCGGGTGTGGGTGCACCGCCGGATGTCGGCGCCGCGCGGCGTCGGCGACTACTCGGTCATGTTCGTCGACCGGCGCCGGGGATGGGTGGCCGAGGCGGACGGGAGCACCACCCGCATCGCGCACACCGGCGACGCCGGTGTCACATGGACGCTGCAGTACCGGGGCTGACCGCGGCCTATGCCGGGGCCGGCGCGCGCGCCGCGTAGGCGTCGGGCCGGCGGTGGCGCAGCGCGGGCAGCCGCTCGCGGACGTCCGCCAGGGCTGCCATGTCGAGATCGGCGGCGATGACGCCGTCGCCGTCGGGCGCCTGGGCGAGCACCGTCCCCCACGGGTCGATGATCATGCTGTGGCCGTAGCTCGGCTTGCGCTGGCCGCCGGGGTAGCCGTGCTGGCCGGTGGCGAGCACGAACGCCTGGTTCTCGACCGCCCGCGCGCGCAGGAGCACCTCCCAGTGCGCCATGCCGGTGAGCAGCGTGAAGTTCGACGGGACGGTGAGCACGGTCGCGCCGCCGTCGAGCGCGAGCGCCCGGTACAGCTCGGGGAAGCGCAGGTCGTAGCAGACCGTCAGGCCGAACCGGACGCCGTCGAGGTCGCACACGACGGGGCTGGAGCCGGGGGCGGTACCGTCGGACTCGCGGTAGCTGATCCCGCCGACGTCCACGTCGAAGAGGTGGATCTTGGTGTAGGCGGCGACGCGGTGGCCGTCGCGGTCGTAGACGATGGAGACGTTCGTGACCCGCTCGTCGTCGGCGACGACGGCGATGCTGCCGCCGATCAGGTTCACCCGGTGGTCGCGGGCCCACTCCGACATCGCCTCGACGGTCGGGCCGTGGTCGAGCCGCTCGGCCTGCCCGCGCAGCGCCGGGCCGTCGAGCCACGCGTTCCACTTCTCCGGCAGGAGCACGACGTCGGCGCCGAGCCCGGCCGCCTTCGCCACCAGCGGCGCCATCGCGGCCAGGTTGTCGGCCTTCTCGGGCCTGGCCTGGAACTGGATGCAGGCGGCTCTCACGCCGCGAAGCCTACCCCGGGCCGGCTCAGCCGGCCGGCGTGAGCGGGGCCATCGTCAGCCCGAAGCCGGCGAGCTGCTCCCAGTAGAGCTCGGCCCGCTCCTTTTCGCCGCTCCAGACGACGGCCTTGCCGGTGCGGTGGATCGTGTCGGCCATGGCCAGTCCGCGATCGAACGTCACGCCGGGGAGCGTCCGGGCGAGCGCGAACGCGACGCCGTCGAAGGTGTTGTGGTCGTCGTTGCGGACGATCACGAGCCACGGCCGCCCCGAGCCCGGCCGGGGCCCCGACCGGCGCGGCTGCTGCTTGCGGACGGGCGGCGCGACGGTCGCCATGGCGATCATGGTACAGGGGTGAATACCGGTGCCAGGCACCTTTATGCAGCACCCCAGCCTCCGCCGCCCGGCGTGCGGATCTCGAGCACGTCGCCGGCGCGCAGGTCGAGGCTGCACTTCGCCGGCAGCCGGCGACCGTTCAGGAGGTTCGCGCCGCGCGCGCCGTCGCCGCCGCCGGCGGCGCCGTGGGGGCTGTGGCGGCGCCGCTCCGTCATGAGGCCGAGGCGGCAGTCCTCCAGCACCCGGTACACGCGCACCACACCCTCGCCGCCGGGATGCCTGCCGGCCCCGCCCGTGCGCCGGCGCAGCGCGTACCGCTCGATCCGCAGCGGGTACTCGCGCTCGAGCGCCTCGATGGGGGTGTTCAGCGTGTTCGACATCGCCACGTGCACGCCGCTGGGGCCAGGCCCCGCCGCCGAACCGCCCTGCCCGCCGCCGAGGGTCTCGTAGTAGGTGAACGCGGGCGTGCCGAAGGTGACGTTGTTCATCGTCCCCTGGCCGTGCGCCGGCACATCCACCGCCCCGCCGAGCGCCGACGTGACGACGTCGACGATCCGGCTCGACGTCTCGGTGTTCCCGGCCACAACGGCGTGCGGCGGCTGCGCGTTCACCAGACAGCCCTCCGGCGCGCGCACCGTCACCGGCGCGAACGCGCCGCCCGAGGCGGGGATGTCGGGATCGCACACCATGCGGACGACGTAGTAGACGGCCGAGCGGGTGACCGCGATCGGGCAGTTCACGTTCCCGGCCTGCTGGGGCGCGGTGCCGGTGAAGTCGGCCACGAGCTCGTCGCCGGCGATCTGGACACACACCTCGATCGGGATGTCACGGGTGTGGATGCCGTCGCCCTCGATCACGTCGGTCGCGGCGTAGCGGCCGTCCGGCAGCCGCGCGATGGCCGCCCGGGTGCGGCGCTCGCTGTAGGCGTGGAGCTCGCGCATGCCCTCGGCCAGCCGCGCCCGGCCCAGCCGCCGGGCGAGGTCGCGCAGCCGGTCGGCGCCGACCCGCATGCACGCCTCCTGCGCGCGCAGGTCGGCGAGGCGCTCGGCCGGCTTGCGCATGTTCGCCACGAGCAGGCGGCGCACGTCCTCGGTCAGCTCCACCGGCGGGATGACGACACCCTCCTGGATCAGCTCGGTGGCCCCGGCCGGCATGCTGGCCGGCTGCATGCCGCCCACGTCCGCGTGGTGCGCCCGCGAGCAGACGAGCCCGAGGTCGCCGACCGCGGCGACGAGGGTGATGTCGGGCAGGTGCGTCCCACCCGTGTAGGGGTCGTTCACGGCGTAGACGGCGCCGGGGCGCAGCCCCAGCGCCCGGACGGCGGCGACCGCGTCGGGCATCGCGCCGAGATGCACCGGCATGTGCTCCGCCTGGGCGATCATCCGCCCGCCGGCGTCGAAGAGCGCGGTCGAGCAGTCGCGGCGCTCCTTGATGTTGGCGGAGTGGGCCGATCGCACGAGCGCGGCGCCCATCTCCTCGGCGACGCCGCGCAGCGACGCCGCGAGCACCTGCAGCGTGGCCGGGTCGATCACCGTGACACCCTCCAGGCCCCGTCGCGGCCACGCCGCGCCGTCCAGCCGGCAGCGACCCAGAGCGTGGCGCCGTCCAGGGGCACCGACGCCGGCCCCGCCACGGCCGGCGTCGGCGGGACGCGCGCGAGCGCGAACGAGGCGCCGGGTGCGACGACCGACGTGCGCACGCTCACGACCTCGATCCCCGCTCCGGGGTCGTCGAAGCCGTAGCGGTCGCGGTGGCGGGCGTGGAACCGCCGTGCGAGCGTCGCCACGGGGTGCAGCGCGACCGTCAGCTCGTGCGCCTGGCCGCGGTAGCGCAGCTCGCACTCCACCTCGACGCGGCCGCCGCGCGGCGCGCGCGGGCGGCGAGGCGGATCGGCCGCCAGCTCCTCGAGTGGGCGCATGACACTCTCGACGGTGGAGCGGCGCCGCTCGCCGGCGGCGATCCCGAGCGCCGAGAGCACGCCGCACGCGGCCGGCACGACCACGGCGCGCATGCCGAGGCTCGCGGCCACATCGCAGGCGTGCAGCGGGCCGGCGCCGCCGAAGGCGACGAGCTCCAGCTCGCGCGGGTCGTGCCCCTGCTCGACCGACACGACGCCGATCGCGCGCACCATCTCGGCGTTCGCGACCGCGACGATCCCCTCGGCGGCGGCGCGGACGTCCGCGAACGGGCCGGCGACGGTCTCGACCGCGGCCCGGGCGGCGCCGGCCTCGAGGCGCAGGCCGCTCGCGAGGGGGACGTCCGGGTCGAGCCGGCCGAGCACGAGATTCGCGTCGGTGACCGTCGGCCGCGTCCCGCCCCGCCCGTAGCAGGCCGGACCGGGATCGGCGCCCGCGCTCTGCGGACCGACGCGCAGCGCCCCGCCGGAATCGAGCCACGCGACGCTGCCGCCGCCCGCGCCGACGGTGTGGATGTCGAGCTGGGGCAGCCGCAGCGGCAGGCCGCCGACGCGGCGCTCGGCGCTTCGCCCCGCCACGCCGTCGCGGATCAGGCAGACGTCGGTGGACGTGCCGCCCATGTCGAAGCTGATCGCGTCGGCGTACCCCGCGGACACGACGGCCGCCACGCCCCCGGCCGGACCGGAGAGGAGCAGCCGGGCCGGGTGCGCGGCCGCCTCGGCGAGGTCGCAGACGCCGCCGTTCGACTGCATCACGCTGGGCGCCGGCAGGCCCTCGTCCGCCGCCGCGTCCGCCAGCCGGCGCAGGTAGCGGCCCGCCACCGGCCCCAGGTAGGCGTCCGCGATCGTCGTCGACGCGCGCTCGAACTCGCGGAACTCGTCCGCCACCTCGTGCGAGGCGACGATGTGGACGCCGGGGAGCGCCTCACGCAGCCGCGCGGCCACCTCGCGCTCGTGCGCGGGATCGGCATAGGCGTGCAGCAGGCACACCGCCACGGCCTCGACCCGCGCGCGCCGCAGCCGCGCCGCGGCGGCGGTCACCGACCCGGCCCGCAGGGGCTCGAGCACGCCCTCCGGCCCCATCCGTTCGTGGACCTCGACGGCGACCTCGGACAGCGGCGCGGGCGGCGCCAGCTCGGGCCGGTACAGGTGCGGCCTGGCCTGGCGGCCGAGCGCCGGGACGTCGGCGAAGCCGCGCGTGGCCACGTAGCCCGTGCGGGCGCCGCGGCGCTCGAGCATGGCGTTCGTGGCCACCGTCGTGCCGTGGCCGAGGTGGGTGACGGACGCCGCCTGCGCCGCCCCCGACCGCAGCGCACGCCGCACGCCGTCGATCACGCCTGCGGAGGGGTCGCCCGGCGTCGTCGGCACCTTCGCCGTCACCAGCCTGCCGTCGGCGATCAGGGCCACGTCGGTGAACGTGCCGCCCACGTCGACTCCCGCGATGACCCGCATGCCCGGGAGAGGATACGCGCTTGCGGCCGTCCCCTTTCGGACAGGTGGCCCGCGGGTTTATGCTGCACCGATGGACGTCGCCCGCCACCATTCGGCCGAGCGGACTCCGGGGGCGCGGGGAGTGACCTTCGGGCGGGCGCAGAAGGAGCGCATCGCGCTCGTCATGAACGTGTACCGGCGGCTGTTCGCCGTCCGCGCAGGGCTGACCGGCGACGACCTGCGCCGGCTGGGCTCCCAGGCGCTCGACCGGATCGCCTCGTGGTCGCCCGCCCTGCTCGAGGAGATCGACGGCATCGCCCACGGCAGCGGCTTCGACGTCGAGCTGATCGGCGCGCTGAACGCGCGCACCGAGCTGCTCGCGGCGGCCGCGGGAGAGTGCTCGACCATCGCGTGCCTCGGGTGCGCGACCGCGTCCGGCAGCCCGCTGGGCGTCCAGACGTGGGACTGGCACGAGGAGCTGCGCGAGGGCTGGCTCGTGTGGACGATCGAGCACGCCGACGGCCGCCGCACCGAGACGCTCACCGAGGCGGGGATCGTCGGCAAGATCGGGGTGAACGCCGCCGGGGTGGGCGTGCACCTGAACATCCTCGGCCACCGCGACGACCATGTCCCCGTGGGCGTCCCCGTGCATGCCCTGTGCCGGCGGATCCTCGACGAGGCGGACGGGTCGGTGGCCGCGCTTTCGATGGCCTCGGGCGCGGCGACGTCGGCCTCGTCGGCCGTGACGATCGTCGCCGACGACGCCGACGGCGGCGTCGCCGTCACCGTCGAGCTTTCACCCGCCGGGCCAGGGTTCGTCACGCCCGACGCGCGCGGGGTGCTGGTGCACACGAACCACTTCCTCGCCGACCCGGGGCGCCCCGGCGACACGATGGTGCGCGAGTCGCCCGACACGATCCTGCGCCTCGACCACGCCGCCCGCCGCGTGGCCGCGGTCGAGGGGCCGCTGGAGGCCGAGGACATCCTGACCGCGATGGACAGCCACCGCGGCGGAGCCGGGGCGATCTGCTGCCACCCGGCGGCGGGCGCCGCGTTCGGCGACCGCTGGACGACCCTGGCCACGGTCGTGATCGAGCCGGCCCAGGCCGAGATGCGCGTGATCGCCGGCGGGCCGTGTCAGCGCACGGCGGCCTCGACGACCGCCGCGGCGGCGAAGCAGTAACGCTCCCGCCAGGGGAGCGCGGCGATCTGCACGCCGGCGGGGAGGCCGTCGTCGTCGCTGCCGCAGGGGACGCTGATCGCGGGCCAGCCGAGCATGTTGAAGACCAGCGTCAGGCCGCACATGGCGTAGGTCACGTCCTCGTCGGCGCGGCCGGCGTAGGGGATCCGGTCGAGGCCGATCCGCGGCGGCGACTGGGCCTGCGTCGGCGTGACGATCAGGTCGATGCCCTCGGAGTCCATCCTCTCGAGCATCCGGGCCGCGTAGTCCAGCCGGATCTGGTTCGCGTACGCGAGGTCGATCGCGCCGATGCTCTGGGTGAGCTCGCAGTCGCGGGCGACGTCGGGACCGAGCTCCGCACGCCGCTGCGGCCAGAACTCCCGCAGCGTCGCCACGCCCTCGGCGATGAACGGGTCGCCCTCGCCGAGCGGCGTCGGCCACTCCAGATCGATCTCGACGAGGTCGGCGCCCGCGTGCTCGAGCGCGGCGACCGCCGATCGCGCCCGGGCGGCGATGTCCGCCGCGGTGTGCTCGAAGAAGTAGCGCTCCGCGACGCCGACGCGCAGGCCGCCGACGCCGGCCCCGAGGCCCTCGCTCCAGCGCTCGCCGGGGACGTCCGCGACCCGGGGGTCACGGCTCGGCCAGCCCACCATCGCCTCCAGCTGCAGGGCGCAGTCGCGCACGCTGCGGCCCAGCGGCCCGCAGTGGTCGAGGCTCGTGCACAGCGGCCGCACGCCGTCCAGGCTGACGCGTCCGTAGGTGGGCTTGAGCCCGACGACCCCACAGCACGAGGCCGGACACCGGATCGACCCGCCCGTATCGGTCCCGGGGGCGGCGGCCACCGCCCGCGTCGCGAGCGTCACGGCCGACCCGCCGCTCGAGCCGCCCGGGACGCGGGTGGGATCGTGCGGGTTGCGGCACGACCCGAAGTGGGGGTTCTGGGTGGTCGTCCCCCACGCCAGCTCGTGCGTCGCCAGCTTCGCGACTGTGATCGCGCCCGCGGCGCGCAGGCGGTCGACGACCTCGGCGTCGCGGCCGGGGACGTGGTCGCGGTAGAGCGCGCTCCCGTACGTCGTCGTGATCCCGGCCGTGTCGATCAGATCCTTCCAGCCCACCGGGACGCCCAGCAGCGGCAGGTGCGAAAGATCCTCGCCCGAGGCGATCCTGGCGTCGAGGGCCGCGGCCTCCCGAAGCGCCCGCTGCTCGGTCACCCGCCAGACGGCGCCGAGCGTGTCGGCGCCGACACGCTCGAGCGCGGAGTGCGCCACCTCGGCCGCGGACGCCTCGCGCGCCCGAACGGCGCGCGTGATCTCCCAGCCGTCGCGGTCGAGGAGCCCGTTCACGCGCCGGCGGCATCGAGCCGAGCGGTGCGGAACCGGTCCGCCTCGGGCGGCAGTGGACGGCCACGGGCCATGTCCGCGATCAGCCGTCCCAGGAGCGGCCCGAACTTGAAGGCATGACCGCTGTCCCCGCCGAAGACGATCACGCCGTCGATCCTATCGAGGATGAAGTCTCCGTCGGGCGACATCGTGTACAGGCACGCCTCGGAGTGCAGCGGCCGCGGATCGAGCCCGGGGAACATCGTCCGCACGTGCTCGACCAGCCGGTCGACCAGCGGCTGCTCGATCGGGCGCTCGCCGCGCTCGGGATCCCACCGCTCCGGCCGCGCCGAGTCCTCGCCCACCTTGTACCCGATCCCCGGCGCGATCAGGCCGTAGTGCAGCCGCCGGTCCGGGGCGCCGTGGTCGATGATCGACGGGCGCGTGTCCGGCGCGCCGCCGAAGTAGGTCACCTGCTCGATGCGCACGTGCAGCGGCAGCCCGAACATCGGCCCGAGCCACGACCCCGGGCAGGCGACGACGACGTCGGCCTCCAGCTCACGCGGGTCGGCGACGGCGTGCCCCTCGCGGATGTCGAGCCCCTCCGCCAGCCGCCGCAGCGCCTCGTCGGCCATGACGGCGCCCCCCTGCTCGTCGTAGAGCACCCGCTCGGGGAAGTCGGCCTCGGGGAACAGCCGCCGCGCCTCGGCCGGCTCCAGCCAGCGGTACTCCTCACCGCAGGCGTCCAGCGCCGCGGCGTGCAGGTCGACCCCCGAGCCGTACTCGAGCAGGCCGGTGTTGCGCAGAAGGCCCGCGTCCAGCCGCCGCCACTCCTCGATCGAGCGCCGGGCCAGGCGCACGTAGTCCGGCTCCCGGTAGCTGCGGCGGTAGATGCGGGAGCGCCCGGGCGAGGACGCCAGCAGCGAGCCCACCCGGTCGCGCTCGTAGACCGTGACGGCGAAGCCGTCCTCGCGCAGCGCACGGGCGGCGGAGAGGCCGACGACGCCGGCCCCCACGACCGCTGCCCGGTCAGGCAGCCGGCGCCACCAGCTTGGAGAGCTCGCCCGACTGGTGGAGCTCGGTGATGATGTCGCAGCCGCCGACCAGCTCGCCGTCGATGAAGAGCTGCGGGATCGTCGGCCAGCCGGAGTGGGCGGAGAGCTGCTCGCGGATGCGCGGATCCGGGAGGATGTCCAGGGCGGCGTAGTCGGCGCCGGCCGCGTCGAGGCACTGCACCGTCCGGGCGGAGAAGCCGCAGCGCGGGAAGTCGGGGGTGCCCTTCATGAACAGCATGATGCGGTTTTGCTGGATGGCTGCGAGGAGCTCCTCGCGAATCTGCTCGTCGGTAACGATCATCAGGCCTCCGTGGTGATCTGCAGGGCGTGAATGGTGCCGTCGCTGATCAGGTGCTGCACCGGCGCGTAGACGAGCTTGTGCTGCTGGATCAGCGTCAGCCCGTCGAACCGGTCGGAACGCACGCGGGCGGACAGGTGGTCCTCGCCCGAGAAGCTCGTCACGTCGACCTGACCGCCGGGGAACGCCTCCTCGAGCAGCTCGCGCACTTGATCGGTCAACTGCATGCCCGGAGCTTACCCTCCGCGGGGCGAACGCTCACCCCACCTTTAAGCCGCGCGCGTATCCTTCGCCACAGAACCGACAAACGCGCTCCGAGGAGGGCGCACCATGCTCTTCTACCTCTACTTCGCAATTCCGCCGCTCATCGCCGGCCTGCTGGCGCAGGCGTGGGTGCGGCGCACCTTCGCCGAGGCTTCGAATGTCCCGGCGGCGTCGGGTCTCACCGGCGCGCAGGTCAGCCGGCGCATGCTCGACTCCGGCGGCCTCGACGCCGTCTCGATCGAGGGCGTCCCCGGCAACCTGAGCGACCACTACGACCCCCGCGGCCGAGTCATGCGGCTCTCGCCGGCGGTCGGCGGCTCGACCTCGGTGGCGGCCGTGGCCGTCGCCGCGCACGAGACCGGGCACGCGTTCCAGGACGCCCGCCACGAGGCCGGCTTCCGCTTCCGCGGCTCGCTCGCGCCGGCGACCGGCTTCGCGTCGCAGGCCTGGTTCCCGATCTTCCTGGTCGGGATCTTTTCGAGCGTCACCGGCCTCGCCCTGGTCGGCGTCGCCCTGTTCGCGGCGATCGTGCTGTTCCAGGTCGTCACCCTGCCGGTCGAGTTCGGCGCCAGCCGCAAGGCGATGCTGATGCTCACCAACCAGGGCGTGATCAGCCAGGCCCAGGCCCCGGTCGCCCGCAAGGTGCTGACCGCGGCCGCGCTGACCTACGTGGTCGCGACCCTCGCGGCCGTCTGGCAGCTGGCCTTCCTGTTCATGCAGGCAAGGCGGTAGCCCGCGTCCGACCTCCCGGGCCTCGCCCGGCCCCGCTTCGGCGGCGGCCGGGCGAGGCCCGGCGGCGGCCGTTTGCGGCCGCCCGCGGCCGGGTACGGCCCGGGGAGCAGCATGCCGCACCCTGAGCAGCAGACCCACCGGCCGCCGCCTCCCCGCGGCGGCCACCCACCGCCTCCCGCGGCCACCGCCGCCGACGTCGTCTCCGCGCGACCACGCGACCGGGCGATCGCCCAGCGGCTGCGCCACGGCCTCCTGCGCCTGCCGCTCGCGCCCGGCGGCGCTCCCCGGTGGTGAGCCACGTCGCACGGAACATGTGAAGCCGTTGACCGCCGCCCGGCGCTGAACTAGGGTGCCTCCCGTTCGGTGTGGACCGCCGGGCTCGGGCTCGGGCAGTGCCCGAAGGGTCTCTCGAGGAGGGCATGATGCGCAAGGCAGGGGTCGTTCTGACGGTGCTCGCCGCCGTGGGGTTGGGCGCGAGCCCGGCGCTCGCGCGGGCGCACGCGGCGCCGCGGTTCGCGGTGAGGGTGCCGGGGATGGTGCGGGTGCCGGGGATCGTGAACACGCAGCCGCTCGGGCTCTCGCTCAACTGGTCGGGCTGGGCCGACACGAGCAGGCTCGGCGCGTTCAACGCGGTGCACGGGCAGTTCCGCCAGCCCAAGGTGCACTGCGACGGCAAGAAGAACAACTGGACGTCGGAGTGGACGGGGCTGGACGGCTTCAACTCCAACACGGTGGAACAGGACGGCACCTTCGCGGCCTGCTTCGGACCGGGTCATCGCCGGGCGGCCTACTTCGCCTGGTACGAGATGTTCCCCGCGCCGTCGGTGAACGTCTTCCGGGTCAGGCCCGGCGATCTGATCGACTCGTCGGTGACCTATGCATCCGGCCGGTTCACGCTCACCATCGCCGACGTGACGCGGCACAAGAGCGCGACCGTCTCGGGGGCGTGCAGCGAGTGCCTGCGCTCGTCCGCCGAGTGGATCGTCGAGCGCCCGGCGCTGTGCAACAACGCGCTCACGAACTGCTTCATCACGGCGCTTGCCAACTTCGGCACGGCCCGGATGGAGCAGGCCTCGGCCGGCGTGGACGGCGGGAAGCTCAAGCCGATCTCGCGGTACGCGCACACCCCGATCGACATGGTGCAGCCGCGCAACAACGGCAAGCTCACCCTGCTCGCGCACACGAGCGGCCTCAACCGCCACGACCACTCGAGCAGCAGCTTCTCGGTCACGTGGAAAGCCCGCGGAGGGATCTTCCCGATCACCTTCTGAGCGGACTGCATGCGGCCGGTGCCACCGTCGTGTGGCACCGGCCGCGGCATGTGCGCCGTTACGGCGCCGGGTGCGAGGCCAGCGGCCGGTCGACCGCGTCGTCGCGGGCGGGCGTACGCACCGGAGCAGCCTCGGGCGCGGTCGCCACCGCGCGCCGCTCGAGCAGGCCCTGGGCCTGCGCGCCGAGGTAGACCGCGAGCGCGCCGGCGCCGTAGAAGTCGGCGATCCAGCGCGCCGCCGTCTTGCCGGCGCCGCCGGGCAGCGGCCCGAACGCGTGCGTCGACCACGTCGGGTGCAACGACGGACCGACCACGAGCCACGCGCCGCCGGCGACGGCGAGCAGGCCCGCCAGCCAGCCCGCCGCACGACTCCTGCGGGTCATCAGCAGGCCACCCGCGAAGACGGCGATGCCGGGGGCGAGACTGAGCACCCAGTGATCCTGGGAGAAGCGCCACTTGGCGCTGGTATCGAAGCCGAACGAGAAGTACGGCCCGGCCAGGGGCACGAGGACGACCCACGCGCCGAGGGCCATCAACAGCACGGCGGGCACGATCACGGCACCCGTCCAGCCGGTGGCCTCTGCCACCTGTCGTCTACGTCTGAACATGAACAACCTCCTTCCCTCCCGAGGTGGTTCCCCGAGCCGGCCTCGGTCAACCGTCGCGGTGGGGGCGGCTGGTACCATCGCCGCGCGATGACGCTGCCGCTCCAGCCGCCGCTTCTCCCCCAGCTGGCCCGCTCGGCGGCGGAGCTGCCCGAGGGCGACGGCTGGTGCTACGAGCCCAAGCTGGACGGCTTCCGCGCCGTCGTCTTCGTCGACGCGGACGACATCTTCGTCCAGTCCCGCAACGGCCGGCCGCTCGGCCGCTACTTCCCCGAGCTGCGCTTCGCGGCGGGCCGCTACGTGCTGGACGGCGAGCTCGTGATCCGCGCCCCCGGGGGCGGCGAGGACTTCGAGGCGCTGCAGGAGCGGATCCACCCCGCCGCCTCCCGCGTCACCAAGCTGGCGCAGGAGCGGCCGGCGACGTTCGTCGCCTTCGACATCCTCTCGCTGGACGACGATTCGCTCCTGGAGGAGCCGCTCACGCGCCGGCGGGCCGTCCTCGAGCAGGTGGTGGCGGACCCCGTCGAGCTGATCCCGTCCACCGGCGATGTCGGCCGGGCACGGCCGTGGCTGGAGACGGCGGAGGGCGTGATCGCCAAACGCGCGGACGCGCCCTACAGGCCTGGTGAGCGCGTCGGCATGGTCAAGGTGAAGCGGGTGCGGACGATCGACTGCGCCGTCGTCGGCTGGCGCCCGGGCAAGGCGGAAGGGACGGTCGGATCGCTCATCCTGGCCCTGTACGACGACGACGGACGCGCCCGCGTCGTCGGCCACACGTCCGGGTTCACGGCGAAGTACGCGCGCGAGCTGGTCGGGATCGTCACACCCCACGAGACGGGTGAGCACGGCGCATCCGAGCCGAACCGCTGGAGCGCCGACCGCGACCGCGAGTGGCGTGGGCTGCGGCCCGAGCTGGTGGCCGAGGTGAGCTTCGACCACCGCAGCGGCCACCGGATCCGCCACGGCGCCCGGCTGCTGCGGTTCCGCGACGACAAGCCGCCGCGCGACTGTGCGCTCGAACAGCTGGACAGCTGACCCCTGTCACGCGGCTCTCACGAGCCGGCCGTAGCCTGCCGCCATGCTGGTGCGGCGGTTCACCCGCTCCGAGCTCGCCGTCCACTGGACGCTCGCGCTCGCGGTGATCGCGATGATCGCCACCGGGATCGCGCTCGGAGCGAACGTGTGGCACGCCGAGGTCTTCCCCGTGCACGTGGGCAGCGTGTTCGTGCTCGCAGGGGGCCTGGTGCTGCTCGCCCTCGCCGGCGACCGCGGCGCGATCCGGCGCACGGCCCGCGACCTGCGTACGTTCCGCCGCGACGACGGGCGCTGGCTCGCGCAGGCGCCGCGGATCGTGCTGCGCGGCCGGGCAGGTCCGCCCGTGGGCAGGTTCAACGCCGGCCAGAAGCTGAACGCGGTCCTGATCTCGACGCTGCTCGTGGCGTCGACGGCTTCAGGCCTGTACTGGTGGGCAAAGCTGCACGGCGTCTTCGCCAACTCCAACCTCGACGGGGCGATCCACAACGTCGCCGGCGTCACGATCATCGTGCTCGTCTGCGGCCACCTGTACATGGCCGTGCTGAACCCGGGCACCCGCGCCGCGCTGCGCGGGATCACGACCGGCAAGGTCGACGCCGGGTGGGCGGCGCACCATCACGCCGCCTGGGTGACCGAGCCGGACCGGCCTACGCCGCCCGCCGGGACGCCGCGCCCCAGCCCGCCGAGGCCCGCCGACCGCCGCCGGGGAGGGTGACGAGCGCCGGCGCCGTGGCGGCGTCGATCGCGTCGGGGCGAAGCGCGAGATAGGTGGCGCGCACGTCGGCGGCGGCGGCGGTCTCGGCGATCACGGTCGCGTGAGCGCGAGCGCCGGGGCGGCCGGTGGCGGGGTCGATCAGGTGATGCGCCGGCGAGCCGTCGCCGTTCACCCACCGATGGACGCTGAAGCCCGACGTGGCCGCGGCCTCGCCCTCGTGCACGGTCATCGAGCCGCAGAGGGCGCCGTTGTGGATGACCGCGACCGTGTGCGACCCGCGCACCGCCACGAGCTCGCCGCCCGCGTCGAGGAGGACGCAGGGATCGGAGCTCGCCTCCGTGAGCACCTCCCGGCAGCGATCGGCGATCCAGCCCTTGGCGATCCCGCCCAGGTCGACGATCTCGCCCTGCGGGACGAGCACGGTCCGAGTCGGAACGTCGATCTCGATCGCCCCACCGACCGGCATGGGCATGGGGCTGTACTCGGTTCCCGCCCGCACGCGGTCGTTGTCGGACTCGTAGCCCCATTCGGTGACGGCGCGGCCGACGAGCGGCTGGAACACGCCGCCCGTGCGCCGCACCCACTCCTCGCTGGCGGCGAGCAGCGCGATCGTCTCTTCCGACACGGGCACGGGTTCGCCGGAGCCCGCGTTCAGTCGCGACAGCTCGCTGCCGCGGCGGAAGCGCGACCAGAGCGTCTCGTAGTGCGCGACCATGTGGGCGATCCGCTGCGCGGCCGCACCCGAGACCATTCCCGAGTGGTGGATCTTCCAGATCGTCCCGGTCGCGCGCCATTCCCAGCAGGCGCTCGTCACCGGCGTTGGCTCGTGCACGGCTCGCTCCAGAGTCAGAGGGGCATCCCCGTAATCGACCGGATGGCGGAGCGGGATGAGGCGTACCGAGGCGGACCGGGGTCAATTGGCCGGCGCGGCGCATGCCAATTGGCAGGGGACGCGCATGCCGGTGGCGTGACCGCGGCCCTCAGCCGAGCGCAAGCAGCTCCATCACGGCCTCGGGCTCCTTGAACGGCGGCACCAGATACGCCCCCGCGGCCAGATCGCGCACCGCGGCCAGCAGGTCGCGGGCGACGGCCACCCCCTCACGTGCCGCGTCCGGGCCGGCCCGCTCCAGCCGCTCGAGCACCGGCCCGGGCACGCTGATGCCCGGCACCTCGTTGTGCAGCCGCAGCGCCAGCGCGTGGCTCCGCACCGGCCACACGCCCACCATCAGCGGCACCGGCGGATGCCCTCCCAGCCGCTCCAGGAACCCCTCCAGCTGGGACGGGTCGAAGAGCACCTGCGTCATCGCGAACCGCGCGCCCGCCTCGAGCTTCTGGCGGAAGCGGTCGAGCTCGAGGTCGAGGTCGTCGGCGACCGGGTTCACGGCCACCCCGACGTGGAACGCGGTGGCGTCGTCGATGGCCTTGCCGGCGTAGTCGACGCCCGCGTTGAGCGCCGTGACGAGACGGGTGAGGCCGATCGCGTCCACCTCGTACACCGCCTGCGAGCCGTGCGGATCACCCGACGGCGGCGGGTCGCCGGTGACGGCGAGCAGGTTGCGGATGCCGACCGCGTGCGCGCCCAGCAGCATCGACTCGATCCCGCGCACGCTGGCGTCGCGCGGCGTCACGTGCGGGATCGTCTCGACACCGACCTGCTGCTCGATCAGCGCCGAGGCCACCAGCGCGTTCATGCGCGCCCGGGCGAGCGGGTTGTCGTTGACGTCGAACACGTCCACCCCGCCCGCGGCGGCGAGCGCCGCGGCGGACGCGACCATCCGTTCGACGTTGCCGCCCTTGGGCGGGTCGAGCTCGACGGAGATCACGAACTCGCCCCCGCGCAGCTTCGCCGCGAGCAGCGTCTCGGACTCCGTGGCCTGCGCCCTGGTCGGCAGCTCACGCTCGACCAGCTGCAGCGCGACCGCGGGCGGGCGCCGCTCGCTGACCGCGCGGCGGATGGCGGCCACGTGGTCGGGAGTCGTCCCGCAGCAGCCGCCGATCACCGCCGCGCCGAGCGCGAGCGCGTGCGCCGCGTACTCCGCGAAGTACTCCGGGCTCGCGTTCGGGTAGACGAGCCGGCCGGTGGAGACCGTGGGCAGGCCGGCGTTCGCCTGGCCGATCAGCGGCAGGCCGGTCGCCGGGCGCATCCGCTCGAGGCCGGCCAGCACGCTCTGGGGACCGAGGCTGCAGTTCACTCCGACGGCCGTCAGCTCGAGCTCGGCGACGCCGGCGGGCACGTCGGCGGCGGCCAGTCCGGTGACCGTCTCGGCGTCCTCGCCGACCGTGATCTGGGCGATCAGCGGCAGCGACGTCACCCGCCGCACCGCCCGGCCCGCGGCGAGCAGCTCTGCGAGCGAGGTGAACGTCTCGAGCACGACCAGATCCACGCCCCGGCGCTCGAGCGCGGCCGCCTGGGCGGTGAACATCTCGGCCATCGCGTCCGCGTCGATCTCGCCCTCCGTGCCGCCGAGCGGGCCGATCGACCCCGCGACCAGCACGTCGCGGCCGGCGACCTCGCGCGCCTCGCGGGCCAGCTTCACGCCGGCCTCGTTCATCGCCTCGAAGCGGTCGTCCAGCTTGTGATCGGCGAGCTTCGCCGGGTTGGCGCCGTACGTGTTCGTGAGGATGACGTCGGCCCCGGCGCGGATGAACGCGACGTGCAGGGCGACCACCTGCTCGGGAGCGATCAGGTTCGCCTCCTCGGGGCAGCGTGCACGGACGACCGCGGTCTGGAGCAACGACCCCATCCCGCCGTCGGACACCAGGGGCTCGCGGCCCAGCCTGCTCGACGTGCGCGCCATCGCGGCCGCAGCATAGGAGCGCCTACAGTTCCGGCGGAGCGTTTGCCGGGGAGTCCGAACGGGGACTGAGAGGGCGCACCGCGCGCCGACCCGCGAACCTGATCTGGGTCATGCCAGCGAAGGGATGCACGCCATGGTGAATGCGAGCGGGAGCCTGATCGAGCTCTCGGAGGTCACGAAGCGCTTCGGCGGCCTCGTCGCGCTCGACGGCGTGTCGCTCACCGTCGAGCCGGGCACCGCGCTCGGCATCGTCGGCCCCAGCGGGTGCGGCAAGTCGACGCTGCTCGAACTGATCGCGGGCCTCGCCGAGCCGAGCGCGGGCACCGTCGCGGTGGACGGCCGCAGCGACGGCGGCGGCCGTCTCGAGCGGTGCGCGCTGATGCCCCAGACGGATCTGCTGCTGCCGTGGCGCGACGCGCTCGGGAACGCCTCGGTGGCGCTCGAGAACGCGGGCGGTGGCCGCCGCCGCGCACGCGCGGAGGCCCGCCCGCTCTTCGCCCGTCTCGGCCTCGAGGGCTTCGAGGAGAAGCGGACGTGGGAGCTCTCGGGCGGGATGCGGCAGCGGGTGGCCTTCGCGCGCACGCTGCTCGCGCGCAAGGACGTGCTGCTCCTGGACGAGCCGTTCGGCGCCCTCGACGCGATCACCCGCGCGGAGCTCCAGGACTGGCTGCGGGCGGCGCTGCGCGAGGAGGGGCGCACCGCCGTGCTCGTCACCCATGACGTGGAGGAGGCGCTGCTCGTGTGCGACCGGGTGGCGGTCATGTCGGCCCGCCCGGGCCGCATCCGGCTCGCGGTCGACGCGGGATTCGGCGGGGACGAGCGGGCCGAGACGATCGCCTCGGCGCCGTTCCTGGCCGCCCGCACCCAAGCGCTGGAGGCGCTGCGATGAGGCGGCTCGCCGGCCACGCCGGCTGGCTGGCCGTGCTCGCGCTGCTCGTGGCCGCGTGGCAGGCCTACGTGCGCATCCGGGGCGTGCCGCAGTACGTGCTGCCGGCCCCGACGGACGTCGCCCGCACGCTCTGGGACCAGCGCGGGCCGCTCGCGCGCGCGGCCGGCGTCACCGCGCGGGAGATGCTGGCCGGGTTCGCCGCCGCGCTGGCCTTCGGCGTCGCCGCCGCCGTCGCGCTGCACGCGTCGGACACCCTGCGCCGGGCCGTCTATCCGCTGCTCGTCGCCTCGCAGAGCGTGCCGGTCGTCGCGATCGCGCCGATCCTCGTCATCTACCTCGGATTCGGTCTCGCGCCCAAGCTCATCATCATCGCGCTCGTGTGCTTCTTCCCGATCACCGTCGGCGCGCTCGACGGCTTCCGCTCGGTCGATCCCGAGCACGTGCGCGTCATGCGCACGCTGCGCGCCTCGCGTGCGGGCATCTTCCGCCGGGTCGAGCTGCCCTGGGCGCTGCCGTCCATCTTCACCGGCATGCGCGTGGCGGCGTCGTACGCGGCCGTGGCCGCGCTCTTCGCCGAGTACGCCGGCGCGGACTCGGGCCTGGGGAACGCGATGCGGGAAGGGACGGGGCAGTACGACGCGCCGCTCGTCGGCGCCGCGGTGGTGGTGCTGGCCGCGCTCGCGCTCGCGCTGTTCGGGGCGGTGACGCTGATCGAGCGCGTGGCTCTGCCGTGGGCGCGGCGGGTAGACTCGGGGTGAACCGTTTGCCGGGGAGTCCCGTCAGGGGCTGAGAGGGCGCGCAGGCGCCGACCCGCGAACCTGATCTGGGTCATGCCAGCGAAGGGATGCAAGCCATGCTCACCCGTTCCGCCCCCATCCTCCTCCTGCTGCTGCTCACGGCCGCGTGCGGCGGCTCGTCGAGCGCCGCGACCGGCAACCGCCCGCGCACGCCGGTGAGCCTGACGCTCGACTGGTACGCGAACGCCGACCACGTCGGCGTCTACACGGCCATCGACAAGGGCTTCTTCGCCCAGGCGGGCCTCGACGTGACCGCCCGGCCGCCGTCGTCGGCATCCGACGCGATCACGCTCGTCGCCACGGGCCGCAGCGACATCGGCATCAGCTACGAGCCCGAGGTGTTCTTCGCCCAGCAGCGTGACGTCCCGGTGGTCGCCGTCGCCTCGGTCGTGCCCCGGGCGCTGGCCTCGATCATCGCCGCCGGCGGCAGCGGCATCCAGACGCCGGCCGATCTGCGCGGCAAGACGATCGGGATCGACGGCACCGCGTCGACGACCGCATTCGTGGACACGGTGCTGCGCGGATCGGGCGTCGACCCCGCGGACGTGAAGCTCGTGAACGTCGGCTTCAACCAGGTGCCCGCGCTGCTCCAGCACAAGGTGGACGCCGTCGCCGGCGTCTTCCGCAACATCGAGGGCATCCAGTTCGCCCAGCAGGGCCTGCACCCGGTCGTGTTCCCGTACGACCGCTACGGCGTGCCGCAGTACGACGAGCTCGTCCTGGTCGCGAACGCCGGCAAGCTGCGCTCCGACGCCGGCTACCGGAGCACGGTGGCGCGGTTCGTGACCGCGCTCGCCGCCGCCACGCGATGGGCGCAGGCACATCCCACGGACGCGGTCGCCGTCATGGAGCACCACGCGTACCGCGACTACCAGGGCACGATCCGGGCCAGCGTGCCGGCGACGCTCGACCTGCTGCGCACCGGCCCGCTGAGCGAGCGGGCGTGGGCGAGGTTCGGCGAGTGGATGTACGCATCCGGCCTGCTGAAGGGGCGGCCGGACGCCGCTGCGCTCGTCGCGCGTCCCTAGACTGCGGGGCGTGGATGACCGCTTCCTGAAGGGTCGGCTGCTCGTCGCCGCACCCATCCTGCTCGACCCCAACTTCCGCCGCAGCGTCGTCCTGATCATCGAGCACGGCGAGGAAGGGGCGCTCGGCATCGTGCTCAACCGGCCGACGGAGCTGGCGGTCGTCGAGGCCGTGCCCGAGCTCGCCGGCCTCGACGACGGCTGTGTGTTCGCCGGCGGCCCGGTGCAGCCGCAGGCGGTGATCGCGCTGGCGGAGTACGCGGACTCCCCGCCCGACGGCGCGGTGTGCGGCGCGATCGCGCCGGTGGGGGTCGACTCCGACATGGAACGGCTCCCGGGAGAGGTCGCGCGCGTGCGCGTCTACGCCGGCTACTCCGGCTGGGGCGAGGGCCAGCTCGAGGGCGAGCTCGCGGAGGAGTCGTGGTTCGTGACCCCCGCCCTCCCCGGCGACGTCTTCAGCGACGACGCCGACGGCCTGTGGAGCAGCGTGCTCGAGCGGATGGGCGGCGAATACCGGCTGGTCGCGCGGATGCCCGAGGATCCCAGCCTGAACTGAGACCGGGCGGCATGCCGGGCTAGTATTGGCGGCACGTCATGGCCACCGCCACGTCAGTGCCGCTGCATCTCAGCTCGCCTCCCATGGAGGGCGGCGAGGTCGCCCAGGCGCAGCGGCTGCTCCTCCACAACCCGTTCGGCACGTTCGATCCGGGCCCGATCGACGGGGTCTACGGCGAGCGCACCGCGGCGGCGGTGCGCCGCGCGAAGTACTGGCTCGGCTACCCGGAGAAGCAGATCGACGAGATCGCGTCACCCGATCTCGTGGCGATGCTCGCCGGCGGAGTCGCCCAGCCGCCCGGGTTCAAGGCGACGCACACCCGCCGGCTGCGCCGCGCGCAGGACGTGGGGCTGTGGAACTCGGCCTACGACATCGCCATCTCGAATGTCGGCGAGCGCGAGACGCCGACCGGCTCGCGCCGCATCGAGTGCACGGACTGGTACGGCGTGCCGGCGCCATGGGCGGCCATCTTCGTCTCGTGGTGCTACACCCGCGCGGGCTCGACCGCGTTCCGGGCCGGCGCCCGGTACGCCTATGTGCCCCACATCCTCTGGGACGCCCAGCGCGGCCTGAACGAGCTCTCGGTGACCCGGCGCCCGCTGCCCGGCGACCTGCCGGTGTTCGACCTCGACGGCGACGGCATCGCCGACCACGTCGCCATGTTCGACGACTGGACGGGACAGCCGGGGACGACGTTCTGCACGATCGAGGGCAACGTCACGACGTCCGGCGAGCCGAACGGCGGCCGGATCGCACAGCTCGAGCGCCGTGCCGACCACCGCGTGCTCGCGTTCGTGCACGTGCGCGGCTGATCAGCAGCGGGCGATCAGCGTCCCGCCGATCGGAATCGCCGCGGTCTCGACCCGCCCGCCCACCCGGACTCGCAGCGGCACCGAGCGCAGCCCGACCTGGGTACCCGGCAGGCAGGCGGCATGGCGTACGCGCACGTCGATCTCGCGCTGCTCGCCGGCGCCGATCGTCCGCGCCGGCGCGGAGAGCGTCCACGGAAGCGAACCGGGCAGGCCGCCCGCGTCGACGCCGAGGACGGTGGCGGACCGCGTGAACGCCACGTTCTCGACGATCAGGCAGATGCCCGTGACACGATCCTGGCCGCCGTACCCGACGCCGCAGCTCGCCGTCGGCGAGGCGAACAGCGGATGCTGCTGGAGTGAGAGGACGGCGGGCGCGAGCACCGCGCCGTAGACGGCCGCGACCCCGCCGGCCACCGCCGCCCGCCGCCTCCATGACCAGCGCGGACCCACCGGACGAGCGGCGTAGCGCAGCGCGGCCGCGAGCGGGAGCGTTGCGGCGAGGCTCCACCACGAGCGCGTGAACAGCCCCAGGGCAAACAGGGCGGCGAGGGCGGCGATGCCGGGCCACAGGCGCAGTTCCGTCGCGTCGCTGCGCGAGATCCGCTGGATGCAGAGGCCGCAGACGACCACGGCGCCCACGAGCGTGACGAGGTCGGCGGCGCGCATCCAGCCGTCGAGCGGCGGGAACGGGTTCCACACCCCCCGATCCTCCACCCCCTCGAGCCGCAGGCCGGCGCGCAGGCCGTCGAGCATGAGGCCGGTTGCGATCAGGCCGACCAGGCCGCCGCCGGCAAGCGCCCAGAACGCCGTCCACACCGACATCCGGGGTGCAGGAGCCGCGTCGGGTGCGGTCGCAACGCTCACCACTTGACATGTTAAGGGTCCGAAACGATCCGCGCAGGCGTCAGGCGACGTGGCGGAAGAAGCGGACGGCCGTGTCGCCCAGGGCGCGCGTCGAACGCAGGTTGAACCCCGCGGCCAGGCCGATGCCGAGCACCGGGATCTCGCGGCCGAGGATGATGTGGGCGCGGCGGCGGGCCAGCCGCGCCGTCACCTGCACCGCCAGGCGGGCCGAGACGCGCCGGGCCAGCGCGTCCTCACGCACCCCGTGCAGGTCGGCGGCGGTGTAGGTCTCGCCGAGGGCCTCGATCCCGCCGCCGCGGCGCAGCTTGACGGCGCCGACATCGATGCCGAGCACCATCAGCACGTCGAGCAGGCGCGCGTCCTCGTCATCCAGCGGGCGACCGTAGAGGTGCGCGGCGACGAGGATCAGCTCCACCTGGGCGGCGGTCAGGAGCGTGACGTCGGCGAGCGCGGCGCCCACCTCGGCCATCGTGCCGGGCCCCGGCAGCACCGCGGGGAGCGAGCTGACAGCGCCCGTCCCCGCCAGATGCCACGACCGCCGCCGGGCCGCCGTCTGCACCAGTCGGCCCGGCTCCATCCCGGGATGCTCCGCCCGGACCGCGTCGGCGGCGGCCGCGAGCGCCGGCCCGCGTTGTGCGACGACCGTGCGGACGGCACGGTCGATCGTCGTCGCCAGACGTTCGCTCAGCGCGGCGACGGCGCGGTCGGTGGCACGGGGCATCGCCGGAGTCTAGAGACGGCTCGG
Source organism: uncultured Actinomycetes bacterium (assembly GCA_963843705.1). Classification (GTDB taxonomy): domain Bacteria; phylum Actinomycetota; class Thermoleophilia; order Gaiellales; family JAICJC01; genus JAICJC01. Next base: position 168,224 of record CAWJLQ010000005.1, read on the forward strand.
TAGGCTGCCCGGATGACGGTGCTGACGCCGCTCGAGCGCCGGCTGCGGCGGGTGGTCGCCGGCCTCGTGATGCTCACGGCGCTGCTCGTGCTCGTCGTCGCGGCCGTGCTCGTCTACTGGAAGCTCTACCTGCTCTCCCCCGCGGCCGACCCGTTCAGCCGCGGCCCGTTCGTGATCCGGTTGAGCGAGACGAGCGCGCAGCTGGCGTGGACGCTTCCCGGCCACCGGGCGGTCGAGCTGACGGCGGCGGCACCCGACGGGACGACCGTCACCGCGAGCGGCGGCCGCTTCACCGGGCTCGAGCCGGGCACGCGCTACCTGTGGACGGCGTCGGTCGGCGGCACCGGCCGCGCCGCCGGGTCGTTCCACACGGCGCCGGCCGATCTGCGCTCCTCCGTCACCTTCGCGGTCATCGGCGACTACGGCTCGGGCAGCGAACACGAGTGGGCGGTCGGCCGCACGCTGGCGGCCGAGGATCCGGACTTCGTGCTCACCGCGGGCGACAACAGCTACCTGGTGGGCGCGCCGCCGCTGCTCGACCGCAACATCTTCCAGCCCCTGCACGACGTCATGCTCGAGGCGCCCCTGTGGGCGACGCTGGGCGAGCACGACCTGTTCTACTCCGGCGGGTCCGCCGTCACCGACGCGCTCCACCTGCCCGCACCCGCCGGGCGCTACGTCGTGGACTACGGCCCCGTGCAGATCGTGCTGCTGGGCCTCGACGACGGCCCGGCCGAGGTCGCCTTCGCCCGCCGGGCGCTCGCGACGCCGGGGCCGAGCGTGCGCTTCGTCGTCGTCCACCGGCCCGTCCAGCCCGGCGACGCCATCCTGCCGCTGCTCCGCCGCACCCACGTCGCGGCAGTGCTCGCGGGCCACCTGCACCGCTACGAGCGGCGCGTCGTCGGCGGGGTGCTCGAGCTCGTGAACGGGACCGGTGGGGAGGGACCGGGTGCGGCCGAGTTCACGAAACCAAGCCCCGATGCGATCGTGTCGCGGCTCGACTACGGCTCGCTCCGGGTGACGGTGTCGGCCCACCGCATCGGCTACGCGTTCATCGACGAGCGCGGCCGCGTGCTCGACCGGTACTCGGCCCCGTGACCGGCCTGCGCGTCGCGCTGGCGGCGATCGGCGTGGCGGCGGCCGTGGCCGCGGCCGCCATCGGTCGCCCGGCGGTGCTCCTGCCGCTCGCCGTCCTCGGCATCGCCGCCTTCCTCGTCTCCGCCGGCTGCCTCGCGGCCGACCTGCTGCCGCTCAGGCGCCCGCACGCGATCTGCTCCGCGCTCTCGCTCGCGGATGCGCTCGCGCTCGCGCTGGGAGGGCAGGTGTCGCGGCTGCTCGAGCTCGTCCCGGCCGTGGCGCTGGTCGTCCTGCAGGCGGCGCCGGGGCTCTCCCGGCGCGGTCCATGAACGGGCCCCGGTGGAGGGGCGGACCTCCACCGGGGCCGCTTTTGCGCCCTGCCCTAGTGGGCGGGGACGTGCCGACCGTGGGTCGGCAGGATCGGCAGGTGCAGCCGGTCGACCAGGTAGCGGTCGGCGGACGCCGCGTAGATCGCGACGGCCGGGCCGGTCAGCACGAACAGGCCGAGGATCGCCATCTCCGGGTTCAGGCCGATGCCGAGCGCGCCGGCGAACATGAAGAGCGCGTTCAGCATGACGCCGAAGAAGGCCGAGAGCCGCAGGAAGAGGCCCAGGATCAGGCCGATGCCGACGAGCAGCTCACCGGTGACCACCAGGTAGCTGATCAGCTGCGCGTGCGGGATGAACACGTGATCGGCCAGATACGCGAACCAGTGCGGGACGGCCGGGAACGGGCTCTGCGCGGTCGCCTTGGACTGGGCGATGGCGCCCTCGAGGATCCCCTTCACCTCACCGGCGCCGGCGTGCTGCGTATACCAGCTGTCGCTCATCTTGAGCCAGCCGGCGTGCAGGAACTCCCACCCGACGTACAGCCGCGCCGCCAGGAACCCGAGCGCCCAGTCGGCGTCGAGCCCGACGCGGGCGAGCGGGCAGACGCCCGCGATCGCGGTCGCGATCGCCGCCACGGCGAGGATCGCGCAGCCCCAGGCGAGGACGACCGGCTCGGTGCCCCCGCCGGTCAGGCCGACGTTGTAGGCGCAGAAGCCGAGGAAGACGCCGAGCGCGGCGCGGAAGACGCGCTCCCTGCCTGTAACGGGAGCAAACATTGCTCCCACCTCCTTGAAATATGGATGAGTCACTGCTCCGACTATCGTTCACCGCGCAACTTCCGCACATCGGGGCGCGCGCGGAACTCGATTGCGGAGACCCCGCAGGCCGGGTGCGGAGTTCACGGGCCTGCGACGGGCGATTCGACCCCCCGGCCGCGGGTGTGCCGGAAGGGGTCTGACCCCCTGTAGGAAGAACGTGTGACGGCGGCCCGTGCAGGGTCTAACTTGGTCGCATGCGACCCGACGTCGGCCTTGAACCAACATTGCACCTGACCTGCGGGCTTCCAGGATCAGGCAAGACCATGCTGGCTCGCCGTCTGGCTGTCGAGCGGGACGCGCAGCGCTTCACCAAAGACGAGTGGGTGTTGGCGCTCGGCGGTGACCTGTACGACGAGCAGTTGCGCGTCCGCGTGGAAGCCCAGCTGATCGAGCTGGCCTTCGAGCTGCTGGCCGCCGGGCGCAGCTGCATCCTCGACTTCGGCCTGTGGAGTCGGGAGGAACGCGACGCGCTGCGCCTGCGCGCACGAGCACAGGGCGTGCGGGTGGAGCTGCACGTTCTGGAGGCAGAGTTGGACGAGCTGGTGCGACGCGCCGCCAAGCGCTATTCCGACGCGCCCCACACCACCGCTGAGATCAGCGCCGAGCAACTTGCGATCTGGGCGTCGTCCTTCGAGACGCCAAGCGATGCCGAGCGACACCTGTTCGATAGCTGACTCGATAGCTGAGCCGGGTAGTGGGTCAGTTTGAATTAAGCAAATTGGCCGGTGCGCTCGCCTCGCAAAAGGGTCGCCTTCAGAGCGGTAGCATCTCGGGAAGTGGACCGTCGCGGAACATGGGTGCTGCGTTTGGGGGGTCTGGCTGGGATCGCAGTCCTCATCCTCGCTGCCTACGAGGCGCTGCGGACTTACCAGATCCCGTGTGGCCCGTACCCTGGAGCGTGTGATCGGCCGCCGCCAACCCCATCCGCATTTGCAACTCGCGGGCCTGCTGGTCATCTGCAGCGTTCTGATTCTCGGCGCTACTGCGGTGGCTGCCGCCCGCTGGAAAGACCGAGGCTATTGATCGGTCGCCTGCTACGATGAGTGTATGCCTGACCGCTCTCGCAGGAGTCGCGATGTGAATGAGCTTGCGAAGCAGCTCGTGGATGAGGCGACCGGCGAAGCGCCGAAGTATGACCCTGACGCCGGAAAGGATCCGGCTGCGGTCGCCCTGGGCCGCAGGGGTGGCCTTAAGGGTGGGAAGGCTCGGGCTGAGAGCCTGACGCCAGAGCAGCGTTCCGAGGCTGCTCGTCGTGCGGCTCTTGCTCGGTGGTCGGACCACCGCTAGCCAGCACATATTTCCCCTGTCGGCCCGATCTAGTTCCTTCGCCGCTATCTCACCGCTTTCCTACAGGGGGTGGTCTGACCCCTGCGGCGCTCAGCCGGCCAGCACGGCCCGGGCGGCGCGGGCGGCCACGAGCTCCTCGCGGGCCGTCACCACGACGACGTGCACCGCGGCGCCGGGCGCCGAGATGTCCGCATCGCCCGTGGCGGCGGCGTTGCGGCCGGCGTCCACCTCGACGCCGAGGAACACGAGCCGGTCGCAGACCGCGGCCCGCACCCCCGGCGAACGCTCGCCGATCCCGGCGGTGAAGACGAGCACGTCGATCCCGCCCGCGGCGACGGCCATCGCGGCAACGGCGCCGGCGACCCGGTGCACGTAGACGTCGAACGCCAGCCGGGCCTGCTCGTCGCCGGCGGCCGCGCGGTGCTCGAGCTCGAGCATCAGCCCGTCGCCGCCGGCGAGACCGCGCATGCCGGACTCCTCGTTGAGCGTGTGGTCGAGGGCGTCGGCGTCCATCTCCGGCCGGCGCATGACGGCCACGAGGGCGCCCGGGTCGACCGATCCCGACCGCGTCGCCATCGGGACGCCCTCGAGCGGGCTGTAGCCCATGGTCGTGTCGCAGGAGCGCCCATCCGCGACGGCGGTCACCGACGTCCCGCCGCCCAGGTGGCAGACCACCAGCCGCAGACCGCCCGGATCGCGGCCCGCGACCACCGGTGCGCGCCCGGCCGACCACTCCACCGAGAGCCCGTGGAAGCCGTAGCGGCGCACGCCCCACTCCTCCCGCCAGCGGCGGGGGACGGCGTACGTCGCGGCGGCCGGCGGGATCGTGGCGTGAAAGGCCGTGTCGAAGACGGCGACGTGCGGGAGCGCGGGGAAGCGGCGCCTGGCGGCGTCGAGCTCGCGCAGGGCGGGCGCGTTGTGGAGCGGCGCGAGCGCACGCAGCTCGGCGATCGCCGCCAGCACGTCGTCGTCCACCAGCACCGGCGCCCGGAACCTCGCCCCGCCGTGGACGACGCGGTGCGCGACCGCGTCGATGCCCGCGGGGTCGAGGCCCTCGAAGGAGCGCACGCGCTCGGACTCCCCGGACGGCGAGACCAGATGCAGCTTGAGGCTGGTCGAGCCGGCGTTCAGGACGAGAACGGAGCCCACATGCCTCGGTCTAGAACGGCCAGGTCCAGTCGCGCACCTCGACCGGGTCGTCGCCGTGCTCACGCGTGTACGCGCGGCAGCGGATGCGCGTGTCGACCATCTCCTGGCGCAGGTGGGCCGCCCGCTGCCCCAGCCCGGGGACGCGGTCGATCACGTCGATCACCAGGTGGAAGCGGTCGAGGTCGTTCAGCATCACCATGTCGAACGGCGTGGTCGTCGTGCCCTCCTCCTTGTACCCGCGCACGTGCATGTTGCGATGGTTCGTGCGCCGGTAGGTGAGCCGGTGGATCAGCCACGGGTAGCCGTGATAGGCGAACACGATCGGGCGGTCGGACGTGAACAGGGTGTCGAAGTCGCGATCGGAGAGGCCGTGGGGGTGCTCCGACTCGGGCTGGAGCCGCATCAGGTCGACGACGTTCACCACCCGGACATGCAGGTCGGGGAGCCGCTCGCGCAGGATGGCCGCGGCGGCGAGCGTCTCGAGGGTGGGGATGTCGCCCGCACAGCCGAGCACGACGTCCGGGTCGCCACCGGCGTCGTTCGACGCCCACTCCCAGATGCCGATGCCGCGCGTGCAGTGGACGATCGCCTCGTCCATCGTCAGGTACGTGAGCGCCGGCTGCTTGCCGGCGACGATCACGTTCACGTAGTGGCGGCTGCGGAGGCAGTGGTCGCCGACCGAGAGCAGGGTGTTCGCGTCCGGCGGCAGGTAGACGCGGATGATCTCGGCCTTCTTGTTCACGACGTGGTCGATGAAACCCGGATCCTGGTGCGAGAAGCCGTTGTGATCCTGCCGCCAGACGTGGGAGCTGAGCAGGTAGTTGAGCGACGCGATCGGCATCCGCCACGGGATCTCGCGCGTCACCTTCAGCCACTTGGCGTGCTGGTTGAACATCGAGTCGATGATGTGGATGAACGCCTCGTAGCAGTTGAAGAGGCCGTGCCGGCCGGTGAGCAGGTAGCCCTCGAGCCAGCCCTGGCACTGGTGCTCGGAGAGCACCTCCATCACCCGACCGTCCGTGGCCAGGCCGACGTCGCCGGGGATCGTCTCCGCGTCCCACGCCCGCCCGGTGACCTCGAACACGGCCCCGAGCCGGTTCGACGCCGTCTCGTCGGGCCCGAACAGCCGGAACGACTGCGGGTTGCGGACGATCACGTCGCGCAGGAACGCGCCCAGCACCCTCGTGGCCTCGGCGGTCGTCTGGGCCGGCCGAGGCACGTCCACGGCGTAGTCGCGAAAGTCGGGGAGCTGCAGGTCGCGCAGGACGAGCCCGCCGTTCGTGTGCGGGCTCGCGCTCATGCGCCGGGGCCCGTGCGGAGCGAGCCGCGCGAGGTCGGGTATCGGCGTGCCGTGGTCGTCGAAGAGCTCGTCCGGGCGGTAGCTGCGCATCCACTCCTCGAGCGCGCGCAGGTGCTCCGGGTTCTCGCGCACGCGCGCGAGCGGCACCTGGTGCGAGCGCCACGTGCCCTCGACCTGGAGCCCGTCGACCGTCGCGGGGCCGGTCCAGCCCTTGGGGCTGCGCAGGATGATCGCCGGCCACAGCGGCCGGCTCTCGTCGCCGTCCTCGCGTGCGGCCCGCTGGTGGGCCGCGATCAGGTCGAGGGCCTCGTCGAGCACGGCCGCGAACCGCCGGTGTGCCGACGCGTGGTCGTCGCCCGCCTCGATGTGCACGCGCAGCGGGTGCCAGCCGTTCCCGTGGAAGAACGCGTCGAGCTCGTCGTCGGAGATCCGGGCGAGCACGGTCGGGCTGGCGATCTTGTAGCCGTTCAGGTGCAGGATCGGCAGCACGGCGCCGTCGCTGCGGGCGTTCAGGAACTTGTTGCCGTGCCAGCCGGTGGCGAGCGGGCCGGTCTCGGCCTCGCCGTCGCCGACCACGCACGCGACCACGAGATCCGGATTGTCGAAGGCGGCGCCGAACGCGTGCGAGAGGGCGTACCCGAGCTCGCCGCCCTCGTGGATCGACCCGGGCGTCTCGGGCGCGACATGGCTGGGGATCCCGCCGGGGAACGAGAACTGGCGGAAGAGCGCGGCGAGTCCCTCCTCGTCCATGCCCACGTGCGGATAGACCTCGGTGTACGTGCCCTCGAGGTAGGCGTTCGCCACCAGCCCCGGCCCTCCGTGCCCCGGGCCTGTGACGTAGATGACGTCGAGGCCGCGCTGGAGGATGGCCCGGTTCAGGTGGGCGTAGATCAGGTTCAGGCCGGGCGTCGTTCCGAAGTGCCCCAGCAGGCGCGGCTTGATGTGCTCAGGGGCCAGCGGCTCGCGCAGCAGCGGGTTCGCGAGCAGGTAGATCTGACCGACCGACAGGTAGTTGGCCGCCCGCCAGTAGGCATCAAGCAGCTGGACGTCCGCATCGGAGGGCGGCTCGGCCGATGCCTCGCCTCGGCTGCCCAGGACGTGGTGGGAGTGCGCGGACATGCTGGTCTCCTCTCGCGCGTCGACGGCCGCAATCTAGCCACTCGCCTCCCGCCGGGGCCAATCCGAACCAAACCGCGCGTCCGTACCGTGCGGTGATGCAGCGACGCACCACGTCGATCACGCCCGGCATGGCGCTCCTGCCCGTGCGCCTGTTCCTGGGCCTGACCTTCGTCTACGCCGGCTATCAGAAGCTGTCCGACCCGGGCTTCCTGACGCCGGGAGCGGCGACATACATCGGCACGCAGCTGCACGCGTTCGCGTCGGGCACGCCCGGCGGCTTCCTGCTGCGCTGGTTCGCCCTGCCCTTTCCGCGCGCCGCCGGCGTCGGCGTGGCGCTGGCCGAGATCGCGATCGGCCTGCTGACGGCGGCCGGCATGCTGACCCGGGCGGCGGCTGCGGCCGGGCTCGGGCTGAACCTGCTGCTGTTCCTGACCGCCAGCTGGGCGACCACCCCGTACTTCCTCGGCTCCGACATCGTCTTCTGCTTCGCCTGGCTGCCCTTCGCGCTCGTCGGCGCGGCCGGCCAGCCCGCCGTCGACACGCTGGTGCTCACCCGGCGCGCGCCGGAGCGCGCCCAGCGGCGCACCCGCGGCGGCGCGACCGTCTACGCGCCCGCCGGCCCCGACCCGCAGACGCGGGCGACCCTCCTGCGCCGGGGCCTGATCGCCACGGCGGCGGCGACGCTCTCGGTCGCGGCGCTCGCAACCGCCCTGCGCGGCAGCGCCCGGGTCACGCCCGCCACGACGGCGCTGGGCGGGTCGACGACCGGGCGCCGTCGCCGCCACCGCACCGGCTCGCATGCGCAGGGCGGCACGACCGGGTCAGGTACCGGATCGGGCGGCGGCGGGGGTGGAGGTGGCGGCGGCGGCTCCTCCGGCCCCGCGGTGCCCACCGGCGCCGTGAAGCTCGGCCCGTCCTCGGCGCTGCAGAAGGACGCGGCCGCCCTCTATCACGACCCGGCGGACGGATCGCCCGACATCGTCGTCCGCCACGCCGACGGCTCCCTGGCCGCGTTCAGCGCCCTGTGTACGCACGCCGGGTGCGAGGTGAACTTCGCGTCCGGGGTGCTCGTCTGCCCCTGCCACGGATCCGAGTTCAGCGCCTCGAGCGGCGCAGTCCTCCGCGGCCCGGCGGTGACGCCGCTCACCACGAAGCGCGTGCTCGAGCGGCGCGGGTCGATCTACGCCGTCTGAGCCTGCGAGCCGCTACTCGTGGATGCGGCGGCCCTCCGCCAGCATGGCGACGAAGGCGGCGATCCTGCGGGCACGCGTCTCCGGCCGGCGCGGCTCCTGGATTCGATACAGGACCGCATAGCGGTTGGCGCTGTCGAGCCCGGCGAAGAAGGCCGCTGCCGCGGGGTGCGCGTCGAGCTCGGCCTGGAGGTCGAGCGGCACCGTGGCGGTGCGATGCGAGTCGTACGCCGCGTCCCAGCGGCCGTCGGCGCGGGCGCGCTCGATCTCGCGCAGCCCCGCCGCGGCCATGTCGCCGCGCGCGATCAGCTGCTCGGCGCGCTCGCGGTTGCGCTTCGACCAGCGGCTGCGCGACGTCCGCGGCGTGAACCGCTGCAGCCAGAAGCGGTCGTCGAGCGGGCGCTTCTGACCGTCGATCCAGCCGTGGCAGAGGGCCGCGTCGAGCGCCTCCGGATACGACACCGACCGGGCCCCGGACGCCTTCTTCGCGATGCGCACCCAGACGCCGGGCGAGGACGCGTGCCGGTGCTCGAGCCAGGCCGCCCACTCGTCGAGCGTGGCCGGCTCGAACACCGGCAGATCATCGGCCACGGGCATCCCCCAGCAGCGTGCGCAGCTGGTCGAGGCTGATGTTGCCGCCGCTGGCGATCACCGCGACCCGCGTGCCCGCGAGCCGGTCGCGGACGGCGATCGCGCCGGCGAGCGCGGCCGCGCCGGCGGGCTCGATCAGGTTGCTGGTGCCGGCGATCATCCGCGCCGTTGCATCGCGCAGGTCGTCCTCGCGCGACGAGCACGAAGTCGTCGAGGTGACGGCGCATGATGCGCTGGGGAAGGGCGAACGCCGTCCGGGTCGCAAGCCCCTCGGCGAACGTCTGCATCCGGTCCTCGAGCAGCGCGCCGGCGCGCCACGACCGCTGTGCCGCGGGCGCGGCCTCGGACTGCACGCCGATGACGGCGATCTGCGGCCGCACCGCCTTGGCGACGACACAGGCGCCCGCGGCGCCGCTGCCGCCGCCGACCGGCACGACGATCGCATCCAGGCCCGGATCGTCCTCGAGCATCTCGAGCGTCGCGGTGCCGACGCCGGCGATCAGGTCGGGCTCGTCGCCCGAGTGCACGTAGCGCAGGCCGTCGCGGCGCGCCAGCTGCTCGCACCGTTCCCTGGCGTCGTCGAAGTCGCGGCCGTGGGCCACGACCTCGGCGCCGAGCGCGCGGATCGCGGCCACCTTGACGGGGTTCGCACCCTCGGGGACGCAGATCGTCGCCCGGACCCCGTGGAGCCGGGCCGCGTAGGCGATCGACTGCCCGTGGTTGCCGGTCGAGGCAGCGATCAGCCCGCGCTCGCGCTCCCCGGCCCCGAGCCGGGCGACGAGGTTGATGCCGCCCCGCACCTTGAACGCCGCGGTGGGGTTGTGGTTCTCGTGCTTGACCCATACCTCGGCGCCGACGGCGTCGCTCAGCCCCGGGTAACGGCGAAACGCGGTCGGCGCGAGGTGTGGGCGGATACGCCGGCGGGCGGCGAGCACGTCCCCGAGGCCGACCGGGTCGTCGTCGGGCGGCGCGTCGGCGGCGATCCTCGCGGTCACACCGCAATCATGCCTGCTGGGCGCCGCCGGCGCGCGCGAGCGGGACGTCGAACGACACCCGGGTGCCCGCTCCGGGGGCGGAGTCGAGGTCGACCGCCCCGCCCGCCATGCGGACGCGCTCGACCATCGTCTCGAGCCCGATGTGGAGCAGCCGGTCGGGGCGCACCGCGGCGCCGGCCGGCTCGAAGCCCGCCCCGTCGTCCGCCACGACCCCGGTCAGGGCATCCCGGCGGGCCGCGATCGCCACGATGATCACCGATGCGCCCGAATGCTTGCGGACGTTCCCGACCGCCTCGCGCACGGTGCGGTAGACCAGCTCCTCGATCGCCCGCTCGAACCGGCGCTCGGGCACGTTCACGGACGCCCGCGCCCCCATCTCACCCGCCGCCTGCTCGACCATGGCCGCGATCGCCGGCCCCAGCCCCTGCTCGTAGAGCAGGGCCGGACGCAGCTCGAACGTCAGCCGCCGCGTGCGCTCCGTCGCCTGGTCGATCGTGTCACGGGCCCGCCGCAGCGCCGTCTCGAGCCTGGCCTCGACGGCGCCCCGGGCCAGCACGGTGTCGATCGCGAGCAGCGAGGCGGTCATGACCTGGATCGTGTCGTCGTGCAGCGACGTCGCGATCCGCTGGCGCTCGGCCTCCTCGGCCTGCAGCATCGCCGCGACGATCTCGCGCCGGTGCACCTCCTCGTTGGCGATCGACTGCGCGACCAGGCGTTCGGTCACGTCGCGGATCGCGGCGATCGCGACGACGCCGCCGTCGGACTCGATGCTCGAGAGGCTGATCTCGGCGGGGAACTCGCTGCCGTCCCTGCGCAGGCCGAAGAGCGCGTGGCCGGCGCCCATCGGCCGCACGCTCGGTGCGCCGAAGAACCGGCGCCTGTGCGTGGCGTGGGCGCGCCGGAAGCGCTCGGGCACGAGCCGCTCGACCCGTTCACCGACCAGCTCGTCGCGCGTGTAGCCGAAGACCTGCTCGACCTGCTGGTTCACGAGCAGGATGCGGCCCCCGTCGTCGATGCCGACGATGGCGTCGGGCGCCGCCTCGAGCAGCTGTGCGAAGCGTCTCTCGGCCGACTGCCGCGCGGTGACGTCGCGGATGGAGGCGATCGCGAGCACGCCGGTGTCGGTCTCGATGCTCGAGAGGCTGATCTCGGCGGGGAACTCGCTGCCGTCACTGCGCAGTCCGAACAGCTCGAGCTCGGCGCCCATCGGGCGGGTGCGGGGATCGGCCAGGTAGCGGGCGCGGTGGGCGACGTGCGCATCGTGGAACCGGCCCGGGACGAGCCGCTCGACCGGCTCGCCCAGGAGCTCCTCACGGTCGTAGCCGAACACCCGCTCGACCTGCCGGTTGACAAGCGCAATCCGGCCTGCCTCGTCCACGCCGACGACCGCGTCCGGCGCCGCCTCGAGCAGCTGCTCGAAGGTGCGCGCGACGAGCGTCGGACCGTCATGTCGCTGTCTCGGCACCACTGGCCCAGCCGAATCAAAGCACCGGCGATGCCTCGTGTCAAACAGCGCGACCGGCCTTTCAGGCGACCCTCACGGCGGCTGCTCAGGGCGTCCACAGGCGCACGCCCGAGCATGGGTGCATGACCACCGACATCCTCTCGAACCGAGTCCCGACCGACTCCCCCGGCCGGCTCGCCGGCGGGCTGCGCCGCCGGGACGCAGACGCCGCGTGGGCGCGCCCGGCGCTCGCAGGCCTGCTCGCCGCCACCGCGCTCCTCTACCTCTGGGGCCTGGCCGACTCCGGCTGGGCGAACTCGTTCTACGCCGCCGCCGTCCAGGCCGGCACCCATAGCTGGAAGGCGGCCTTCTTCGGGGCCTCCGACTCGTCCGGCTTCATCACCGTCGACAAGCCGCCCGCGGCGCTCTGGGTGATGGAGCTCTCGGCGCGGGTGTTCGGCCTGTCGTCGTGGAGCCTGCTCGTGCCGCAGGCGCTCGAGGGCGTGGCCGCCGTCGGGCTCCTGTATGCGGCCGTCCGCCGCTGGTCCGGCCCCGCTGCCGGCCTGCTCGCCGGCGCCGCCCTGGCGCTGACGCCGGTGGCCGCGCTGATGTTCCGGTTCGACAACCCCGACGCGCTGCTCACGCTGCTCCTGGTCGCCGCCGCCTACGCCACGGTGCGCGCGGTGGAGCAGGGCGGCGGCCGCTGGCTGCAGCTCGCCGCGATCCTCGTGGGCACCGGCTTCCTGACGAAGATGCTGCAGGCGTTCCTGCTGGCGCCGGCGCTGGCGCTCGTGTACCTGGTCGCCGCGCCGACCCCGCTGCGCGCCCGGCTGCGTGCGGCTGGCGGGCGCGGCCGTCGCGCTCGTCGTCGCATCGGGTTGGTGGGTGGCGATCGTCCAGCTCACGCCTGCCGCCGACCGGCCCTACATCGGCGGGTCGCAGGACAACTCGGTGCTCAACCTGATCTTCGGCTACAACGGCTTCGGCCGTCTGACCGGCGCGGAGTCGGGCAGCGTGGGCGGCGCCGGCGCCGGGTCGCGCTGGGGCGCGACGGGCTGGGACCGGCTCTTCAACGCCGAGTTCGGCGGCCAGATCTCGTGGCTCATCCCGGCTGCGGTGCTCGCGCTCGTGGCGCTGCTCGTGCTCCGGCGGCGCGCGCCGCGCACCGATCGCGTCCGGGCCGCCGCGCTCCTCTGGGGCGGCTGGCTGCTCGTCACGGCCGCCGTCTTCAGCTACGCCCGGGGGATCGTCCACCCGTACTACTCGATCGCCCTCGCGCCGGCGATCGCCGCCCTGGTCGCAATCGGCGCCGCGGAGCTCTGGGCGCGGCGCAGGCGGGCGGCGGCCCGACTCGTGCTCGCGGCCGGCGTCGCCGTCACCGCGACGTGGGCATGGGTGCTGCTCGATCGCTCGCCCGGCTTCCATCCATGGCTGCGGGCCGCCGTGCTCGCCGGAGGGCTCGGCGCGGCGGGGATCGTCGCGGCGGCGCCCTGGCTGCGCCTCCGCCTGGGGGCCGGCGTCGCGGCGGCGGCCGTCGCGGTCATCCTGGCCGGCCCGGCGGCGTATGCGCTCGACACCGCGGTGACGCCGCATTCCGGCGCCATCCCGTCCGCGGGACCGGCCGTCTCCGGCGGCGGCTTCGGGCCCGGTGGGGTGACGGCCGGCCGGGGCGGGCTGCGCCCGCAGGGTGGCACGAGCATGCAGGCGCCGAGCGGCGCGAGCGGCGCACCGCCAAATGGCGCAAGCCTCCCGTCAATTGGCGGGAACGGCGCGCTCCCCGGCGCCGGCGGCCGGCGCACTCAGAGCGGCGCCGGCCCCGGCGGGATCCTCGACAGCGCGACGCCGCCTGCGGCGCTCGTGAAGCTGCTCTCGACCGGCACGGGAAGGTCCCGCTGGGTCGCCGCCACGGTCGGCTCGAACGCCGCAGCCGCCTACCAGCTCGCGACCGACCGTCCCGTCATGGCCATCGCGGGTTCAACGGCACCGACCCGGCGCCGACGCTGGCTCGGTTCGAGCGGTACGTGCGCGCCGGCGACATCCACTGGTTCATCGCGTCCGGCGGCGCGGGCGGGAGCGGGAACGCCTCGGCCATCACCGCCTGGGTGCAGCAGCACTTCACCGCCCGCACCGTCGGCGGGGTGACCGTCCACGACCTCGATGGTTGATCGATGACTCGGCGCGCGCCTGGACGGATCAGGCGACGGGCGGCGGGAGCGGCGTGCCCAGCGTCTCGAGGCTCTGGCGCTCGGACTCGACCGCGGCCTCGTCGAAGCGGAAGTACGATCGCGGCGGCAGCGGGCCCCACGTGTTCGACGAGAACCGGTCGTCCGGGAACGAGCGCGGCTCGTGCTCGGGCTCGAGCTGCTCCATGTCGCAGTAGCACTCGACGTGAAGCGGCTCCTCGGTGATGCGCACGTAGCCGCACATGTTCTGGGCGATGCCGTGCCGCACGGGGCCCCACGAGAGCCAGCGGCCGTGCTGGGCGAGGTTGTCGAACAGCACCCGCAGCGCGCCGAAGTCGACGTAGTCGAACGCGATGTGGTGGAAGTGCGGCCGCTCGGACGCGACCAGCGCCATCTGGTGATGCTCGGCGTTCACGTGGAACCAGGTTCCCGCCTCGCCGAGGTAGTCGGAGATCTCCATTCCGAGCACATCCGTATGGAACCGGGCGACGCCCTCCATGTCGGCCGTGAGCCGGTTCACGTGGCCGAGCTTGCGCGGGCGCAGCCCCGGCAGGTCATCCGTCTCGCGGGCGATGGCGGGCCGGCGGTCGGCCTCCGGCTCGAACGGGAGCAGGTGGTGCTCGAACCCCTCGGGATCGGTCACGACGAGATGGTCGCCGCGATCCTCCCAGTCGCTCCAGGTCGAGGCCAGCCAGTCGCGTGCGACGACGAGCGGGACGCTGCGCCGGAGCTGCCAGGCGCAGTGCGCGTAGCCCAGCTCGTCGCCGGGGCCGGCTGCGGCCAGCTCGAGCGAGAAGGGCTCGTAGTCGCAGGCGAGCAGCGCGCGCTCGGCCGATGCCCGGCGGACGGTCAGGCCGAACTGGATGGCGTAGCGGGCGGCCGCCTCGGGGACGTCGGCGACGCGCAGGCACACGTGGTCGATGTTTCGCAGCCGGATCATGCGCGGACTCTCGGGGCAATGATAGATCGGCGATGATGCAGAACATGAACCGAACCCCGCTCGCGCTCGGCGAGGCGCGCACGGAGACGCTCCAGCACGGCCTCGCCCTGATCCTCGACTCGTGGCGCGGATTCGACCGCGCCCGCCCGTACCAGCCCCCGATCGCCGACAGCATCCGCGCGCTCGTCGCGCAGGACCTGCCGGAGGAGGGCGTCGGGCCGCACGCGGCCCTGGACGAGGTGTCCGAGATCCTTGACGAGAGCCTGGCCCATTCGCGGCCGCGCTTCTTCGGCTACGTCGGATCCTCGGGCCTGGAGCTCGGCGTGCTCGCGGACGCGCTGGCGGGCTCGCACGACATCAACCTGGCCGCGAGCGCGGCCGCCGCCGATCTGGTCGAGCGCCAGACGCTGCGGTGGGTGGGCGACCTGGTGGGCTATCCGGCCGCCTGGGGGACGTTCACGAGCGGCGGCATGCTCTCGAACCTGACCGCCCTGACGGCGGCGCGCGAGCGGGCGCAGCCCGGCAGCCGCCTCGACGGGTGCGACGGGCGCGGGGTCGTCTACACGAGCGTCGAGGCCCACTCGAGCATCGAGCGCGCCGTGGAGGTGCTGGGACTGGGCCGGCGGTCGCTGCGCACGATCGAGATCGACGAGCGCCGGCGGATGCGGCCGGACGCGCTCGCTGCGGCGATCGACCGCGACCTCGCCGACGGGCGCGTGCCGGTGGCGGTGGTCGCGACGGCCGGGACGACGCTGACGGGCGCGGTCGACCCGATCCGAGAGGTGGCGGACGTGTGCTCGGAGCACGGCGTATGGCTGCACGTCGACGGCGCGTACGGCCTGCCCGCCGCCGCGACCGACACCGCCCGGCGGCTGTTCGACGGGCTCGAGCTGGCCGACTCGGCCGCGCTCGACGGCCACAAGTGGCTCTTCGTGCCGAAGGCGTGCGGCGTCCTGCTCGTCCGCAGCCGCGCCGACCTCGAGGCGGCGTTCTCGCACGACGCGCCGTACATCCCCGAGATCGAGTACGGCGAGCACCCGGTCGAGTGGACGCTCGAGTACTCGCGCCCGTTCCGGGCGCTGAAGCTGTGGCTCGCCCTGCGCGCGCACGGCGCCGCCGCGTTCCGGGAGGCGATCGAGCACGACCTCGAGCTGGCCCGGCTGGTGGCCGACCTGGTCCGCGCCGCCGACGACCTCGAGCTCGTCGTCGAGCCGACGCTCTCCATCGTGCCGTTCCGGCGCATCCCCGCGTCCGGCGACCCCGACGTCCACAATCAGCGCCTGGTCGAGGCGCTCCAGCGCGACGGACGCCTGTACGTGACCGGCGCCGTGGTGGACGGCCGCTGGTGCCTGCGGCCGTGCATGGTCAACTACCGCACCACCGAGGACGATGCCCACGCCCTGGTCGAGATCGTGCGCGAGGTCGGCCGCCGGATCGAGGCCGAGGAAGCGGCGAAGATCTGAGAACCGGGGCCTGGCCCCGCCTGTCCTGGCGGGGCTGGAGATGGAGCAGCTTGGGGCCTGGCCCCGCCTGTCCTGGCGGGGCTGGAGATGGAGCAGCTTGGGGCCTGGCCCCGCGTGCGGGGCCAGGCCCCGCTTTTCGGTGGACGGCTAGCCGGACGTCCAGGGCTCGTGCCACCCGCCGTGCCCGGCCGTGATCGCGTCGGCCTCCTCGGGCCCCCACGACCCGCGCGGGTAGCGGATCACGGGCGGCGGATGGTCGAGCGCGGGCTGCACGATCCGCCACGTCTCCTCGACCGAGTCCTGGCGGGTGAAATGGGTGCGGTCGCCGCGCAGGGCCGCCGACAGCAGCTCCTCGTACGCGGTGGGCGTCGTCCTGCCTTCCGCGGCGAACTCGAGGTCGAGGTTCACCGTCTCGACGCCGGGCTGGCCGGCCCTCATCGACTGCAGCTGGATGGTCGTCCCCGGATCGGGGTCGATCCGCAGCACGTAGTGGTTCGGGTCGGGGCGGTGCGCGCCGTCGAGGAAGCCCAGCCGCGGCGGCCGCTTGAACACCACCCGCACCTCGGTGGCCCGGCGGGCGAGCGCCTTGCCGGCGCGGATGTGGAACGGCACCCCCGACCAGCGCCAGTTGTCGATCTCGAGCTTGAGCGCCACGAACGTCTCGGTGTCCGAGCCCGGGCGCACGCCCGGGACGTCCAGGTAGCCGTCGTACTGGCCGCGCACCATCCTGGCCGGGTCGATGTCGGGCATGGCCGCGAAGACGTCGTGCTTGCGGTCGTCGATGGCGCCGATGCCCGCGCGCGCCGGCGGCTCCATCGCGATCAGCGCCAGCACCTGCATCAGATGGTTCTGGACGACGTCGCGGAGCGCCCCCACGGCGTCGTAGAACCGGCCCCGATCCTCGACGCCGAAGTCCTCGGCCATCGTCATCTGCACGCGGGCGACGTGGTTGCGGTTCCAGACCGGCTCGAGCAGCGTGTTCGCGAACCGCAGGTAGAGGATGTCCTCGACCGGCATCTTGCCCAGAAAGTGGTCGATGCGGAAGAGCTGCTGCTCGTCGATCAGGGCATGCAGGTCGGCGTTCAGCGCACGGGCCGACTCGACGTCGTGGCCGAACGGCTTCTCCACGACCACGCGCGCGTGCTCAGTGAGGCCGGCGTCGTGCAGCCCCCTGACGACGGTGGCGAACAGCGACGGCGGGATCTCGAGGTAGAAGGCGGGCAGCTTCGCGCCGGCGACCGCCTTCGCGACGCGCGCGTAGGTGTCCCCGTCGCCGAAGTCGCCGCGCACGTAGGCGAACCGCTTCGCGAGGCCGGCGAACGCCTCCTCGTCGATCGTCGTCCCCGCGGCCTCGATCGACTCGCGCGCCCGCGCGCGCAGGTCGTCGACCGACAGGTCGTCCATCGCCACGCCGACCACCGGGCAGGTGAGCAGACCGCGTGCCTCGAGCAGGTACAGGGCCTGAAACGTCATCTTCCGGGCCAGGTCGCCGCTGATCCCGAAGATCACGAGCGCATCGGCATCCTGCGAACGGGTCACGACGCGTGAGCCTAGATGATCACGCGATCGGCGCGGCGGTGAGCGTGCCGCGCAGCACCGCGCGGTGCACCAGCCGCCAGGCTGCGTGCACGTGACGGCGACTGCCGTCAGCCAGCCGGCAGACGGCGTCGAACCCGAAGCTGCGCACCTGCTGCACCGTGCCCGTGCACACCGTTCCGCTCGGCAGCAGCTCGAGCTGGAAGCTGGTCGCGTCGAGCTGCTGGACGCCGACCAGGAGGTCGGCGCGGACGAGCGCGTTCTGGCGTCCCGTGGCCGTCCCCGTCATCGAGACCAGCGCGCGTGTGGACCCGGCCTCCTGCACGATCTGACCGGAGAGCGAGTCGGTGAAGCTGGCGGCGTTCCAGGGCCGCGCATGCGTGTGCAGGGGACCCAGCGAGAGCCCGACGACCAGCGCGGCCGCGGCCCCGCCCGCGGCGAGCGCGCCGCCGGGACCGCGAACGCCGCCCAGTCCCCGGCGCACGCCCACCCGCCAGGTGGCGGCGGCGGCCACGGCGGCGGTGCAGGCTGCGAAGAGCGCGATCATCCACGGCGTGGAGCGGTCGGTGCCGCTACCCATGCCGTGCAGGGTGGCGCCGGTCCACACGACGAAGTTCGCGTAGTGGGCGACCCGCCAGTAGCGGTACGGGATGCGGCGGCGGTAGTGGTTGGTGACCGCGAGCGCGAGCAGCAGCTCGGCGGCGACGATGCCGAGCGCGGTCCAGACGGGCCGGTACGACGCGGCGAAGGGGATCGCCAGCTGCCCGACCGAGAACGGCAGGAAGGAGTCGATCGCGATCGTCGCCACGTGCAGGACGATGAAGCTGCCGACGAGGAGCCCGCCCACCCGGTGGACGTCCTCGACGGCGAACATCGGCCAGCGCCGCCAGCGCCGTCCCGGCGCCCGTCCGGCCATCGCGATGCCGAGCGTGACGACGCCCGAGAGCAGCAGGTATGCGACGATGCCCGCCGCCCGTGCGGCGTACCAGTCGACCGGGTTCGAGGTCAGCGTCAGATGCATGCCGGCTCCGCCGTCATGGCCGCCCAGGTGGCGTTCTCGACCACGCCGCCGGTGTGGGCGACGAACCGCCCGGGCACGCCGAGCGCGTCGAGCCAGTCCGGGCCGTCCTGGCCGCGCAGGAGCGCGGCCCGCGCGGCGATGTCGGCGTCGAGGCAGGACGCGCCCGATGCCGTCACCTCGCGCCAGGGCGACTCGGCCGGGGTGCCGGTCGACGGGTCGATCAGATGGTGGCAGTCGCGGCCGCCGCGGCGCCACCGCCGCCGGGTCGTCCCCGCCGTCGCCATCCCGCCCCGCACCACCCGCACCGCGCCGCCGGCGGGCAGCGCGACGTCGGTCGGCCCGCACGCCGCCAGGTCGCCGCCGGCGGATACGTACCCGGCGCCGGTCAGGAGGCCCGCCGCCTCGTCCACGGTTGCCGACTTCACGACCCCGTTCAGGTCGAGCGCGCACCCGGCCGGGAGGCGCAGGATGCGTCCGGTCAGCTCGATGCTGCGCCAGCCGGAGGCCGGCGCGAGCGGCCCCGCCGGCGCCGGGTCGTCGCCCAGCTCGGCGAAGTCGCGGTCGTATCCGAGCGCCGCCAGGGAGGCGCCGACCGTGGGGTCGACCAGGCCGTCAGTCCGGCGGGCGGCGGAGACCGCGCAGGCCAGCATCGCGGCGAAGCGCTCCGAGACGAGCGTCGGGGCGCCCGCCGCACGGTTGACCGCGCAGAGCTCGCTGCCGGGGCGGAACCGGCTGAACATGCGGTCGCGGTCGTCGAAGATGCGCCGGATCGCCGCGACCTCCGCGTCACCGGCCCCCGCGACCACGACGTCGCAGCCCATGCACCGGAATGTGACGGGGGCGCTCACGACTGCGACGTAACCGCGCCGGCACCGGCCTGGGGAGGCGCGAGCAGCCCGCCCTGAAGTGCATCCTGGTGGACGATCGCCTGGAATCTGCGGGGAGCGTTGAGCGGGCGCAGCGGGCGGCGCGAGTGGCCGGCGGCATTGGCCTTCACGAGCGTCATCCCCAGCCCGAAGCAGGCCAGGGCGGCCGCGCCCATCCCCAGCTTGGCGACGTGCGCGCGGCGGCGCGCGGCGGCGACCCGGGTGCCGTTGTCCGGCTGCTCGTTCGGCATCCCACAAAGCTTACGAGCAGCAGGTTGAAAGCAACCTAAGGGTTTGCCAAGACTCTCATCTGAGATTCATCCTTCCCACAGCCGGCTCATCTGCCCGCCGTAGGGTCAGGGTCATGGTCGTCGATCGACGCACCGGCCGGCAGGCGGATGTCCCCGTGGTCGAGGGGTACACGATCGACGCCGAGGTCGGCCCCCGCTGGGACGGCCGTGCGGACGCCTGGGACGTCGTGTCGCGCGGCCCGGCCTTCGCCCGGTTCTGCGATGCGATCATGGCGGCCGCCGCTCCGGGCCCGCGCGACGTCGTCCTCGACATCGGCTGCGGCACGGGCCTGGTCACGCTCCCGGCGGCCCGGCGGGCGGCGCGCACGATCGGCATCGACGCGTCCGCCACGATGCTCGAGCGCCTGCGCGCGCGAGCCGCCGCCGAGGGCATCACGGACATCCGCCTGATCCACGGCGACATGCGCCGCCTCCCCCTCCCCGACCGGAGCGTCGACGTCGTCGTCTCGTGCTACGCCTTCCACCACCTCACCGACGACGGCAAGGAGCTGGCCACGGCCGAGGCGTTCCGCGTCCTTCGCCCGGGCGGGCGGATCGTCGCCGTCGACATGATGTTCCGCCTCAGCCTCGCCCCACGCGACCGGCGGATCGTGTGGTCGAAGATCCTCCTGCTGCTTCGCGCCGGCCCGAAGGGCGTCGTCCGGCTGGCCCGGAACGCCGCCCGGGTGGCGACCGGCGGCTGGGAGCATCCGGCGTCGCTGGACTGGTGGCAGGAGGTGCTCGAGCGACGCGGCTACGCCGACGTCCGCGTCGAGGCGCTCGAGCACGAAGCGGGGATCGCATCCGGGGTGCGGCCATGACGGCGGCAGCGTGAGACGCGCCGCCGCGGTGACGGCGGTGCTGGCCCTCGCGGCGAGCGCGTGCGGCGGGGGCGGCGGGGGCGGCGGGTCCACCCAGACGTCCCCGCCACGGCCGACCCCGCATGCGCTCGCCGTCGCCACGGGAACCGTGACGGTGATCATGCCCGCCCGCCTGCGCGCGCGCATCGCCCGGGCGTCCGCGGCGTCCCGGCAGCGCATGGCGGCGACCTGGACGCGCCGGCAGGCGACCACCCTCGCCGGACGTGGCTGGAGGACGCGCCTGCACTGGGGCGCGCGCGCGCTCGCGGGCCTTGTCGCGGCGGTCGACCGGCCGGCGGCGCGCAGGGTGCGGGTGCGCGCCGAGGTCCGCTCGACCGAGCTGACGCTCCCGGTCGTCCGGCAGGTCTACCGCGACGGCTGCGAGGCGGCGGCGCTCTCGATGATGCTGCGTGAACGGGTGGGCCAGCGGCGACTGCAGGCGATGCTCCCGCTCGCCCGCCCGCTCGAGCAGGAGGCCGGCCCGGCCGGCACCGTGTGGGGCGATCCCGAGCGGGGGTTCGTCGGCGCCGTGGCCGGCGGCGGGTACGGCGTCTACGACCGTCCGCTGCTCGCCCTCGCCCGCCGCTTCGACCCGGGCACGACGAACCTGACCGGGACGTCGCTCGAGGGGATCGTGGACGCGCTCCGGCGCGGCCGGCCGGTCGTCGCCTGGATCGCCCTCGGCCCGAGCGATCCGGTCACGTGGACGTCGCCGTCCGGAGCGACGATCCAGGCGAACTGGGCCGAGCACGCGATCACGCTCACCGGGTACCGCGCCGGCGAGATCGCCTACAACAACCCCTGGACCGGGGCGCGCGAGCGGTTCACGCTCGCCCAGTTCGCGGCGGTGTGGGATGAGCTCGGCGACCGGGCCATCGCCGGCTCGAGCCTCATCGGCCGCGCGTAGCTACCCGCCTGCCGCCCAGGCGGTGAGCAGCTCGGCCTCGCGCTCGCGGCGCATTGCCGGCCCGCGATCCGGGTGCGCGGACCGCGCCCAGCCCAGCGTGTCGGCCACCGTCTCGGCGATCGGCCGGAACCGCAGGCCCGCCCCGACGGCGCGGGAGACGTCGGAGCGCTGGAAGCCGGCCATATCGTCGCCCGGCGTCCACAGCGGCAGCTCCGTCCACGGCTCGACACCGCGCTCGAGCAGGAACGCGGGATCGACCCAGACGATCCGCGCCCCCGGCGCCGCGGCCGTGCACGCGTCGAGGACGCCGCCCAGCGTGAGCATGCCGTCGGGTGTGACGACGTCGAACGTGCCCGCGGCGCCGGCCTCGAGCAGATCGAGGGCGAAGGCGGCCAGGTCGCGGGCGTCGATGACCTGGACCGGCTGCTCGGGAGGGCCCGGTGCGAGCATGTCGCCGCCCGCCGCGACCCGCTGCGGCCAGTAGGTGAAGCGGCCGGTGGGGTCGTACGGGCCCACGATCAGGCCTGGACGCAGGACGAGCGTGCGTCCGGGGAACGCTGCCTCGGCCGCACGCTCGCACGCCGCCTTCAGCGGCCCGTAGCTCTCGCCGGTGATCTCGTCCGCGGGGACGCCGGGGGGAAGCTCCGCCAGCGCCGACCCCTCGTTCGCCCCCGGCGCCGAGTGGTCGGCGTAGACGCTGCGGCTGGACACGAAGAGATAGCGGCCGGCCGTCGCCGCGAGCAGCCGCGCCGAGCGCTCGACGTCGGCCGGGAAGTAGCCGCACATGTCGGCGACGGCGTCGACCTCGATCGCACGCAGCCCCGCGAGATCGCCGCCGCGATCGCCGACGATGCGCTCGACGCCGGGGAAGAGCTCGGGCGCCGTCCGGCGGCGGTTGAAGAGCACCGGGTCGTGACCGCGTGCGAGCGCCAGCTCGACCAGATGCCTGCCCGCAAACTGGGAGCCGCCGAGGACGAGGATGCGCATCGCCGCAGTATACGCAACCTCACGGTTGCATCTCAGAGGATCCGGCGGGCGCCCGCAAAGGTCCCCAGCTCGGATGCGAGCGGGACGATCCGGACCGATGCGGCGGAGTTCGGCGACTCGATGATGTCGCCGCCGCCGACGTAGATGGCCACGTGGTGCACGGCGCCCGTGCCGCCCGGCCCGGCGAAGAACACCAGGTCGCCCGGGGCGAGCGCGGCCACGCTCACCCCACGGCCCGAGGCCGCCTGATCCTGGGCGTCGCGTGGCAGCTGCACGCCGAACCGGTGGTAGACCGCATAGGTCAGACCCGAGCAGTCGAACCCCCACGCAGACACGCCCGCCCACAGGTACCGCAGCCCCCTGAAGCGCCGCGCCGTGCGCACGATCTGCGCCCCGGTCGGCGCCGGGATCGCGGACCGCCGCGGATAGACCCGCACCGCCGACGCGCCGACGACGCGGGTGCCGCCGTTGGGCGTCGCGACCTCGACTCCGGCGGTGGACGCGCCGACGACGGCGAGCCGGGTGCCGAAGCTCAGGCGGATTGTGCGCGCGCCCGTGCGGGTGTGGAGCCATGCCAGCCTCTTCGTCACGACGGCCACCCGCCCGTGCGCGTACCGGTCGAGCGTGAGGTCGTCCGTCACCTGCACGGCCGGCATCCACCCGGGGTATCCGCGGGCATCGCGCGGCGTCCGCTGGCTGGGCACGACGACGTGCAGCCACCCTCCCGACCGCCCGGTGACGAGCACCCTGGTTCCATACAGCACCTGCGTCTCCAGCCTGCCGACGAGCCATGCCCGGCGAGGCGTCGTCAGGGCGCGCAGCCAGGCCGCCATGTCGACGGGGCGCGTCAGCGCCGGGCGGTCGATCGGGCGGGCGGTGCCCGGACGCACCCACAGCGTCGCCACCGCGACGTCGACGTACGCCGGCCGACCGGGCGACCGGGCGGGGGCGGGCCGGCGCGAGCCGGCGGCGCCTTCCGACGCCGTCGGCCGCGAGCCCGCCGCCGCCCCACAGCCGCTCACGACGGCTGCGCCGGTCGCCAGCAGGATCACGACGGTGCGTGTCCTCACGGAAGCAGCATGCACCGGCAACGACCCGCTCCACATCAGCGCCCGCCCCACCCTGTCCTCCGGAGAAACTACGCGATCTGCAATCCGTCCCCGGGCGCGCCGAAAGACCGCAACGGCAGCGGCCTCACGGCTATCGGGGCGCCGAGATTCGAACTCGGGACCTCACCGACCCGAACGGTGCGCGCTACCAGGCTGCGCCACGCCCCGGAGTCGGGGATTATCGCACAGGCGGTGCGCCGCGCCGCCCGGTCGCACGTGCGGCGTCGCGGCGCGCGCAGTAGGCGTCGAACGCCATCATCCTCCGCAGCCAGCGTCCCTGCGCCTCGACCTCGATGTCGTACAGCAGGCGGTCGACCTCGAAGATCTCGACGGCGCGATCGATCTGCACGGTGATGCGCCGGCGCAGCCCGCCCGTGGCCGGGCGCGTGAACGCCTCCCGGCGCAGCGGGCCGGAGGGCGGCGGGAGATGCCCCGCCAGCCGGTCTGCGAGCGACACGCGCTCCTCCATCCCCGGAAGCATCGCCCAAGTCGCCGCCCCCACGCAACGGGTGGGGTGGCAGGACCACCCGTCCGGGCAGGTACGGTACCGCTGTGGCCGGCAGAGACGAGATCGTCGCGTTCGCGGACGGGCTGCTGCAGGCGGACGCGTACCCGGATGCGCTGCCGGTCGGGCTGCAGGTGACGGGCGCGGACGAGGTGACCCGGATCGCGACCGGGGTCAGCGCCTCGCTCGAGCTCTTCCGGCGCGCGGCCGACGCGGGCGCCCAGATGCTGATCGTCCATCACGGCCTCTTCTGGAAGGGCGAGTCGCGCCGGATCGGGCGGCGCGAGCGGGAGCGGCTGAAGTGCCTCTTCGACGCCAACCTCTCGCTCGTCGCCTACCACCTGGCCCTGGACGCGCACCCCGACGTCGGTAACAACGCCCTCCTCTGCCGGCTGCTCGGGCTCGACGACCTCGAGGCGTTCGGTGAGATCCACGGGCGGCCGATCGGGTTCATCGGCCGGGCGGAGCCGCCGATCGGCCTCGACGAGCTGATCGTGCGCGTGCGCCGGGAGGTGGCGCCCGACCCGCTCGTGTTCGCCGACGGGCCCGCGCAGGTGGCGCGGGTCGCCATCATCTCGGGGGCCGCCGGGGGCCAGATCGACGCCGCCGCCGACGCGGGCGCCGACTGCTTCCTGACCGGCGAGCCGCGCGAGCCGGCGATGGCCTCCGCGCGCGAGGCGGGCATCCATTTCATCGCCGCCGGCCACTACGCGACCGAGGTCTTCGGCGTGCGCGTCCTGGGCGACCTGA
Source organism: uncultured Actinomycetes bacterium (assembly GCA_963843705.1). Classification (GTDB taxonomy): domain Bacteria; phylum Actinomycetota; class Thermoleophilia; order Gaiellales; family JAICJC01; genus JAICJC01. The sequence continues at coordinate 192,940 of CAWJLQ010000005.1, forward strand.
TCGCCGGCCGGTTCGGCGTCGAGCACGTCTTCATCGACCTTCCCAACCCGGTCTGACGGCGCCGAAAGACGATTGACGGCGTCCGGGCACATCGCTACGATGTGGTCATGGATGTCTGCGAGGAGCGCGCCTGAAATTGCCCGTGGCGCGCGCACCCGAGTAGCACCGCAGCTGAGCCCACCGAGGAACGCGATCGGTGGGTTTTTCATTTCCCGGAGACCACAAGGGGGCAGGCAATGGCGAATCACCTGACGCCGGATGAGCTGTCGAAGGAGTACGGAATGAAGCGCGAGGACGTCATCCGGCTCTGTCACGAGCAGGCTGTCCCGATCTACCACGGCAAGATCGACAAGAGCCTCTTCCAGGCCGTCCGCGAGGAGCTCGCGCTCTCCCGCTAGGTTCGGCCGCCCGGCGAACCGGGCACGCCTCGGCACATGACCCGGAAGGCGCCACGTCTCCTCGCGATCGCCTGCGCCCTGCTCCTGGCCGCACCGCCCACGGCCGGCGCGAGCGTCCTCCAGAGCCGCATCGACGCGCTGATCGAGGGCTCGCCGTTCTCCGGCGACCGCACCGGCCTCGTCGTCTTCGACCGCGGCAACGGCCGCCTGCTGGCCGCCCACGACGGGCGCCATGAGATGCGGCCGGCCTCCAACACAAAGCTTGCGATCAGCGCCTCCGCGCTCGGCCGGCTCGGCTTCACCGCCCGGCTGCACACGCGCGTCCTGGCCACCGGGACGCTCTCGGGCGGCACCCTGCACGGCAACCTGTACCTGGTCGGCGGCGGCGACCCGTCGTTCTCCACCGTCCCGTTCTCGCGGGCGGCGTTCAAGGGGGCATCCGGCCTCATCCACGGCCTCGCCGCACAGGTGCGCTCGGCGGGCGTGCGCCGGGTCACGGGCGCCGTCTACGGCGACGAGGGCGCGTTCGACACGATCCGGCGCGGCCCGGACTGGAAGGCGAGCTCGTGGATGGACTGCCCGCCGCTGTCGGCGCTCACCGTGAACGAGGACTACCTGCGGTTCGGTTCGTACGCGACCGCTCCCAGCCCGGCGCTGCGCTCCGCCCAGCTGCTCGCCGCCGCCCTCGGGCGGCAGGGAATCCGGATCGGCCACAGTCCGCACACCGGCCGGCACCCCGGCTCCGCCCGCCGGCTCGCCGACGAGCCGTCGCCGGCAATGCACAAGCTCGTCTACGAGATGGACCAGGTCTCCGACAACTTCTTCGCCGAGATCCTGACCAAGGATCTGGAGGCGGCCGGCGGCCGGCGAGGCACCACCGGGGGCGGAGTCGCGCTCACCCGCCGCTATCTGCGAAACCTCGGCGTCGACCTGGCCGGTGCGCGCATCGTCGACGGCTCGGGCCTCTCGAAGCTCGACCGCCTGTCGGCGCGCCAGATCGCCGGCATCCTGCGCCACGCGGTCGCCCAGCCCTACGGCTGGTACTACGAGCACGCGCTCCCGCTGGCGGGCGCCACCGGGACGCTGTACGACCGCATGACCGCGGGGCCGGCGTACCGGAACGCGCGGGCGAAGACGGGCACCCTGGACGGCGCCTCGGCCCTATCCGGCTACGTCACGAGCCGCAACGGCCGTAAGCTCGTCTTCGCGATGGTGATGAACCACAAGCACATCAACGTCGCCGCCGCGCACGCCCTGCAGGACCGGATCGTGCAGCTCCTGGCCGCATCCGACGTGAGCTAGGAGGCTCCGGCGACGAGCCGCTCGAGCTCGGCCTCCGAGATCACCGGCACGCCCAGCTGCTCGGCCTTCGCCCGCTTCGACCCGCCGCCCTCGCCGGCCAGCACGTAGTCCGTGCTCGCCGACACGCTGTTCGTCACCTTCGCACCGAGCCCGGCGAGGTGGGCCGCGATCTCGTCGCGCGAGAAGCCCTCCAGGGTGCCCGTGACGACGAAGGTCCTGCCGGCCAGCGGGCCCGCCGGCGCCGCGGCCCGCCTCGGGCCCGACATCCGCAGGCCGGCGGCGGCGAGCGCGTCGACCACCTCGGCGTGCTCCTCGTCGAGGAACCACCCCGCCACCTGCTCGGCGATCACCGGGCCGACCCCCTCCACCTGGGCGATCTCCTCCGCGCCGGCCGACCGTAGCGCCTCCATGCTGCCGAGCCCATCGGCCAGCGCCTGTGCGGTCACGGAGCCGACGTGCGGGATGCCGAGGCCGAAGAGCACGCGGCCGAACGGCTGCTGCTTCGACGCCTCGATCGCGGCGATCGTCTTCTCGGCCGACGTCTGCTGGAAGCCGTCCAGGGCCAGCAGGTCGCCGACCCCGAGCCGGTAGAAGTCCTGCGGCTGGGCGACCAGCCCGAGCTCCATCAGCCGGCGCACGAGCTTCTCGCCGACGCCCTCGATGTCCATCGCCCCGCGCGAGACGAAGTGGCGCAGGCCCTCGTAGCCGCGTGACGGACAGGCCCGGTTCGAGCAGTAGTGGCGCGCCTCGCCCTCGGCGCGCACCACGGGATGGCCGCACACCGGGCACGTCGCGGGCATCGACCAGACCGGGCCGCGCGCGCCCGGCTGCTCCGGCGCCGGTCCGACCACCTGGGGGATGACGTCGCCGGCCCGCTGCACGATCACGCGATCGCCCTCGCGGATGTCCTTGCGGCGGATGTCGTCCTCGTTGTGGAGCGTCGCCATCCCCACCGTGACGCCGCTGATGTTCACGGGCTCGAGCACGGCGTAGGGGTTCATCGCGCCGGTGCGGCCGACGTTCAGCCCGATGTGCAGGAGCGTCGTCAGCGCAGTCGTCGGCGGGAACTTGAACGCGATCGCCCAGCGCGGATCGCGCCCGACGGCTCCCAGCCGGCGCTGTTGCTCGAACGAGGACACCTTGACGACGGCCCCGTCGACATCGAAGCCCAGCTCGGCCCGGCGCCGCTCCCAGCCATGGCAGGCGGCCAGGGCCTCGTCCGGGTCGTCGTGCAGGCGCACATCGGGGCTGACCGGGAAGCGGCGCTCGCGCAGCCAGGCCAGCGCCTCCCAGTGGGAGCCCAGATCGAGACCCTCGCTGTGCCCGATCGCGTACGCCCACAGCGCCAGCGGCCGCCGCGCGGTGACCGACGGATCCTTCTGCCGCAGCGACCCGGCGGCCGAGTTACGCGGGTTCATGAACGGCTTGGCGCCCGCCGCCACCTGCTCCTCGTTCACCCGCGCGAAGCCGGCCAGCGGCAGGTAGATCTCGCCGCGCACCTCGACGACGTCCGGCGCCGGGCCGGCATCGGCGGGCAGCCCGAGCGGGATCGAGCGCACGGTGCGCAGATTCGCGGTCACGTCGTCGCCGACCTCGCCGTCTCCGCGGGTGGCGCCGCGGACGAAGACGCCGCGCTCGTAGATCAGCGAGATCGCCAGGCCGTCGATCTTGGGCTCGGTGACGAGCTGGAACGGCTCGCCGTCGAGGAGCCGGCGGACGCGCTCGATCCACGCGGCGTACTCGTCGTCGCTGCGCGCGTTCGCCAGCGAGAGCATCGGCTCCGGGTGCCGTACCTCGGCGAACTGGCCGGTCGGCGCGCCGCCCACGCGCTGCGTCGGCGAGTCCGGGGTCACGAGCTCCGGATGGTCGGCCTCGAGCGCCTGCAGCTCGCGCATCAGGGCGTCGTACTCGCCGTCGGACAGGGTCGGCTGGTCGAGCACGTGGTAGCGGTGGTTGGCCTCGTCGATGACCCGGCGAAGCTCCGCCGCGCGGTCGGCGGCGCTCACCACGCGAGCGCCTCCTCGGGTGCGGCCAGCTCGCGGTCGGGGCGCTCGGCCCGGAGCTGGTCGGGGGGGAACGCGGTGCCCCACATCGCCGCCGCGGTGGAGACGCCCGCGCCGCGCCCGGCGCGCACGTCGAAGGGGGCGTCGCCGACGTAGACGGCGCCCGCGGCGTCGGCGCCGAGCAGCGAGAGGCAGTGCACGATCGGGGCGGGATCGGGCTTGTGGCGGTCGGTGTCCTCGCAGGTCACGACGGCGTCGAAGCGGCCGAGCGGCACGTACCGCAGGCCCAGATCGACCGCGTCGCGCATCTTTGAGGTCACGATCGCGACGGCGTGGCCACGCCCGCGCAGGCCGGCCAGCATGGCGTCGACGCCGGGATACGGGCGCAGCAGGTCGGCGTGGTGGTCGAGGTTGTGCTCGCGATAGACGGCGACGAGGTCGCCGGCGCGGCCGGGGTCGAGGGCGCGCATCTGGTCGACCAGCGGCCGGCCGACGCCCGCCATGAGCACGTCGTCCGCCGGCTGCACGCCGAGCACCGTCCGGGCCGCGTGGCGCATCGACTCGCGGATCAGCGCGATGGAGTCGACCAGCGTCCCGTCGAAGTCAAAAAGCCACGTGTGGGGCGACCGGCGGCCGTCGCTCGCGGCAGCGGTCACGCCGGCCAATCCGATCGGCAAGCGGTAGCGTAGAACGGCACATGAGAAGCCTACGCGTTGCGGCCGCCGCTGCCGCCCTCACCCTCGCCCTGGCCGCCTGCGGCAGTTCCTCGCCGGCCTCGTCCTCCACGGGGAGCCAGGCCGCCGGGGGCGGCGGCGGCGGCACATCCCCGCCTGCCGCGTCCGGCACGACGATCGCGGTCACCGAGAAGGACTTCTCGATCTCGATGGCCGGGGGCGCCCACATCGCCAAGGCGGGCACGTACACCTTCGTCGTGACGAACAAGGGACCGTCGTCGCACGACCTCGCGATCGACGGACCGGGCGTCGCCAACCAGGCCTCGGCGATCCAGGGGCCGGGCACGGAGAACCTCACGGTCACGCTCCAGAACGGGAAGTACGACTTCTTCTGCTCGGTGCCCGGTCACAAGGAGCTGGGGATGAACCTCGAGGTGACCGTCGGCTCCGGCGGCGGCTCGTCCTCCGGCGGCTCGTCCTCCTCCGGCGGGGGCAGCTCGAGCAGCGGAGGCGGCTGGAGCTGACCGGCCCCGGTGGCTGAGCGCGGCTCCCTGCCGTCCGTGCTCTTCGCCGGCTTCGCGCTGTCGGCGGTGGGGGGCCCGCTCGCGCTCGCGGCCGCCTACCTTCCGGACGCCGTCGGCGGCGCCGCCATCTCGTCGATGGGGATCACCGTCCTGGCGGGCGGACTGCTCTTCTCGGCGCCGCTGCTGATCTGGTGGCGCTACTCGGAGGAGGTCGCCTCGAGCGGCGGCCTGTTCGCGTTCGTCGAGCGGGCGGCGGGCCGCCGGATCGCGCTCGTGCAGGGCGCGATCTGGACGGTCAGCTACTTCCTGTACCTGCCGTTCACCGTCACGTACCTCGTGTACAACCAGCTGCCGGAGTCGTTCCCGGCGATCACGCACCACGAGGCCGCCTACGAGCTCGGGATCCCGATCGCCGTGTCCGCGGTGTTGGTCTTCGCCGAGCGGATCGCGTTCGTGCTGGTCGCGCTCACGGCGGCCGCCCAGGTCGCGCTGACGCTCGTGCTCGCATGGGTCGTCTGGCGGCATCTGGGCGTGCACGCCACCGCCTTCGCAGTGCACGATCCGGCGTCGGACGCACGCGGCGTCGGCAACGTGGCGCTGCTCTTCACCTGCGCCAGCCTGCCGCTCTTCCTCGGGGCGGAGGTGGCCGGCGGCGGCCGCCAGGTGCGGCGGACGATCGTCTGGGCGGTGGCGATCGTCGTCGTGCTGCTGCTGATGGTGGCGGTGCCGATGGCGGCGCTGGGCGGATCGCGGCTGGCGACGCTCGAGGTGCCCGGCTACACGCTCGTGAAGGCCTACGAGGGCGACGGGCCGGCGGCGGTGATCGCCGCCGGCGCCGCGGCGAGCGTGATGGCCGTGATCGTGGCCGAGTTCGTCGCGCTGACCCGGCTCATGCACGCGATGCTGGGGGTCTCCGTGGGCCGGGCGGCCCGGGTGATCGCGGTGCTCTTCGTCGCCGGGGACGCGATCAGCCTGATCAGCCCCGAGAAGTCCTACTCGTACGCCCTCACGCCGTCGCTGGTGGCGCTGTACGTGTCGCAGGCGATCGTCTACCTGGCCTACCTGCGCTTCCGCAGCCGGCCGTCGTGGCTGGAGTGGGCGGCGGTGGCGGCGGCCACGGGACTCGCCGTCTTCGGGGTCGAGGTCGTGATCAGCCAGCAGCCCTACACGTGAGCGTCACGCGGGTGTCACGCCCCGCGTTCGGGGTCACACCCCGCCCCCCGTGGGGCCGTCCGCGAGCGGCCAGGCGGATAGCTCGTCCATGCCGCCGCCGCTCGTCAGATCGAGGTGCACCGGGGTGACCGTGATCCGCTTCCGCGCGATCGCGTGGAAGTCCGTTCCGGGCTCCTCGTGGTAGGACGGATCGTCGCCGTAGATGTGGTAGCGGCGGCGCCCGCGCTCGTCGGACTCGAGCTCGAGCCGGTCGCGGTAGATGCGGCGGCCCAGCCGCACCACCGACACGCCCTCCACGGGCGGAGGCGGGGCGTTCACGTTCAGGATGGTGCGCGGCGGCAGGCCGCGCTCCTCGATCAGCGAGACGAGCCGCGGCAGGAAGTCAGCCGCCGGCGAGAAGTCGTAGCCGGACTGGCGGCGGAAGTGGATGCCGGCCTCCTTGCTCTGCTGCGAGACGGCGACGGCCGGGATGCCCAGGACGATGCCCTCGAAGGCGGCCGCCACCGTCCCGGAGTAGGTGACGTCGTCCCCGAGGTTCACGCCGTAGTTGATCCCCGCCACGATCAGGTCGGGCGGCTCGCCCACCAGGCCGAGGGTGGCGAAGCGGACGCAGTCCACCGGCGTGCCGTCGGTGGCAAAGGCCGGCGATCCGTCCCGGAGCGTCACCTCGGTCACGGTCAGGGGGCGGTCGATGGTGATCCCGCGGCCGACGGCGCTGCGGTTCGAGTCGGGCGCGATCACCGAGACGTCGCCGACCTGCTCCAGCGCGCGCCTGGCCGCGAGCAGCCCGCGCGACGTGACGCCGTCGTCGTTCGTCAGCAGGATGCGCATACGCGAAGCCTATTCGGCGCCACCGGCTAGCCTGAGGCGGTGACGAAGGCGCATCGGATCGTGACCGCGCGGCTCGTCATCCGCTGCTGGGATCCGGACGACGCCCCGCTCGCCAAGGAGGCGATCGACTCGAGCCTCGACCACCTGCGCGAGTGGATGCCGTGGGCAGCGGCCGAGCCGACCACGCTCGCGGAGAAGCGGTCGCTGCTCGAGAGCTTCGCCCGCATGTTCGCGCGCGGAGAGGACGCGGTGTACGGCATCTTCGACCGCGACGAGCGCAGGGTCGTGGGCGGCACGGGCCTGCATCCGCGCCTTACCGGCGACGCGCGCGAGATCGGCTACTGGATCCGCGCCGACGCGACCGGCCGCGGCTGCGCCACCGAGTCGACGGCCGCGCTCACCCGCGTCGGCTTCGAGGTGGACGGCCTCGAGTGGATGGAGATCCACTGCGACCCCCGAAACGTCCGCAGCGCGGCGATCCCGCGCCGGCTCGGCTACGCGCAGGCCGACGAGCGCGACGGCCAGGGCCACCTCGTCTTCCGCCTGCTGCGGGCGCAGTACCCCGCCTCGCCGAGCGCCGCGGCGGTCCTGCATGCATTCGGCAAGGACGGCGCCCCGCTGCTGTGAATACCGATGCCGGGCAACCTCAATACGCGACAGCTGTCAGGGTGAGGCCGTGTGGGGGCGCCGTGCGGCCTGCCTCGGAGCGGGGCGCGCCCGTGAGCAGGCGGGCGAGGTGGTCGGGATCGGGCCGCTCGAGCATCGTCCCGACGAGCACGCGCATCATGTGGCGCAGGAAGGCGTCGGCGGTCAGGTGCAGCTCGAGGCGGTCGCCGTCGCGCACCCACCGGGCCTGCAGCACCGTGCGGTCGAAGAACACGTGCTCCGTCTCGGTGGGCGTGAACGCGCGGAAGTCGTGCTGCCCCACGATGGCGGCGGCGCAGGCCGCGAGCGCATCCTCGTCGAGCGCACGGGGATGATGCAGCTCGTAGCGGGCGCGGAAGGGATCGGGCCGTGCGGCCGTCAGGATGCGGTACACGTAGCTGCGTGACCGGGCGTCCGCGCGAGCGTCGAAGCCTGCGGCGGCCGTCTCGGCCGCGACGATCGCGATGTCGCGGGGCAGGCGGCGGTTGACGGCGTCCGCCGGAGCCAGGTGCTCGGCCTCGAGCGAGACGACGTTCGCGGCGGCGTGGACGCCCGCGTCGGTGCGACCGGCCACCGTGAGCGCGGGCGGCTCGACGGCGAGGGCCGCCGCCAGGTCGCCGCAGACCGTGCGCAGCTCCGGCTGCGGCGTCCATCCGTGGAAGTCGGTGCCGTCGTAGGCGACGTTGAGGCGGTGGACCGCTACCGCACAGGCTCGTAGTCGACGAGCTCGATGTAGGCCATCGGAGCGGCGTCGCCCATGCGCGGGCCGAGCTTCACGATGCGCGTGTAGCCGCCCGGCCGCTCCGTGAACCGCGGCCCCACCGTGTGGAACAGGTTGTGCACCGAGTCCTTGCTGCGCAGGAACGCCACCGCCTGGCGCTGGGCGGCGACGTTCATCGGATCCGTGCGCGCGAGCGTGATCAGCTTCTCCGCGATCGGGCGCAGCTCCTTCGCCTTCGCCTCGGTCGTGCGGATGCGGCCGTGCTCGAAGAGCGCCCCGCACATGTTCGCGAAGAGCGCCTTTCGGTGCGCCGAGTCGCGCCCGAGCTTGCGGCCCTTGCGCTGGTGCCTCACTCGGCGCCCTTCAGGTTCAGGCCGTGCGCGGCCAGCGTCTCCTTGACCTCCTCGATCGACTTCTTGCCGAAGTTCGGGATCGCGGCCAGCTCGGCCTCGCTCTTGGAGATCAGGTCGCCGATCGTCTCGATGCCGACCCGCTTCAGGCAGTTGTACGAACGCACGCCCAGCTCGAGCTCCTCGATCAGGATGTTCTCCATCCCGTGGGCGCTGGGGGCGGCGGCCTCGACCGCGGCGCCGTCCGGGCGCAGGGCGAGGTCGGCGGCGTCGATGTCGGTGAAGATCGACAGGTAGCGGATCAGGATCTCGGCCGCGTCCTTGACGGCGTCCTTCGGCGTCATCGAGCCGTTGGTCGTCACCTCGAGCTTCAGCTTGTCGAAGTCGGTGCGCTGGCCGACGCGGGCGGCGTCGACGTCGTAGCTCACGCGCCGCACGGGCGAGAAGATCGAGTCGACGGGGATCACGCCGATGGTGGTCTCCGGGCCCTTGTTGCCCTCCGCCGCGACGTAGCCGCGGCCGCGGGCGATCGTCAGGGTCATCTCGAAGCGGGCCTTCTCGGCCAGGTGGCAGATGACGAGATCCGGGTTCAGGATCTCGAGGTCGGCGGGCGCCTCGATGTCCGCCGCCGTGACCGTGCCCGGCCCGTCCTTCTGCACCTGCACCTCGACCTCGCCGGACTCGCCGTGCAGCCGGCAGATGAGGCCCTTCAGGTTCAGGATGATGTCCGTGACGTCCTCGCGCACGCCCGGAACCGACGTGAACTCGTGCGCCACGCCTTCGATCTTGACCGAGGTGACCGCCGCGCCCTCGAGCGACGACAGCAGCACACGGCGCAGGCTGTTTCCGAACGTGTAGCCGAACCCGCGGTCGAGCGGCTCGACCACGAACGTGCCCAGCGTCTCGCCAATGTCCTCGGACGTGATCTTCGGGATGATCTCAAGCAATTCGTCTCGCCTCTTCCTCGTTCACATATGGGGCCTGGCCCCGCATGCGGGGCCAGGCCCCGGCTCTTACTTGGAATAGAACTCCACGATCAGCTGCTCCTGCACCGGCGTGTCGATGTCGGTGCGGTCGGGCAGTCGCAGCACCGTCCCGGTCAGGTTGTCGTGGTCGGCCTGCAGCCACGGCGACACGGACGCGGTCAGGTCGGTTGCGTCGGCGACCACGGCCTTGGCGGCCGAGCCCTCGCGCATCGAGATGACGTCACCCGCAGATACCTGGAAGGAGGGGATGTTGACCCTCCTGCCGTTGACGGTGAAGTGGTTGTGCCGCACCAGCTGGCGGCCCTGTGACCGCGAGGCCGCGAAGCCGAGCCGGTAGACGACGTTGTCGAGCCGCAGCTCGAGCATGCGCAGGAAGTTCTCGCCGGTGATGCCGCTGCGGCGGGTGGCCTTGTCGTAGTAGGTGCGGAACTGGGATTCGAGCACGCCGTAGTAGCGGCGCATCTTCTGCTTCTCGCGCAGCTGCAGCAGGTACTCGGACTGCTTGATGCGCCCGCGGCCGTGCTCGCCCGGCGGGTAGGCCCGCCGCTCGATGGCGCACTTCTCGGTCAGGCAGCGCTCGCCCTTCAGGAACAGCTTCATGTTCTCGCGCCGGCACTGCTTGCACTTTGGCCCCAGCATCCTCGCCATGGCCTAGACCCTCCGCCGCTTGCGCGGCCGCACGCCGTTGTGCGCCTGGGGGCTGACGTCCTTCACGCCCAGGATCTCGAGACCCGCCGCCTGGAGCGACCGGATCGCGGTCTCGCGGCCCGAGCCGGGCCCCTTCACGAACACCTCGACCTTCTGCAGGCCGTGCTCCATCCCCTCGCGGGCGGCCGCGTCGGCGGTCACCTGGGCTGCGAACGGCGTGGACTTGCGCGAGCCCTTGAACCCGACCGCGCCCGCGCTCTTCCACACGATCACGCCGCCGTCCTTGTCGGTCAGCGCGACGAGCGTGTTGTTGAACGACGTCTTGATGTGCGCCTGACCGATGGCGATGTTCTTGCGGGCCTTGCGGCGGACGCGGCCACGCGTGCCGCCTCTACGTGGTGCGGGAGGCATTCAGTCCTTTCCTCGATCGACTCGGATCGCTACTTCTTGCGCTGCTTGCCGACGGTCTTCTTGGGGCCCTTGCGGGTGCGGGCGTTGGTGCGCGTGCGCTGGCCGTTCACCGGCAGTCCGCGCCGGTGGCGCAGGCCGCGGTAGCAGCCGATCTCCATCAGCCGCTTGATGTTCTGCGAGCGCTCGCGGCGCAGGTCGCCCTCGACGGTGAGCCCGTCGATATGGGCGCGCAGGCGGGCGACCTCCTCGTCGGTCAGGTCGCGCACCTTCGTGTCGGCGCTGATGCCCAGCTCCGAGAGGACGGCGTTCGAGGTCGAACGGCCGACCCCGAAGATGTACGTCAGCCCGATCTCCACGCGCTTCTCACGGGGAAGGTTGACTCCGGCGATGCGTGCCATCTCGATCCGCCTCCCTAGCCCTGACGCTGCTTGTGGCGCGGGTTCGAGCAGATCACGAGCACGTGACCGTGGCGCCGGATGACACGGCACTTCTCACACATGGGTCGAACGCTGGGGCGCACCTTCACAGGGAATCCTCCATGGGGGCAGATCGCCGCTCGGCAGGCAGGCGGGAGCGTGCTGCCCGAGCGGCCAAGAAGTGTATCACTGGTTCGCAGCCACCTGATGCGGCTTCCGGCGCGTGAGCACGCGGGGCGCGTTGGCGGTCACCGCCACGGTGTGCTCGCAGTGCGCCGCCAGGCTGCCGTCGCGCGTGTACACCGCCCACCCGTCCGACCCGCCCTCGACGTCGTAGGAGCCGGCGGTGATCATCGGCTCGATCGCGAACACCATCCCCGGGGCCAGCTTCGGCCCTCGGCCCGCCGGTCCGTAGTTGGGGATCTGCGGGTCCTCGTGCATGTTGCGTCCGACGCCGTGCCCGACCAGGCTGCGGACGACGCCGAAACCGCGCGCCTCGACCGCCTCCTGGACGGCATGGGAGACGTCGCCGAGCCGGTTGCCCGCCCGGCATCGGCCGATCGCCGCCTCGAGGCCCTCGTAGCAGGCATCGATGAGGTCGGCCGCCTGCTCGGACGGGCGCCCGATCGTGAACGTGATCGCCGAGTCCGCCACCCAGCCGTCCAGCGTCACGCCCACGTCGACCGAGAGCAGGTCGCCCTCGGCGAGCGCATATTCGCCGGGGATGCCGTGCACGACCATCGCGTTCGGCGACGCGCAGATCGACCCGGGGAAGCCGCGGTACCCCTTGAACGTCGGCCGCCCGCCGCGCGACGTGATGAACTCCTCGGCGATCCTGTCGAGCTCGATCAGGGTGACGCCGGGAGCCGCGCTCGCCTCCATCAGGTCGAGCGTGTCGGCGACCACGGCGCCCGCCCGCGCCATCATCTCGATCTCGGAGTCGGTCTTGCGGACGATCACCCGGGCGCCGCCAGACCGTCGAGCAGGCCGTCGAGCGCCCTGGCCACATCCTCGACGGGCTGCGCGGCATCGAGCTCGGCCACGATGCCGTGGCCGCGGTAGTACGTGATCACGGGCGCGGCCGCCTCGACCCATTGCTTGCGGAAGCGCGTGCGCACGACCTCGGGATCGTCGTCGTCGCGCCGGTAGAGCTCGGAGCCGTCGACGTCGCACACGCCGTCCACCTTCGGCGGCTTCGTGTCGACGTGGTACACGTGGTCGGAGGCGCGGCACATGCGCCGCCCGGACAGCCGGTTGACGACCGTGTCCTCGTCGATCTGGAACACGATCACGGACGCGATCCGGCGGCCCAGCCCGGTCAGCATCTCGTCGAGCGCCGCCGCCTGCGCCTCGGTGCGCGGGAAGCCGTCGAGGAGGACGCCGGCCGCGGTGTCGGGCTGCGCGAGGCGCTCGCGGAACATGGCGATGATCAGGTCGTCCGACACGAGGTCGCCGCGGGCCATGACCGCCTTCGCCTCGAGCCCGAGCGGCGTGCCGGCGCGCACCGCCGCCCGCAGCATGTCGCCCGTGGAGATGTGGGCGAGGCCGCGCTCGCCGGCCACGCGTCCCGCCTGGGTGCCCTTACCGGCACCGGGAGGCCCCATCAGGATCAGGTCGAGCGCCATGCCGCTACTTCAGGAAGCCCTTGTAGGCGCGCATCGACAGCTGCGACTCGATCTGGCGCATGGTGTCGATGGCGACGCCGACCACGATCAGCACGGACGTGCCGCCGAGGGCGCGCCCGGTGGCCTGCGAGAAGCCACCGTACTTGATGAAGAGCGACGGCAGCACCGCGACCAGCGCGAGGAAGAGGCCGCCCGCGACCGTCAGCCGCACGAGCACGCGCTCGAGGTACATCGCGGTCGGCCGGCCCGGGCGCACACCGGGCACGAAGCCGCCGTACTTCTTCAGGTTGTCGGCCTGCTCGATCGAGTTGAAGATCACCGCCACGTAGAAGAACGTGAACCCGAAGATCAGCATCGCCTCGCCGATCAGGAACGGCCAGCCGCCCGGCGCCAGGAAGCGGGCCAGGTCGTGCGCGATCGTCCACGGCACCACCTGCCCGACCGTCGGCGGGAAGGCCATGATCGCGGCCGCGAAGATCACGGGGATCACGCCCGCCATGTTCACCCGCAGCGGCAGGTACGTCGAGCCGCCGCTCGTCATCCGCCGCCCCACCATGCGCTTGGCGTACTGGATGGGGATCTTGCGGATGCCCTCCTGCACGTAGACCACGGCCACGATGACGCCGAAGACCACGATCGGGAGCGAGAGCTTCTCGAACGTCGAGCCGTTCCACCATGCCGAGATGCCGGCCGGCGCGGAGGTCAGGATCGAGGCGAAGATCAGCAGCGACATGCCGTTGCCGATGCCGCGCTGGGTGATCAGCTCCCCGATCCACATGAGCAGCGTCGCGCCGGCGGTGAGGGTGACCACCACCAGGATCACGTTGCCGAGCGTCCAGTTGATGAAGCTGCCCGACGTCGTGACGCCGAGGGCGTTGGCGTGGAACGCGTAGGTGTAGCCGAGCGCCTGGGCTCCGGCGAGCGCCACCGTCAGGTAGCGGGTGTACTGCGTGATCCGGCGCTGGCCGAGCTCGCCCTCCTTCTGCAGCGCCTGCAGGTTCGGGAAGACGGGCGTCATCACCTGGAGGATGATCGAGGCCGTGATGTACGGCATGATCCCCAGGGCGAAGACGCCCAGCCGGGCCAGCCCGCCGCCGGAGAACACCGACAGGAGGCCGAAGATCCCGCCCTGGTTCTGGAGCGCGTTCGAGAGCGCGCTGGAGTTCACGCCCGGCGCCGGGATGAATGACCCGAGCCGGTAGATCGCGAGCATCGCGGCCGTGAAGAGCAGCTTCGTGCGGAGGTCGGGCGTCCTCCACGCGTTGATCAGGTTCTGCAGCACGTCGCCTCCGCCCTACTCCTCGTCGCCGTCCGCCTCGCTCGCCTCGGCGTCGCCGTCCGCCGGCTCCGCCTCTGCAGCCGGCTGCTCCACCGCCGTCTCGGCCTCCGGCTCGGGCGCGGCTGCGGCCGCGCGCGGCCGGGAGGCGCGCTTCGGCGCCGCCTCCGCCTTCTCCCCGCCGATCACGACCGCCTTGCCGCCCGCCGCCTCGATCAGCTCGGCCGCACGCCGCGAGAAGGCGTGCGCGTGGACGGTGAGGCCGTGGCCGAGCTCGCCGTCGCCCAGCACCTTGATCGGGTGCTTGAGGCTCGAGACGACGCCCGCGGCCTTGAGCGAGTCGGGCGTGACCTCGGAGCCCGCCTCGAAGCGGGCCAGGTCGCGGACGTTCACGGGCGTCGTGTGCGTCCGGAACGGGCCCATCGGCATCGACTTGCGGTGGTTTGAGCCGCGCAGCTTGCCGAGCCGCATGTAGAGCGGCATCTGGCCGCCCTCGAACCCGGCCCGCATGCGGTGGCTGCCCGAGCGCGACTTCTGGCCCTTCTGGCCGCGGCCCGAGGTCTTGCCGGTGCCGGAGCCCTCGCCCCGGCCGACGCGCTTGCGGTCGCGGTGGCTGCCCTCGGCCGGGCGCAGCTCGTGCAGGCCGGGCGCGTGCGTGGTCGTGTCAGCCATCGATCTCCTCCACCTTCACGAGCGCGGCCACGCGCCGGAGCATGCCCTGCAGCACCGGCGAGTCCTCGCGCACCGTCTGCGAGTTGATCTTGCGCAGACCGAGCGCGCGCAGCGTGCCCTTGTGCTCGGGGCGCGTGCGGATCGTGCCGCGCACCTGCGTGATGAGGAGCTTCGCCATCAGGACTCCTCGGCCTCTGCCGCAGGCGCCTCCGGCTCAGCGGCCTCGGGCTCGGCGGCTTCGGCCTTGGCCTCCGCGTCGGCCGGCTTGGCGGGCCGCTTCCGCGGCGCCCGCTTCGGCTTCTCGGCGGCCGGGGCCTTCTCGGCCTTCGGCTTCGCCGCCGCCTTCGGCTTGGGCTTCTCGGCGGCGGGCTCGGCCGGGGCGGGCGGCGCCTCGGCGACGGCCGTCGCGGCCGCCGCCGCGGCCTCGGCCACGACCTCGGCGTGCGGCTTGATGACGTCGCGGATCTGCTTCCCGCGCAGCTTGGCGACGTCCTCTGGCCGCTTGAGCGACTTCAGCCCGGTAACGGTCGCCATCAGCAGGTTGATCGGGTTCGCCGTCCCCAGCGACTTGGCCAGGATGTCGCGCACGCCGCCCAGCTCGAGCACGGCCCGCACGCCCGCGCCGGCGATGACCCCGGTGCCCTCCGAGGCGGGCTTCAGCAGCACCCGCCCGGCGCCGTAGCGGCCGATCACCTGGTGGGTGATCGTGTTCTTGTACTTGGGGATCTGGAACAGGTTCTTCTTCGCGTCCTCGACGGCCTTGGCGATCGCCGACGGCACCTCGTTGGCCTTGCCATAGCCGACGCCGACATGGTCGACCTCGTCGCCGACGACGACGAGCGCGGTGAACGAGAACCGGCGCCCGCCCTTGACCACCTTGGCCACGCGGTTGATCTTGACCACGCGTTCCTGCAGGTCACGGCCGGCGACCTCCGAGCCGCGGGCGGCGGGGTTGCGCGATCCAGGTCTGGGTGCGACAGCCAACTAGAACTCCAATCCGTGTTCCCGGGCGGCCTCGGCGAGGGCCTTCACCCGTCCGTGGTACAGGTACCCGCCGCGGTCGAAGACGACCGTGGCGATGCCTGCCGCCTTCGCCCGCTCGGCGACGAGCTTACCAACGGCCGCGGGCGCCTCGGCACGGGCGGCCTTCCCGAGCGACTTGTCGTGGCTGGAAGCGGCGGCGAGCGTCCGCCCCGCCGCGTCGTCGATGAGCTGGGCCGAGATGGAGCGGTTCGAGCGGTACACGGCCAGCCGCGGCCGCTCGGCCGTGCCGGACACCTTGGCCCGCACCCGGCGGTGGCGGCGCAGGCGCGCCTGCTGCTTCGTCTTGACCGGCATGTCCTACCTCACGCTCGCTTTCCGACCTTGCGGATGACGTGCTCGCCCTGATAGCGGACGCCCTTGCCCTTGTAGGGCTCCGGCGGACGCCACTTGCGGATCCGGGCGGCGACCTCGCCCACCTGCTGCTTGCTCGAGCCGCTGACGACGATCTGGGTCGGCTGCGGCACCTCGAAGGAGATGCCTTCGGGCGCCTTCACCGTGACCGGGTGGCTGAAGCCGAGCTGCATCTCGAGGTCAGAGCCGCGCAGCGCCGCGCGGTAGCCGACGCCCTGGATCTCGAGCCGCTTCGAGAAGCCCTGGGTGACGCCGGTGACCATGTTGGCGACGAGCGTGCGGGTGAGGCCGTGCAGCGAGCGATGCTCGCTGCGGTCGGTCGGCCGGGACACGCGCAGCACGCCGTCCTCCTGCACGACCGTGATCTCGGGCGAGATGCGCTCGGACAGGCTGCCGCGCGGGCCGGTCACCGATACGGTGCCGGCACCGATCTCGACCGTGACCTCGGCGGGCACGGGGATGGGAAGGCGTCCGATCCGGCTCACGGCTCACCACACATAGCACAGCACCTCTCCGCCGACGCCGTCGTCCTCGGCCTGGCGGCCGGTCACGACGCCCGTCGACGTCGACAGGATCGCGAGCCCCATCCCGCCCAGCACGCGGTGCGGGCGGCCCTTCTTGGCGTACACGCGCCGGCCGGGCTTCGAGACGCGCTTCAGGCCCGAGATCACCCGCTCGCGGCTGGGGCCGTAGCGCAGCGTGAGCACCAGCGTGTCGTGCGTGTCACCCTTGGAGACGGCCCAGTCGTCGATGTAGCCCTCCTCCTTGAGGATGCGCGCGATCTCGCGCTTCATCCCCGAGACGGGCATCGCGACGGACTCGTGCAGCGCCGTGTTGGCGTTGCGGATGCGGGTGAGCATGTCTCCGATCGGATCGTTGACCATCGCTCGCCTACCAGCTCGACTTCGTCATTCCGGGGATCACGCCCTGGTGGGCCAGCTCACGCAGGCAGATGCGGCACACCCCGAACTTGCGGAAGTACGCCCGCGACCGGCCGCAACGCGAGCAGCGGTGGTAGCCGCGCGTCGTGAACTTGGCCTTCCGGCTCTGCTTGACCCTGAGTGCTTCCTTCGCCATACCTGATCTCGTCCTTTGCTCTCTGGCTCTAGGCCGCCGCGAACGGCATTCCCAGCGCGCGCAGGAGCTCGCGCGCCCCATGGTCGTCCGTCGCGGACGTCGTGATCGTGATGTTCAGGCCGCGGACCTCGGACACGTCGTCGTAGTTGATCTCGGGGAAAATGATCTGCTCGCGCACGCCGACCGAGAAGTTGCCGCGGCCGTCGAACGCCTCCGGGTTGATCCCGCGGAAGTCCCGGATCCGCGGCAGCGCGATCGTCTGCAGGCGGTCGAGGAACTCGTACATGCGGTCGCCGCGCAGGGTCGCCTTGCAGCCGATGGGCATCCCCTCGCGGATCTTGAAGCCGGCGATCGACTTCTTCGCGCGCGTGATCACCGGCCGCTGGCCGGAGATGATCGCCAGCTGCTCGACGGCGTCGTCGAGCGACTTCGAGTTCACCTTCGCCTCGCCGACGCCCATGTTCAGCGTGATCTTCTGCAGGCGCGGCACCGCCATGGTCGAGGCCAGGCCGAGCTCCTCGCGCAGGCGGTCGCGCACCTCGGAGTCGTACCGCTCCTTCAGGCGGGGCACGGGGATCTCGGTCACGCTCACCGGTCGACGTCCTTTCCGCAGCGCCGGCACACACGCACCTTGTTGCCGTCCTTCTCGTTGATGCGGTAGCCGACCCGACTGGGCTCGCCGCAGGCCGGGCAGACGAGGGCGACGTTCGAGATCTGCACCGGCGCCTCGCGCTCGAGCACGCCGCCGGGGATGATCTGCTGGCTGCCGGACGAGCGCGGCGCCGGCCGCGGCTTGGTGTGCCGCTTGATCATGTTCACGTTCTCGACGACGATCCGGCGCTCCGCCCGCAGCACGCGCGTCACCGTGCCGCGCTTGCCGGCGTCCTTGCCGGTCAGCACCTGCACGGTGTCGCCGGTCTTGATCTTGAGCTTGGGTGTGCTCTTGGTCTTGAGCTTCGTTGCCATGGTGCCTAAAGGACCTCGGGGGCCAGAGAGACGATCTTCATGAAGTTGCGCTCACGCAGCTCGCGGGCCACCGGGCCGAAGATGCGGGTGCCGCGCGGGTTGCGCTGCGCATCGATGATGACAGCCGCGTTCTCGTCGAACGCGATGTACGTGCCGTCGTCGCGGTGATGCTGCTTCGTCGTGCGCACCACCACCGCTGTCACCACCTCGCCCTTCTTCACCGAGCCGTTGGGGGTGGCCTGCTTGACGGTGCCGACAATGATATCCCCGACGCCGGCATAGCGCCGCCGGCTGCCGCCCTTGATGCGGATGCACAGGAGCTCGCGCGCCCCCGTGTTGTCCGCGACCCGCAGCCGGCTCTCCACCTGGATCACTTCGCCACCTCGACGATCTCGGCCACCCGCCAGCGCTTGGTGCGCGACAGCGGGCGCGTCTCGACCAGCCGGACGACGTCGCCGACCTTGGAGCTGTTCTGCTCGTCGTGGGCGTGCAGGCGGATCGAGCGCCGCAGCATCTTCTTGTACTTGGGGTGGGCCTTCACGATGTCGACCCGGACGACGACGGTCTTGTCCATCGCGTCGGAGACCACCACCCCGCGGCGTTCCTTGCGCCGCCCGCGCGTCTGCGTCTCGGGGGCGCTCACGAGCCGCTCCCGACGCGGGCCTTCTCGCCGGCCAGCGTGTGCAGACGGGCGATGTCGCGCTTCACGCGCGCGAGCGCGGCGGTGTTGTCGAGCGCGCCCGTCGCGTGCTGGAAGCGCAGGTTGAACAGCTCCTGGCGGGACTCGGCCAGCTTGCGCTCGAGCTCGTCGGCCGTCAGCTCGCGGATCTCACTGGCCTTCAAACAGATCACCTTCCCGGGACACGAACTTCGCTTTCACCGGCAGCTTCATGGCGGCCAGCCGGATCGCCTCGCGGGCGAGCGGCTCCGGCACCCCCGCCAGCTCGAACATGACCCGTCCCGGCTTCACCACCGCCACCCAGTGCTCGGGCGAGCCCTTGCCCGACCCCATGCGCGTCTCGGCCGGCTTCTGGGTCACGGACTTGTCCGGGAAGATCGTGATCCACACCTTGCCGCCGCGCTTGATCTTGCGCGTCATGGCGATACGGGCGGCCTCGATCTGGCGGTTGGTCACCCACCCCGCCTCGAGCGCCTTCAGGCCGTACTCGCCGAACTGCACTCGCGTGCCGCCCTTGGCGTCGCCGCGCCGGCGGCCGCGGTGCACGCGGCGGTACTTCGTGCGCTTGGGGAGGAGCACTACTCGCTCCCGCCCTCGGTCGGGGTCGGCGCCGGCGTCTCGGCCGGCGCGTCCGCCTGCGGACGCTGCGCCTCGGTGGGAGGCGCGGCCTCGGGCCGCGGCCGCGAGCGGGGGCGCCGGCCTCCGCCTCCGCCTCCGCCTCCGCCACCGCCACCGCCGCCGCCACCACCACCGCCGCCACCGGGGCGCGGCCGCCTGCGGCCGCCGGGACCGTCGCCACGGCGTCCGGGCCGCGTCGGCCCGAGCTGCTCCATCTCGCCGGGCAGGGCGCCACGGCGGCGCCGTCGGCTGTCGACCTCGCCCAGGCGGGTCGCGGTGCCCTCGTGCTCGAAGCCCTCCGGCATGATCTCGCCCTTGTTGATCCACACCTTCACGCCGATCCGGCCGAAGGTGGTCTTGGCCTCGGCGAAGCCGTAGTCGATGTCCGCCCGCAGCGTGTGCAGCGGCACACGCCCCTCCGAGTACTGCTCCGAGCGCGACATCTCCGAGCCGCCCAGCCGGCCGCCGCAGCGGATCTTCACGCCCTGGGCGCCGGACCGGATCGACGACGAGAGCGAGCGCTTCATCGCCCGCCGGAACGAGACCCGGTTCTGCAGCTGCTCGGCGATCGACTGTGCGACCAGCTTCGCGTCGAGCTCGGGCCGCTTGATCTCGGTGATGTTGACCTGCACGTTCTTCTTCGTCATCGCGTGCAGCTCACGCCGCAGCGCGTCCACTTCCGACCCGGACTTGCCGATGACGATGCCGGGGCGGGCCGTGTAGATGTCCACGGTGATCCGCTGCTTGTCCTTGCGGATGTGGATGTCGGACAGCCCGGCATGGGAGAGCTTGCCGTAGATGTGGTCGCGGATCTTCACGTCCTCCATCAGGGCGGCCGGGAACTCCTTCGCCGGGACGAACCAGTTGGACTTCCAGGTGTGGATCACGCCGACCCGCAGGCCGCCGGGGTGGACCTTGTGTCCCACTAGGACTCATCCTCCTCAGACGCGTCCGCCTCGGCGGCCGGCTCTTCGGCCGGCTGCTCGGCGGCAGCTTCGGGTGTCTCCGTCTTCTTGACGCGGGGCTTCCGCTTCGGCTTCGGGGCCGCCTCCGGGGTCTCGGCCGCCTCGACCTCGGCCGCCTCGACCTCGGGCTCCGGCGCGGGCTGGGCCTGCGGGGCGGGGCGCCGCCGTGCGGGTCGCTTGATCTCGCCGGGCTCGGCCACGGCGAGATGGATCGTGATGTGGCAGGTGCGCTTGCGGATGCGGTTCACGCGGCCGCGGGCGCGCGGGCGCCAGCGCTTGAGGGTCGGCCCCTCGTCGGCGTAGGCCGCCACGACCACGAGGTCGTCGACGTCGTAGCCGTTGTTGTTCTCCGCGTTGGCGATCGCGGAGGCGAGCACCTTGGCGGCGTCGCGCGCGGCCGCGCGCGGCTGGAATGCGAGGATCGCCTTCGCCTCGGCCGCCTGCCGGCCGCGGATGTGCTCGAGCACGAGCCGCGCCTTGCGAGCGGAGCAGCGCACGTAGCGGGCCTGTGCCCGCACGGTCTCGCGTTCCGTCGTCGCGACTGCCATCCGCCTAGCGCCCCTTCATCCTCGACGTGCGGTCGTTGCCGTGGCCGCGGTAGGTGCGCGTCGGCGCGAACTCGCCCAGCTTGTGGCCGACCATCGACTCGGAGATGAACACCGGGACGTGCTTGCGGCCGTCGTGGACCGCGATCGTGTGGCCGACGAACTCGGGGAAGATCGTCGAGGTGCGCGACCACGTCTTCAGCATGCGCTTCTGCCGGGTCTCGTTCATCTGCTCGACCCGCTGCATCAGCTTCGGCTCCACGAACGGGCCCTTCTTGCTCGATCGGCTCATCGCCTCCCCTTGCCTCTCCGGCGCGCGCGGACGATGTCCTTGCCGCTCGCCTTCTTCTTGTCCCTCGTGCGGTAGCCGAGCGTCGGCTTGCCCCATGGCGTCACCGGGTGGCTGCCCTTGTTCTTGCCCTCGCCGCCGCCGTGCGGGTGGTCGACCGGGTTCATCACGGTGCCGCGCACGGTCGGGCGCTTGCCCTGCCAGCGGCTGCGGCCGGCCTTGCCGCCCGACTCGATCTCGTGGGTCACGTTGCCGAGCTGGCCGACGGTCGCACGGCACACGTCGGGCACGCGCCGCATCTCGCCGGAGGGCAGTCGCAGCAGCGCCTTGCCGCCCTCCTTCGCCACGAGCTGGGCCGAGGAGCCGGCCGAGCGCGCCATCTTGCCGCCCTGGCCCGGCCGCAGCTCGATGTTGTGCACGGTCGTGCCGGTCGGCATCGCCCGCAGCGGCATGGCGTTGCCGGGGCGGATGTCGACCGACGCGCCGGACTCGACCGTCTGACCGACGCGCAGCCGCACCGGCGCCAGGATGTAGCGCTTCTCGCCGTCCTGGTAGTGGAGCAAGGCGATGCGCGCCGACCGGTTGGGGTCGTACTCGATCGAGTGCACGCGCGCGGGCACGTCGTCCTTCGTGCGCTTGAAGTCGATCAGCCGGTAACGGCGCTTGTGCCCGCCGCCGCGGTGGCGGGTGGTGATGCGGCCGTTCACGTTCCGCCCGCCGGTCTTGTGCAGCGGGGCGAGCAGCGTCCGCTCCGGCTCGGCGGCCGTGATCTCCTCGAAGTCCGACACCGTCATGAAGCGGCGGCCGGGTGCGGTGGGCTTGAATTTTCTGACTGCCATGGGTTCTCCCGAAGCTCCTTAGACGCCCGGCCCGAAGGCCTCAATCGACTGCCCCTCGGCGATCGTGACGACCGCCTTCTTCCAGCCCGGCCGGCTGCCGGCATGCACGCCGCGGCGCTTCGGCTTGGCCGGCACCTGGGAGATGTTCACGCCGGTGACGCTGACGTCGAAGATCTCCTCGACCGCCTGGCGCACCTGCGTCTTGTGCGCACGGCTGTGGACGCGGAACGTGTACTTGCGCCGCTCGGCGATCTGGCCGTAGCTCTTCTCCGACACGACGGGTGCGATCAGCACCGAGCGCGGGTCGCCGTTCACGACGCCTCACCTCCCTGGAGCACGTCGAGCGCCGCCTTCGAGACGACCAGCGTGCGCGCCATGACGACGTCGGCGGCGTCGAGCTCGCCGACGTTCGCGACGTAGGTGCGGTCGAGGTTGCGCACCGACTTGGCCAGGTGCACCTCGTCGGGGGCGACCACCACCCACACGGGCGCCGTCAGGCCCGCGCCGGCGAAGAGCTCGGCCGCCTTCGACGTCTTCGGAGCGTCGAACCCGGCCCCGTCGACCACGTGCAGCGATCCCGCCGCGGCGTGGCTCGAGAGCGCGATCCGCAGCGCCTTCATGCGGGCCTTGCGGTTCACCTTGCCGGTGTAGCTGCGGGGGTGCGGCCCGAAGACGACGCCGCCGCCGGTCCAGTTCGGAGCCCGGGTGGTGCCGGCCCGCGCGCGTCCCGTGCCCTTCTGCCGCCACGGCTTCGCGCGCCCGCCCGCGACCAGGCCGCGCGTCTTCGTCGACGCGGTGCCCTGGCGGCGGGCCGCCAGCTCGGCCTTCACGACCTCGTGCAGGAGCGGGTCATTGCGCTCGAGGCCGAAGACGGCGGCGTCGAGCTTGGCCTTCGCTCCGCCCGTGAGCACGGTTGCGGTGGGGGCGGCCATCAGGCGTCGCTCCGAATCTCGACCAGCGCCCCCGTGCCTCCCGGCACGGCGCCGCGGATCAGGATCAGGTTGCGCTCGGCGTCCACCTCGACCACGCGCAGGCCGCGCTGGGTGACGCGCTGCGCGCCCATGTGGCCGGCCATGCGCGTGCCCTTGAAGACGCGGGAAGGCGTGGCCGACGCACCGATCGAGCCCGGAGCGCGGACGTTGTGCGAGCCGTGCGACACGGGGCCGCGGCCGAAGTTGTGCCGCTTGATCGTGCCGGCGAAGCCCTTCCCGCGCGAGACGCCGCTCACCTTCACCTTCTCGCCCGGCTCGAACGACTCCACCGTGACGGTGTCGCCGGCGTTCAGGCCGTCGGCGTCGCGGAACTCGATCAGCGTCCGGTGCGGGGCCACGCCCGCCGACTTCAGGTGGCCGGCGCGGGGCCTGGTCAGCCGCCGCTCCTTCACGGGGCCGAACGCGAGCTGGACGGCGGTGTAGCCGTCCGCCTCCGGCGTGCGCACGCAGACGACCGGGCACGGCCCGGCCTCGATCACGGTGACCGGCGTGACCCGGCCCGACTCGTCGTCGAAGAGCTGGGTCATGCCCACCTTGGTGCCGATGATTCCCTTTCCCATTCCCGTGCCCCTAGAGCTTGATCTCGATGTCGACGCCCGCCGGGAGGTCGAGCCGCATCAGCGAGTCGACCGTCTTCGGCGTGGGCTGGTGGATGTCGATCAACCGCTTGTGCGTGCGGATCTCGAAGTGCTCCCGTGAGTCCTTGTCCTTGAACGGGCCGCGGATGACGCAGTACACGTTCTTCTCCGTGGGCAGGGGAACGGGCCCCGAGACCGTGGCCCCCGACCTCTGGGCCGTGTCCACGATCGAACGGGCGGACAGGTCGACCAGCGTGTGGTCGTACCCCTTCAGCCGGATGCGGATCTTCTGCTGGGCCACTCTGCGCTACTTGAGGATCTTCGTGACGGCGCCGGCGCCGATGGTGCGACCGCCCTCGCGGATCGCGAAGCGCAGGCCCTCGTCCATGGCGATGGGCTGGATCAGCTCGACCGTCATCTCGGCGTTGTCGCCGGGCATGACCATCTCGACGTCGGGGTTCAGCTCGACGACGCCGGTGACGTCCGTCGTGCGGAAGTAGAACTGCGGCCGGTAGCCCTTGAAGAACGGCTTGTGGCGGCCGCCCTCCTCCTTCGAGAGCACGTACACCTGGGCCTCGAAGTGCGTGTGCGGCGTGATCGAGCCGGGCTTGGACAGCACCTGTCCGCGCTCGACCTCCTCGCGCTTGACGCCGCGCAGCAGGCAGCCGACGTTGTCGCCGGCCTGGCCGGAGTCGAGCAGCTTGCGGAACATCTCCACGCCGGTGACGACCGTCTTCGACGTCTCCTTGTGGATGCCGACGATCTCGATCTCCTCGCCGGTCTTGATCTGGCCCTGCTCGATGCGGCCGGTGGCGACGGTGCCGCGGCCGGTGATGGTGAACACGTCCTCGACGGGCATCAGGAACGCCTTGTCGATGTCGCGCACCGGCTCCGGCACGTATTCGTCGACGGCGTCCATCAGCTCGAGGATCTTCGGCGTCCACTCGGGGTCGCCCTCGAGCGCCTTCAGCGCCGAGCCGCGCACGACCGGCAGGTCGTCGCCGGGGAAGTCGTAGCGCGAGAGCAGCTCGCGCACCTCGAGCTCGACGAGGTCGAGCAGCTCCTCGTCGTCGACCGTGTCGGCCTTGTTCAGGAACACGACGATGTACGGCACGCCGACCTGGCGGGCGAGCACGATGTGCTCGCGCGTCTGCGGCATCGGGCCGTCGGCGGCCGACACGACCAGGATCGCGCCGTCCATCTGCGCGGCGCCGGTGATCATGTTCTTGACGTAGTCGGCGTGCCCGGGGCAGTCGACGTGCGCGTAGTGGCGGTTGGCCGTCTCGTACTCGACGTGGGAGGAGTTGATCGTGATCCCGCGCTCGCGCTCCTCGGGGGCCTTGTCGATCTTGTCGAAGTCGGTGAACTCCGACCCGGTGCCCGACTCGGCGAGCACCTTGGTGATGGCAGCGGTGAGCGTCGTCTTGCCATGGTCGATGTGACCGATGGTGCCGATGTTGAGGTGCGGCTTGGTGCGCTCGAACTTCTGCTTTGCCATGTCTTCTCCCAGTCTCCTTTTCGGGGGCCTAGCCCTGGCTCTCGGTGAGCTTCTCTGCGATTGAGTGTGGAACCTCTGCGTAATGCAGGAACTGCATCGTATAAGTGGCGCGCCCCTGGCTCATCGTGCGCACGTCGGTCGCATAGCCGAACATCTCGGCGAGGGGCACGCGGGCGCGGATGACCTGCGCGTTGCCGCGCGGCTCCATGCCCTCGATCTGCCCCCGGCGTGAGTTGATGTTGCCGATGACGTCGCCCATGTACTCCTCGGGCGTGACCACCTCGACGGCCATGACCGGCTCGAGCAGCACGGGCTTCGCCCGCTTCGAGGCCTCCTTGAAGGCCATCGAGCCGGCCACCTTGAACGCCATCTCGGACGAGTCGACGTCGTGGTAGGAGCCGTCCACGAGCTGGATGCCGACGTCGACGACCGGGAAGCCGGCCAGGATGCCCGCCTCCATCGCCTCCTGGATGCCGGCGTCGACCGACGAGATGTACTCGCGCGGGATCGCGCCGCCGACGACCTTGTTCTCGAAGGTGTAGCCGCCGCCCGGCTCGTTCGGCGCCATGTCGATGACCACGTGGCCGAACTGGCCGCGGCCGCCGGTCTGGCGGACGAAGCGCCCGTGGATGCCCTTCACGGCGTCGCGGACGGTCTCGCGGTAGGCGACCTGCGGGCGGCCGACGTTCGCATCGACCCGGAACTCGCGCATCAGGCGGTCGACGATGATCTCGAGGTGCAGCTCGCCCATGCCGGCGATGATCGTCTGGCCGGTCTCCTCGTTCGTGCGCACGCGGAAGGTGGGATCCTCCTCGGCCAGCCGCTGCAGCGCCTGCGCCAGCTTGTCCTGGTCGGCCTTGGTCTTCGGCTCCACGGCCACGTCGATGACCGGGTCGGGGAAGTCGATCGACTCGAGCACGACGGGGCGGTCCGGGTCGCACAGCGTGTCGCCGGTCGTCGTCTGCTTGAGGCCGACGGCGGCGGCGATCGCGCCGGCGCCGATCTGCTGCAGATCCTCGCGGTGGTTCGCGTGCATCTCGAGCAGGCGGCCGACGCGCTCCTTGCGCCCCGTGGACGCGTTCATCACGTACGAGCCGGAGTTGAGCTTGCCGGAGTAGACGCGGAAGTAGGTCAGCTTGCCGACGAACGGGTCGCTCATCACCTTGAACGCCAGCGCCGCGAACGGCTGGTCGATGTCGGCCGGCCGCGTGACCTCCTCGTTGCTGCGCGGGTCGACACCGGTCACCGCCGGCACGTCCACGGGCGAGGGCAGGTAGTCGATGACGGCCTCGAGCAGGGGCTGCACGCCCTTGTTCTTGAACGCGGACCCGAGCAGGACCGGCGTGATGGAGATGTCGAGCGTCGCCTTGCGGATGGCCTCGCGCAGCTGCTCGGCCTCGATCGGCTCGTCCTCGAGGAACGCGACCATGATGTCCTCGTCGTGGTCTGCGACCGCCTCGATCAGATCGTGGCGGTAGCTCTCGGCCTGCTCGCGCAGCTCCGCTGGGATGTCGCCCTCCTCCCACTTCTGGCCGAGCGGGTCGACGTAGCGGATCGCGCGCATCGCCAGCAGGTCGACGTGGCCGATGTAGGCATCCTCGCTGCCGATCGGGATCTGCACCGGAACCGGGCGGGCGCCGAGGCGCTCGATCATCGTCTGCACGGCGGCGAAGAAGTCGGCGCCCGTGCGGTCCATCTTGTTGATGAACGCGATCCGGGGGACGCTGTACTTGTCGGCCTGGCGCCACACCGTCTCGGACTGCGGCTGCACGCCCGCGACGGAGTCGAACAGGGCCACCGCGCCGTCGAGCACGCGCAGGCTCCGCTCCACCTCCACGGTAAAGTCCACGTGCCCGGGCGTGTCGATGATGTTGATGCGGTGATCCCGCCAGAAACAGGTCGTCGCAGCCGAGGTGATGGTGATGCCGCGCTCCTGCTCCTGGACCATCCAGTCCATCGTCGCGGCGCCCTCGTGCACCTCGCCCATCTTGTGGGTGCGGCCGGTGTAGTAGAGGATCCGCTCGGTCGTGGTCGTCTTGCCGGCATCGATGTGGGCCATGATGCCGATGTTCCGGACCCGGTCGAGCTCCTCCATCTTGGGCACGCGGGTGCCCGCTCTGGTCTCTGTGACAGACATTCTGCTAGCGCCTCACCACCGGTAGTGCGCGAAGGCCTTATTGGCCTGCGCCATCCGGTACATGTCGTCTTTACGCTTGAATGCGCCACCCTGCTGGTTGGTGGCGTCGAGGATCTCCCCCGCGAGCTTCTCGTGGGCCTGCTTCTCGCGCCGCTGGCGCGAGAAGGTCACGAGCCAGCGCACGGCCAGCGTGCGGGCGCGCCGCTGCGGCACCTCGATCGGCACCTGATAGTTGGCGCCGCCGACGCGACGCGAGCGCACCTCGAGCACCGGGGTGACGGACTTGATCGCCCGCTCGAGCACCTCGACCGGGTTCTGACCGGTCTTCTGCCCGACGGACTCGAGCGCCCGGTAGACGATCTGCTCGGCGACCGACTTCTTGCCGTCCAGCATCACGCGGTTCACCACCTGCGTGACGAGCACGGAGTCGTAGACGGGGTCGCGGAGCAGCGCCCGCGGTGTGATCTCGGCTCGGCGCGGCACCTACGAGCTCCTCTTCGCCCCGTACTTGGAGCGGGCCTGCCTGCGGTCGTTCACGCCCGAGGTGTCGAGCGCGGCCCGGATCACCTTGTAGCGCACGCCCGGCAGGTCCTTCACGCGGCCGCCGCGGATGAGGACGACCGAGTGCTCCTGCAGGTTGTGGCCGACGCCCGGGATGTAGGCGGTGACCTCCATCTGGTTCGTCAGGCGGACGCGCGCCACCTTGCGCAGGGCCGAGTTCGGCTTCTTCGGCGTCACCGTGTACACGCGCGTGCAGACGCCCCGCTTCTGCGGTGCGCCGCGCAGGGCCGGCGTCTTGGTCTTGCCGACCACTTTCTGGCGAGGGTGACGGACGAGCTGATTGATTGTCGGCATACGCTGTGGAGGCTCCCGGCGTCCAGGGGCAGACAGGAAGGGCCGCCCGCAAGCGGCCGCGACGGCGAACACTAGCACAGGGCTTCCATTTCGGACGGACCTGTCACGACGGCCCCGAGATGGAGCAGCGGAGGGGCCTGGCCCCGGATTTCGGGGCCAGGCCCCGGGCCGGCGGCGGGCGAACGGCATCGATCGCGACGCCGCGGTCGCGGCTGCGGGGTGACGCTCCTCAGCCGCTCGGGCAGCCGCCGGAGCGCTCGTCGCGCCGCCACCGCGCGGCCATCGCCGCCCAGGAACGCTCCCCGGTCGCACGCGCCATCTGGCGCAGCAGCTGGACGTGGTACGCCATGTAGTGGGCCGACGCCGGCCGGCCGCCCAGCGAGTAGCGCGACCAGCAGCCCATGTCGAATCGCGGCAGCAGGCGGCGCGCGGCCGTCTCGAGCTTCCCCGCCAGCGCGGCCGCCGCGGAGCTGCCGCTGCGACGGGCGTAGTCGGACACGAGCAGGTACGACTGCAGCTGCGCGTTCAGGATCAGCATCGGGCTCCAGCTGTACTCGCGGATCCACTCGCCGCCGGCGATCGGGTGCAGGTACGCGGCCGGGATGGCCGCAAAGGCGGCCGCGGCCGCCCGCTCGAGGGCGGAGTCGTGCAGGAGCTGACCGGCCCGCTCGAGGCCGTCGGCGCCGGCGGCCTGGGCGAAGCCGGACGTCCACCGGGCGGGGCCGCCGAAGGGGAAGTCGTACTCCCAGACGCGGCCCTTCCCGGCCGGGATCGACCGTGCGACCATGGTGTCCGCGATGGTGCGTGCGTCGGCCGTGCGTCCGGCTGCGACCGCGGCGTTCAGCGCTCCGAAGGTCGCAAGTGGGTGGAACTGGTAGCCGCTGCCGGGGAAGTAGCGGTAGACGGCGCCGTCGCGGCCGTGGACGGACGCCAGCGGCTGGGGCAGGCCCGCACGACGGAACCAGGCCGTGTTCACGCGCAACGTCCCGACGAGCGCCGCCACGCGCGGCGCGTCGAGCGAGGCCGCCCCGTGGGCTGCGCCCGCGAGCACGGAAGCGACGGCCGCCGCCGGGCCGATCCCCGTCCGGCCGGCGAGCTGCACCGCGGCGTCCACCGCGGCGTCCGCCGCGTGCGACTCGGCGAGCGAGATCCGCCCGTGGGCGCGGGCGACGGCGATACCGACACGGATGCCGGAGCCCGACGAGGCCGCGGCGGCGCCGAGCGCGCGGGCGATGGCCGCGACGGTCGCACTCCCTGCCGCGCCGTCGCGCGCCAGTCCGTGCGATCCCTGGAACCGGGCGACGGCGCGCCGGGTCGCCGCACCGTAGGCGGCGTCGGGCGTGCCGGCGTAGACCCCCAGCGCGGCGAGCGCCGTCTGCAGCCCCGTCACCTGGGGGCCGTGCGTGCCCGGGCGCACCGGCGTGCGCACCACCTTGGCCGGCGGCACGACGGCGTGCCCCGCACGGGCGTCCGCGAGCGGCGCGGCCGGCCGCGGACGCGCGCCGGTGTGGATCACCGTGAAGAACCAGGCGATCGTGACAAGGGCGATCGTGAGCGCGACCAGCCGCCGGCGGCGGTAGCGGGCCTCGAGCTTGCGGCGGCGCCGGCGCGCACGGGCGGGGCTGCGCCGGGCGCCCGGCGAGTCCCAGGAGTCGACCGCCCAGAGCGACCGCTGCCTCGTGCCGTCCATGACAAGGAGTTCGGCGCGGCGGCGCCCGCTCCTTGCGGCCGAGAAGCGGGGCCTGGCCCCATCCGGGGCCAGGCCCCATACGGGGCTACTCCTCCTCGGGCACCGGCGGGATGAACGGCGCCTCGGCGCCCGGCTTGGGCGTCAGGTCGATCTCGCCGTTCCCGCCGCCCTGGCCGTCTCCGCCGACGAGCGCGTCGCTGTAGACGGGAGGCTCGGCGAAGTCCTCCACGTAGAAGCGGGGGGCATCCTCGGCCGGCTCGATCGAAACCGAGCGGTACTCGCGCAGCCCCGTCGACGCCGGGATCAGCTTGCCGATGATGACGTTCTCCTTCAGCCCGACCAGGTGATCGGTCTTGCCCTCGAGAGCGGCGTCGGTCAGCACCTTCGTGGTCTCCTGGAACGACGCTGCAGAGAGGAAGCTCTGCGTCGCCAGGGAGGCCTTGGTGATGCCCAGGATCAGCTGGGTGTGGGTCGGCAGCTCCTGCTTGGCGGCCTTCAGCTGCCGCTTCGTGCGCTCGAGCTCCGGCTTGTCCACGAGCTCGCCCGGCAGGTACTCGGAGTCGCCCGAGTTGTCGATCCGCACCTTCTTCAGCATCTGGCGGACGATCAGCTCGATGTGCTTGTCGTGGATCTCGACGCCCTGGCTCTTGTAGACCTCCTGCACCTCGGCCACGAGGTAGCGGGCGGTCTCGGTGTCGTCGCGCAGGTCGAGCACCTCGACCGGCGCCAGCGGGCCCTCGTTCAGGGGCGTGCCCTGCTCGATGACCTCACCCTCGCTGACGCGCAGGCGGGTGCGGCGGGGGAAGCTGTAGTCCTTCGCATCCCCATCGCCGTCGCCCGTCGGGGTGACCGTGATCACGTAGCCGCGCTCGCCCTCGTCGATCGCGACCCGTCCGCCCATCTCGGCCAGCGTCGCGGCCGCCTTGGGCTTGCGGGCCTCGAACAGCTCCACCACCCGCGGCAGGCCGTGAGTGATGTCGAGGCCGGCGACGCCGCCGGTGTGGAACGTGCGCATCGTGAGCTGCGTCCCGGGCTCGCCGATCGACTGCGCGGCGATCGTGCCGACCGCGTCGCCGATCTCGCCCATCTTGCCGGTCGCCATCGACCAGCCGTAGCACGCCCGGCAGACGCCGATCTCGGCGGCGCACTTGAGCACCGTGCGCACCGGGATGGCCACCGACTGGTCGTCGCCGGCGGCCGTCGCGATCTCGCGCAGGCGGGCGCCGTTGATCTCCTCGCCCTTCTTCAGGGCGAGCTTGCCGACCTTCGTGTTGGTGGCCACCACGCGCCCGATCAGGCCGAACCGGTTGGCCTGCCCGTCAGGTGTGCGGGCGGGCACGAGGATCGACCCGTCGGTGCCGCAGTCGTCGCGGCGGATGATCACGTCCTGGCTCACGTCCACGAGCCGCCGGGTCAGGTAGCCCGAGTCGGCCGTGCGCAGCGCGGTGTCGGCCAGGCCCTTGCGGGCGCCGTGCGTGGAGATGAAGTACTCCAGCACCGACAGGCCCTCCATGAAGTTGGACTTGATCGGCCGCTCGATGATCTCGCCCTTCGGATTCGCCATCAGGCCGCGCATGCCCGCCAGCTGGCGGATCTGCTTGAACGACCCGCGGGCGCCCGAGTTGGCCATCATGTACACCGGGTTCAGCTCGTCGAGGTTGCGGTTCATCGCCTCGCCGACGTCGTCGGTGGCCTTGTTCCACAGGGCGACCACCTGCTCGTGCCGCTCGTCCTCGGTGATGAGGCCGCGGTCGTAGCTGCGCTGCGCCTTGCCGACCTCCTCCTCGACGGCGCCGAGGATCCGCTCCTTGTCGGGCGGGATGACGATGTCGTTCTTCGAGATCGTGACCCCCGCCCGGGTGGCGTAGCTGAAGCCGAGCTCCTTGACGGTGTCGAGCACCTCCGCGATCGCGGTCGAACCGTACCGGTCGACCAGCTCGGAGATGAACTCCGTCATGTCGCGCTTCGTGAACGCCCGGTTCTGGTAGGCGTAGCCGGACACGTCGAAGCGCTCGCCGACGGCCTTGGCCAGCGCGCGGCCGACCTCGTCGTTGAAGATGGCCCGGCCGACCGTGGTCACGATCCAGTCGCCCCGCTCGCGCAGGGTGATGGGCTCCTGCAGGCCGACCTGCTTCTGGTCGTAGGCCATCTCGACCTCGTCCAGCGAGCCGAAGTACGGCAGCTGCCGCTTGCGCGCGTCCGCCACGGTCACCTTGGACAGGTCCTCCGCCGAGTACGTCAGGTAGTAGGTGCCGAGCACCATGTCCTGCGCGGGCGTCGCCAGCGGCTTGCCGTGCGCCGGCGAGAGGATGTTGTTCGACGACAGCATCAGGATGCGGGCCTCGGCCTGAGCCTCGGCCGACAGCGGCAGGTGCACCGCCATCTGGTCGCCGTCGAAGTCGGCGTTGAACGCGTGGCACACCAGCGGGTGCACCTGGATCGCCTTGCCCTCGACCAGCACCGGCTCGAACGCCTGGATGCCAAGGCGGTGCAGGGTCGGCGCGCGGTTCAGGAGCACCGGATGCTCGGCGATGACCTCCTCGAGCACGTCCCACACCTCGGGCACCATCGTGTCCACCATCTTCTTGGCGGCCTTGATGTTCTGCACCAGCTTGCGCTCGACCAGCCGGCTCATGATGAACGGCTTGAAGAGCTCGAGCGCCATCAGCTTCGGCAGCCCGCACTGGTGCAGGTGCAGGGACGGGCCGGCCACGATCACCGAGCGGCCGGAGTAGTCCACGCGCTTGCCGAGCAGGTTCTGGCGGAACCGGCCCTGCTTGCCCTTCAGCATGTCCGAGAGCGACTTCAGCGGCCGGTTGCCCGGGCCGGTGACCGCGCGGCCGCGGCGGCCGTTGTCGAACAGCGCGTCGACGGCCTCCTGCAGCATGCGCTTCTCGTTGTTCACGATGATCTCGGGCGCGCCGAGGTCGAGCAGCCGCTTGAGGCGGTTGTTGCGGTTGATCACGCGCCGGTAGAGGTCGTTCAGGTCGGACGTGGCGAAGCGGCCGCCGTCCAGCTGCACCATCGGGCGCAGCTCCGGCGGAATCACCGGGACCGTCTCGAGGATCATCCACTCCGGCTTGTTGTCCGACTTGGTGAACGCCGACACGACCTTCAGCCGCTTGATCGCACGGGCCTCCTTCTGGCCCTTCGACGTGCGGATCGTCTCGCGCAGCTGTGCGGCCTCGGCGTCGAGGTCGCGCGTGCGCAGCAGCTCGCGGATCGCCTCGGCGCCCATGCCGCCGGTGAAGTACTCGCCGAAGCCCCACGAGCTGCCGAAGCGGTCGCGCAGCTCGCGGAAGAGCGCCTCGTCGGAGACGACCTCCTGGACCTCGAGCTCCTTGAACTTGATCCACGTGCGGTCGAGCCGGTCGACGGCCTCCTTCGCGTGGTCGTCGACGTCCCGCCGGCGGGCCTGGATGTCGTTGTAGGTGTCGCGCACCTTGAGCGCCCACTGCTCGATCGACTTCACGTCCTCCTTGGACATGCGGCCGTCGGTGCGCAGGCACAGATCGTTGGCCTGCTCGCGCAGCTCGGCGCGGTCGGTACCCTCACCGGTCTCGACCAGCTCGCGCAGGATCCCGGCGCCCAGCTGGCGCGTCTTGTCCAGCGCGGCGGCGTTGCCGGGCCCGGCCTCGACCAGACGCCCGACCCATTCGCGGTCGGGGTCCTTCAGGTCGATGTCGTCGCCGCCGAGCCAGGCCAGCCGGGCCTTGACGGCGTTCTTCGCCTTGGTCTTCTCGGGGCCCTTGGCCTCGCCGATCGCGTCCAGCTCGGACGCGATCAGCGTCCGGGCGGCGGCGCCCCAGGCGGCCACGTTGTCGAGGTCCCTCGGCGCCAGCTTGCGGTCGTCGCGCACGGCGGACTCGCGCACCAGCTCGCGCACCTTCTTCGGGTCCTCGCCGCCGATGCGCTTCGCCACCTCCGGCAGCAGGCCGCCGGCCAGGGTGCGCGCCTCCTCGAGCACGGGGATACCGCTCTCCTCCGCCCAGTTGCTCAGGCTGCGCGACCAGTACTCGTCGTCCTCGTCGAAGTCCTTCACCGACCCGTCGATCAGGAACTGGCGCCGGCGCTGCATCCGCTCCTCGAGGGCGGCCAGGGCCTCCTCGCGGTCGACCATCAGGCGCTCCTTCTCCTGCTCGACCTTGCCCTCGAGCTCGGGGACGTCGCGCTCGCGCGCCTCCTTGTCGACCGAGGTGACGATCGAGGCCGCGAAGTAGAGCACCTTCTCGAGCTCCTTCGGAGCGATGTCGAGCAGGTAGCCGATCCGCGACGGGACGCCCTTGAAGAACCAGATATGGCTCACCGGGGCGGCCAGGTCGATGTGGCCCATGCGCTCGCGGCGCACCTTCTGGCGGGTCACCTCGACGCCGCAGCGCTCACAGATGATGCCCTTGTAGCGGACGCGCTTGTACTTGCCGCAGTAGCACTCCCAGTCCTTCGTGGGACCGAAGATGCGCTCGCAGAAGAGCCCGTCCTTCTCCGGCTTCAGCGTGCGGTAGTTGATGGTCTCCGGCTTCGTGACCTCGCCGGACGACCACTCGCGGATCTGCTTCGGGGATGCCAGCCCGATCTTGATGGCATCGAAATCGTTGATGTCGATCAACGCGTCAGCTCCTCTTCAAAAAGCGTGGGTAGTTCTTCGCAGGCGCCCGGGCACCGGTCGTTCACTCCTCGACCTCCTCCAGGCCGAGGTCGCCGACCGGCAGGCCGTCACCCTCGCCCTCGCCCTCGTCCTCGTCCTCGTCCTCGTCCTCGCCGGAGAGCGCGAGGTCGTCCTCGCCGAGCTCCTCGCCGAGCAGCTCGTCGTTGGGAACGGTCAGCTCGCCGTCCTCGTCCGCCCGGTCGGCGCCCTCCTCCAGCTCCTGGGCATCGGGGGTGCGGGCCGCGGCGCGGTCGGCGACCGGCCGCAAGTCGATCCCGAGCTCCTCCGCCGCGCGGAGCAGCTCGTCCTCCTCCTCGCGCACCGTGACGTCGCCGCCGTCGACCGACACGACCTTCACGTCGAGCGCCAGGGACTGCATCTCCTTCAGGAGCACCTTGAAGCTCTCCGGAATGGACGGCTCCGGGATGTTCTCGCCCTTGACCACGGCCTCGTAGGCCTTGACGCGGCCGATCGTGTCGTCGGACTTGATGGTCAGCATCTCCTGCAGGGTGTACGCGGCGCCGTAGGCCTCGAGCGCCCACACCTCCATCTCGCCGAACCGCTGTCCGCCGAACTGGGCCTTGCCGCCCAGCGGCTGCTGGGTGACGAGCGAGTAGGGCCCGGTCGAGCGCGCGTGGATCTTGTCGTCGACCAGGTGCAGGAGCTTCAGGATGTACATGTAGCCGACGGTGACCGGCTGGTCGTACGGGTCGCCGGTGCGCCCGTTGAACAGGCGCACCTTGCCGTTGCAGCGCGCGCCGGCCGGGGCCTTCTTGTCGACGTCGAACCGGATCGCGCTCGACTTGTGGTCGTCCTGCCACTCGATCAGGGCACGGTCGACCTCCTCCGGCGTCGCACCGTCGAACACCGGGGTCGCGATCCACTGCGGATCGCTGTTCTCACCGCCGTGCATGGCCGCCCAGCCGAGGTGCGTCTCGAGCACCTGGCCGATGTTCATGCGCGAGGGGACGCCGAGCGGGTTCAGGATGATGTCCACCGGCGTGCCGTCCTCGAGCATCGGCATGTCCTCCTCGGGCACGATCTTCGAGATCACGCCCTTGTTGCCGTGCCGCCCGGCCAGCTTGTCGCCCTCGGCGATCTTGCGCTTCGTCGCGACGTACACCCGCACGAGCTCGTTCACGCCCGGCGAGAGGTCGTCGTTGTTCGCGCGCGAGAAGGTCTTCACGTCGATGACCTTGCCGCCCTCGCCGTGCGGGACCTTGAGGGAGGTGTCGCGGACCTCGCGCGCCTTCTCCTTGAAGATAGCGCGGATCAGCTTCTCCTCGGCCGTCAGCTCGGTCTCGCCCTTCGGCGTCACCTTGCCGACGAGCAGGTCGCCCGAGCCGACCTCGGCGCCGATGCGCACGATCCCGTTCTCGTCCAGGTCGCGCAGCGACTCCTCGGAGCGGTTGGGGATGTCGCGCGTGATCTCCTCGTCGCCGAGCTTCGTCGAGCGCGCGTCCACCTCGTACTCGTGGATGTGGATCGACGACAGCACGTCGTCCTTCACGATCCGCTCCGACAGGATGATCGCGTCCTCGAAGTTGTAGCCCTCCCAGGACATGAAGGCGACGAGCAGGTTCTTGCCGAGCGCCAGCTCACCCATGTCGGTCGACGAGCCGTCGGCCATCACCTCGCCGGCGGCGATCTTCTGGCCTTCGTACACGATCGGCTTCTGGTGGATGATCGTGCCCTGGTTCGACCGGCGGTACTTGACCAGATCGTAGGAGTCGTTGCCGTCCTTGGTCGCCACGACGATGCGCTCGGCGTCGACGTACTCGATCTTGCCCGCGCGCTTGGCCAAGGTGACGTCGCCGGTGTCGACCGCGGCGCGGTACTCGAGTCCGGTGCCGACCAGCGGCGCCTCGGGCACCATCAGGGGCACCGCCTGGCGCTGCATGTTCGAGCCCATCAGGGCGCGGTTGGCGTCGTTGTGCTCGAGGAACGGGATCAGCGCCGTCGCGACCGAGACGATCTGCGCCGGGTCGACGTCCATGTAGTCGACCTGCGAGGAGTCCACCTGGACGGGCACGCCGTCGCGGGTGCGGCACAGCACCGGCGAGACCAGCTTGCCGTTCTTGTCCAGCTCGGCGTTGGCCTGGGCGATCGTGTAGTGCTCCTCCTGGATCGCGTCCAGGTACTCGACGTCGTCGGTCGCCTTGCCGCCGACCACCTTGCGGTACGGCGTCTGCACGAACCCGTGCTCCGACACCTTGGCGTAGGAGCCGAGCGAGCCCATGAGGCCGATGTTCGGCCCCTCCGGCGTCTCGATCGGGCACATGCGGCCGTAGTGGGTCGGGTGCACGTCGCGCACCTCGATCGGCGCGCGCTCGCGTGTGAGGCCGCCGGCGCCGAGCGCCGACAGGCGGCGGCGGTGGGTCAGCCCCGCGAGCGAGTTCGTCTGATCCATGAACTGGGACAGCTGCGAGGAGCCGAAGAACTCCTTGAGCGCCGCGGCGACCGGGCGGATGTTCACGATCGTCTGCGGCGTGATCGCGTCCTCGTCCTCGGTGGTGAGACGCTCGCGCACGACCCGCTCCATCCGGTACAGGCCGATGCGGAACGCCTCCTGGATCAGCTCCCCGACCGTACGCAGGCGGCGATTGCCGAAGTGCTCGTACTCGTCGAGGTCGTGCTCGATCTCGGTGCGCGGGATGATGATGGCGTCGGCCGCGTAGTCCTTCGAGTCCTCGGGGACGCCCAGCTTCACCGGCAGCTCGACCAACCGCCGCACCAGCTCGACGATGTCGCCGGTGGTGAGGACGCGGCACTCGGGCGAGACGTCCAGTCCCAGCCGCATGTTCAGCTTGTAGCGGCCGACCTTGGTCAGGTCGTAGCGCTTGGGGTCGAAGAAGAGCGCGCGCACGAGGTTGCGCGAGTTCTCGAGCGTGGGCGGCTCGCCCGGGCGCTGCTTCTTGAAGACCTCGATCAGGGCCTCCTCCTCGCGCTTGGACGGATCCTTCTCGAGCGTCATGCGGATGAAGGGGTTCTCGCCGAACAGCGCCAGGATGCCCTCGTCGCTCTTGTCGATCGTGAAGCCCGTGTTCTCGTCGACCGCGGGCAGCGCGCGCAGGAGCGTCGTCACCGGCAGCTTGCGCTTGCGGTCGATGCGGACGTTGACGAGGCCCTTCTTGTCGATCTCCATCTCCAGCCACGACCCGCGCGACGGCATCAGGTTGGCCACGAAGACCTGCTTCGTCGCGTCCTTGGGCTCCATGATGTACGCGCCCGGCGAGCGCACCAGCTGCGTCACGACGACGCGCTCGGTGCCGTTGATGATGAAGGTGCCCTGCTCGGTCATCCACGGGAAGTTGCCCAGGAACACGGTCTGCTCGCGGATCTCACCGGTGTCGAGGTTCGTGAACGAGACCTTCACGTTGACCGGCACCTCGAACGACTGGTCCTTCTCGCGGCACTCCCGCTCCGAGACGACCGGGTCGCCGATCGTGTACTCGCCCAGACGCACCTCGAGCCGCTCCGAGTAGTCCCGGATCGGCGAGATGTCGTCGATCGTCTCGCGCAGGCCGGAGACGGCCAGCGACTTGGAGTCGGCAGGGTTGCCCATGAACCACCGGAAGGAGGCCTTCTGGATATCGATCAGGTTGGGGACGTCCAGCACCTTCCCGAGCTTGGAGAAGGTACGGCGGCTTCTGGGCGCATGAGTGCTTGCAGGCAAAGCGTCGCCTCCCGAGGGGCTAGTTGGGGAAAAATCAGAGGGCGTGGAACCGGACCAACGGCGCAACCACGAAGGGTATCAGCACGACAGGTTCCCCGCAAACGCGGAATGGGTCGCCGCCGCCCGCAGGGAATTCGCGGAGGGAATTCCACCTGCGAGGGCGTGCCTTATCGGTTCACTATACCGCGCGCGGCGGCCACGTCAAGCCGACTCTGTGCCGATCGTCACGAGTGCAGGAGTGCTGCATAAAGGTGCCTGGCACCGGCTATTCACCGGCGGCGGCGGCCGTCTCGGCGTGGGCCTCGGCAGCCACGGCGGCGAAGGACCGCCCCACCGCCGCCCGGAACGCGCGGTCGACCTGGCGCACGCTGAACCGGCCGGCGACGTGGTCGCGACGGAACGCCGCGCCCAGCCGCCGCAGCGCGGCGTCCCCGCCGTCGTCCACCACGGCGCGCACGATCGCCGCCCCATCCTCGTAGGCGAGCCAGGTCGCGAACGGCCGCCGCAGCTGCCAGTGCCCGAACGTCCACCGCCACCGCCCCAGCGACGGGTACCCTCGCGCGTACGCGCGCGCGAGGTAGTGGAACGGCCAGGCGGCGCCCACGGCGACGGCGTACCGCTGCTCCTCGTAGCGGGCCAGGCCCTCGATCAGGCTGAGCGGGCCGCCCGCGACCAGCCGGGCGCTGGCGACGTGGGTCAGCTCGTGCACGACGAGCGCATCGCGGGCGACGGTCGCGAGCCGTTCCCACGCGGGCACGTCGACGTAGACGAGCCCGCCGTACTCCGCCCCGATCGCGTCGCGCGGCATCGGCTGGCCGGCGACGCGCTGCGCGAGCGCCCACGACGGCGTGAGGAACACCACCGGCGGCAGCGCCGCGGGAGCGCCCGGGATGCGGTACCGCGCGAGCAACCCCGACAGCGTGCCGTCGGCCACCCCCGCCACCTCGTCCGCGTCGGCCGCCGGAACGCCCGGCGCCGCCACCACGACGATCCGGCTGCCGCGGACGATCCGCGAGCGCCGCGGCATCGCCGCGAGGCCGTCGCGGGCGACGGCCACCGCGCCCCGGCGGGTGACGTCCGCCGCCACCCGCACGCGGCCCGCGCTGGCGCGGAGCACGAGCGCACGCTGCCCCAGGCTGACCCAGGTCGTCCCCGGCGCCGGGCCGAGCCGCCCGGACACGCTCGCGAGCACCGTGCGCGACGCTCCGTGGTGCGAGACCGTCGAGAGGTCGACGCGCAGCCGCACCGGGCGATAGCGGGCCTCGATCCGGCGCAGGTAGCGGAGCACCGCGCGCCGCGCCCCGGCGAAGCTCGGGCCCGTGTGGGCCGCGTGCGTCGCCGGCGGGGCCGTCGAGTCCGCCCCTCCGCCGCCGCCCGCGCACCCGGCCGTGGCGATCGCGATCGCCACGAACCCGGCCACGAGCGCGCGGCGTGCGCCAGGAGGGGTCAGACCCCGTCTGGCGCGGCGGACGGGGTCACGTGGCGGCGGGCTGCGGCGCGCCATCGGCCGCCGCCATCGCGGGCGTGGCGTCGAGCGGGTGGTGACAGGCGGCCAGGTGGCCGCCGTCGCCGTGAACGACGAGCGGCGGCTCCTCGCGCGCACAGATCTCGGTCGCGTAGCGGCAGCGGGGATGGAAGCGGCAGCCGCTCGGCGGCGTGATCGGGCTGGGCACGTCGCCCTCGAGCACGATCCGCTCGCGCCGCGCCGAGAGATCGGGGTCGGGGATCGGCACGGCCGAGAGCAGGGCCTCGGTGTAGGGGTGCACCGGCCGCCGGTAGAGCTCCTCCGCAGGCGAGACCTCGACGATCTTGCCCAGGTACATGACCGCGATCCGGTCGGACACGTGGCGGACGACGCCGAGGTCGTGGGCGATGAAGACGTAGGTCAGCTGCAGGTCGTCCTGCAGGTCGTCGAGCAGGTTGATCACCTGCGCCTGGATCGAGACGTCGAGCGCCGACACGGGCTCGTCCGCGATGACGAGCTGCGGGTGCAGGGCGAGCGCCCGGGCGACACCGATGCGCTGGCGCTGGCCGCCGGAGAACTCGTGCGGGTAGCGGTTGTAGTGCTCCGGTGAGAGGCCCACGAGCTCGAGCAGCTCGGAGACGCGCCGCTTGATCGCAGCGCGGTCGCCCATCCCGTGGATGCGCAGCGGATCGCCGATGATCGTCCCCACCCGCTTGCGCGGGTTGAGCGACGCGTAGGGATCCTGGAAGACCATCTGCATCCGCCGCCGCATCGGCTGCAGCTCGCGCCGGGAGAGCCGGGAGATGTCGCGCCCCTCGAACTCGATCGTCCCGCTGGTGAGCTCGTGCAGGCGGACGATGCAGCGCCCGAGCGTCGACTTCCCGCAGCCGGACTCGCCCACGAGCCCGAGCGTCTCGCCCTGCCGCACGTCGAGGCTGACACCGTCGACGGCGTGGACGCGGGCGACCTCGCGCTGGATCAGGATGCCCTTCTTGATCGGGAAGTGCTTGCAGACGTCGGTGACTCGCAGCAGCGCGTCGCCGTTGGCGGCCGCCGCCGCCTCGTTCACTCCGGCCTCGCTCACGACGCCCCCTCGACGAGCTCGGGATGGATCGTGGCGTCGCGCCGCGAGGCCTTGGCCGCCGGCTCGAGGTGGCAGGCGTCCAGGTGCCCGCTCCCGCCGACGCGGTCGCGCAGCTCGGGCACCTCGGCGCACTTCTCGAACCGGTGGGCGCAGCGAGGGCCGAACGCGCATCCCTGGGGCAGGTTGATCAGCGACGGCGGCACGCCCGGGATCGCGGTCAGGCGCTTCGGCTTGGGCCGGTCAAGGCGCGCGATCGAACCGAGCAGTCCCCACGTGTACGGGTGCTGCGGGTCGTAGAACAGCTCGTGCTTCGTGCCCTGCTCGACCACGCGGCCGGCGTACATCACGCAGACGCGGTCGGCCACGTCCGCGACGACGCCCATGTCGTGGGTGATCATGACGACCGCCGAGCCGAAGTCGTCCTTCAGCTTCCCGATCAGCTCGAGGATCTGGGCCTGGATGGTGACGTCGAGCGCGGTCGTCGGCTCGTCGGCGATCAGCAGGTCGGGGTTG
The DNA here is from genome assembly GCA_963843705.1 of uncultured Actinomycetes bacterium. Lineage (GTDB taxonomy): Bacteria > Actinomycetota > Thermoleophilia > Gaiellales > JAICJC01 > JAICJC01. Next base: position 234,101 of record CAWJLQ010000005.1, read on the forward strand.
CACGAGAGTGCCATCGCGATCATCACCCGCTGGCGCATGCCGCCCGAGAACTGGTGCGGGTAGTCGTCCACGCGCACGCGCGGGTTGGGGATCCCGACCGCCGTCAGCAGCTCGACGGCACGGGCGTGCGCGGCCTGCTTCGAGATCGCCTCGTGGGCACGGATCTGCTCGGCGATCTGCCAGCCCACCCGGTAGACCGGGTTCAGCGACGTCATCGGATCCTGGAAGATCATCGCGATCTCGGACCCGCGCACCTCGCGCATCTCGTCCTTGCCGAGCTTCATGATGTCGCGGCCCTTGTAGATCACCTCGCCCTCGAAGACCGCGTTGGGGTCGATGATCAGCCGCATGACCGACATCATGGTGACGCTCTTGCCGGAGCCGGACTCACCCACGATGCCGAGCACCTCGCCCGGGTCGAGCGTGAACGAGACGCCGTCGACCGCGCGGACGACCCCGTCCTCGGTCCGGAACGACACCTTCAGGTTGCGCACCTCAAGCAGGTGATCGGGCATCAGGCGGGTCGGATTCTCGGGTCGAGCCAGGCGTAGGCGACGTCGACGATGGCGTTGGCGAGCACGATGAAGAACGCACCGTAGATGACGGTGACCATGATCGTCGGCAGGTCGAGGTTCCCGATCGACTGCCAGGTCAGGAACCCGACGCCGTGGATGCCGAACACCACCTCGGTGACGAGCGTCGAGCCCGCCACCAGCGCCCCGAAGTCCAGGCCGAACAGGCTGATGAACGTGATCATCGACGTGCGCAGCACGTGCCGCAGGAGCACGCGCCGCTCGGACAGACCCTTCGCGCGGGCGGTGCGGATGTAGTCCTCACTCTGCACCTCGATCAGGTTCGCGCGCAGCACGCGCGCGTAGAAGCCGATGTAGAGGATCGAGAGCGTGATCCACGGGATGAGCAGGCCCTTGAACCACAGGCCCACGTCCTGCGTCAGCGGCGTGTAGCCGAGCGGCGGCACCCAGTGGAACAGGAAGGTGTCGTGCCACCGGCTCTGGGTGACCAGGTTGGCCAGCTCGCCCACCCAGAACACGGGCATCGAGATCCCGATCAGCGCCAGGATCATCAGGATGGGGTCGATCACGGTGCCCTTGAACACCGCCGCCACGAGCCCCATCGCCATCGCCATCACCACCCAGATGATCGACGCGCCGAAGACGAGCGACAGCGTGGCGGGTGCGGCCTGGACGACCTCGGGCACGATCTTCTGGCCCTGGTTCGAGTACGAGACGAGATCGCGCGTGACGAAGATCTTCTTCATCATCAGGACGTACTGGACCGGCAGCGGCCGGTCGAGCCCGAACTGGTGGCGGATCTGGGCGACGGCCTGGGCGGAGGGGTTGCGGCCGGCGATCTGGCGCACCGGGTCGATGCCCGGGGTGTGGAAGAAGATCATGAAGACGACGACGGTGATCACGAACATCACCAGGACGAGCGAGAGGATGCGGCGGATGACGAAGGTGGCCACGGTGGTGCCTATGCCTCGATGCGCAGCTTCGCGCGTGGGTCGAGGGCGTCGCGCACGCCGTCGCCGAGCATGTTCAGCGCCAGCACGGTGAGCACGATCATGATGCCCGGGGCAATGGCGACCCACGGCCGCGTGTAGAGCAGCTGCTGACCGTCGCTGATCACCGTGCCCCAGCTGGCGTTGGGCGGCTGGACGCCGATGGACAGGTACGAGAGCGTCGCCTCCGTCAGGATCGTGGTCGCGATCATGAGCGGCAGCAGCACGATCACGACCGTGATCACGTTCGGCAGCACCTCGGAGAAGACCAGCCGGAGCCCGGACGCGCCCTGGGCGATCGCGGCCTCGACGAACTCCTTCTCCGACACGGACAGCACGTGCCCGCGCACGGGCCGGTAGACGTACGGCAGGTAGATGAACGCGATGATCAGCGTCGGCAGCCACAGGCTGGACGCCTGGATGCTGAGCGGCCCGACCGAGACCCCGTCCGGGGCGTTCAGGAGCACCGTCGAGATGCAGATCGCGAGCAGGAGCACCGGGAAGGCCCAGATCACGTCCATGACGCGCGAGAGCACCGCGTCGAGCGCGCCCCCGTAGAAGCCGGCCAGGAGCGCGAACATCGTCGCGAACAGGCAGCAGATGACGGCCGAGCCGACTCCGACCTCGAGCGAGCTGCGGCCGCCGTAGAGCACCCGCGAGGCCACGTCGCGGCCGTTCTCGTCGGCGCCCAGGAAGTAGTGTTGCGGATCCCACGTCGGCCCGATCGGCGTCACGCCGAGGCGAAGGAGGCCGCCGCCCTGCTGCATCAGCGGCACCCGCTTGCCGTTCACGATCGTCGTGCCGTTCAGGTTGTTCTCGAACGGGTTCACGCGGGCGACGTGATCGGCGTAGAGCGGCGCGGCGAAGCTGACGGCGACGATCGCCACGAAGAGCACCACCCCGGCGAGCGCAATCCGGTTGCGCATGAGCCGCCGGCCGGCGAGCGCCCACGGGTTGCGCCCGGCGACCTCCGGGCCGCTCTCCCCGGGGGGAGGCGGCTCGACGTGCTCAAGGGCCGCGACCTCAGCCATCCTCGATCACCTTACCAACCGGGGGCGGGCGGTTCGAGCGCCGAGCCGCCCGCCCCCGGGGATGGTCAGTCCGTCCCTACTGGACCCAGAGCTGGTCGATCAGGATGTACCACTGCGGGTTCCACTGGTACCCGCCGACCCGCTTGGACAGGAAGTCGATCTGCTTCGGGTTGTACAGGTCGACCCACGGAGCCTGGTCGGTCATGTCGTGGTCGACCTGCGCCCAGATGGCGTTGGCGCCGTCGGGGTTGGTCACACCCATCTGCTCGGCCTGGTCCATCTTGGACTGGATCGTCTTGTCGCAGAACGCCGCGATGTTCGGGCTGGCGTCGCTGTTCGGGTGGATCGAGCCGCACCCGAGCAGCACGTTCAGGAAGTCGGACGCCGCCGGGTAGTCCTGGTACCAGGCCGACCAGGCGATGTTCCACTTGCTGTGGTTCTTCGAGTTCTGGACGTACGGGTACTGGATGCTGTCGGCCAGGAGCTGCGTCGAGGCCTTGTACCCGATCTTGTTCAGGTCGGAGACCATCTGCTCGGCCAGCGCCTTCGACGTCTCGTCGTTGCCGCTGTTCACGACCACCTTGGCGCCCTTCGTGCCGGACTCCTGGACGAGCTGCTTGGCCTTGGCCAGGTCGACGCCGGTCCACTTCGTCGTGTCGCTGCCGGCCGTGTACGGGCAGTACGGCTTGTAGCCCGGGAAGTTCGGCGGCAGGATCTGGCAGGTCGGCTGTGCGAGCGACGTCCCGCCGCCGATCTTCACGTAGGCGTTGCGGTCGGCCGCGAAGTTGGCGGCCTGGCGCGCCTTCTGGTTGTTGAAGGGCGGCGTCGTGGTGTTGAACGCGAAGTACCAGTCCGCGGTCAGCGGGTTCACGTGCACCTGGTTCGCGTACTGCGCGCTGTTCAGCTCGTTCAGGCGGTCGGCCGGGATGACGTCGCCGTCGAACACCTCGTCGGCGGCACCGCGCTCGACCTGGGTGACCTCGTCGGAGATCTGCAGGCCGTACTTCTCGATGATCTGGTCCGGGTAGCCGGCCGGCTGCGCGGCCGCGCTCCACTGCTTGAAGTACGGATTGCGGACGAGCACCGCTTCCTTGTTCGGGTTGTAGGACTTCCACATGTACGGCCCGGTGCCCGGAGGGACGTTGTTGCCCATGTTCTTCGTCGGCGTGTTCGCCGGGACGACGTAGGCGAACGGCAGCGCGATCTTGTCGAGGAACTCGGGGTCGGGAGCCGTCAGATGGATCGTCAGCGTGTAGGCCGAATCATCCGCGACGACGCCCTGGGAGAGGTCGCAGTGCGACGGCTTGCACGCCGAGGCGCCCACGATGCCCGAGTAGAACGAGGTCGGGCCGGGGACGGTGAACTGGCGCTCGAACGTGGTGACGAAGTCGCTCGGCTTCATCACCTGGCCGTTCGAGAACTTGATCCCCTTGCGGATCTGGAACGTGTACGTCTTGCCGCCGTCGGTCGGCGCCGGGATCGACGTCGCCAGGTCGGGGACGAGCTTCGTCCCGTCGGGGCCGCCGACGCGCTGGAACTGCGTGAGGCCGTCGTGCGTGTCGATCAGGAGCTGCCATTCCTCCAGCGTGTAGTTCTGGGCCGGGTCGGCAACCCCGAAGCTGGAGTTGGCGAGGATGGTGAACGTCCCGCCCGTGTGGGACGTGGACGAGGATCCGCCGCTCGAACCGCCGCCGCTGCTCGAACCGCCGCCGCTCGACCCGCCGCACCCGGCCGCGACCGCGACCGCCACGACGGCGATCGCCGCGACCATACCCCGCCAGAATCGCTGCTCCATAACCCCTCCTAGAAAGTGGTTGCCGCGCGGTGTATGACGCACGAGCGGCCGCCGATGTTAGTCCTCCACGGTGGCATCGTGCAGGCGAACGAACGCCGCCGCGGCGGCGCGCGCGAGCCCCTCGGCCGCCGCCGCCGGCGAGGAGAGGACTGCGATCGCCACCCGGCGGTCGCCCTCGTCGAGCAGCGCGACGTCGTGGCGGACGTGTGCGAGCTCGCCCTGCTTGGACGCGATCACGCGCTGGCCGGCGGCCGGCAGATAGCGCGGGATGATGTCGGTGTGCTGGCTCTGCGCCAGCCCGGCCAGCACCCGCCGGCGGGCGCGGTCCGGGATCGCCCCCGGGGTGGCGAGCGCCGCGAGCAGCGCCACCATGTCGGCGGCCGACGTCGTGTTCTCCTCGCCCCGTGCGGCCGCGTCGGCATCCATCATGTGCCGCCGCAGGCGCGTGCAGGCCAGGCCGAGGCCGGCGGCGAGCGCGTTCACCCGCGCCATGCCGACGGCGTCGATCAGGACGTTGGTGGCGGCGTTGTCCGAGACCGCCAGCATGAGGAGATCGAGGTCGGCCAGGGTCGGCGCGGTCTCGGGATGCATGCTCTCGAGCAGGCCGCCTCCGCCGGGCGCGGCGACGGCCCGCACGCGGACACGCCGGCCGGGATCGAGCTCGCCGCGCCCGGCGCCGCTCCAGAATGCGGCCGAGACGAGCACCTTGATCGTGCTCGCCGCGGGCATGACCACGTCGGCGTTGCGCTCGTGGCGGCGGCCGCTTCCCAGGTCGAGCGCCGCGACCGCGAGCACGCTAGTGAAGCTCGAACGGCGCCCGACGACCCATTCAGTCCTCGAGCTCGTACACGCGGCGGACCGTGCGCACCCGCGCCTTCAGGTCGGCCGGATGCTCCTCCTCGACCACCTTGCCATGGCCCGAGGACGCGTGCACGATCTTGCCGTCGCCGACCCACATCGCGATGTGGTCGCCGTAGCACACCAGGTCGCCCGGCCGGGCCTGGCGAAGCGACACCTCGCGGCCGGCCTCCTCCTGCTGGGCGGCGTTGTGCGGCAGGAGCAGCCCGAACCTGCGGTGCACGGCGGCAACGAGGCCGGAGCAGTCGATCCCGTGGACGGTGACCCCGCCCCACTCGTACGGCGCTCCGAGGAACATGAGCGCCGTCTCGGCGATGGCCTCGCCGCCCGCCTTGCGCCGCGCTGCGGCGAGCGGCTCGGTGCGCAGGCCCGGCGCCACGAGCCAGGTGCCCAGATAGCGGTCGGCGGCCTGCGGGACGACCACCACGTGCGCGCGGTCCTTCTGCAGCGGCTCTCCCAGGGCCTCCGAGATGATCCAGCCGGCCAGGCCGTCGGCCACGGTCACCTGCGACCAGCCGTCCTCGCTGCCCTGCACGTCCACGGGGTCGGCGAAGAGCGCCTGCGTGACCTGCTTCGAGCCGTCGCCGGGCTTGCGGCGGATCGCGGTGTAGGGAAGCGTGCAGGAGGCCTTTTCCACAGCCGCCATTGTACCGGTGCCCGGCCCCGTGAAGCGGGGCGAGGTGACGGGAGGGCGCTGGGGGCGCCGGCGCCCTCCCGCCGGCGCTACTTGATCTCGACGGTGGCGCCTGCCTCCTCGAGCTTGGCCTTCATCTGGTCGGCCTCGTCGCGGGTGACGCCCTCCTTGACCGGAGCCGGGGCGTCGTCGGCGACCGCCTTGGCCTCCTTGAGGCCGAGCCCGGTCAGCTCGCGGATCACCTTGATGACCGGGATCTTGCTCTGCCCGGCCGAGGCCAGGACGACGTCGAAGGCGGTCTGCTCCTCCTCCGCGGCGGCGGCGCCGTCGCCGGCCCCGCCGGCCGCGACCATGACGGGCGCGGCGGCCGCGGCCGAGACGCCCCAGCGCTCCTCGAGCGCCTTCTTCAGCTCCACCAGCTCGAGGACCGACATCTCCTCCAGCTGCTCAGGTGTGACAGCCATGTGCTGATCCTCCTCGTTCTAGGCGGCCTCGGCCGCCTGCCTCTTTGAGATGTACTGGTCGAGCACGACCAGGAATTCACGCAGCGGTGCGGCGAGCACGTTGTACGCGCCCTGCAGCGGGCTTGCGATCGCGCCGACCACCTGGGCCTGCAGGACATCCTTCGGCGGCAGGTCGCCCAGCGCCCTGACGTCGTCCGCGGACAGGGTCTGCCCCTCCATGACCGCACCCCGCACCTGCAGGATGCGGGTCTGGCGGGCCAGCTCCGAGAGCTTCTTCGCCGCCGCGGCCGGATCGGCCGCCACGAACGCGATCGCCGTCGGCCCGTCGAGCAGGCCGATCAGGTCGGGCCGCTCGGCCTGCCGGGCGGCGATCCGGGCGAGCGTGTTCTTGGTGACGTGGAACGTCGCACCCACGTCCACCAGCGACCTGCGCACCTCGGCCACCTGGGTGACGGTGAGGCCACGGTAGTCGGTGACGATCATCGCGGGGGCCTCGCGCATGCGGGCGGTCAGCTCCTCGACCACGCGCTGCTTCTGCTCCAGACGCACTGTTCACCTCCTTCTCTCTCGATCTCGCGTCCGCCGTGAGGCGACGCGAGCGCACGGGTGAACGTGCACCGGCACCGGCCTCGGTCGGGTTGGTGGTTTGAGCCCGGAAGGCCCCGACGGTCTCTGGCGCGGACAGGTTGGCGGCGGAAGCATAGCCAGCCCCGGCGAAACCGGGGCCTGGCCCCAAATGGGGCCAGGCCCCGCTTCTCGCTCAGACCGGCGCGGTCTCGTCCATCAGGTCGCGCACGCGGCCCGTGTCGACCTTCACGCCCGGGCCCATCGTCGAGGAGATCGAGATCGAGCGCACGTAGCGGCCCTTCGCCGCCGCCGGCTTCGCCCGCAGGATCTCGTCGAGCACGGCCCCGTAGTTCTCGACCAACGCCCGCTCCTCGAACGACTTCTTGCCGATGGCGACGTGGACGATGCCGGTGCGGTCGGTGCGGTACTCGATCTTCCCGGACTTGATGTCGGAGACGGCCTTGGCCAGGTCGAACGTGATCGTGCCCGCCTTCGGGCTCGGCATCTTGCCCTGCGGGCCGAGGATGCGCCCCAGCCGGCCGACCGTGCCCATCATGTCGGGCGTGGCGATGGCGACGTCGAAGTCGGTGAAGCCCTCCTGCACGCGTGCGGCCAGATCGTCGGCGCCGACGAAGTCGGCCCCGGCGTCCTCGGCCTCCTTGGCCTTCTCACCCTGGGCGAAGACGGCCACGGTCACCTCACGGCCGGTGCCGTGGGGCAGGAAGAGCGTGCCGCGCAGCTGCTGGTCGGCGTGGCGGACGTTCACTCCGAGGCGGAAGTGCGCTTCGACGGTCTCGTCGAACTTCGCCGTCTCGAGCGACTTCAGCGTCCGCACGGCCTCGAGCGGCTGGTACGCGCGCTCGCGGTCGACCGCCGCCCGCGCCTGGGTGTAGCGCTTGCCGGCCATCAGACCCCCACCTCCACGCCCATCGAGCGGGCGGTGCCGGCGATGATGTGCATCGCGGCCTCGACGTCGTTCGCGTTCAGGTCGGGCAGCTTCGTCTCGGCGATCTGGCGCAGCTGGTCGCGCGAGATGGTGCCGACCTTCGTCCGGTTCGGCTCGCCCGAGCCTTTCTCGATGTTCAGCGCCTCGCGGATCAGCACGGCCGCGGGCGGTGTCTTCGTGATGAACGTGAACGAGCGGTCCTCGAACACGCTGATCTCGACCGGCGTGATCCGGCCGGCGTTGGAGCCCTGCGTGGCGGCGTTGAACGCCTTGCAGAACTCCATGATGTTGACCCCGTGCTGGCCGAGCGCCGGGCCGACCGGCGGCGCCGGGTTGGCCTGGCCGGCCGGGATCTGCAGCTTGATGACCTTGATGACCTTCTTCGCCATTCCTCACCTCTCGTGTGGTGCAAGCGCCCGTACGGGCTCCCACGGTTGCCAGAGCGGACGGGAATACTAGCCCCCGCTGTCACGACGGTCATGGAGATGGAGCAGTGCTGGGGTCAGACCCGGTAGGACAGACCCCGGTTGGACGGGGCCTGGCCCCGCGTCGCCCACCCACCACCTTGGGGCCTGGCCCCGCGTCGCCCACCCACCACCTTGGGGCCTGGCCCCGCGTCGCGGGGCCAGGCCCCGACACCGCTCCATCTCCACCGCGGTCTGGGCAGGTGCGGAGCGCGGCAACCGTGGCACGGGCGGACGGTTCCCGCCCTCGACGGCGGGTGGTCTCTCCACGGCCGCGGCTGCGGCGATGTGCGGAGCGCTGTCCCCAGTGAAGACGATCTCGGCCGGAACGGCCCTAGATCTTCTTGACCTTGTCGAACTCGAGCTCGACGGGGACCTGGCGCTCGAAGATCGAGACGAGCACCTTGAGCTTGCCCTGGTCCTCGTTGATCTCGGCGATCTCGCCGTCGAAGTCGGCCAGATAGCCGGACGTGATCTTCACGCTGTCGCCCATCGCGAACTCCGCCTTGGCCTTCGTCTTCTGCTCGGCCTGGGCGACCGCCGTATGCAGCATGCGGTCGACCTCCGGCTGGCTGAGCGGCACCGGCTTGTTCTCCGAGCCGACGAACCCGGTGACGCCCGGTGTGTTCTTGACGAGCGTCCAGGCGTCGTCGGTGAGGTCCATGTTCACGAGCACGTAGCCGGGCCAGAGCCGGCGCTCCGTCTGCACCTTCTGGCCGTCCTTCGTCTCGACGACCGACTCGGTCGGCACCACGACGCGGCGCACGACCATCTCCTGGCTCATCGACTTGATCCGGTGCTCGAGGTTGGTCTTGACCTTGTTCTCGTGCCCGGAATAGGTGTTGATCACATACCAGCGAAACATATGAGCCTACTTTTGCAGATCGATCAGCTTGGTGGCGAGATGGGCGAACGCCTGGTCGAGCCCGTACAGGTACCCGCCCACGAGCACGCACGCGCCCAGGACGACCATCGTCGACTGCCACGTCTGCTGCCGGTTGGGGAAGTCGACCTTGGCCAGCTCGGAGCGCACCTCGCCGGTGAACCCGAACAGGCCGCGAAAGCCGCGCCTGCGATCGACCTCGCCGCCGGACTGGCTCTTGGGCCTGCCGGCGAGGGGTGCGCTCACGGAGCGGCGGCCGCCCGCGGCGGCCCTGCCTCTGCGGGACGTGCTGCGCGCCACCGAGCTAGCGCGTCTCCCGGTGCGGCGTGTGATGCCCGCACCACCGGCAGTACTTCGAGAACTCGATCCGGTCGGGCGAGTTTCGCTTGGACTTGTTCGTCTGATAGTTGCGCCGCTTGCACTCCTGGCACGCGAGCGTGACCAGGACGCGGACACCTGACTTCGCCAACGGGGGCTCCTCGTTCCACGGCACCGCCACCGGCGCCGATCAGGCAGGATACACGCAACATGCCCGGCCAAAGCTGGAACCGCACTCCACCATGATCGCGTCGACGGTCGACCGCACCCGCCTGGCCGAGCTGCAGGCCCGCGAGGAGGATCGCTTCGTGCGCGAGCATCCGCGCTCCCGGGAATTGCACGAGCGCGCCGAGCGCTCCCTCTTCGCCGGCGTGCCCATGCACTGGATGGTCGAGTGGGCGGGAGCGTTCCCCGTGTTCGTCGCCGAGGCGAAGGGCGCACGCTTCACCGACGTCGACGGCATCGAGTACGTCGACCTGTGCCTGGGGGACACGGGCGCCATGACCGGCCACGCGCCCGAGGCGACCGCCGCCGCCGTCGCCGACCAGGTGCGGCGGGGGACGACGCTGATGCTGCCCACCGAGGACGCGATCGCGTGCGGCGAGGAGTTCGGCCGCCGCTTCGGGCTGCCGGTCTGGCAGTTCGCACTGACCGCGACCGACGCGAACCGGTTCACCATCCGGCTCGCCCGCCTGGCCACCGGCCGGCGCAAGATCCTCGTCCACAACTGGTGCTACCACGGCTCCGTCGACGAGACGTTCATCACGCTCGACGAGGCCGGGCGCCCGCAGACGCGGCCGCACAACATCGGGCCGGCCGTCCCGCCCACCGAGACGACGCGCGTGGTCGAGATCAACGACCTGGACGCCCTCGAGCGCGAGCTCGCCCACGGCGACGTCGCCTGCTGCCTATTCGAGCCGGCGCTCACGAACATCGGCATCGTCCTGCCCGACGACGGCTACCACGCCGCGGTGCGCGAGCTGACCCGCAGGCACGGCACCTTCCTGGTGATCGACGAGACGCACACGCTCTGCGCCGGTCCCGGGGGCTACACGCGGGCGCACGGGCTCGAGCCGGACTTCCTCACCGTCGGCAAGCCGCTCGCGGGCGGCATCCCGGCCGCGGCCTACGGCATGAGCGAGGAGACGGCCGCCCGCGTCGTCGCCGCGCTGCCGGACGGGCCGGTCGACGTCGGCGGCATCGGCGGCACACTGGCCGGCAACGCGCTCTCGCTGCGTGCCATGCGGGCGACGCTCGAGCACGTCCTCACCGACGAGGCCTACAGCCGCATGATCCCGCTCGCCGAGCGCTTCACCGACGGCGTGCAGGGGGCGATCCGGGCGAACGGCCTGGACTGGTACATCACCCGCCTCGGCTGCCGGGCCGAGTACGGCTTCCAGGCAACACGGCCCCGCACCGGCGGCGAGGCGGCCGCGTCGATGGATCACGAGCTCGACCGCTTCATGCACCTCCACGCCCTCAACCGCGGCGTGCTGATGACGCCCTTCCACAACATGGCGCTCATGTCGCCGGCCACGACGCAGGCCGACGTCGACCGGCATACCGACGTGTTCTCCGAGGCGGTCGCGGAGCTCACGGGCTGACGCCGGCGGGGGCGGGGCGACAAACGATCGCCTGCAGCGCGCCGACGTGAGGGGTAGCATCGCCGTTTGTCGTCCAAGGGCAACCAAGGGAGGCCCAGTGAAGGGTTCGTATACGCGCGGCCGGCTGCTGACATGGGCCGCGGTCGTCACGATCGTGGCGACCGTCGCGGCGGCCTGCGGCAGCAGCGGCTCGGGCTCCGGCTCGAGCGGAGGCGGCGGAAGCTCGTCGACGAGCACCCCGTCCATCTCCATCGGCCTTGTTACCGATATCGGCGGCCTGAACGACCGCAGCTTCAACCACCTGGCCGACGTCGGCGTCCTCAGGGCGGCGTCGCAGCTCGGGATCAAGCCGGACGTGCTGCAGTCGAACTCGGCGTCCGACTACATCCCGAACCTCCAGCAGGCCGCCCAGCACGGCGACAAGCTGGTGATCGCAGTCGGGTTCCTGATGGAGAGCGCCGTCGAGAAGGTGGCCAAGGCCTTCCCGAACACGGACTTCGCCATCATCGACTCGGGGCCGGCCAAGCCGATCTCGAATCTGAAGAGCCTGCTATTCCACGAGCAGGACGGCGGCTACATGGCCGGCTACCTCGCGGGCCTGGTGACGAAGAGCAACGTCGTCTCCACGGTCGGCGGGCAGAAGATCCCGCCGGTCGACCACTACATCGCCGGCTTCATCGCCGGCGCGAAGGCGGCCAACCCGCAGGTGAAGGAGCTGAACTCGTACTCGCAGAGCTTCACCAACCAGGCCGCCTGCAAGGAGCTCGCCCTGAACCAGATCTCGCAGGGATCGGACGTCGTCTTCCAGGTGGCGGGCGGCTGCGGCCTCGGCGCGCTCTCCGCCGCGAAGGACAAGGGTGTCTGGGGCGTCGGCGTCGACGCCGACCAGTCCTACCTCGGCGACTACATCCTGACGAGCGCGGTCAAGAAGGTCGACGTGGCCGTGTACGACACGATCAAGGCGATCACCGGAGGGACGTTCAAGGGCGGCACCACCGATTTCTTCACCGCGCAGAACGGCGGTGCGGGGATCGGCAAGATCAGCCCGAAGGTGCCGGCTGCCGACATCACCAAGCTCAAGGCCATCGAGCAGAAGGTGGAGTCCGGGGCGATCAAGCCCCCCGACACCGTCCCCTGAGCCGACCGCCGGGGGCGGGCCGCCGCGCCCGCCCCCGGCATCCTTCGCCCATGGCTTCGCATCCAGCACTCGAGCTGCGCGGAATCACCAAGCGCTTCGGCAGCCTGGTGGCGAACGACAGCGTCGACTTCGACCTCAGGCCGGGCGAGGTGCACGCGCTCCTCGGCGAGAACGGGGCCGGCAAGTCGACGCTGATGAACGTGCTCTACGGGCTCTACCAGCCCGACGCCGGCGAGATCCGCATGGACGGCAAGCCCGTGCGGATCAGCTCCCCGCACGACGCGATCGACGCCGGCATCGGCATGGTGCACCAGCACTTCATGCTCATCCCGGTGATGACGGTGGCCGAGAACGTCGTGCTCGCCGCCGAGCCGCGCAGCGGCCCGTTCCTCGACCACTCCGCCGCCCGCGCGCGGGTGCTCGAGCTCTCGAACCAGCTCGGCCTCGCGGTCAACCCGGACGCCGTGGTGGAGGAGATCTCCGTCGGTCAGCAGCAGCGGGTCGAGATCATCAAGGCGCTCTACCGCCATGCCCGGATCCTCATCCTGGACGAGCCGACGGCCGTGCTCACCCCCCAGGAGGCGACCGACCTCTTCCAGATCCTGAACACGCTGCGCGCCGACGGGACATCCATCATCTTCATCACCCACAAGCTCGGCGAGGTGCTGGAGCTGGCCGACCGGATCACCGTCCTGCGCCGCGGCAAGGCCGTCGAGACGGTGCCGCGGGAGGGCGCCACCGAGGAGAGCCTCGCCCGGATGATGGTCGGGCGTGAGGTGCTCCTGCGGGTCGACAAGCAGCCGGCGCACCCGCAGCAGCCGGTGCTCGAGGTTCGCGACCTGCACGTGGACGACGACCGCGACCTCGAGGCCGTGCGCGGCGTCTCGCTCGAGGTACGCCAGGGCGAGATCGTCGGCATCGCCGGAGTCGACGGCAACGGGCAGGCGGAGCTGGTCGAGGCGCTCACCGGCCTGCGCCGCCCGACGGCGGGCACGATCACGCTGTCCGGGCGGGACGTCACCCACGCGGGCGCGAAGGCGAGCCTCGATGCCGGCGTCGGGCACATCCCGGAGGACCGTCACCGCGGCGGCCTCGTCCTCGAGTTCACGCTCGCCGAGAACCTCGCGCTGCACGACTACCGCCGGCCGCCGGCCTCGCACTTCGGGATCCTCTCCCCGAGGAAGCTCGTCAGCCGCGCGCGGGGCCTCCTCGCCGAGTACGACGTCCGCGGCGGCGGCGCCGAGACGCCTGCGGGAGCGCTCTCCGGCGGCAACCAGCAGAAGCTGGTGATCGCGCGCGAGCTCTCCGACGACCCGAAGCTCCTGATCGCCGCACAGCCGACGCGCGGCCTCGACGTCGGCGCGATCGAGTTCGTGCACCGCCGGCTCGTCGAGGAGCGCGACCGGAACCGCGCGATCCTCCTCGTCAGCTTCGAGCTGGACGAGATCCTGGGCCTCTCCGACCGGATCCTGGTCATGTTCGGCGGCCGGATCGTGGGCGAGTATCCGCCCGACGTGTCCGAGCTCGAGCTGGGCGTGGCGATGGCGGGCGGTAAGCGGGAGAGCGCGGCGTGACCGCCGAGCGCGTTCCCGAGCGCGCCTGGGAGAGGCTCGCCGCCTGGTTCTCGAGCCACATCGAGGGCATCCTGCTGCCGATCGGCACCACCGTGCTGGCGTTCCTGGTGGGCGGCCTGGCGGTGCTCGCCGCGCACCGAAACCCGCTCACGGCATACAAGGCGATCTTCAACGGCACCGGCCTGAACTACGTCCTGCCGTGGACGTCCGGGAACGACAAGATCATCGCCGCGCTCAACCTGCAGCAGACGCTGATCGCGATGACGCCGCTGATCCTGACGGCGCTCGCCGTCGCCTTCGCCTTCCGCTGCGGCATGTTCAACATCGGCGGCCAGGGCCAGTACATCGTCGGCCTGGTGTGCTCGCTCTACGTCGGCCTGCACTTCGCGGGCATGGCAAAGCCGCTGCACATCTTCATCGCGCTGATGGCGGCCATGCTCGGCGGCGCGCTCTGGGGCGCGATCGCCGGAGCGCTGAAGGCGTGGGTGGGCGCCCACGAGGTGATCTCGACGATCATGCTGAACTGGATCGCGATCTACGGCAGCCAGTACCTGTTCGAGCTGAACGGGCCGCTGCAGGGGTCGCAGCGGGCGGTGCCCGCGTCGAACCCGGTCGCGAGCTCGGCCCAGCTGCCGGCGATCTGGGGCACGCTGCAGCCGCTGCACGCGGGCATCTTCGTCGCGCTCGCGGCGCTCGTCGTGTACTGGTTCATCCTGAACCGCACGACGCTCGGGTTCGAGGTGAAGGCGGTCGGGTTCAACGCCGAGGCGGCCCGCTACGGCGGCATCTCGGTGGCCCGAAACTTCGTGCTCGCCCTCGCCATCTCGGGCGCCTTCGCCGGTCTCGCCGGGGCGATGGACATCCTCGGCTGGGAGTTCTCGATCGCGACGAACGACATCCAGGTGAGCCAGATCGGCTTCATCGGCATCGCCGTCGCCCTGCTCGGACGCGGGCGTGCCGTCGGCATCATGCTCGCCGCCCTGCTCTTCGGCGGCCTCGAGGTGGGGACGTCGACGCGGGCGCTCAACTCGTCGGTCTTCCCGCCGGAGCTGGCGTCGAACCTGGCAATCATCATCCAGGGGCTGATCGTGCTCTTCGTCGGCGCCGAACTGCTGCTCGTGTACGCATGGCGGGCGCGGCGGACGGGCCCGGCGACGACCGCGCCGCCGAACATCACGCAGCCGGGCGAGGCGACGCCGTGAGCGCGGTTGCGACCACCGTCCGGGCGCGCCTGCCGGCGGGGCCGCGCGGCATCGGGCTGCTCGGCGTCGCCTTCGGCTTCGTGGCGGTCTGGCTGGCCCTGCCGCCGTGGGAGGTGCGCGCGCAGGGCGCTCCGGTCGCGCTCGCGCTCGTCGGCGTCCTGTGCGGGGCGTGGGCGCTGCAGGCGCGCGAATGGCGGGCCGGCGGCTGGGCGGTCGCGGTGGCGGTCGCCGGCCTCCTGATCGCGATCTGGGCGCAGGGGCGCAGCACCGACACCCTCACGGCGATCGTGAACTCGGGACTCTTCGCCTCGACGCTGCAGTACGCCACCCCGCTCGGGTTCGCTGCGATCGGCGGCGTCCTGTGCGAGCGCTCCGGCGTCGTCAACATCGGCCTCGAAGGGATGATGCTGATGGGGGCGTTCTTCGGCATCTGGGCGGCGGCGTGGAGCGGGACGTGGACGGTCGGGCTCCTGGTCGCGATCGCTGCCGGGGCGGCGCTCGCCACCGTCCACGCGATCTTCACGATCCACCTGCGCGCCGACCAGATCGTGATCGGGACGGCGATGAACTTCCTCGCCCTCGGGATCACGGGCTATATGTTCATCGACGTCTACGGCGACCAGGGGACGCCCGCCAACGTGTCCATGGTCCCGCAGATCGGCATCCCCGGCATCCGCAGCATCCCCGGGATCGCCGGCGTGTTCGGCTCGCTGAACAGCATGACCTGGCTGCTGTTCGTCCTGATCGTCGCGGTCCACGTGATGCTCTTCCACACACCGATCGGACTGCGCATCCGTGCCGTCGGCGAGCATCCCCGGGCGGCGGACACGGTCGGCATCCCCGTGTATGCGACCCGGTACGCGGCGGTGATCGGGTCAGGCATGCTGGCGGCGCTGGGCGGCGCGTATCTCTCGATCGGGTTCGTCGGCTCGTTCGACCAGAACATGACGGCGGGCCGTGGATTCATCGCCCTGGCGGCGATGATCTTCGGCAAGTGGCGGCCGTTCGGCGCGTTCGGCGCGTGCCTCCTGTTCGGGTTCGCGAGCGGCCTCGCCGATCGCCTGCAGCAGAGCGCGAACGTGTCCGTGAACCTGCTCTCGACGCTCCCCTACGTCCTGACGCTGATCGCGCTGGTCGGGCTGATCGGCCGCTCGCGGCCGCCGGCGGCAGACGGCCGCCCGTACGTCAAGGAGTAGGACGCCCACCCGGGCGGTGGAGATGGAGCAGTTTGGGGCCTGGCCCCGCCCGAACGGGCGGGGCCAGGCCCCGGTCTTCCGCCGGCCCTACGTTGTGGCCGTCTCGGGCTCACGCGCCCGCCCAGCGCCGTCCGCATCGCGATCGGCCGGGGGCTCGATCGTGACGTTCGGGAGCAGCTTGTCGAGCCACGCCGGGATCGTCCACGAGCGCTCGCCGAGCACCGTGAGCAGGGCCGGGACGAGCGTCATGCGCACGACCAGGGCGTCCGTCAGGATGGCGACGCCGAGCAGGAGGCCGAACTCCTTCGACACCCGGTCGGGGTTGAGCAGGAAGGCGAAGAACACGAACGACATGATGAAGGCGGCGGCGACGATCACGCGGCCGACGCCGGCCATGCCGTCGCGCACGGCGGTGAACGTCTCGCTGCCGTGCACGTGCTCCTCGCGGATCCGGCTCATCAGGAACACCTCGTAGTCCATCGAGAGCCCGAACAGGATCGCGAAGGCGATCGGCGGCACGAAGCTCTCGATCGGCCCCGTGCGGTCGAGCCCGATGATGCCCATTCCGTGGCCGAGCTGCACCACGAACGTGAGCGCACCGAAGCCGACGAACGCCGAGGCGAGCGTCGTCAGCGCCGCCTTGACGGCGACGACGAGCGACCGGAACGCCATCGCCAGCACCACGAAGGTGATGCCGATGATGTAGAGCAGGAACCACGGCGTCCGCGAGAAGATGCGGTTGCCGATGTCGGTGAAGGCGGCGTTCGAGCCCGACACGTACGCGATCGCCGACGAACCCTTGAGGGTGTTGGGGATCACCGTGTGGCGCAGCGTCGAGACGATGTCGTCCGTCTTGGAATCCTGCGGCTTGTACTTCGAGTAGGTGTTGATGATCGCCACGGACGCCTTCTGCGGCGTCTTGGCGTTGTAGATCGGCGGCACGACCCGCGAGATGCCGTTCACGTGCTCGAACGCGTGCTGCAGGTTCACGGCGGCGTTGTGATCGGAGTTCAGCGCGATCACGATGGGGATCGGCTCCGTGAAGCCGGGCCCGAAGCCCGTCGAGAGCAGGTCGTACGCCTGCCGGGTCGTCTGGCTCTTCGGCGCGGTGCCGGCATCGGCCAGGCCGAGCCGCGACTTCAGCACCGGCGTCGCTCCGACCAGCATGATCACGACCGCCACCGGCAGCACGACCTTGGCGTTGCGGGTGACGAACCGCCCCCACGCCGCCACCGGCGTCGTCGCCTGGCCCTGGCGCGAGTCGTCGGAGCTGCGCATCCCCAGCCGGCCGCGGTCGATCTTGTGGCCGAGCAGCGCCAGCACCGCCGGCAGGAGCGAGTTCGCCAGCAGCACGGCGGTCAGCACACCAAGTGCGCTGCCGATCCCGAGCTTCGTGATGAAGTCGATCCCGATGATGGCGAGGCCGGTGATCGAGATGGCGACCGTGGTGCCGGCGAAGAGCACGGCGCGGCCGGCGGTCGCGCTCGCGGCCGCCGCCGCCTCGCGCGGCGGCAGGCCGTCGTGCAGGTACTGCCGGAATCTGGTGACGATGAAGAGCGTGTAGTCGATGCCGACGCCGAGCCCGATCATCGGCACCAGGATCTCGGTCACCGTGTTGAAGTGCGTGAACCGGGCCGCCAGGTACAGCAGCAGGAATGCCCCCACCACCGCGGTGATGGCGAACAGCAGCGGGATCGCCGTCGGCACCAGCGCACGGAACAGGATCATCAGGACCACGAACGCCGCGATCAGGCCGATGATCTCGCTGCCGCTGCTCGAGACGTCCCCGGTCTCAGCCTCGCCGGTGAACTGCGTGTCGATCCCGGCCCTCTGACCGATCGCCTGCATCTTGTGCTCGGCCTGGACGATGCCGGCGCGCGGCAACTGGAACGCGTCCTTGTCGTACTGCACGTCGAAGAAGGCGATCCGCCCGTCCTTCGAGAGCTGATGCGAGCTCTTCGCCAGCGGGTCGGTGCTCGCGGCCGCGTCCTTCGCATGGAAGTCGATCGACTTCTGCGACGTGAGGCCGGCCGCGATCATCTGGGCGATGGCCGCCTTGCGCTGCGGCGTGTCCAGCCGCTGCCCCGACGGCGCCGCGATGACGACGCGCAGCGCCGCGCCGTGCTGCACCGGGAACTTGGCGTTGATCAGGTCGGTCGCCTTCTGGACGTCCGATCCGGGGATGTTGAAGTCGTTGATCAGCTTGCCGTGGAACGCGGCGTTCAGGCCGCCGAGCGCGACGAAGATGCCGATCCAGGTGAGGATGACGCGCCACGGGTGGTGGGCGAAGTGGCCCGCCATCCGGGCCTGGAATCCTGTATGAGCGATCCTGCGCTGGCGCTCCAGCTGCGATTCGGTGAGTTCGGTCATGGGCGAGATACGTCCTTGTAAACGTCGAGTTCAGGGGCGGGAACGGGGGCCCGCGGGCCCGGAGCATGCGTGACCCTGCGCCGGGGTTCTCCCCAGGGTATCGCGGTTGCGGCGAAACCGTCCGGCAAGAGGTGCGTGCCGCCACAAGGTCATCGCGGTGAAGACGGTGGCGGCGGCCGGAAGTCATCGATCGGCTCGCAGCCGTCCCGGCGCGGCTGGAGATGGAGCGGTGTGGGACAGCCCCCGCGGGCCCACGGAGTGCAAGCGTGGGCGGGGACTGTCCCCGGGTGGTCGCGGGCCGGCGCTAGCCGCCCAGCTCGCGGGCGACCGCTGCGGCCACCATCGACCGGCATTGCCGGCGGGTGGCCATCCCCGTGAGCAGCCACGTGCCCACCCCTTCGACGAGCGCGGTCAGCCGCCACGCCGCGCCGTCCGCGTCGACGCTCGCCTCCGCCTCGCCGGCGGCGCGGGCCTCACGGATGACCGCCGCCACGGACGCCGTCCACATGCCGAAGACGTCCTCGTGCGAGTCGCGCAGGGACGGCTCGCGGATGGCGTGGGTCGTCATCTCGCGGCTGAGCATCCAGATCCGGTACACACGGGGGTCGGCGTCGAAGTAGACGAGCAGCCTCCGCTCGAGCCGCTCCCTCGGCGTCAGATCGCCGGCGGCCTCGAGCTCGAGCTGCACCATCTCCTCCTCCGCGTGCTCGAACGCGCGGCGCAGCAGCTCGTGCCGCGTGTTGAAGTAGTAGTGGGGCAGCGTCGGCGACACGCCCGCGGCGGCCGCGATGTCCTGCATGCGCACGCGGTCGACGCCTCGCTCGACGATCGCCTCGCACGCGGCGAGGAGGATCGCCTCGCGCATCGCCGCGCCCTTGCGGCGCGTTCCGGGTTTCCTCACTGACGACACAGGAATCGCTCGGATTGAAGCACCGCCCGGCCGCGGCGGTCAAGCCGCGCGACGAGCGCAAACGGCCTTGCAGTGAAGATTCGGAGAGTCGCTTGACTGCCTCCCGGCGGGCGTGGTATAGCTGCCGATGTCCCTTGAGCCGCCGCACAAGAATCACCTGCCTGACCCTGCTCGCCGCCACGTTCGCCGTGGCTCTGGCGGGCTGCGGTGGCGGCGGCGGCTCGGCCGGCGGCGGTGGCGGCGGCAGCAAGATCCTGCGGATCGGGACGACCTACTACATCGACACCCTGAACCCGCTCGTCGGCATCGAGACGCAGGACGACACGGCCTACGAGATGGTGTTCCCGCAGATCGTCCAGTACGGCCCGGGGCTGAAGCTCCAGGGCGACTGGGCGACGAGCTGGACGCATACGCCCGACGGCCTCGTGTGGACGTTCCACCTGCGCAAGGGCAAGTGGTCGGACGGGGTGCCGCTGACCGCCAAGGACGCCGTCTGGACGATCGACACGATGCTCAAGTACGCCTCCGGCCCGACCGCCTACCTGGCCGGCGTGCTCGACGGGGTGAAGTCGGCGTCGGCGCCGAACGCGACCACGCTCGTGATCACCTACTCCCACCCCGTGGCGGCGGCGCTCGCGAACCTCGAGCAGTTCTTCGTCCTGCCCGAGCACATCTGGAGCAAGCACGTCGGCGAGAAGGGCACCGGTCTCAAGGCCTACCGGCCGGAGCAGAGCCTGCCCATGGTGTCGGGCGGCCCGTACACGATCACGAAGTACACGGAGAAGGGCACGACCGTGTTCAAGCCCAACCCGTACTTCTACGGGCCGAAGTCGACGCCGGCGGCCGTCACGCTCACGTACTACACGAACTCGACCTCGATGGTGGCCGACCTGACGGCCGGCAACCTCGACTTCGTGGACGCCGTCCCCTACACCGCCGGCAGCGAGCTCGCGCACCAGAGCAAGATCAAACTCAGCGTCAAGCCCGGCGACGAGGTGACGAACCTCGGGTTCAACTCGAACCCGAAGAAGACGAAGAACCGCGAGCTCCTCAACCCGACGGTGAAGGAGGCGTTCGAGTACGGGACGCCGCGCACGCAGATCATCGACGTCGTGTTCCGCGGCTACGCGGTGCCGTGGGCGAACATCATGTCGAAGTGGTCGGGACCGTCGGGGTGGCTCAACCCGAAGGTGCAGCCGCTGCCCTACGACCCGGCGAAGGCGAACCAGATCCTCGACTCGCTCGGCTACAAGATGGGCGCCGGAGGCGTGCGCGTCGTCCCGGCCACGACCGGCGCCTACGCCCAGCCCGCGCACCAGATGAGCTACGGCGTGATCGTCCCGAACGACCTCGACTACAACGGCGACCGCCAGTTCCAGGTGCTGGCGGCGGCCTACGCCAAGATCGGCGTCAAGCTGAACGAGGTGTCCGGCGGGGACGGAAGCCAGGCCTACACGATGATCACGGCGCCCGGCGGGAAGTACCTGACGGCCGACATGTACACGTGGTACTGGCACCCCTACATCGACCCGAACTTCAACCTCTCGGTCGTGACGCGGGCGCAGTGGTACGACAACAGCGACACGGGCTTCAACGACCCCACGTACGACCGCTGGTACGCCCAGCAGGGCAAGCTGGTCGACTTCAAGCAGCGCCAGGCGCTGGTCTGGAAGATGGAGGCCTATCTGGCGCAGAAGCGCCCCTACATCCAGCTCGTCGACACCGACGCGCTGACGGCCTACGCCGATACCTGGACGGGCTTCCAACCCGACCTGTGGGGCTACTGCAAGTGCTACTACACGGCCCCGCGGCCGGCGTCGTAGCCGGCACGAGCGGCGATGTCCTACCATGGCCCTCCCCGAAGGAGGTCCCGTCGTGCCGCTGAAGCACCCGCAGGGCCCGGCGCGGCGATCGCGCCGGCACGCCCCGCCCCCGCTCCTCACCCTTGACGGGCCGATCCCGCGCCACGCGCTTCCGCGCGCGGGCGTCGATCCCCAGATCGCCTACGAGGTCGTGCACGACGAGCTCCTGTTGGACGGCAGCGCCCGGCTGAACCTGGCCACGTTCGTGACCACCTGGATGGAGCCGCAGGCCGAGCGGCTGATGACCGAGTGCCTCCAGAAGAACATGATCGACAAGGACGAGTACCCCCAGACGGCCGAGCTCGAGATGCGCTGCGTGGACATCCTCGCCCGCCTGTGGCACGCGCCGGACGCCGCCGAGGCGACCGGCTGCTCGACGACGGGGTCGAGCGAGGCGGCGATGCTCGGCGGCCTCGCGCTCAAGCGGCGCTGGCAGGAGCGCCGCGCTGCCGGCGCGCCGGCCGGCAAGCCGAACATCGTGATGGGGATCAACGTCCAGGTGTGCTGGGAGAAGTTCGCCAACTACTGGGACGTCGAGATGCGTGCGGTGCCGATGGAGGGCGGCCGCTTCACGCTCTCGGCCGAGGAGGCCGTGCGCCGCTGCGACGAGAACACCATCGGCGTCATCGCCGTGCTCGGGTCGACGTTCGACGGCTCCTACGAGCCGGTGGCCGAGATCTGCGCCGCGCTGGACGACCTCCAGGAGCGCACCGGACTCGACATCCCCGTCCACGTCGACGGCGCCTCCGGCGCATTCGTCGCCCCGTTCATCGACCCCGAGCTGGTGTGGGACTTCCGGCTGCCGCGGGTGGCGTCGGTGAACGCTTCCGGGCACAAGTACGGGCTGGTCTATCCCGGCGTCGGCTGGGTCGTGTGGCGCGACTCGGCCGCCCTGCCCGGCGACCTCATCTTCTGGGTCAACTACCTCGGCGACACCATGCCGACGTTCGCCCTGAACTTCTCGCGGCCCGGTGCCCAGGTGGTCGCCCAGTACTACAACTTCCTCCGTCTCGGGTTCGAGGGGTACAGGGCGGTGCAGGGGTACGCCCGGGACGTGGCGACCCGGCTCGCGTCCGGCATCGCCCGGCTGGGGCCGTTCGAGCTCCTGACGCGCGGCGACGAGCTGCCGGTGTTCGCGTTCACCGTCGCCGAGGGCGCGGGGAACTTCACCGTCTTCGACGTGTCCAGCGCCCTCCGCGAGCGAGGATGGCAGGTGCCCGCGTACACGTTCCCGGCGGACCGCACCGACCTGGCGGTGCTCCGCATCGTCGTGCGGCGAGGGTTCACCCACGACCTGGCCGACGTGCTCCTCGACGATCTCGAGCGGGCGCTCGCCCGGCTGCGCAAGCAGACCGCGCCCATCCACGACGAGTCCGACGCGGCGTTCCATCACTAGGATGGTTGGTTCCCCGCCCGCCGACGCATGTGCCGGCTGTTCGGGCTGAGCGCGGCGCCCCACCGGGTCGAGGCCCGGTTCTGGCTGCTGGACGCGCCGGACAGCCTGGTGGTGCAGAGCCGCCGCAACCCCGACGGCACCGGGCTCGGATACTTCGACGCCGGCGGCCGGGCGGTGGTCGACAAGGCGCCCGTGGCCGCCTACGCCGACCCGGCCTTCGCACGCGAGGCGAAGCGCGTCGTGTCGGCGACGTTCGTCACCCACGTCCGGCTCGCCTCGACGGGCGGCCTGACCGCGGCGAACACCCATCCGTTCGCGATGGAGGGCCGGATCATGGCGCACAACGGCGCCCTGGGCGACCTGCCGGCGCTGGAGGCCGAGGCGGGCGCGCGGATGCGGCTGGTCGCGGGCGAGACCGACTCCGAGCGCATGTTCGCGCTGATCACGGCGCGCATCGACGACCATGACGGCGACGTCGGAGCGGGCATCGCCTCGGCCGCGCGGTGGATCGCCGCACGCCTGCCCGTGTACGCCCTGAACCTGATCGTGATCGAGCCGGCCGGGCTGTGGGCGCTGCGCTATCCGCAGACGCACCGGCTGTACGTGCTCGAGCGCTCCGCCGGCGGCACCCACGGCGATCGGCCCCTGCACGGCTCGAGCGCGACGCTGCGGGTCCACTCCGAGCATCTCGCCCGGCACCCGAGCGTGGTCGTCGCGAGCGAGCCGCTCGACGAGCACCCGGACTGGCGCCCGCTCGACCCCGGCGAGCTCCTGCATGTCGCCGGCGATCTCCGCGTCACATCGCGGATCGCCCTCCCGGATCCGCCGGCCCGGCCGATGCGGGTCTCGTACCTCCACGCACAGTCCGGGCGCTGATCGCCGCGCACTGCGCAGCCACCTGCGCCGACACCGGCGCGTAGACGCGGCAGAGCGCAGCCGCCCGGTCGCCGCATCCGCGCACCGTCCCGCCGCCCATCACCCCGGCGACGTCGGCCTGGACGCACCCTCGCCCGGACGGCGCGGGTCGGCCCTGCACGCTCGCCGCGCCGACGGCGACGGCGAGGGCACACACCGCGAGCACGATGGCGACCACCCGCCCGTCGCGGCCGGCCACGGGGCGGACGAGGCGGCCGTGCTCCGCCGGCACGTCAGACGGCCCCGTCCGCGAACGCGAGCGCGACTCCACGCGGCAGCACGAGCACGGGACAGCGGGACAGCCCGACGACGTGCTCGGCGGCCGCGCTGAGCGTGACCCGTCCCGTGACCGTCCCGGGCTTGGAGCCGACGACCACCAGATCCGGCTCGCCGACGCCGGGGCCGATCACCGTCGCTCCCAGCCGAGCCGCGATCGCCTCGGCGGTCTCGCGCGGGCACGGGTCGCCGTCCTCGCCCAGCGCGGCGACCGTCTCGACCGGATGCCCGTTGCGCGCGGCGAGGCCGGCCGGCGCGATCCCGAGCGCGACCGGTCCGCCGTCCAGCAGCCGCCGGGCCGACGCCTGCGGGTCGACGTGGCCCGGGGCGGTGCGGTACTCCGATCCGAACACGACCAGGTCGGCGCCGCGGGCGAGGGCGAGGTCGCGCAGCCCCGCTGCCGTCGAGCCGCTCACGACGACGTGCCGGGGCGCCTCCGGATCCCCCAGCGCCTCGGCGCCGGCGGCAAGCAGCGCCTCGGCTTCGCTTGCCGCCAGCCGCTCGCGTCCGCGCTCGACCTCGCGCACGTGGCGGACGTAGGCGAGCGCAACGGACGCGCCGGCGCCGGCCAGGAGGCGGCCGAGCGCCAGCGCGTCGCGATCGTTGCGCGTGCCGTCGTAGGAGACGATGACGCTAGTCGCCACCACCGCCCCCGTGAGCCGCGGCCGGCGTTGCCGACGGCGCCGCGGCCGGCAGCCCCGACGGATACGCGAGCGACGGGATGTCGGACGGGTAGACCTCGTGGCCGTGGACGGCCATGTCGCCCATCTCCATCTCCTCGTCGGTCATCCGCAGCGGCGTGAAGAGCGCCACCAGCCGCAGCAGCAGGAAGGTGCCGACGGCCGAGAAGCCGACCACCCACAGGCCGGTGAGCAGCTGCCACTT
The DNA here is from genome assembly GCA_963843705.1 of uncultured Actinomycetes bacterium. Classification (GTDB taxonomy): domain Bacteria; phylum Actinomycetota; class Thermoleophilia; order Gaiellales; family JAICJC01; genus JAICJC01. The sequence goes on from CAWJLQ010000005.1 coordinate 258,911, forward strand.
GACCAGGTGCATCCCGCCCGAGACCGAGAAGCCCGGCACGACCTGCATGGCGGAGTCTGCGAAGACGCCGGTCAGGATGCCGCCCGCCAGGCCCGCGAACCCGTGCGTGTAGACGACGCCGAGGGTGTCGTCCACGCGGTTGAACGGCGGCAGCAGGGCGAGGTAGTTGTAGGCCACGTAGACGAGCAGCGACGCGATCACGGCGATCATGATCGCGCCGTAGCCGTTCACGAAGCCCGCCGCCGGGGTGATCGCGACCAGTCCGACGATCATGCCGTTCACGCTGCCGATCAGCGACGGCTTGCGGTTCGTGGCGTAGTCGCTGCACACCCACACCAGGAACGCCACCGCGGTCGCCAGGTTCGTGTTCAGCACCGCTGCCGAGGCGTCGGCGCCGGCGTTGTAGGGGTCACCGCCGTTGAAGCCGTTCCAGCCCAGCCACAGGAGGCCCGCGCCGAGCGCCACCATCGCCAGGTTGTTGGGTGCGTCGACCTCGCGGTCGCGGGCGAGCCGCGGCCCGATCACCCATGCGGCCACGAACCCGGACGCTCCGGCCGCCAGGTGGATGACGTAGCCGCCGCTGAAGTCGACGGCACCGTGCTGGGCGAACCAGCCGCCGCCCCAGATCAGGAACGCGTTCACCGTGTAGATGAACGTCGCCCACAGGAGCACGAACGGGATCCACGCCTTGAACCGCACGCGCCCGAGCACCGACCCGAGCATCAGGATCGGCGTGATGGCGGCGAAGACGAACTGGAAGTAGACCAGCGAGGACTGGGGGAAGTCCAGCACGCCGGCGGCGCCGAGCGCCGGGATGCGGGCCTGACCCTGCTCGGCCGCGTGGTCGAGCACCGCCCCCGGCCGGCCGACGAAGTTCGACAGGAAGCTCGTGTCGCTCCCGCCCAGCCGCAGCGGGCTGCCGAAGCCCATCTTGAAGCCGTACAGGACCCACATCACGAGGACGAGCGCGAACGCGGCGAACGCGAGCATCATGCTGTTCACCGACCAGCGCCGCTGCATGACGCCGCCGTAGAGGACGACGAGGCCGGGGACGCTCATCAGGCCCACCAGCGTGGCGGCGGTCAGCTGCCAGGCGTTGTCGCCCGGGGCGAGCCAGTGCGGATAGAGCATCGGGTCTCCTTTCCCGGGGGGCCGCGGCCTCCCCGATCCTTAAATGCAAAGAGGCCCCAGGACTTCCAGAGTCCTGAGGCCTCAACGCCTCCACATGCGGCAACCATGCCACGACTGCTTGCCCTTCAGCCTAGAGGACGCCGCGGACGGGCGTCAAGCGGCAACCGCTCAGCAGTCCCCGGGGGGTCCCTGCTCGCGGCGCTCGAGCTCGAGCATCAGTCGCCGCAGGAGCGCGTTGAGCTGGGTCTTCTCCCTCTGCGTGAGCGCGCCCGCGAAGAGCTGCTCCTTCGTCGCCTGGGCGCCGACCGCGCTGCGGTAGACGTCATGGCCGTGCTCGGTCAGCTCGACGACCACACCGCGGCGGTCGTCCGGATCGGGCAGCCGGCGGATCAGATCGGCCCCCTCGAGCCGGTCGAGCCGGTTCGTCATCGCGCCGCTGGACAGCTCCATCCGCTTCGCCAGCCGCCCGGGCGTGCTCCGGAACGGCGGGCCCGACTGCGCGAGCACCGAGAGCGCCTTGTGCTCCGCCGTGTCGAGGCCGAACTCCGCGAGCGTCTCGTCCATCGTCCGGTTCAGGCGCCGGGCGATCCCGCCGATGCGGTCGACGATGCCCTCCACCTCGAGGTCGAGCTCGGGGAAGACGAGGTGGATTTCGTCCAGGAAGCGATCGACGTGGTCGCGCTCGGGCGTCCGCGGGTTCATGACACGCCCAGTCTGCCAGAAATTCTCTTGACGTCAAGAGGTCTCATAGCTAGACTCTCGATCTCAAGATATTCGATGTCAAGAGAGGTGAGGAGATGCAGCCGATCGACGGCGACGCGCGCAGGCTGATCGCGGCCGAGCGCATCGAGCGCCTGCGGATGGACGCGGAGACGCCCGAACGCGGGACGCGCTCACCGCGGGCGCTGATCGGGGCCGCCCTGGTCGCGGCGGGGATGCGGCTCAGTCGGGAAGCAGCGGCACCGCCAGTCCCGGGTCGCGCCCGAGCAGCGCCGCCCTGGTGACCGCGCCCGAGCCGTAGCGGTCGCGCACGGCGTCGAGGGCGGCGTCGAGCGCGCTTCGGTCGCGGCGGCCGAACGGCAGCGTGAGCTGGACCGCGCGCTCGTCGGCCAGATTCGAGACGGCCACGCCGATCAGGGTCAGCCCGCTGACGCGGATGAGGGGCATGGCCGCGGCCAGGAGCTCGCGGGCCGCCGCGAGCACGAGCGCGGTCTCGGCCGTGGGATCGGCGAGCGTCTGCGACCGGGTGGCCCGGCTGAAGTCGGCGAACCGCAGCCGCAGCGTGATCGTGCGGCCCACGCGGTGCGCCGCCCGCATGCGGCGCGTCACCCGGTCGACGATCGCCATCAGTGACGCGTCGACCTCGCCGGGCGAGTGCGGACCGCGGCCGAGGGCCCGCTGCGAGCCGATCGAGCGCCGCCGCCGGCGCACCTGCACGGGGCGCGGGTCGCGGTTGTGCGCCAGGGCGTGCAGGTGGCGCCCGGCCGCCGGGCCAAGCATCGCCACGAGCGCCTCCTCGTCGAGCCGGGCGACGTCGGCGACCCGCTGGACGCCGCGATCGTGCAGCTTGCGGGCGGTGACGGCGCCGACGCCCCACAGCCGCTCGACCGGCAGCGGGTGCAGGAACCGGAGCTCGCCCTCGGGCGGGACCACGAGCAGCCCGTCCGGTTTCGCGACGCCGCTTGCGACCTTGGCCAGGAACTTCGTGCGCGCCACTCCGACCGTGATCGGCAGGCCGACCCGCTCGCGCACCCGCCGCCGCAGCCCGGCCGCGATCGCGGCCGGGCTGCCCGCGATCCGCTCCATGCCGCGGACGTCAAGGAAGGCCTCGTCGATCGACAGCCCCTCCACCACCGGCGCCGTGTCCTCGAACACCCGGTAGACGTCGCGGCTGGCCTCGGCGTAGGCGGCGAAGCGCGGCGGGACGACCACCGCGTCGGGGCAGCAGCGGCGGGCGTGCGCTCCGCCCATCGCCGTGCGCACGCCGCAGGCCTTGGCCTCGTAGCTCGCCGCCAGCACGACGCCGGCGCCGACGATGACGGGCCGGCCGCGGAGGCGCGGGTCGTCCCGCTGCTCGACCGACGCGTAGAACGCATCGAGGTCGGCGTGCAGGATCGTGGCCGCGGACACGAACACATGTTCGCACACCCGCGTGCGGACCCGGGCGGAAATGGGAAACCTGCGTGCATGGAGATCGCCGGGAAGTGCGCAATGGTGACGGGAGCCGGGGCCGGGATCGGCCGTGCCATCGCGCACCGGCTCGCCGGCGAGGACGCCGCGATGGTGGTCGTGGTCGACGTCGACGCCGCGGCGGCCGCCGCGACGGTGGCGGCGATCGCGTCCGCCGGCGGCCGGGCGACGGCCGTCGTCGCCGACCTCGCCGTGCGCGCCGAGGTCGAGCGCGCGGTCGCCACTGCGGCCGAGGCCGGCGGGCGGCTCGACATCCTCGTGAACAACGCCGGCGGATACGACGAACCGGCCTTCCCGGACGGGCCGGCCGAGAGCTGGATGCGGGCGCTCGATCTCAACCTGCGCACGCCGATGCTCGCGATCCACACCGCCCTTCCGTTCCTCATCCGCGACGGTGGCGGCGCGGTGGTGAACATCGCCTCCTCGGCGGGCCTCGGGCTGGACGTCCATCCGGGGCCGGAGTACGCGGCCGCCAAGGCCGGGCTGATCCGGCTGACGGCGTGCCTGGCGCCGCTCCGCGAGCGGATGGTGCGCGTGAACTGCGTCTGCCCGCACACCGTGGCCACCGACGCGGTGCTCGCCGCCGTCGCCGGGCACACGGCCCGCGGAGAGCCGCTGCCGGCCGACCTCCAGGGCGACCTGATCGACGTTGCGGAGGTGGCCCGGGTGGTCGTCGAGCTCGTCCAGGCGCGCGCGATGGCCGGACGCGTGATCGCGCTGCGGGGCGGACGGCCGCCCCGGCTCCTGAACGGCCCGCCGGGTCGCTAGCGGCGTACGTTCGGCCGCCGACCGCGCGCGCGGCAGCAGGCGGTCGTCGCCGAGCCGGTCGACCCACTCCGCGAACGCCGGCGCCGGCCCGGCGTAGCGCAGGTCGGACGCGCGGGTGAAGAGCTCCTCGCCGTCCCGCAGCGTCGCCAGGTCCTTGAAGAGCAGCGCGAGGTCGCGCCGGTCGCCGAGCACGCCCGGCGGGAAGTCCTCGATCGGCCCGTGCTCGTTCACGAGCCGGGCGGCGGTGACCTTGCCGATGCCCGGGATCCCGGGGTAGCCGTCGGCCGAGTCGCCGACGAGCGCGAGCAGGTCGGGGATGCGGGGCGGGTCGACGCCGAACTTCTCCCGCACGCCGGCGGCGTCGCGGATCGAGTCGTTGCGGCGGTCGACCTGGACGATGCGGCTTCCGGCGACGCACTGGGCGAGATCCTTGTCGGGCGTCCAGATGCAGACCTGCTCGCAGTCGGGGTCGGCCGAGGCGATGCGGGCGGCCGCCGCGAGCGCGTCGTCGGCCTCGAGCTCCACCATCGGCCAGACGGCGACGCCCATCGCGGCCAGCGCCTGCTCGAGCGGCTCGAACTGCAGGAGCAGGGCCGGGTCGACCCCGGCGCCGGTCTTGTACCCGGGCCAGAGGTCGTTGCGGAACGACTCGATCACGTGGTCGGTGGCGACGCCGACGTGGCCGCCCCCGGTCTCGACGAGGCCGAGGACGGTGTGCAGCACGCCGATCACCGCGCCCAGCCGGCGGTCGCCGCGCCCGCCGCGGCGGCGGCCGAAGAACTGGCGGAAGAGCTCGTAGGTGCCGTCGACGAGGTGGACGACCATCAGCCGCCCGCCTCGGCCACGCGGGCGGCGGCGCGTTCGGCGCGGGCCGTCGCGGCATCGTGCGCCTTCCGGGCGGCGCGCTCGCGCGTCTGCGCCTGCTTCAGTGCGCGTTCGGCGGCGGCGACTCCGGCGCGGGCGGCGTCGAGGTCAGCCGCGGCCGCGGCGAGCTGCTCGGTCGCGCGCGCGGCGTCCGCCCCGGCCTTCTCCAGCCGCCTGGCCGCGGCCGCGTCTGCGCGGGCAGCCCCGGCGGGCGGCGCCGTGCGCGGCCGCGCGCGGGCCGACTTCGGCGGCGTCCGCTGCCGGCACACGCGCTCGGGCGGGACCGAGACGCCGAGCGGGAAGCCGACCGCCCGCGCCTCCTTCACCAGCGCGCCCGCGCGGACGTCGGCGGCGAGTGCCGGATCGAGGGCGGCCGCGTGCAGGGTCTCGCGCAGCTTTGCCAGGGTCGGCTCGCCCCCGGCCGGTTTCCCGGCCGCGCGCACGAGGGCGTCGAGGGCGGCGGACTCGGCCGCGACGGCGGCGCGCAGGTCGCTCGCAGGGGCGGCCCGGAGCTGCACCTCGCCCAGCCGCTCGCCGGCGCCGAGCAGGTCGCCGAGCAGCTTCGGCTCGGCCCGCACGACCCGGTTCACGACAGCCGCCGCCACGGTGGGCTTGCGCAGCGCCGCCACGGCGGCGGCCTCGCCGCGGCGGCCGTCGGCACGCAGCGCCTTCGCCGCCGCGGCGCGGGCCGGCACGAACTCGTCCAGGTCGCCGCCGTACAGGCGGTCGACGACGTCGGCGGGTGGGCGTGCGTCGGCGGCGGTCGGCATCGAGCGCAGGCTACTCAGTTCGCGGGGATGTCGGAGCTGAAGGCCCAGAGGTGGCCGTCTGGGTCGCGGAAGGCAGCCGTGCGGACGCCCCAGGGACGATCGACCGGCCCGTAGACGATCGCGACGCCTCGCCCGGCGAGCTCGGCGCAGACTGCGTCCGCGTCGTCCACGAAGACCCCCAGCTGCACGTTCGTCCCGGCGCGGCCCTCGGCCAGGGGCACCTGACCGAGCAGCTCCGCGCCCGCCTCGCTGCGTGCCAGCAGGCGTACGAAGAGGTTCCGGAACTCGAGGATCACGGTGCCGGGCTCCTCGTCGACCGCGGTGACCGCGAACGCCCGCTCGTAGAACTCCTTCGAACGCTGCTCGTCCTCGACGAAGAGGGTGATCGCGTTCACGGCCGCGAGCGACTGCGTCATCGTTTCCGAACCTCCGGGGAAAGGTGGGCCGTGCTGCCCACACGGTTGGGACCGTGCATCGGGCGCGGATTCATCGCGCAATCCATCAGTATCCGGGAATGGCAAAGCTCGACCGCGCCCGCTGGTGGGCGATCCGACCGGCCCGCAACCGCACGCCGGCGAACTACCTCTGCCCGCTGTGCGGCTACCGCCTGCACGCCATGACGGACCACATGCTGATCGCCCCGGAGGGCGACGCCGACCGCCGCCGGCACGCGCACGCCGAGTGCGTCGCCGCCGCGCGGGCGCAGGGGCGGCTGCCGCTGCGCGATGAGTGGCTGGCGAGCCAGCCGCGGCCGCCATCGCGCCTGCGCCGCCTGCTCCGGCGGCGATGAGTTCGGCGCGGCCGGCGGGTCTATCGTCTGACCCGGCGGGCGCGACCGCCCGCCGCCATCCACGCCCAGGGAGGGTGCAAGTGGCCGGACAGATCGTGCATATCGAGATCCCCGCCGACGACACCGCGGCGGCGCAGACGTTCTGGGGGTCGCTCTTCGGATGGTCGTTCGAGGCGTTCCCGGGACCGTCGGAGTACCACATGACCCGGATCTCCGAGAGCACCGGCGGCGCGATCACGAACATGGAGCCGGGCAAGCGCGGCACCCGGCCCTACTTCGACGTCGACGACGTCAACACCGGCGCCGCGCGCGTGAAGGAGCTCGGCGGGCAGGCGTCGGATCCCATGCCCGTGCCCGGCATGGGCTGGTTCGCCGTCTGCCATGACCCGCACGGCAACGAGTTCGGGCTCTGGCAGAACGACAGCGCGGCCCAGATGTAGGCCCCACGCGCGGGCGGGCGGCCCGGCGCACGGCCGCCGCCCGCCCGCGCCACTTGCATGGAACGCATTTTGCAAGATCCTTCATTTGGGGGATATAGTTTGCAGGGATCGCGCGGACGCTGGCAGGAGAAGTAGCCGCCCGCCGTCGCCCCCGCCGGCGGGTCAATCCACCCCCCGGAGCGAAGGCGACGATGGTCCTCTCACTACGCAGTCGGGCTGCGCGCGGCAGCCTTCTCACGGATTCCCGGCAGGCGGCTGGGCAGACGCTCCCGCTCGTCGTGGTGTTCATGCTCTCGATCCTGATCTTCGCCGGCCTGGTGATCGACCTGGGCAACGCGTACCGCGTCCAGCAGGCCCTCCAGGCGTCGGCCGACGCGGCCGCCGCCGGCGGCGCCGGCCAGCTGACCGTGGCCTACCCGCCCAACGTCGGCAACGCGACCACCGCCGCCCAGCACTACGGCTCGGAGTCCGGCGGGGTGAACCCGATCGGCGGCGTGCCCGCCTCGGACGTCACCGAGAGCGTGTCGGTCGACTGCCAGAAGCAGGACGGCTACGACTGCACCAACGGCCTGCCGAACACCGTCACGGTGGACGAGACGGCCAAGGCGCCGACGTATCTGCTGAGCCTGCTCGGCTTCTCCAGCATCACCCTCAAGGCGCATGCGCAGGCGTGCTCGCCCTGCGGCGGCACCCCGCTCGACGTCATGATCGTGCTCGATCGCACCGGGTCGATGAACTCGAGCAGCAAGCTGCCGCAGGCCAAGGACGGCATCCTGGAGTTCCTGAGCACCATGGATCCGGCCATCGACAACGTCGGCCTGGCGGTGCTGCCGCCGGCCCCGTCGACCGGCCAGGCGTGCACGAATGTGCAGTCGGCCTTCAGCAGCGACCCCACCGGCACCTACAGCCTGCCGAACGCCGCCTATGTGGTCGTGCCGCTGTCGAACAGCTACGCGACCGGCATCGGCAAGCTCGACACCTCCTCGCCGCTGATCTCCACGGTGAACTGCGTGCAGGCGGGCGGGAACACCGCCTACGCCGAGGCCATCGACGCGGCCTACGCCGAGCTGCAGAAGGACGGCCGGCCGGACGCGCAGAAGGCGATCGTGATCCTCTCCGACGGCGCCGCGAACACGGGGCCGAGCTATCTGCCCTCGACGTCCCCGTACCTGACCAATCCGTGCGGCCAGGGCGTGACCAGCGCCGGGGTCGCCAAGGCGAACAACGTGCTCGTGTACTCCATCGCCTACACCGCCCAGACCGACACCTGCTTCGCGGCGCCGGGCGCGCTGGTGAACGGGAAGGTTCAGGGATGGCAGACCCAGACCGAGGTTCCCTCCATTGGCCCGGTGACCGCCCTGTCCGAGATGGCCACCGACCCGTCGAACTTCTACGACCTGCCGAGCCCGACCTCGCTGATCGGCATCTTCGACCGGATCGCGTCCGACCTGGCCGGAGGCACATCGCGGATCGTCCAGTAGCGGCGCGCACCACCCGTCCCACTCGAGGCCCCCGCCGGACGGCGGGGGCCTCGGCGTTTCGGCGGGCTACCCTACGGCCATGGGCGGCACCTTCCACGCGACGGTCGGCGACGTGGCCGACCTGCCCGTCTCCGAGGTGGTCACGGTACGCGGCAAGGAGCTCGCGGCGGACGCCACCGTCGCCGCCGGCCGGGCGCTCTTCGCCTCCAGCTCGGTGCAGCTCGTGCCGGTGCTCGACGGCGACCGCTATGCCGGCTCGGTGACCCGCGACGACCTCGCCGGCGCCGCCGACGACACACCGATCGCCGCGCTCGCCCATGCCGGCCCGCCGACGACGACGGCCTCGACGGCGGTGCGCGAGGCACTCGCCGGCCTCGGCCCGGACGACGGGCTGCGGCTCGTCGTGCTCGGCGACGACGCCTCGACCTACGTCGGGCTGATGTGCCTCCACCGCGACCGCGAACGGCTGTGCATCGACGCCGGGTGCCGCGTCGCGGCCGAGCTGCGCAGCTGAGATACGGCTGAGAAGCGGGGCCTGGCCCCGCGTCGCGGGGCCAGGCCCCAAGGCCCACCACCGTGGCCGTAAGATCAACGGTTCCATGTCCGAGCTGCCCACCGGCACCGTCACGCTGCTCTTCACCGACGTCGAGGGCTCGACGAGCCTCATCCGTCAGGTCGGGGACCGCTACGGCGAGATCCTGCACGACCACCGCCGGCTGCTGCGGGAGGCGGTTGCCGGGCACGGCGGACAGGAGGTCGACACCAGCGGCGACGGCAGCTTCGTCGCCTTCGCCAGCGCCCGCGACGGCGTCGCCGCCGCCGTCGCCGCCCAGCGCGCGATGACGGCGCACCGGTGGCCGGGCGAGGCGGCGGTGCGGACGCGCATGGCGCTCCACACCGGCGAGCCGCGGCTGGCCGAGCAGGGCTACCACGGCCTGGGCGTGCACCTGGCGGCGCGGCTGTGCCAGGCGGGGGCGGGCGGCCAGATCCTGCTCTCGGACTCGACCCGGGCCGTGGTCGCCGATGACGTGCCCGCGGGCGTGACGCTGCGCCACCTCGGCGACCGCACCCTGAAGGACTTCGACCGCCCCCAGCCCGTCTACGAGGCGGTGATCGCGGGCATCGAGGACGAGCGCCGCGGCCCGGGCACCGCCGTCCGGGTCGTCCTGGCAGAGGACTCCGTGCTCCTGCGCGAGGGGATCGCACGCCTGCTCGAGGGCGCCGGCTTCGAAGTCGTCGGGCAGGTGGACAACCCGGACGACCTGGTGCGCCGGGTCGGCTTCTCGAAGCCGGACGTCGCCATCGTCGACATCCGCATGCCGCCGACGCACACCGACGAGGGCCTGCAGGCGGCCCGCCGCATCCGCGAGCGCCACCCCGGCGTCGGCGTGCTCGTGCTCTCGCAGTACGTCGAAGCTGACTATGCGACGGCGCTCCTGGGCGAGCGCGCCGAGGGCGCCGGCTACCTGCTGAAGGACAGGATCGCCGACGTGGACGAGTTCACCGACGCGGTGCGCCGGGTCGCCGCCGGCGGCTCCGCGCTCGACCCCGCCGTCGTCGCGCAGCTCGTCGGCCGGCACCGCCGCGACGATCCGCTCGGCGAGCTGACGCCGCGCGAGCGGGAGGTGCTCGAGCTGATGGCCGAAGGGCTCTCGAACCACGGCATCGCCAGCCGCCTGGTCGTGACCGAACGGGCGGTCGAGAAGCACGTGACGAACATCTTCGCCAAGCTCGGCCTCACCGCCGCGCCGGAGGATCACCGCCGCGTGCGCGCGGTGCTGGCGCTGCTCGACGCCACCTAGGCTGCACCCTCGGACGCCCTCCCGGAGGACGCATCCGCCGGCTCGGGATCGCGGACGCCGGGCAGGAACGGGACGAGGGTGGTCAGGCCGGTGACGGCGCCGCCGATGACGAGGGTGGCCCGGACGCCGATGACCTCGGCGAGGGCTCCCGACGCAACCAGGCCCAGTGGGCTGAGCGCGAAGCCGAAGAAGTAGTCGACCGAGGACACCCGTCCGACCATGGCCGCGGGGACGGACCGCTGCATCAGCGGGTTCCACAGGACGGTCCCGTAGGCGTCGAGCCCGTAGACCAGGAAGGCGACGCCGCCCGCGAGCCAGACGTCGGGGACAAGGCCCAGCACGAGCACCGCGAGCCCGGACAGTCCCCATCCCAGCCACAGGTGCAGCACCATCCGGCGAGGAGCGCCCCGACGGCCGAGGAGCAGCGACGCCGCGATCCCGCCCAGACCGCCGGCGCCCAGCACCAGGCCCAGAGCGATGCCGCCGCCGTGCAGGCTGCGCTGGACGAGGAGCGGGATCAACGCGGCGAGGGGCGAGAAGGCGACGAAGTTGCCCAGGGCAGAGCCCAGGATGCTGACCCAGAGCCACCGCCGTGAACGGCAGTAGCGGAGCCCGGCGAGGACGTCGCGGAGGGGGGATTCCTCGCTGGGGGTCGGGCTGGGGGTTGCGGCCATGGCCGCGAGACACGAAGCGCTCACCACGAAGGAGACGGCGTCGACCCCGAATCCCCAGGCGGTGCCGAGCAGCCCGACGAGCAGCCCGCCGACGGCGGGGCCGACGAGGACCTGCGCCACCTGGGCGCTGGTGGCGCCGAGCGCGCTCGCGCCGACCAGCAGCTCGGCGGGGACGAGCTCGGGCGTGATGGCCGTCGCCGCCGGGAAGAACAGGGCATCGGCGACGCCGAAGACGAACGCCATCAGGATCAGGGTTGCCAGGTGGACGGCGCCGGCGGCGACCAGGGCGGCGATCACCGCCACGGCTGCACCGCGAGCGATGTCCGATCCGAGCATGGCGAGCCGGCGCGGCACCCGGTCGACGATCGCGCCGCCGAGGAGGACGAGCGCCACGGCCGGCAGCAGCCGCGCAGCCAGCACGTAGGAGAGCCCGACGGGGTGCGGGTCGACTCGCAACGTCTCCAACGCGAGCGTGACCGTGAACACGCCGTCGCCGAGCATCGAGACGGTCTGTCCAGACCACAGCAGCGCAAAATCGCGGTGCCGGAGAGGCTCGAGGTAGCTGCTCGTCATCGGACTGCGGGATTCTCGCAGCCGCGGTCGGGCCGGAAAGGCCGAGCGGCCCGCCGGAGGGCGGGCCGCTCGTGTGTCTCGGGGTGTCGCTGTGGGGATCAGTCGCCGGCCGCCTCCGCGCTCATCTCGGCGTGTGGTGCCAGCCGCGGCAGCCACTGCAGCGGCCGGGGCAGGTACCAGTTCCACTCGCCGAGGAGCTTCATCGTCGCCGGCAGGAGCACGCCGCGGATCAGGGTGGCGTCGATCAGGATCGCCGAGGCCAGCCCCACGCCGAACTCCTTGAAGTCGACGAGCGTCAGGCCGACGAAGATCGAGAACACGCCGACCATGACGACGGCGGCGCTGGTGACGACCCCGGCCGTCGAGCGGATGCCCTCGGACACGGCGTCCTCGGTGGACATGCCGCGGTCGACCAGCTCCTTCACCCGGCTCAGGATGAACACGTGGTAGTCCATCGAGAGCCCGAACAGGATGACGAAGAGGAACAGCGGCAGCCACGGGACGACGCCGCCGGTCGCCGACGCGCCGAACAGCGACGCGCCGTGGCCGTCCTGGAACACCGCCACCAGGACGCCGTAGGCCGCGCCGACGGAGAGCAGGTTCAGGACGATCGCCTTCGCCGGGATCACGATCGAGCGGAACGTGACCAGGAGCAGCAGGAAGGCGAGGGCGAGCACGAAGCCGAACACGATCGGCGCGTTGCGCTTGAGCAGCGCGTTCTGGTCGTGGTCGATGGCCGTCTCGCCGGTGACGTCGGCGGTCACGCCGGGCACCTGCCCGACGGTGGCCGGGATGATCTCGCCGCGGAGCGTCTCCAGCGCCGCGTTCGACGCGCTGCCGGTCTTGTTCCCCGCCAGCGGCAGGGAGACCGTCGTCACGGTGCGGGCGGCGTTCGTGTCGATCACGATGGGGTCGTGGGCGACCCCGGAGGCGACGGCCCGCGCGTCCATCTTCGAGATGGCCGCGGTGACCGCCGGCGCGGTCGCGTCCTTCGCCTGCACGACGACGACGGCTGGCATCTGCGCGTCGGGGAATGCCCGCTGCACATGGTGGTAGATGCTGATTCCGGGGAGGCTGGGCGGCAGGTCGTCCGGCCCAGTGGTGTGGATCTTGAGGTGCAGCGCCGGCGATGCGATGGCGAGCAGCACCGCCACCGAGCCGACGGCGGCGACGCCCGGGCGGGCGAGCGCCCGGTCGAGCACGAAGCCCCACACACGCGACTGGGTGCGGGCGGCGCGGCGGCGCCGGAACGGGATCCGGATGCGGCCCTTGTCGACGTGCCGGCCGAGCAGCGCCAGGAATGCCGGCAGCGCCGTCAGCGACCCCAGCACCGCGACCGCCACGACCATGATCGTGCCGACCGCGAAGGACGCCGAGCTCTTGTCGCCGGTCAGGAACTGTCCCGCCATCGCGGCCATCACGGTCAGGCCGGAGGCGACGATCGCCCGCCCCGACGTGGCCGACGCGATGCGCACGGCGGTGGCCTCGTCACGGCCGGCGATCCGCTCCTCGCGCTCACGCTTGAGGTAGAAGAGCGAGTAGTCCACGCCCACGGCCATCCCGATCAGGGTGATGACGATCGACGTGGTGTCGTCGATGGGGAAGACGTGGCTCGGGATCGCGACCAGCCCGATCGTGGCGATGACCGCCGAGACGGCGAGCAGCACCGGGACGCCCGCGGCCACGAACGCGCCGAACGCGACCACGAGGATGAGCAGGGTGACGGGCAGCGACAGCGTCTCGGCCCGCTTGAGGTCGTTGGAGATCGACTTCTGGACGGCGGCGCCGACGCTGGCCTCGCCGAACTCCTCGATGCGCACTCCGGGATGGGCCTTCTGGGCGGCCTTCACGGCCGCCTGGACGGGCGCGATGCGATCGCCGGCCGTGTCGGACGGGCCGCGGATCGCGAACTGGACGAGCGCGGAGTGGCCGTCCTTCGACACGAGGTCGCCGTGCCCCGGGTCGGTGGCGGCGCGCACGTTCTCGACCGCGCCGACACGCGCCACGCGCGCCTTCACGTCGCGGATCGCCGCCCGGAAGGCCGGGTCGGACGCGTGCAGGGTCGCGCTGGAGATCAGCGCCTCCTCCTGCGCCGGCCGCGGGAACTTCTGCTCGAGCGTCTTCTCCGCCCGCCCCGACTGGCCGGTGTACTGGTCGGCCTGGGTCAGCTTGCTGGTGCCGACGGCCCCGCCGAGCACCATGGAGAGGACGACGAACGCCAGCCACCCGGCCAGCACCGACTTCTTGTGCCGCGCGCTCCAGCCTCCCACGCGTGCGGCCACACCTCTCTGACTTCCTTCACGCAACATCTGGGCTCCTAACCGAGTTCGAACCGGGGCCGAGCGCCCCGGGTGAATGACGAGCCCAGCCTCGGCGATCCAGGCCGTGGCGGCAGTGGGGCGGCCTGGCGAACGGACGGCGGACATCCGTGCCGCCGCGGTGCGGGTACCCGTACCGGCGCCGGGCGGGAGGGACGCGTGCGAAGACGGGGCCGCTCCACCGCGGCGGCGGCCGGCGGCGGCGATGGTTTGCGACATCGAAACCCGTCATCTCAAGGAGACGACCATGCAGACCGCCACCCCCACCCCCACCCCCATCCCGATCGCCAGGCGCGAGCTGGCCCACCGCCGCAGCTGCGGCATCGACGTGCGCCTGCTGTGGGACCCCGCCGACGGCCACCTGACCGTCGAGGCGCACGACGAGGCGCAGGACACGCTCGTGGTCGTCGCCGTGGGCGAGCGTTCGCCGCTCGCCGTCTTCCACCACCCCTACGCGTACGCCGCGTGAGCGTGAACGGTGTGGCTACCCGTATCGCGCCGGCACCGGCCCTCTGCGAGCATCGGGTCGTGAGCCTCACCGTCCTGATCGTCGACGACCACCCCGGGTTCCGGGCCCGCGCACGCGCGCTGCTCGAGTCGGACGGCTTCCGGGTCGTCGGCGAGGCCGGGGACGGCGCCGCGGGCGTGCGCGGCGCGGCGGAGCTGCGCCCGGACGTGGTGCTGCTGGACGTCCAACTGCCGGACACGGACGGCTTCGCGGTGGCGGCGGCGGTCACCGCCGCCGGCGCGGCGAAGGTCGTGCTCACGTCCAGCCGCGACGAGCGCGACTTCGACACGCTCGTCGCCACCTCCGGGGCGTGCGGCTTCATCCCGAAGGCCGAGCTCTCCGGCGCGCGGGTGGCCGCGCTGGCGCGGTGAGCGGGCGGCGCGCGACCGCGCTGGTGCTGGCCGGGCTCGTGGCGGCGACGCTCGTCGCAGCCCGGATCGAGTCGTCGACCAGGGTGCACGCCAGCGGCGACACGTACTTCGCCTTCGGCGTGCCCGTCATGTGGGCCTTCGCCGCCGCGGGCCTGATCGCATCGCGCCGGCGCCCCGGAAATCGCACGGGGACGCTCATGGTCGCGATCGCGTTCGCCTGGGCGGCATCGGTCCTGACCGACTCCGCGAACGACCTCGCGTTCACGATCGGGATGCTGGTCTCGAACGTGTGGCCGGGCATGCTCGTCCACCTGCTCCTGGCCTACCCCAGCGGCGGGCTGGACCGGCGGTCGCGGATCATCGTCATCGCCGGGTACGCCGACACGTTCGGAGTCTCGCTCGCGCTCGTCCCGTTCTCCCAGCCGCGCACCGACGGCACCGGCGCGAGCCCGCACTCCGCGTCGAACGTGCTGCTCGTCTCGCACCAGCCGGGCCTCGTCGCGGCCGCCCAGACGGTGGCGCTCGCGGCGGCGCTTGCCATCCTGGTGGCCACGCTCGCGGTCGTCCTCGGGCGGTGGCGCAGCGCATCGCCCGCCACCCGCCGCGTGCTCGCGCCGATGTACTTCTCCGGGGCCGCGGCGATCGGCGTGCTGCTGCTGGTCGCCCTGGTGCTCGAGTCGGCCGGCGTGCTGGGCGGTCTGGTCGTCTTCTACGCCTTCTGCGTCTCGTTCACGGCGATTCCGGTCGGGTACCTGTTCGGGATTCTGCGCACGAGGCTCGACCGCGGCTCTGCGGTGCAGACGCTCATGGAGACGCTGCGCGACCCGCGCTCGTCCGGCGGCGTGCGCGAGGCGCTGCGGGCCGCGCTCCACGATCCGGAGCTCGAGCTGGCCTACCGGCGGGCGGGGACGGACGAGTACCTGGACGGGAACGGCGAGCACGTCGACCTGCCCTCGGGGGCGTCCGGCCGGGAGACGACCACCATCGAGCACGAGGGCGAGGTCGTCGCGGCGATCGTCCACGCCCCCGTCCCGCCCGAGGAGACCGGCCTGATCGACGCGGTGTCCGGCCCGGCCGCCATCGCGATCGAGAACGAGCGGCTCGCGGCCGAGCTGCGCGCCCAGATCCAGGAGGTCACGGCCTCGGCCCGGCGGCTGCGCGACGTGCTCGAGAACGTGCAGCTGGCCGCCGTCAGCCTCGACCTGGACGGGCGGATCGTCTTCTGCAACCAGTACCTGGCCGACCTCAGCGGGTGGACGCGGACGGAGCTCGTCGGCAGCCTGTGGCTGGAGCGGTTCCCGACCGGCGACCCCGACTACCGCGAGCGGATGCGCGCCGGCCGCATCCGCGTGCACGACACGCGGCCGCTGCCGACCCGGTCCGGAGACGTGCGCACGATCTCGTGGAGCAATACGATCGACCGCGACGCCAACGGCAACGTCTGCGGCTCGACCAGCCTCGGCGAGGACGTCACCGACCGCGACCGCAGCGCCCGCCAGGACGCGGCCCTGCGCCGGCTCGCGACGATGGTGGCCGAGTCGGCTCCGGAGGGCCTGATCTTCCACGCCGTCACGGAGGAGGTCGCGCGCCTGCTCGGCGGACAGACAGCGAACCTGGTGCGGTTCGACCCGGACTCGGCGACCGGCGCCGTCGTCGCCGCGTGGAACGAGGGAGACACCGTGTCGATGCCCGTCGGCGAGCGGGTCGCGTTCGACGGACCGACCGCGATCGGCCGGGTGATCGCGACGGGGCGCACGGCCCGCATCGACGACTACGGCGAGGTCGAGGTCGAGGGCGAGCCGGCCGATCGGCTGCGCCGCCTGGGCCTGCGCTCGTCGGTGGCGGCGCCGATCACCGCGGACGGGCGCCTCTGGGGCGCGGTGACGGTGTCGACGATCGGTGCGGCGGTGCTGGCCGGGGATGCCGAGGAACGGGTGAGCGCCTTCGCCGAGCTCGTGGCCCTCTGCCTCTCGAGCACGGAGGCGCGCGCGCAGCTGGCCGCCTCGCGGGCCCGCATCGTCGCCGCCGGCGACGAGGAGCGCCGCCGGCTCGAGCGCAACCTCCACGACGGCGCCCAGCAGCGGCTGGTGTCGCTGTCGCTCGACCTGCGCATGGCCCGCGCGAGCGTTCCCGCGGACTCCGAGGCGGCCGCACTGCTCGACGGTGCCGGCCGGGAGCTGGCCGAGGCGCTCGGGGAGCTGCGTGAGCTCGCCCGCGGCATCCACCCGGCGGTGCTGACCGACCAGGGCCTGCGCTCGGCCCTCCGCGCCCTGGCGGCGCGCAGCGGCGTCCCCGTCGAGCTGACCGTCGAGCTCGACGGCGAGCTGCCGGCGCAGGTGGAGGCGGCGCTCTACTACGTCGCCGCGGAGGCGCTCACGAACGTCGCCAAGTACGCCCGGGCGACGGCGGTGACGGTCACGGTCGCGGCCGGCGAGACGGGCGCGAGCGTCGCCGTCACGGACGACGGGGTCGGCGGCGCCGATCCCGCCGGGGGCAGCGGGCTGCGCGGCCTGGCCGACCGCGTCGAGGCGCTCGGCGGGCGGCTCGACGTCGCTGCCGCCGCCGGCGGCGGGACCCGGGTCGAGGCCCGGGTGCCGCTCGCCGCCGCACCGGCCGCCCGCGAGCTGCCCCTGGCCGCGGACTGAGGGCTAGATGATCTGATGGTTGATTCCGAATTCACGTGACGTCCAAGGTGCAAGCCGGAACGGTTCGCAAGGACGCAGGGAGCGTCCATACCGGTGCTGTATGGGCGCGACCGAGAAGCAGTCAAGGGCGGATGCCCTTGACCGCGGTCCGAGAGCGTCTCTCGATCACGCAGACGCCGAGGCGCAGCCCCACCAGCGCGACGCCCTGCGGTGAGCCGTCCGTGCGTCCAGGCGCGCGCCGAATTCGGAATCAACCATCTAGGGCCGCTCGGGCCGCGGCTCGCGGCCGGTCTTCCGCAGCGCGATGCCGGACAGCGTCTCGAGCACGACCCGCTGCCCGGCCATCGCCGTCACGCCGGCGGGGTCGAACGGCGGCGACACCTCGACGATGTCCATCGCGCACAGCTCGAGCGCGGCGGCGACCGTGCGCACCGCCCACAGCAGCTCCCGGGTCATCAGCCCGCCCGGCTCCGCCGTGCCGGTTCCGGGCGCGAAGGCGGGGTCGAGCACGTCGATGTCGACGGTGAGGTAGGTGCGCGGCGCGCGCGAGCGGGCGTGCTCGATCGCGTCGTTCACGACCGGCCCGAGCCCGCGCTCGACGACCTCGCCCATCGTGTGCCAGCGGAACCCGACGGAGCGCATCCACTCGAAGTCGTCGGGGAACGGCCAGGCGCCGCGCAGCCCGATCTGGACAATGTTGCGGCCGTCCAGGTCGCCGTCGACCACCGCCTGGTGGAACGGGACGCCGTGCGGCGCCTCGCCGTCCTCGGCCCTGCCGGTGTCGGCGTGCGTGTCGAAGTGGACGACCGAGAAGCCGTCGGCCCCGTGATGCGCTGCGAGCGCCCGCAGCACCGGGGTCGAGAGCGAGTGGTCGCCGCCGAGCACGATCGGGATCGCGCCGGCGGCCAGGATCTCGCCGACGCCGCGGCGCAGCAGCTCGTGCGATGCGGCGAGGTCGCCCGATCGCACCTCGACGTCGCCGTAGTCCACGACGTCGAGCTCGGCGTAGGGGTCGACGCCGAGCTCCATGTGCGGCCGGTTCACCGGGAAGGCGACGTCCTCGGCCGTGCGGATCGCCCTGGGGCCGAACCGCGTCCCCGGCCGGTAGGAGACGCCCTCGTCGAAGGGCGCGCCCAGGATGGCCACGTCGGCGCCCGCGAGCCCGGCCGGGTCGAGCACGAGCGGCGCCCGCCCGAAGGTGATCCCGACCCCGGCGTAGCCCGTCTCGCCGGGCCGGTTCGGCTGCATGCGGTGGCCGTCGCTCATCGCCGCGGGCGATCATACGCGGGCGCTCCGGCGCCCGGCGCGGCTACCGCCCCGGCGCGACGCCCAGCCGGCCGCGCACGCCGACCCGGGCGCGGTCGAGGATGCGCGGGTCGCCGAACAGCGGGAAGGCCAGGTTCGCGCCGACGAGCAGCGCGTTGATCTCGAACGCCAGCTGGCCGGGGTCGGCGCCGGGCTCGATCTCGCCGCCGGCCTGCGCCTCGCGGATCGCGGCCTCGATTGCGCCCATCCAGCCGGCGACGAAGAGACCGATCCGGTCACGCACCGGGCCGGGGCGCACGTTCATCTCCGCGGCGACGGCGGCGAAGAAGCAGCCGCCGGGGAAGACGCCCCGCTCGACGTGCGACAGGAACCCGTCCGCCAGCGCGAGCACGCGGGCCGTGCCCGGGGCCGCCGCCAGGCTCGGGTCGACCACCTCGTGGTCGAACACCGCCTGGGCGGCCTCGATGGTGGCCAGCTGGAGGTCGAGCTTCGAGTCGAAGTGCGCGTAGAGGCCGCTCTTGCTCATCCCCACCTCATCGGCCAGGCGCCCGATCGAGAGGCCGTCGAGCCCCTCGACGGTGGCCAGGCGGGCGGCGGCGTCGAGGATCGCTCCGCGGCTGCGCTCGCCGGCCGGGCGGCGGCGCGGCGAGGTGGACGCATCCGTCATTGGTTGACAACGTAGCACGAACGGTCGTATGCTCCGTGAGCGAACGAACGATCGTGCTGTCAGGAGGAGATGCCATGAGCGGGAAGGCCGTCATCAACCTCACCACCGGCCACGAGGACGCGGACAAGGTCACGATCGCGTTCCTGACCGCGACCGCCGGGCTCGCGGCGGGCAGGGAGGTGGTGATGTTCCTGACCAAGGAGGCGGTGCGGCTGGCGCTGCCGGGCTACGCCGACCCGATCGAGTCGGCGGGCGCGCCGCCCGTCTCGCGGCTGTTCGCCCAGTTCGCCGAGGGCGGCGGCCGGCTCTACGCCTGCCCGATCTGCTTCGACGCCCGCCGGCTCGACGCCGAGCAACTGCTGCCGAACGCCGTCCTCGCCGGAGCCACGCCGCTGTGGGAGTTCATCGGGGACGAGCCGGCGACCGTCTTCAGCTACTGAGACCGCTCACTCGGTCACCAGGTCGCGCACGCGGCCCGCGCAGCGGTGCAGGCCGCGCTGCTCGAGCCGCTCGGCCAGCGCCCGGCCCGCGTCGGCGCCGAAGACGGGCAGAGCGGCGAGCAGGTCGGCGATCTCGCGGATCTCGGCCAGGGTGACGCCCTCGACCTCGGCGTGGTAGCGGGACAGCCACCGGGCTGCGGCGCGCTCGTACCGGCGGGCGTCGCGGCGGAGCAGCATGCACAGGCCGAGCGCATCCTCGAGCGTCAGCCGCTGCAGCTCGCGCGCGGCATCGAGCGCGAGGGTCGGGTTGCCCGTGCGCAGCGCACGCTGGAACTGGGAGTAGAGGTGGCCCTGGGAGGTCATCGGATCGAACATACGTTCGCACGCGCACGGCCCGCGGTCAACCCGGCGGTAAACACGGGCGCCCGCGATGCCGACGATGTCCTCATGCATCTCGCCGCAGACGCGCCCCGCCTGCGCAACCTCGGGCGGGCCGCCCTCACGGCCGCGCTCGTGGTCGCGGCCGCCGGCGTGCTCGCGGTCGGCGTCGGGTCGACGTTCGGCAGCCATGGGTTCTCCGACTTCGGCGTCTTCTGGCACGCGGCCCGGGCGGTGCTCGACGGCCGCAGCCCCTACCCGCCCGCGACGGTCGCGGCGCTCCGGCACCAGAACGCGTTCGTCTACCCCGCCCCAGCGGCGCTTGCGATCGCCCCGTTCGGCCTGCTGCCGGAGGCGGCGGCGGCCGCGCTCTTCCTGGCGCTCTCGATCGCCGCGGTCACGGGCAGCCTGTGGCTCCTGCAGGTGCGGGACGTGCGCTGCTACGGGGTCGCGCTGCTCTCGCTCGCGACCGTCCAGGGACTCGTGCTCGGCGCCGTCTCGCCCCTGCTCGTGCTGCCGCTCGCGGTGGCGTGGCGATGGCGCGACCGCACCCGGATCGTCGTCGCGACGGCCGCCGCGGCCGTCGCGATGAAGCTCTTCCTCGCCCCGATGGCGATCTGGCTGGCCGTGACCGGGCGGCTGCGCGCGGCGATCGCCGGAGGCCTGCTGACGGCGGCGGTCGTGCTCGCGGCGTGGCCGGTCGTCGGGCTGTCGACGCTGCGCTCCTACCCCACGCTGCTCTCGACCCTCACGCGGGTCGAGGGCCGCTCGGGGCTCTCGGCCTACGCGCTGGTCGCACGGCTCGGCGCGCCGCCGGGCGCCGCCCAGGCCGCCGCGCTCGCCGCCGCCGCATGCCTCGGCGTGCTCGCCTTCAGCCTGCGCCGCTCACCCCGCGGCGACGCCGCCGCCTTCACGATCGCCCTGGCCGCCTGCCTGGTCGTCTCGCCGATCGTGTGGCTGCACTACTACGCCCTCCTGATCGTCCCGGTCGCGATCCTCTCGCCCCGGCTCTCGTGGGCGTGGGCGCTCCCGCTCGCGAGCTGGACGTTCGCCGAACCGGTGCAGCCGGCGGCGACGTGGAAGATCGTGCTGGCGCAGCTTGCGATCGCCGGCGTGGTCGCGCTCGCCTTGCGCGAGGCTAGATCCGCGGGAGACCGGTGCGCTTCGCCTCGCCCGGAGGCGTCCCCTCGCGCGCCTGGGTGAGCATGTCGCTCGCGGCGACGGCGGCGTCCTCCTTGCGCTCGAAGGTCTCGCCGGTCAGGTGCTTCTCGGCGTAGTCGTTGTCCTCGATGTACCCGCGCCACGTGCGCGAATCCCGGTCGAACTCGACACCGGTGTGCCAGTTCGCGTAGTCGCTCATCGCCACCCTCCCGGTCGGTTGTGTGGCGATTGTAACGGGGTCTGTCGCCGCAGCGGCGATCCGCTCCTGGAACAGGGTCCGGCAGTGCTCCGAGCAGAACGCGTACGACCGGCCATCGTGCTCGAGCCGCACCGCCTTGGCGGCGTCCACGTGCATGCCGCAGACCGGGTCGGTCTCGCCCCGGCGCATCGTCAGCCCGAACAGGGCGGCGAAGATCGCCAGCCCGAGCACGTTCAGCGCGAGCTTGTAGTCGAGCCCGATCGAGTGGAAGATGTCGCCGCGGGTCGGGCGGGCGCTGGGGACGATCCCGAGCTGCGTGAAGGCGGCGTCGACCACGAGCGCTGCCGCCACCATCGTGACCAGCATCAGCGCCGTGATGCGGAGGGCGAACTGCCAGCCGTAGTACTTGCGGTAGATCGCGACGATGGGCAGCACGATCAGGTCGGCGAAGATGAAGCCCATCACGCCGGCGAAGCTGATCCCGCCCGACCACAGCACCGCCGCGAGCGGGACGTTCCCGACCGAGCAGACGAAGGAGAGGACGGCGATCAGCGGGCCGACCAGCGCGTTCTCGGCGGCGCTCACCGGGCCGGGCGCGCTCGACAGGAAGAGGCTCTGGAAGAACCCGTTCCCCAGCAGGCCGACGAAGCCGGCCAGCACGAAGCCGGTGGCGATCTCCTTCCACAGCATCTGCCAGTCGCCGCGGAAGTTGTGGGCGACGTCCGACCACGCGGACGCGCTCGTCAGCCGCGCCCGCAGGGACATGTCCTCGCCGGCCATGTGGTGCTGGTGGCCGGTGTCGGCGGCCTGCGCGTGCCGCCGGGCCGCCTCCTCGAGCCGCGGCGAGACGAACACGCGCATGAGCAGCGCCATGAGCCCGATCATCACCAGGCCGCCGACGTACTCGCCGAGCGTGAACTGCCAGCCGATCAGCACCCACAGCACGAGGCCGAGCTCCCATACGAGATTGGTCGAGGCGAACTGGAACGCGAGCGCGGACGTCGCCGACGCGCCCTTCTGGAAGAGCGACTTGCCGATCGCGACCGCGGCGTAGGAGCACGACGAGGACGCCGCACCGAGGCCGGTCGCACGCAGGAGCGGGCGGGCGCCGCGGCCCGACAGGGCGGCCTCGATCCGCTCCCGGGGCACCCAGGCCTGGACGATCGCCGAGATCGCGAACCCCAGGACGAGCGCCCACCACACCTCCCACGCCATCAGGAACGCATCGCCGAGCGCGGTGGCGATCTGATCGGCGACGTAGGTCACGGCCCGTCACCCGCCTCGAGGGCGGCGAGCAGGGCACGGCCCTTGCCGGTCAGCCGGTACATCGTCATCTTGCCCTCGCGCCGCGAGCGCACGACGCCGCCGGTCTTGAGGAGCTTCATGTGGTGCGACACGAGGTTCTGCGGCCGCTCCGCGATCCACGACAGATCGCACACGCAGAGCTCCCGCCCCCCGGCGAGCGAGAGCGCCAGCGCCAGCCGGGTCGGGTCGCCGAGCGCCCGAAAGCCGGCGGCCTGCTCCTCGGCCCGGCCCGGCGCCGGCCTGGCGGCGCGCAGCCGGACACCCTCGGACGGGTCGAGGTGCAGCAGCTCTCCGTACGTCACCGCGACACCCTAACAGATCTCGATATGTCAGGACGTATCGATCAGCCGAGCGGCGCGAGCTCGTCCGGCGTGAGCTCGAGCTCGAGCGCCGCCAGGTTCTCGCGCAGGTGGTCGAGCGACAGCGTCCCGGGGATCGGCAGCACGGCGGGCGAGCGATGCAGGAGCCACGCCAGCGCCACCTGGCCGGAGGTGACGCCGTGCTGTGCCGCGACCTGTGCGACGGCCGGGCGGTCGCGGCCCTGCATCGGGTAGTACGGCACGAAGACGAGGCCCTCGGCGGCGCAGTGGTCGATCACGGCGTCGTGCTCGCGGTCCTCGAGGTTGTACCGGTTCTGCACGGCCGCGATCGGGACGACGGCGCGGGCGCGCTCGATCTCCTCGACGCCGACCTCGGAGATGCCCACGTGGCGGATCTTGCCGGCCGCACGCGCCTCGGCGATCACCCCCATCGACTCCTCGAGCGGCGTTCCCTCGTGCACCCGGTGCAGGTAGTAGAGGTCGATGACGTCCGTCCCCAGCCGCCGCAGGCTCTCGTCGATCTGGCCGCGCAGCACGTCCGCCCGGCCCTCGCCGTCGCGGTAGCCGCCCTTCGTGGCGACGACGCACCCCGACAGCGGCAGGTCGAGCGCCCGGCCCAGCGTCCGCTCGCTCTCACCGGACGTGTACAGGTGGGCGGTGTCGATGTGCGCCAGCCCGGCCTCGACCGCCGCGCGCACGAACGCGACGTTCGCGTCGGTCGTCGTCAGCCTGTTCGTCCCCAGCCCGATCCTCGGGATCGAGGTCGAGCCGAGCGTGATCGTCCGATCCGGCATCGGATCGGCACGCTAGCGGAGGGCGGCGGCGGAGACGCCCGGTCGAGGGACCGGCGGGCGCCGGCCCCTCGGCGGGTGGATGCCGGCTACGGGCAAGAGGCGCCCGCGCACGTCTGGTCGGCGTCGACCTGCGCCTGCAGCGGCCCGACGTTCGGGTCGTTGGCGGCGTTGCCGTCGTGCAGGAGGTTGGTCAGCTGGTACGGATCCGCCGTCAGGTTGTAGTACTCCCGGAACGCGAGATCCTCGTCGTTGTCCTTGTCGGTGTCCCAGTACCACTGCACGTACTCGTACCCCGGCGTCCACGTCCCTCGCCAGGTGGGAATCCCGGGCGCGTCGTTGCTCTTCCAGTACTCGAGATGGATCCGCGACCGCGTGTATGACCCGATCAGGTCGCGCCCGTCGACCTGGGCCGGGTCGTAGGGCGTCGCGGTCGCGTTCAGGATCGTCGGCGCGATGTCGAGCAGGCCGACCAGGCGCGGCCACGTCGAGCCCGCGTTCACATGGCCGGGCCAGCGCAGGAACACCGGCACCTTGACCGACTGCTCGTACGGGTAGCGCTTGTCGAGCAGACCGTGCTCACCCCACATCATCCCGTTGTCGGAGGCGAACACGACCATCGTGTTGTCGAGCTGGCCGCTGGACTGCAGGTAGGTCATGAGGCGGCCGACCATGTCGTCCACCGAGAGCAGCGTGCGGTCCTGCGCGACGCGGCGCGTGTTCCCCTGGGAGAGCGTCGCCGTGCCCTTCTTCTGGACGACGGGCGGCTTGTCGCTCCTGTCCTTCTCACCGACCGCCGGGTTGCCGGTCCACTTCGGGAACGTCTTCGACTTGTACTTCGTGTCGGCGACGTACGGATCGTGCGGCGCCTCCGGCGCGACGTACATGTACCAGGGCCTGGTCGCGTCGTCGCTGTGGAACTTCTGCAGGAACTGCAGCGCGTAGTTGCCGGTCACGGTGACCGTGTAGCCGGGCCTGCCGGCGACCACCCCGTTCACGTTGTAGCCGGTGTTCCAGTAGCCGCCCTTGGTCAGGGCGAACTGGTCGAAGTACGGCGGCGTCTTCGCCTTCGGCCAGGTGTTGAAGTACTTGCCCGACAGCGCCGTGTAGTACCCGGCCTGCTGGAGCCGGTACTGGAGCGTCGTCTTCTGGTCGAACGCCGTCTCGGGGCTCGTGTCGCCGTTGATCAGCGTGCCGGTGTTGTGCGCGTAGCGGCCGGTCATGACCGTCGAGCGCGACGGCGTGCAGAGCGACGTGGTCGCGAAGGCGTTCGGGAAGTACACGCCGCCCTGCTTGAACCACTTCTTGACGTTGGGCATGAAGTCCAGGAACCCCGCCGGGCCGCCCGGCCCTTCGTAGCGCTGGTCGTCGGTGAGGATGACGAGCACGTTCGGCCGCGACGGCGTCGCCGCGGCCGAGGCGGGAGGCGACCCACCGCTGCCCACCTGGGTGGCGCCCGTGAGGAGCGTGAGCACCCCGGCGGCGATGCCGACCGGCGGGATGCGTGGTGACAGGAGCATGGTTCTTCAACCCCCTTCGTTGACACGTCCACACTATTCAGGATTCAGACAACGGCATCGGGGTCGGCACCGACACCGCTTCGGCGAAGTACTGCTCCGGCTAGACTTGCCCGCGGTTCAAGGGGGTTCACGTGCTGCACGAGGAGACGGCGGCAGGCGTCACGGGGTTCCACCTGCTCGCCAAGCCGACGGGCGCCGTCTGCAACCTCGACTGCGCGTACTGCTTCTTCCTGTCGAAGGAGATGCTCTACCCGGGGTCGCGGTTCCGGATGGCCGACGAGCTGCTCGAGACCTACATCCGGCAGCTGATCGAGGCCCACGCCGGCGCGCCGGAGGTGATGATCGCCTGGCAGGGAGGCGAGCCGACCCTGATGGGGGTGGAGTTCTACCGGCGCGCCATCGAGCTCGCCGGCCGATACCTGCAGCCGGGCCAGCGGGCCGTCTACACGATGCAGACGAACGGCACGCTGATCGACGCCGAGTGGGCCGAGCTCTTCCGCGAGCACGGGTTCCTGATCGGGATCTCGATCGACGGCCCGAGGGCGCTGCACGACGCCTACCGCGTGAACAAGGGCGGCCGGGGCTCGTTCGACGACGTCATGCGCGGGCTGGCGCACCTGCGCCGGGCCGGGGTCGAGTGGAACGCCCTGACGACGGTGCACGCGGCCAACGCCGATCGCGGGCGGGAGGTGTACGCCTTCCTGCGCGACGGCTGCGGCGCAGGGTTCGTCCAGTTCATCCCGATCGTCGAGCGGCTCGGCGACGACGAGAGCGACGCCGAGTGGACGTCGTGGCGCGACCGGCCGCTGTACGTCCAGGCCGGCCGCCGCGTGACATCGCGATCGGTCACGGCCGGGCAGTACGGGCGCTTCCTGATCGACGTGTTCGAGGACTGGGTGCGGCGCGACGTCGGGCGCGTGTACGTGCAGATGTTCGAGGTGGCGCTCGCCAACTGGGCCGGCGAGCCGCCGGGCCTGTGCGTCCACTCCGAGATCTGCGGACGGGCGCTCGCGCTCGAGCACACCGGCGACCTGTACTCGTGCGATCACTTCGTGGAGCCGCGCCACCGCCTCGGGAACATCACCGAGCGGCACATGGCCGACCTGGTGGCCTCGCCGAAGCAGCAGCGCTTCGGGCTGGACAAGCGCGACACCCTGCCCCGCTACTGCCTGGAGTGCGACGTGCGCTTCGCCTGCCACGGCGGCTGCCCGAAGGACCGGTTCATCGAGACGCCCACCGGCGAGCCGGGCCTGAACTACCTGTGCGCCGGCTACATGGACTTCTTCCACCACGTCGGCCGGCCGATGCGCCTGATGAGCGGGCTGCTCGCCCGCCGCCGGCCGCCCGCCGAGATCATGCGCCTCTACGCCTCCGAGGACGACGCGCGCGGGCGCTACGACCCCTGCCCGTGCGGCAGCGGGCGCAAGTGGAAGTTCTGCCACGGATCGCCGCCCGCGCACGCGGAGTAGCCGCGTTCAGGCGACGCGCTCGTGCGCCCACCAGGCGGCGAACGCGATCAGGAGCGCGGCGACGCCGACGAAGAGCCCGGTCTCGGCGAGCTGCAGCGGCCAGTAGTGGCTGGCGGGCTGGTACACGACATGGAAGACGGTCCGGCTCGTCACGCTGGGGGCCGCCAGCTGGGCGTGACCGCCGATGAAGCCTCCGGTCGCCTTGAAGCGGGGGCCGGTCTCACTGAGGATGTCGGCGTGGTAGAGGAAGTGCGGCTGCCCGGCCCCCCGCCACATTCCGTGCAGCGGCGAGACCAGCTGGCCGCGGAGCCAGTAGTCGTCGAAGATGCGCGCCGCGAAGTAGCCGACGAACGCGACGGTCAGCGCGGCCGCCGAGCGTCGCCAGACGGCGCCCACCGCGAGCGCGAGCCCGAGCGCGAACAGGGTGTATCCGAGCACGACGATGCCGGCGGTGTCGTAGACGCCCGTGTCGAGCCGGCCGTTCAGGTTCGCCTGCGGCGTCCGCCACCAGACGAAGAGCGCGATCAGCACGGCGCTCGCCACCGCTGCAGCCAGGACGGCGAGGCCCAGCTTGCCCACGAGCCACCGGCGGCGGGTGATGCCCTGCGTCCAGGCGAGCCGGTAGGTGCCGTGCTCCAGGTCGAGGATGAGGGGGGCCGCGAGCAGGACGCCGATCAGCCCGGGGATGAGCGTGAACCAGTTGGCGAGGTTCATGAGGCCTTCGAACCGGGACTGGAAACCGCCGATCGCCGGGCCGCACGCCGGCGGGGGGCTGAGCGCGAGGCAGCCGCTCAGGCCGTCGCTGTGGTAGGCGTTGGCCATCTGGATGCCGGTCGGGATGAGGAGCGCGGCGAGCAGTGCGAGGACGCCGGCCACGATCGCAGTCTCCGTCCGCTGCAGCCGCCATCCGACCCAGATCACGAGGGCACCGCCGCGTGCCGCGGGGCGGCCGCCGGAGCGGTCGGCCGGTAGCCCAGATAGGCGAGCACGATCTCCTCGAGATCGACCTCGTGCTGCTCCCAGCAGGAGTCGTACACGTGCCCGTTCGCGCGCACGAGCAGCGTCGTCTGGCGCTCGGTGTGGCTCTCGCGGATGACGTCGTGGACGCGGGCGACGCGGGCGGCGTCGCTGCGCGGCCCGGTCAGGAGCCGGTGGCTGGCGACGATGTCGGCGATCGGGCCGGCGAGCTGCGTGCGGCTGTCGACGAGGGTCACGAGGTGATCGCACACGCGCTCGAGCTCCGACACGATGTGGGACGAGAGGATCACCGTCATCCCGGTCTCCGCGACGGCCTCCAGCACGCCGTTCAGGAACTCGCGCCGCGCCAGCGGGTCGAGCGAGGCGACGGGCTCGTCCAGGACGAGCAGCTCCGGCCGCTTGGCCAGCGCCAGCGTCAGCGCGACCTGCGCCTGCTGGCCGCCCGAGAGCTTCCCCACCTTGTGGCCGAGCCGGATCCCGAGGCGCTCGATGCGGCCGCGGGCGAACTCCTCGTCCCACTGCGCGTTCAGCCTGCGGCCGAACATGAGCGTGTCGGCGACCGAGAGCCCGCGGTAGAGCGGGTGGTCCTGGGCGACGAAGCCCAGCCGCGGGAGCAGCTCACGCGCCGCCCTCCGCGGCGAGAGCCCGAGCACCTCGACCGTCCCGGCCGTCTCCCGGCCGAGCCCGATCACGAGGTGCAGGAGGGTCGTCTTGCCGGCTCCGTTCGGCCCGACGAGCGCGGTGACGGCGCCCGAGGGGATCTCGACCGTGCAGTCGCGCAGGGCCCACGCCGTCCCGTAGCGCTTGCCCAGGCCGGCGGTGCGGACTGCGACCGGCGCGTTCATGCGACCCTCGAGACGGTGTCGGGCCGGGCCGCCTCGGCAAAGAGCGCCTGGATGCTCTCGTCGTCGAGTCCGGCGGCGCGCGCCCGCGCCACCCAGCGCTCGAGCGCGGCCCGCAGGCCCTTCAGGTCGTCGACCGGCGGCGGCGCGGATCCGGACGCGACGAACGTGCCCACGCCGCGCCGTCCCTCGGTCCGTCCCTCCAGGTCGAGCTGCCGGTAGGCGTGCAGCACGGTGTTCGGGTTGATCGTCAGCATGGCGACCACCTCCTTCACCGTCGGCAACTGGTCGCCGGGGCGCAGGATCCCCAGCCGGATCGCCTGGCGCACCTGCTGCACGAGCTGCAGGTAGGCGGGGACGCCCGAGCGGCCGTCCAGGTGAAACTCGATC
The DNA here is from genome assembly GCA_963843705.1 of uncultured Actinomycetes bacterium. Classification (GTDB taxonomy): domain Bacteria; phylum Actinomycetota; class Thermoleophilia; order Gaiellales; family JAICJC01; genus JAICJC01. Next base: position 287,962 of record CAWJLQ010000005.1, read on the forward strand.
ATCCGAGACTCATTTCTCTAGTCATCTAGATAAATAGGGTAGCGCGGCAATGCCTGCACGTCAAGGCACGCCGGCGGGCCGCGCGTACGATTGGCCGCGATGGCGCCCGACGACCGACCGCACGAGGGGGCCGTGCTCGACCGGCGCACCCTGAACCGACGCTGCTCGCTCGCAGCGGCTGCTCGAGCGCGTCGGCATGCAGGCGCAGGTGCCGCTCGACCCCTACACCGGCCTGTGGTCGCGCGTGCGGGGCTTCGACCCCGAGGCGTTCGGATGGGAGCTGACCGACCGCCGGCTCGTGCGCATGACGCTCATGCGGGCCACGCTGCACGTCGTCACCGCCGCCGACGCGCAGCGCCTGCGGCCCGCGCTCCAGACGATGCTCGAGCGGGCATTCGCCGCCAGCCCCTTCGCCCGCGAGCTGGCCGGCGTCGAGCAGGCGCAGATCGTCGAGCGCGGGATCGAGCTCGTCGAGCGCGAGCCGCTCACCGTCGCCCGCCTCGGCGCCGCCCTCTCGCAGGAGTGGCCGGACCGCGCCCCCGACGCGCTCGCCTACGCGGTCCGCTACCTGGCGCCGCTGGTGCAGGTGACGCCGCGCGGAGTCTGGGGGCGAGCCATGCAGCCGACCATCACGACGCTGCGCAGCTGGCTCGAGGCGACCGACCAGGCGGCGGCCGTGAGCGTCGACGAGCTCGTGCAGCGCTACCTGCGCGCGTTCGGGCCGGCGACGAGTGCGGACGTGAGGACGTGGTCGGGACTCACCGACCTGCAGACGGTGGTCGCCCGCCTGCGGCCGCAGCTGCGCTCGTACCGCGACGAGGCGGGGCGCGAGCTCCACGACGTCGCCGACGGCACGTTCGCCGACCTCGTGGGCGGCTTCCTCGCCGGCGTCTGGAAGCTCGAGGGGCCGGCGCGGGACGCAACGCTGGTGGTCGAGGCGCGCACGCCGCTTCGCGCCTCCGCGCGGGCCGAGGTGCGGGAAGAGGCCGAGCGGCTGCTCGTGTTCCTCACCCCGCGCGCCCGGACCCGGCGCCTCTCGTTCGCGTCTAGATGATCCTGATGACGATGACGATGATGGCGATCAGGACGATCAATCCGATGATGCCGAGACCGGTGCCGAACGCGAGAAGCGGCAGCGCAACCATGGTGCCCCCTTGCTGTCGAGGTGGCGCCGACCTGCCGCGCCCCGGCTCCGATACCCCACGGCGCGCCGTGGACAAACCTCACGGCGGCGCCTGGGATGGAGTACCTCGGCCGCCGGATCCGGTGGCCACGTTGCCTAGTGCAGATGCAGATTCGCGCCGAGGAGCACGATCGGCCAGAGGACGATGGCAAGCACCGCCGACGCGATCGGCTTCAGGCTGTGCAGGTGGCGGAAGTAGTGGTGGGTCGAGGCCACGAGGACGCCGACGACGAGGTAGATGATGCCGATGAGGCTGCGGAACATCCTGTGCATCGTTGGGGAACCCTCCGTTTCGAGGCAGCCGTCCTGCGGCGCACGCGTGGCGCAGGAGGCTCTATCAACGGCTGCTGTCGTCTAGATCGCGCCGCGCCGGCTCCCGAAGAGCACCGCGGCCGAGGAATCCGACCACCAGCGCAGCAGCGAGTGCGAACATCGTCGCTTCCTACCCGCGGACGTGGGCACTGAAACCGATGCCCGGCCTGCAGCCGGAGTCAAACAGCCGCTCGAGCACGTGCCGCACGCGCCCGGAGCCGATCGCGCGCTCCGCCACCGCCGCCAGCGCGACGTCCTGCGGAGCGCGGCCGTCGGCGGCCGGGTGCCACACCGCCATCCGCGTCTCGAGCGGCGCCGTTGTGGCGTACTGGTCGCGCACGAAACCCGCGTCTTCAAGCCGGTCGGATTCGGTCAGGAGCCCTGCAGCTCCCCGTCCGCGTTGCACCTTGGCGATCAGATCGTTCACCTGGTGCTGAAGGTCGTCGGTGACGTTGAGCGCGTTGGACCCGGGCCTCGAGCCGGGACAGACCTCGCCGGAATTCCGCAATACGGTATGGCCCACGGTGGTCGAGCGACGGGAGGGCCGTGCTGGGTCCGCGAAGGTGGAGCCTGGTGCTGTGCTGGCTGCTCGCTGGCGCGGCTGCGATCAGCGCGTTCGGGCCGGCTGCCGCCCGCGGCGGGACAGGTCCCCTGACGGCCTTCCGCAAGGGATCGCGCCCAACTTCGGCAGCGGTTTGCTCCGGGTCGGTCACAGCGTCTACTACGAGATGGTCGACGGGAACGGCGACACGACCATCGGCCGGATCGGGCCCGGCGGTCACGCTGACACCGCCACGACCACGGGCAGCGGCTACACCTCGAACGCGCCGACGCGGACGTCGGACGGGGGCATCTGGCTCGCCATCGACATGGGCGGTGCCGCCGCCGCGGCTCCCGGCGGCACGCCCGACCTGTCCGTCGCGCGCCTCAATCCCAGCACCTGGCAGGTGCACTCGCTACCTACTCAGGCCTTCAGCCTGAACGGGTGGCAGTCGATCGCCGATCGCAGCGGGCGGTTCTGGACCCAGGGCAACGCGCCGGGGATCGGGCTGATGGCCGTCGGCGCCGGCCTGCATGCGCCACTGGTCGGCGTGACGACGCACATCGGGCCGCTGTCGTCGGAGTCCGACATCACGATCAACAACCCGCTGGCGCTCGGCCCCGACGGCCGGGTGTGGATGCTGGGGGCGATGGGTTCGGCGCGGGCCTGAGGATCACCTCGGTCGGGCCGGCCGGTATCGGGATCGACGTCGCGCCCGCGCTCCTGCGGGTCGGAGCGCTCGCGCTCACGCCTGCACACGGGAGTCTGTGGACGGTCGGGGTGAACAGGCTCGACCGGTTGGTGGTCTTCACCGTCGATCCGACGGGCGCGACCGCCAGGGTGCGGACGGGACTTCGGGGCGAGTGCAACCTCGACGCGGTCCAGCCCGTTGCCGACGGCCACGGACGGCTGTGGTTTACCGCCGCCGACGCTGCCTGCTCGCCGTCGGCCCACCTGATGCTGGCGGTGGTCGACTTGGCGCACCGCGTGGCGCATACCCGCGCGACCGGCCTGACGGTGCTGGGCGACGCGGTGTCGTCGGTCGTCCCGGCTTGGCCGGACGTGATCGTGGCGGGGCTGGATGCGGACGGCAACCTCGGGTTCGCCCGCGTGGGGCCGCACGGCCGGCTGTTCGCGACCGCGCTGCAGCCGTGGGTGGCTCCGTCGCAGGCGCGCTACCCGCTGGTCGCCGATCGTGGGGCCGGCGCGTGGGCGCAGGCCGTCGACGGAGACGGGAATCTTGTGGTCGTCCACGTCACGCGCACCGGCGTGGTCACCACGCCGACGGGGATCGCGCCGGTCGCCCGCGAGATCGAGGCCGGCCCGGACGGCGCGCTGCGGACGCAGGGCATGGGGGACGGTCAGCTGATCCTGGTCAGGGTGCGCCCGAACGGCCGCATGACCCTCTACCCGACCGGCGAGGCGCCGACCCAGATGGTGCTGAAGCCCGCCTCGGACGGTCGTGGCCACCTGTGGTTCCGGGCCGCCGACCCCACGACGGGCGAGCTGGTGCTCGTGCGCGTGGCGATCGGACACGCGTAGGTCGATCCGGCCGGGCTTCCCCGACGCGACGACCGCGCTCGTCGTCTCCGCCGCCAGGACGCGTCGGAGGCCCGCCACTCGCCGGTACTCCGAACGCGTCCGTAGCATCGGGCTTAGGCGCCGCGCGCCTACCCTACGCGGCCGGCTCCAGGGCGATTTCGGCCATTCCGAGCCGAAACCGGAGCGCAGTAGAGAGAACGACCTCGATAGCGGAGGAGGGACTCGAACCCCCGACACGCGGATTATGATTCCGCTGCTCTAACCAGCTGAGCTACTCCGCCGCGAGCCACATCGTAGACGACCGCGCCGGAGCCGTCAGGCCCGCAGCCAGCGCTCGAGCACGTCCACGCACGCGGCGATGCCGCCCAGGTGGGCGATCTCGAAGCCGTGCGTGTTCTCGGTCGCGAACGCCAGGCAGGCGGTGCGGGCGATCAGCCCCTGCGAGAGGGCTGCGGTGGCGTCGGAGCCGAAGTTCGAGAGCACGGCGTGGCGCATCGTGATCCCGGCCGCGGCCGCGGCGTCGTCGAGCTCGGCGGTCAGGGTGTCGTCCAGCGGCCCGTTCGAGTCGGCGGCGACGAGCACCGGATCCGGCCCCGCGTCGATCGCGTACTCCTCGGCGACCGGCGTCACCTCGAGGGCGACGGCCGCCTCGGCGGCTGTGCGGCCGGCGTACCACTTGGCGCCGTGGCAGCCGATCTCCTCCCTGGCCGAGAACACCAGCTCCACCGGGTGCCGGGGTGAGCGCAGCCGGCCGGCCAGCTCCAGCAGTCCGGCGACGGCGCCCTTGTCGTCGATCGTGTAGCAGCCGATGTACTCGCCGCCGGCACCGAGCCGGACCGGCCGCTTGCGGGCGGCGCTCGGCACGATCCGCACGCCCGGGCGCACCCCGGCCTCGGCCAGGGCGTCGGCGTCGAGCTTCGTCTCGACCCACGCGTCCTGCCAGCGCACGGCATGCTCCTGGTGGCGCTTCTGGTCGGACTCGTCGGAGACGTGCCGGGAGCCGAACGAGAGCACGCCGGGCACCGTCGCGCGGCGGCCGAGGACGTCGACCGGCCCCTCGCCCCACACCCACGGGAACGAGCCGCCGAGCTTGACGACGGCGAGCTGGCCCTTGTCGTTCACGCGCTTGACGATGCCGCCGATCTCGTCCTTGTGCGCGAGCACGGCGCGCAGCGGTCCCGGCTCGCGTCCCTCGACGCGCAGGACGACGTTGCCCGCCCCGTCGACGACGGGGCGGCCGATGCCGCCCAGCCGCTCCAGCAGATAGGCGTCCACCGCCGCCTCGACCCCGCTCGGCGAGTGCAGCTCCACGAGCTCGGTGAGCGTCTGTGCGAGGGCTTCGCGGATGTCGTTCGCGGGTTCCGGCATGCGCGCGGGAGCGTACACCGGGGCACACGGATTAGCCCCCTGTTGGAGGGTGGCGTGGCGCCGCGCCGCGCCGCCCTAAGCTTCGGCCTCGACCCATGCGCCGCATCCTCTCCGGGCTTCCGCTCGTCTGTGCCCTCACCGCCGGTGTCACGGCGGCGCTGCTGTTGACGGCCGGACCGCCCGGCATCGACACCCCGGCGCACCTGTTCATGACCTGGGTGTACCGGCACGCCGGGTTCCAGCTGTGGAACAACTACTGGTACGACGGCCGGTACGACTTCGTCGGCTACAGCCTCGTCTTCTACCCGGTCGCGGCGGTGATCGGCGTCTGGGCGGCGGCGATGCTCTCGTCGGTCGTGCTGGCTGCGGCGATCGGGGCGGTCGGGCGGCGCCAGTGGGGGCGGGCGGCGGACGCCCCGTGCCTCGTGCTCGCGGCCACCGCCACCGCCACGTGCTTCGTCTCCGGGGCGTTCCCCTTCCTGGCCGGCGCCGCGGCGGCGGCCGTCGCCCTGCTCTGCGCGCAGCGGCGATGGCGGATCGGGTTCGTGGCCGCCACGCTCGTGTCGCTCGGCGCCTCGCCGCTCGCGTTCGGCCTGCTCGCCGTCGTGCTCGCGAGCTTCGTGCTCGGCGAGCGCGACGCGCTGCGCGTCGTCGGCCGCAACAAGGCGGCGGCCGCCGCGCTCGCGCTGACCGCCGCAGCGTGCGTCGTGCTCCAGCGCGCGTTCCCCTCCGGCGACTGGTATCCCTACCACCTGAGCGACCTGTCGGTGGTGGCAGTGTTCTCCGGCGCCGGCCTGTGGCTGACCCGGTCGAGCCCGCGGGCGCGCGGGCTGCAGATGGTGTTCGTCGCCTACCTGCTGCTGAACCTGGCCACGTTCGCCGTGCCCGGCCCCGTCGGGTCGAACTCCACCCGCCTGTTCACGATCGCGGGCGTGCCCCTGCTGTGGCTGGCGGCGAACCTGAGCCGGCGGCGCTCGTGGCTCGTGCTCGCGCCCATCCTCGCCCTCGGGTTCGCGTTCCAGCTCGGGCCGGCGGTGAAGACGGCCTACTCGGCCTGGTCGGATCCGGCCACGTCGGCCTCCTTCTGGCAGCCCGCCGTGCGCTTCCTCACGGCGCACCCGAACATGCAGTACCGCACCGAGGTGGTCGCCACCGAGGGACACTGGGAGGCCTTCTACCTCGCCAAGCGAGGCATCGCCCTCGCCCGGGGATGGTTCCGGCAGGACGACTTCCCCCAGAACCGGGTGCTCTACAGGCCGCGGCTCTCCGCCGCCCAGTACCAGGGCTGGCTGCGCAGCGTCGGCGTGCGCTACGTGCTCCTGCCGCAGGCCCCGCTCGACTACAGCTCGGCCGCCGAGGCGCAGCTCCTGCGCTCCGGCCGCTCCGGCCTGCGTCCCGTCGCCCACCTGCGCCACTGGACGGTGTACGCGCTCCCGCGGCCGACGCCGATCCTGACGGCGAACGAGCCGGCGCCGGGCACGAGCGTGCTCTCCATGACCGACAGCCGGATCCGGCTGTGGCTGCCGGCATCGGGCGCCTACGACCTGCGGCTGCGCTACAGCCCGTACTGGACGAGCGACCTGACCGGCGCCTGCCTGACGGCCACGCCGTCCGGCATGACCCACGTGACCGTGCCCGCGCCGGGCGCGCTCACGCTCGAGTTCGAACCGACGCTCGACAGCATGGCCGCCGCCGCGGCCAGCCAGTCGTCGACCTGCAGCGCCTGACCGCCACGGCGGGCGCGGATAGGATCGGCCGGTGCTCGACCCGACCTCGCGCTGGCCCGACGGCTGGAAGCCCGACCACGCCGGGCTCGTCACGTTCGCCGGGATGCCGTACACCGAGGATGCGGCCGAGCTGGCCGGCGTCGACGTGGCGGTGATCGGCGCGCCCATGGACGAGCTGGTCTCCGACCGGCCGGGCGCGCGGCACGGCCCGCGCGCGATCCGCACGGCGGGGGGCCTCCCCGGCGCCGAGCTGGAGACGGGCGTCGACGCGATGGCCGAGCTGCGCGTGGTCGACTTCGGCGACGCTGCGGTCGTCCCAGCCGACCCCGCCGCCTCGCACGCCGCCATCCTGCGCACCGTCGGCGAGGCGGTCGCCGCGGGGACGATCCCGATCGTGCTCGGCGGCGACCATTCCATCGCCGAGCCCGACATCCGGGCGTGTGCGGAGCGGCACGGGCCGCTCGGCCTGCTGCACTTCGACACGCACACCGACACCGCCCGCGAGGTGTCGGGCGTCGAGCGCTCCCACGGGACGCCGATGTACCGGCTGGTCGAGGCGGGCCACGTCGACCCGCGCCGCTACGTCCAGGTCGGCCTGCGCGGGTACTGGCCGGGGCCGGAGGAGTTCGCCTGGCAGCGCGAGCGCGGCATCACGTCGATCCTGATGCGCGAGGTGCGCGAGCAGGGGATCGCGGCCGTGCTCGAGCGCGCGCTGGCGGCCGTCGGCGAGGGCAGGGCGTTCCTCTCGGTCGACGTCGACGTCCTCGACCCCGCCTACGCGCCCGGCACCGGCACGCCGGAGCCGGGCGGGATGATCCCCGCCGACCTGCTGTGGGCCTGCCGCACCGCCGGGCAGCGGCTGCACCTCGTCGGCGCCGACGTCGTCGAGGTGGCGCCCGTCGCGCTCGGCTCCGCGGACGTCACCGCGCTCGTCGCCGACCGGATCGTGCGCGAGATCCTGACCGGCATCGCGATGCGGCGCCGGACGGCGGCCGCGGCTACGGGCGGGAGCCGGCCAGCTCGATGAACGCCGGCTCGGCGCGGAGCGGGTCGAGCTCCGGGTCCTTGGCCGCGATCACGCGCATCCGCGGGGTCACGAGGGCCGCCCGGAGCGCGTCGATCGCCGCCTCCACGCGCCCGGCCCGCAGCTCGCAGCACGCCAGCATGTAGGGCAACATCGGCAGATCCGGGTTGGCATCGGCGAGCCGGCGGCTGCGGTCGGCCGCCTCCGCGTACCTGCCCGCGTCCAAGAGCGGCGCGACCGGCGTCCACAGCTCCCAGCCGTCCGGCTGCCAGGCCTCGCCCGGCCTGCCGCCGACGGCGAGGATCGTGGTGCCCGGCTCGACCGCGAACGCCGTCCGCCGCACCCCGGGCGGCGCGAACACCAGGGTGCCCGCCGGCGCGTCGACCCGCTCGCCGTCCAGCTCGAACGCCGCCCGCCCGCGATGCACGAGGTAGAGCTCCTCGGCGTCGCCCGCCTCGTCGTGCTCGTTCAGGATCCGGTCGCCCGCGGCGGCGTCCGTCCAAGCGTTCACGCCGAACGACGCGATGCCGAAGTGGTGGCGCACGGGCCGGCACGGCAGGCGGCCGTCGCTGATCTCGTCGATGTCGTCCAGCCGTGCGACCGCGAAGGCCGGCATGCCGCCGGTCCGCGCCCAACCGGCCGTGTCAGCCGATCCGGCTGCGGGCGGCCAGCACGGCGCCGACCGCGATCCACGCGACCGCCATCGCCCAGACGCCGGCGGCAACGACCATCGAGTTCCCGGCTGCCGCGGCGCCGACCAGCACGAGGGCCAACGCCCCCAGCGTCCAGCTCCCCTCCATCGGCCGAGCCTACCAGGGATGGAGGCGGGCCGCACCGACAGCCGCCCGCCCGGGCGCCCGCTCGCGCGCGACCACCGTGGCGACGACCACCACGTCGACGGCTGCGGCCGCGCCTGCGGGTGGGGCGGACGGCGGGGGCGCGGGCTCCGGCTCGCGCTCGACGTCGCGCATCCCCGGCAGGAAGAGCGCCGCGAGCGTGACCGCAGCTCCGCCGACGCCCGCGCCGACGAGGGTCGCGCGGGTGCCGATCAGCGCCGTGACCGGCGCGGTCAGGGCGAAGGAGAGCGGGAGCAGGCCGATCGAGATCAGCCAGTCGAGGCTCGAGACCCGGCCCAGCATCGACGCCGGGACGTGGCGCTGCTTCAGCGTCGCCCACACGATCGTGCCCGCGGTCTCGAGCGCGTTGAAGAGCAGGCACGCCACCACCAGCTGCCACGTCGCGGTGGCCAGGCCGTACCCCGCCACGGCGAGCGTGGCGAGCGTCCAGACGACGTAGATGAACGTCACCTGCCGGCGGGGCTGCCCGCGCTGGCCCATGACGACGGCGGCGGCGATCGAGCCGATGCCGCCGGCCGCGAAGACGGCGCCGAGCATGCCCGCCGACCCGTGCAGGCCGTTCTTGACCAGGTACGGCAGGAGCACCTCGGTCGGGCCGAGGAAGAGGAGGTAGGCGAAGGCGGCCGACACCAGCGTGCCCCAGATCCAGGTGCGGCTGCGGATGAACCCGAGGCCGGAGCGGATGTCGGCGACGACCGAGAGCCCCTCGGGCACGTGCCGCGGCACGGGGCGCATCGCCAGCACCGCGGCGCCGGCGGCCGCAAACGACGCCGCATCGGCCGCGAACGCGACGCCCGGCCCGAACGCGGCGATGATCCAGCCGCCCGCGGCGGGGCCGGCCAGCCGCAGCGCGATCGGGCGCACGAACTGGTCGAGCGAGTTCGCGGCCGGCAGGTCGGCGGCGGGGAGGATGTCGGGGACGAGCGCCTCGAACGCGGGCGTGAAGAAGGCGGTGCCGGCGCCGTACACCATCGCCAGGCCGGCGATCTCCCAGATCTCGATCCGGCCGGAGAGCGAGAGCGCCGCCAGCACCGCGATGGCGAGCGCCCGCACCGCGTCCGCGGCGAGCATGATCGCGCGCCGGCTCATGCGGTCGCTGAGGACGCCGCCGGGCAGCAGGCAGGCGATGGTGGGCACGGTCATGGCGATCCCGACGGCCGAGAGCGCGGCGGGCGCGTTCCAGACCGCGTACACCTGCCACGCCATCGCCACGAGGAAGATGCCGTCGCCCAGCAGCGACACCGTCATCCCCGACCACAGCAGGCGGAAGTCCCGGTGGCGCAGCGGCGCGAACAGGTTCAGCCGGCTGAAGCCCCCGGGGCGGTCGAGACCGTCGTAACTATGCTGCATCGGCCTGAGCCCCGGGCTCGGCCGATTCCCGCATCCGCTGCAGGTACGCCTGCAGGTCGAGCGGCGCCATGGCGTGGGCGTAGAGGAAGCCCTGCCCCAGACCGCAGCCGAGCTCGCGCAGGATCGACGCCTGGGCCGGCTGCTCGATGCCCTCGGCGACCACCTCGAGGTCGAGGGTCTCACCGATCCGGACGATCGCCTCGGGGAGCGCCGACACGGCGTCGCCCGACGCGAGGAAGGAGCGATCCATCTTGAGGATGTCGACCGGCAGGCGGCTGAGGTAGCTGAGCGACGAGTAGCCGGTGCCGAAGTCGTCCATCGCGATCCTGACGCCGAGCGCCTTCAGCGCGTGCAGGCGCTCCACGGCGAGGTCGGTGTCGGCCATCATCACCGACTCGGTGATCTCGAGCACCAGCGTCGCCGGATCGAGGCCGGAGGCTGCCAGCGCGTCCCTGACATCCTCGACGATCGTGTCCGACTGCAGCTGCTTCACCGACAGGTTGACGCTGATCGTGAACGTCTGGTCCTCGAACTCCCGCCGCAGCCCGGCCGCCTGGGCGCAGGCCTGGTTCAGCGTCCAGCGGCCGATCGGGACGATCAGGCCGGTGTCCTCGGCCAGGGGGATGAAGCTGGCCGGCGGGATGGTGCCGCGCGTCGGGTGGTGCCAGCGCAGCAGCGCCTCGAAGCCGTAGACGGTGCTCCCGGTAAGGCGGATGACGGGCTGGTAGTGCACCTCGAGCTGGCCCGTGTCCAGGGCGCGCTGGAGGTCGGCCCGCATCTCCAGCCGCTCGACCACCTCGCGGTGCATGTCCGGCTCGAAGATGCGGTACCTGCCCTTGTCCTCGCGCTTGGCCATGTACATGGCGACGTCGGCGTTGCGGAGCAGGTCGTCGGCGTCGGCGCCGCCGTCGGCGGTGACGCACAGGCCGATGCTCGCTCCCACGACGAGCTCCTTCTCGCCCATGTCGATCGGCGCGTTCAGACCCTCCAGCACGCGCTCGGCGACGTCGACCGCCTCCTGGCCGCGCTCGACCTCCTCGACGAGGACGGCGAACTCGTCGCCGCCGAAGCGGGCGACGGTGTCGGTCGGGCGCACGGCGCTGCGCAGCCGGTGGGCGACCTCCTGGAGGACGGCGTCGCCGGCGGCGTGGCCGAGGCTGTCGTTGATCGTCTTGAAGTCGTCGAGGTCGATGAAGATGACGCCGATCATCGCCTCCTCCCGCATCCCGCGGGCGAGCGCGTGGCTCACGCGGTCGGCGAACAGCGCGCGGTTGGCGAGGCCGGTGACCGGGTCATGGAAGGCCTGGTGGGCGAGCTGGTCCTCGTAGATCTTGCGCTCGCTGATGTCGCGGCAGTTGAGCACGATCCCCTGCACGCGCTCGTCGTCCAGCAGGTTCGTGTGCTGGATCTCGAACTGGAGCCACTCCCCCGCTCGGCTGCGCAGGCTGCACTCGACCATGCCGGATCCGCCCACAGCAGCGTCCGCGCCCTCGACGACCTGCATCAGCCGGGCTCGGTCGCTGGGCCGCACGAGCAGGTCGAAGTGGGTGGAGAGGACGTCCTCGGCGGTGTAGCCGAGCACCTGCTCGATCGACGGGCTCTGGTAGACGATCAGCCCGGAGCGGTCGAGCACGGCGATCAGGTCGCTCGAGTGCTCGAGCAGTGCGCGGAAGCGGGCCTCGCTGCGGTCGCGGTGCTCCTCCTCGGCCGCGCGCGCGCCGTCGATCGAGAGCGAGAAGAGCGCCGCGAGGGCCTCGAGCGCGCCGTGCATCTCGCTGCCGTAGAAGCCCGGGATGGAGGCGATCACGAAGGCGGTCCCCTCGGTGCGGCCCTTCAGCGCGAGCAGGGCGGTCGACCCGTCGCGCGCGAGGTCGAGCTCGTCGAGCACCTCGCGCTTCACGTCGACCCAGCGGACGGCCTCGGTGCCCGCCGCAGCCACATCGGTGAGCCACTGACGGGCGCGCGCCGAGATGCGATCCTCCGTCGGGTCGGCGTGCAGCATGATCAGGCGCACCTCCGCCCCGTCGCCGGCGAGGCTGCGGACGGCGGCCGTGGCGGCGGCCTCGATCTCGTCGATCCGGGCGGCCCCGACGAGCGCGACGCAGGCCAGCCGCAGGGCGCGCTCGCGCGCGACCGAGCGCTCCTCCTTGCGCACGAGCCCGGACGTGCGCGCGAGCACCAGCAGGAACATGACCATCGAGGAGATGATCACCACCGCCACGTCGGTGTTGCCCCACTCCTGATAGAGCCGGATGCCCGGGGCGATCAGACAGGCGACCGACAGGAACAGAAGCCGCATCGGGGTCAGCCGCGTGCGGCCCTCGGCGGGCTGCTCGAGCGTACGCATCGACGGATGCAGGGCGGCTGCGCCCCACAGCAGGTAGTAGAAGATCCAGCCCACGTCCAGCATGACCTGGTGGTCGTAGGTGTCGATCAGGAGCATCTTGTTGTACACCGAGTCCGTCGTCAGCAGGCAGACGATGCTGCCGACGAGGAGGTAGAACGCCGGCTTGCGCGCACCGCGGTCGACGGCCAGCCGGATCGCCGCCGCGAGCAGGAGCACGTCCCCGACCGGGTAGGCGGTCGACACCGACTTCGCCAGCAGGTCGAGGCCCGTCAGGTGCACGTTCGGCGCGATCAGGAACACCCAGGACAGCAGCCCCACGCCGAAGGTCAGCAGGGTCGAGTCGATCAGCGCGGCCCGATCCCTGCGCACGTTGCGGCTGCGGATCAGCAGGAACAGGCCCGCCATCAGCGCCGGGTACACGGCCAGGTAGAGGGCATCGCCGAACGACGGGAACGGAACGTCGACGTGGAAGAGCAGCGGATAGCTGTAGGTGTAGAGGTCGCCGGCGAAGAACAGGAACTGGCCGACGATGAAGAGGCTCCACGCCGCCACCGCCTTCGGGCGGTGCATGCGGATGCCGGCCAGGATCGCGATCGACGACGACAGCCCGAGCGCGTTGATCAGCGGCCCCTTGGCCGAGAACGACGAGGGCATGAGCGCGTAGACGTACGTCAGCGCCGCCCCGCCCAACAGGTACCACAGCCACACGGTCTGCGGCGAGAGCGGCCAGACCGCGCTCTTGACCCGGCGCGGGAACGGGGTCATGCGGCCTCCCGCAGACCGTCCTCGCGCTGGAGCGCGAAGCGCTGCGACAGGAGGCCGAGCACGTCGCAGAGCTGCTCGACCTCGTCGTCGCCGTTGGCCGCCGTCACCTGGATGCGGAACCCGACCTCGTCCTTGGGCACGAGCGGATACGCGGCGAGCGTGACGTAGACGCCGTGATCGAACAGGAAGCGGCCGACGGCGCCGATGTCGCGGTGATCGGACAGCGGCACCTCGATGATCGGGAAGCCGGAGTGGTTGAGCGTGCGCACCCCGAGGCGGTGCAGCGTGTCGAGCACCGTGATGGTGCGGCGGTAGAGCGCCTGGCGCAGCTCGTCGCCGCGGCGGTCGTTCACGTCGAACCCGGCCAGCGTGGTCGCGAGCGACGCCACCGGCGGCGGGCCCGAGTACAGGTACGGCGGGGCCGCGGTCTTCAGGAGCTCCTTGAGCGGCGTCGGGCACGCGATGAACGCCGCCAGCGACGAGTAGGCCTTCGAGAAGCCGCCGACGAGCACGATGCCCTCGTACGTCTCGTCCAGGTGGCGGACGATGCTCGAGCCGCGGCGGCCGTACGGCGAGAGCTCGTCCGGCGAGCGCTCGCCGATGACGCCGAAGCCGTGGGCGTCATCGACGTAGAGCAGCGCGCCGTGACGGCGGGTCACGCGCGCGAACGCGGCCAGGTCGGGCGCGTTGCCGGTGATGCTGTTCACGCCGTCCATGCACACCAGCCGCCGGTCGGAGCGGTCCTCGACCAGCAGCCGCTCGAGATCGTCCGGGTCCTCGAACCGGAACCGCTTGAGCGTCGCGCCGCGGGCGGCGGCGAACTGGCAGCCGTCGTAGATGGTCTTGTGCGCCCGGCTGTCCATGAACACGGTGCCGCCCGCCGCCAAGACCGGGATCACCGACATGTGGATGTGGGTGATCGTGGGCAGCACGAGCGTGTCCTCGCACCCCAGCAGCTCGGCCAGGCGCTCCTCGATCTGCCCGAACAGGACCGGGCTGCCGAGCAGCCGCGACCAGCTCGGATGCGTCCCCCAGCGCTCCACGTAGCCGGGGATCGCGTCCATGATCTCGCGGTCGAGGTCGAACCCGAGGTAGTTGCACGACGCGAAGTCGCACAGCCACTGCGACCCGACCCGGATCCGGCGTCCGTCGATCTCCTCGATCACGGCATCGGTCATCGGGTTCGAGCGCTTCAGCTCGTCCAGGTCGGCGCACGCCGCCAGCCACCGGTCGATCCACTTGACCTCGTCGCTGGAACGCCTCCGCCCGGGCATGGGGCGACGGTCAGGATTCATCATGCGGGCAATCGGCGCAGAGCACGGCTTCTTGAGGGAGGGAGCGGAAACGCGGCGCGGGAAACCACGTACGGATGCATCGCCAGAATTGCGCGCCGTCTCACCCCCCGGACGGGGTACGCGGCTCCATCGCGGTACGGTCCCCGGTCGTGAGGATCGTGCGTGCGACCGCGCGGGACGCCGAGCTGTGCTTCGGGATCGCGCGCGCCGCCGCCGTCGCGGGCTTCCGGGACGTCTTCCCGCCCGACCGGTACGCCTTCCCCGACGACGCGATCCGGGCGGACTGGGTCTCCGCACTCTCCGACCCGGACGCGGAGACGTACCTCGCGTTCGAGGGCCGCGAGGCCGTCGGCGTCGTCTCGATGCGCGCCGGCGTCCTCGAGACCCTGTACGTGCTGCCGGGTTCCTGGAGCCGGGGCATCGGAAGCGGGCTGCACGACCATGCCCTGGACCGGCTGCACGGGGCCGACGTCGGGGAGGCGCGCCTGTGGACGCTGGCGGAGAACCGCCGTGCGCGCGCCTTCTACGAGCACCGCGGATGGCGCCTCACCGGCCGGACGCGCGTCGTGCCGTTCCCGCCCCATCCGCTCGACGTCGAATATGGGCGCTCGACGGCCTCCGGCTGACGCCGGCGGTTGCGAACCGAGCAGCGCAAGGACTGAAGGGAGTTCATACCGGTGCTGTATGGATGCGACCGAGAAGCGGTCAAGGGTGGATGCCCTCGACCGCTGGTCTGAGAGGGTCTCTCGATGACGCAGACCCCGAAGCGCGATGCGACGGTTCAAGCGGTCAAGGGCGACCGCCCTTGACCGCGATCCGAGAGCGTCTTTCGATCACGCAGACGCCCGAGGCGCAGCGCCACCGCAGGATGCACTGCGGCGAACCGTGCGTGCGTCCAGGCGCGCGTCGAATTCGGAATCACCCCATCTAGTCTTCGCCCGAGTGACGGACGGTCGCAGGATCCGGATCGGCGTGCAGGTGCAGCCACAGCACGGCACGGCCGCACGGATGCGCGACGCGTGGCTGCGGGCCGAGGAGCTGGGCGCCGACACCGTGTTCACCTGGGATCACTTCCACCCGCTCACGGGCGACCCGGACGGCAACCACTTCGAGTGCTGGACCTGGCTCGGCGCGATGGCGGAGGCGACGGAGCGGGTCGAGATCGGGGCGCTCGTCAGCTGCTTGAGCTACCGCAACCCCGAGCTTCTGACCGACATGGCCCGCACCGTCGACCACATCTCCGGCGGGCGCCTGATCCTCGGCCTCGGGTCGGGCTGGTTCCAGCGCGACTACGACGAGTACGGCTACGAGTTCGGGACGGCGGCCTCGCGCCTGCGCGACCTCGACGCCGCGATGCCGCGCATCCACGAGCGCATGGCCAAGCTCACGCCGCCGCCCGTCCGCAACCCGATGCCGATCATGATCGGCGGCGGCGGCGAGCGCGTCACGCTGCGCATCGTCGCCCAGCACGCGGACATCTGGCATGCGTTCGGCGATCCGGAGCGGATGGCGCACAAGTCCGCCGTCCTGGACGAGTGGTGCGAGCGCGTCGGCCGCGACCCGGCCGCGATCGAGCGCTCGGCGGGCAGCATCCGCACGAGCTCCCCGGCCGACCTCGACCGCTACCTCGCCGTCGGCGTCACCCACCTGACCATGGCCGCGAGCGGCCCGGAGTGGGACCTCAGCCTGCTGCCGAAGCTGGTCGAATGGCGAGATTCTCGCCGGTAGCCGGGAGCGCGACGGGCAGCCGGTGCAGCAGGGCGATCGTCGCCCACAGGATCCCGAACCCGACCAGCTGGGTGGCGCTCACCGAGGCGTCGAGCGCGAAGTAGTTCACGACCAGCGCGGTCGCGGGGAACGCGAGCTCGGCGAAGGTCGCCACCGACGCCGGCACGTGGACGAGGCCGCGGTAGTAGAGCACGAGCGCGATCAGGCCGGGCACGAGGGCGAGACCGACCAGCCGCGTCCAGTCGGACGCGTGCGCGGCGGCGGGCGGCGAGACGACACCCTCCCAGAGCGCGATCGCCGCCAGCAGCGGCAGGGCCAGGGTGAAGCGCACGGCGGTCACCATCCCGGGGTCGAGCACGACCAGCGTGCGCCGGCCGAAGGCCGTCGCCGCGCCCCACAGCCCCGCCGCGATCAGGGCGAGCAGCGCCGCCTTGCCCTGCGCGCCGGTGAAGGCGTCGGCCGGCGTCATGCCGCCGAACGACAGCAGGTAGGTGCCGAGCAGGGCCGGGACGAGGAACCACACGAGCACGCGCAGCGGCCGCTCGCGCATCACGGCGGCGGCGGCCGCGATCGCCCACAGCGGCTGGGTCTTCTGCAGCAGGACGACGACGTCCGGGTTGCCGTACTCGAAGGCGGTCGTGAACGCCAGGGTGGCCAGCGCCGACCCGCCCCACGCGACGCCGACCGCGGCCAGCCATCCGCCGGCGTCGAGCCGGCGCAGGCTGCGCCGGCCGCGGATCAGGAAGGGCGCGACCAGGGCCGTCAGGATGACGTGCTCGTAGAGCACGATCGTGTACGGCGACCAGCGCGCGACGGGCGACACGAGCGGCTGCCGGAACGCACCGTCGGTGCCCCAGAGCGCGGCGCCGAGCGCGACCAGCGCCACGCTCGCGAGTGGCGCCGTGAAGATCATCCGCCGCCGGTTCACGGCCTCTCAGGTACCCCCATGCGTCGCAGCTGACCCCTCGGAGCGGCCATGATACGCACCCATGGCCAATCGCCGCGTCACGGTGCTCGCCGGCGGGGTCGGCGGGGCGCGCTTCCTGCAGGGGCTGCTCGACGTGTGCCCACCGCAGGCGGTGACGATCGTCGGCAACGTCGGCGACGACCTCGAGCCCTACGGGCTGCACGTCTCTCCCGACCTGGACACCGTGCTCTACACGCTCACCGGCCGGATCGACACCGAGAAGGGCTGGGGTGTGCGCGGCGACACGCCGCGGGCGCTCGAGCAGGCGCGGGCGCTGGGCGCCGAGGCGTGGTTCTGGCTCGGCGACCTCGACCTGGGGCTGCACATGGCCCGCACGGAGATGCTGCGCGCCGGGATGCCGCTGAGCGCGGCGACGGCCCGGCTGGCGGCGGCGATGGGCCTCGAGGCGAGGCTGCTCCCGGCCACCGACGACCGGCTGCGGACGATGGTGACGATCCCCACGGGCGAGGTCGACTTCCAGACCTACTACGTCCGCCGCGGACACGCCGACCCGGTGCGCGGGATCCGGTTCGACGGCGCCGAGGCGGCGCGCCCGGCGCCCGGGGTGCTCGATGCGATCGCGGCCGCGGACGTCGTCGTGATCGCGCCGTCGAACCCGTTCATCTCGATCGACCCCATCCTGGCTGTGCCCGGCATCCGCTCGGCGGTCGCCGCCCGCCGCCGGCGGGTCGTGGCGGTCAGCCCGATCGTCGCCGGAAAGGCGCTCCGCGGCCCGGCGGCGGCGATGCTCGAGTCGCTCGGCCACGAGACGTCGGTCGTGGGCGTCGCCGAGGTGTACCGCTCGCTCGCGCGGACGCTCGTCATCGACGAGCAGGACGCCCCGGCGGCCGAGCGGGTCGAGCGGCTCGGCCTGCGCGCCCGGGTGACGGCGACGGTGATGCGCAACGTCGAGACCAGCCGCGCCCTGGCGGCGCAGACGCTCGCCGCCGGGCTCGCGCCGTGACCGGCGCGATCGAGGTCGTCCCGCTCCCGATCGACGGCGAGATCCGTACCGGCGCCGACCTGGCGGCGCTCGTGCTCGCCGCCGCGCCGCCGCTCGCCGACGGCGACGTCGTCGTGGTCGCGCACAAGGCGATCTCGAAGAGCGAGGGGCGCGTGCTCGATCTGCGCACCGTCGTCCCGTCGGCACGGGCGCTCGAGCTCTCGGCGCAGGGAGGAGACCCGCGCATGGCCGAGCTGGTGCTGCGCGAGAGCCGCCGGATCGTCCGCCGCCGCCGCGGCCTCCTGATCGCCGAGACGCATCACGGGTTCGTGTGCGCGAGCGCCGGCATCGACCGCTCGAACGGACCCGAGCCGGACTGGGTGGTGCTGCTGCCGCTCGACCCCGACGGGTCGGCGGCGCGACTGCGGGCGCAGCTCGAGCGGCAGACGGGCGCGCGGCTGGGCGTCGTCGTGGCGGACACGATGGGGCGGGCGCTGCGCCGCGGCATCGTCGGCACGGCCATCGGGGCGAGCGGCGTCGAGGCGATCCGCAGCTACGCCGGCGAGCACGACCCGGCCGGCTACGAGCTGCGGACGACGGCGGTCGCCGTGGCCGACGAGCTGGCGGCCGCGGCCGACCTCGTGCTCGGCAAGCTCGCGCGCGTGCCGGCCGCGCTCGTGCGCGGCGCCGGCGCCGCCGGCGAGGGCACGGCCCGCGACCTCGTGCGCGACGAGACGGATGATCTCTTCCGGTAGGCCGAGAACCGGGGCCTGGCCCCGCGTGCGGGGCCAGGCCCCATCGCAGACGGCCGCGCCGTGACAGGTGGGTGCGCCGGGGCCAGGCCCCAGGCCGCGGCTACGCCGTGGGGCAGGCGGCCAGCATGCGGCGGGCGCGGGCGAGGTCGGCGGCGGTGTCGACGTCGTGCGCCAGCCCGGGGCGGTCGACGATCACCGGGGTCAGGCCCGCCGCGACCGCCCGCGCGGCGTGCACGCCGGCGCTGCCGCGGGTGCCGAACGCCGGGGGCAGCGCCGCCGCCGGCGCGACCCACAGCGCGTTGGTGCCGCCGTCGTGGGCGCGGCCGACGACGACCGTCGCCTCGCCGCCGGCCGCGGCCAGGGCGACCACGTCGTCGGGCTCGACCAGCGGCAGGTCGCCGGCCAGGTAGAGCACCGCCGGCGCCGGCGCCTCGAGGCCGAGGCGCGCGTGCACGAGCCCGGCGTTCCAGGCCAGCCCTCCGTCGGAGACGCAGCCGATACCCAGGCCGGCGGCCAGCGCGGGCGCGTCAGGATCGGAGCTCGCGAGCGCGACCCGGCCGACGTCGGCCGCGAGCGCCGCGCGCGCGACGGTGCCGACCATCGCGGCCATCAGGCGCCTGCGCTCGGCCCCCGAGAGGGCCGGACGCAGGCGCGACTTGGCGGCGTCGAGCCGTTTCAGCGGGATCAGGACGTCGGTGTCCACGCCCGCATGGTAGGGCCGGTCAGTTCGCGATCTTGATGTAGTCGATGTCGCCGGTGAAGTAGTCGCAGGTCGTCTTCACCTGGTTGCAGTTGAGCTTGCCGCCGATCGTCACCGGCCGCGTGTTCGAGATGGTGCCCGTGCTGCCCTTAGCCGTGTCGACCACCTTGCCGTCGACCGTCAGCGTGAGCCCCTTCGCGGCGCGCGTGCAGACGACGGTGTGCCACGCGCCGTTCGAGATCACGCCCGACTCCACCGCCTTGCGCTGCAGCGAGCCGGACGAGCTCACGCCCCGGAACGTGCACTTCAGCCGGCCGTGCGGGTTCTCCAGCTTGAAGTAGCCGCCCTTCGCCCCCGCCTGGCCCTTCTGCACGATGTTGCCGAAGTGCTTGGTCGTGCGGTAGCGCAGCGTCACCGAGTAGGTGCCGCTGCCCGGGTTGAGCGTCGAGCTCGATGCCTGCACGAGCCGCTCCGGCTTCGGCGGCGGCGCCGTCGGGCTGGCGAAGACCCAGCGGTAGGCCGTCGCCCCCTGCACCTTCACGCCGGTCTTGACCGCCGCGCCGATCGTGCCGTTCACGTGGCCGCTCGAGTCGGCCATCGTGTGCGCCCCGGGCGCCTCGTTCATCTCCCAGTCGGCGAGCGTCGCCGCCGACGCCGGCGCCGCGATCACCAGCCCCGCGGCCAGCGCGACCGCGAGGGTCTTGCCCAGTCCGTGCCTCATACCGTTACCTCCCTGCCCCCTCGTTCCGTCGCGAAGACCATACCCGACCCGGCGCGCCGCGCGACTCCGCGAGCCTAGAGTCCGGGTCGTGCTCGCGGTGGGCTACAAGGCGTCGGCGGAGCAGTTCAATGCATCCGACCTGCTCGCGTACGCCCGGCTGGCCGAGGAGGCGGGATTCGACTCGATCGCCGTCTCCGACCACTTCCAGCCGTTCCGGCACACGGGCGGCCACGCGCCCGCGGCGCTGCCGTGGCTGGGGGCGCTGGCCGCGACGACGAGCCGGGCGCGGCTGGGCACGAGCGTGTCCACACCCACCCTGCGGTTCCACCCCTCGGTGCTCGCGCAGGCGTTTGCCACGATCGAGAACCTGGCGCCGGGACGGCTCTTCATGGGCGTGGGAACGGGCGAGTCCGTGAACGAGGTGCCGGCGACGGCGCTCGCGTGGCCCGGCTTCTCGGAGCGGCTCGGGCGGCTGGAGGAGGCCGTCGAGCTGATGCGGCGGCTGTGGACGGACGAGCGGGTGACGTTCGAGGGCCGCTGGTACCGCACGGCACGGGCGACGGTGTACGACCGGCCCGCCCGGCCGATCCCCATCCTGGTCGCCGCCGCCGGGCCGCGGGCGGCGCGCTTCGCCGGCCGCATCGGCGACGGCTTCATCACGACGAGCGGCAAGCCGCCGGAGCTCTACACGGAGACGCTTCTGCCCGCCGTCGCGGAGGGCGTCGCCGGCTCGGGGCGCGACGCGGGCGGCTACGAGCGCATGCTCGAGCTGAAGGTCTCCTATGCGGCCGACGTCGAGACGGCGATCGCGGACTGCCGCTACTGGGCGCCGCTGGCGCTCCCCGCCGACGCGAAGCAGGGGGTGGACGACCCGCTCGAGCTGGAGCGGCTCGCCGACGAGGAGCACGTGCGGCCGGAGAGCCGCTTCATCTGCACCGCCGACCCGGACGAGGTGTGCGAGCGGGCCGCGCCCTACGTCGAGGCGGGGTTCCGCCACCTCGTCGTGCACGGGCCGGGAGCCGACCAGGCGGGCTTCATCCGCCGCTTCGCCGCCGACGTGCTGCCGCGGCTGCGCGCCCGGTTCAGCTGACAGCCGCGGCGAGCTCGGTGCCCATCAGCTCGACCGCGTCGAGGTCGTCGTGGAGCAGGTGCTGGAGCATGATCCGCTCGACCCCGGCCGCGCGCAGCGCGGTCAGCTGCTCCGCCGCCTGCTCCACGCTGCCGCACACCCACGTCTCGCGGTTGTCGCGCAACAGCGCCGCGGCGTCGCCGGCCTCGATGCCGCGGTCGACCATGCGCTGCACCCGGCCCAGGGCATCGGCCTCGTTCCGGCCGACGACAACCGTCGTCATCATCGACAGCACCAGGGTCGCCGGGTCGCGGTCGTGGCGCTCGCAGGCGGCGTCCATCCGGGCACGCAGCGCCCGGCAGTCCGCGGCGGTGACCGCGACGACGTTGTACTCCTGGGCGAGGCGCGCGGCCACCTCGACCGTGCGCGGCCTGCCGGAACCGCCGACGATCAGCGGCGGGTGCGGACGCTGCACGGGCCGGGGCAGCGCGTCGCACTCCTCCAGCCGGTAGTGGCGGCCGGTGTAGGAGAACGGTGCCGCCGTCCACTGTCCGACGATGACCTCGGCCTGCTCCTCGAACACCTGCATGCGCTCGCCGAGCGAGCCGAACGGGAACCCGAACGCCGCGTGTTCGCGGGCGTGCCACCCGGCCCCAAGGCCGAGCTCGGCCCGTCCGCCCGAGATGTGGTCGACGGTCGTCGCCTCCCGGGCCAGCACCGACGGGTGGCGGAACGTCGCCGGCGAGACCATCGTCCCCAGCCGGATCCGGGACGTGCGCGCCGCCAGACCGGCCAGCGTCGCCCACGCGTCGAGCGAGCCGCCCGGGGCGTCGCCGAGGCCCATGTAGTGGTCCGAGCGGAACAGGCCCTCGAGACCGGTCCGCTCGCAGCAGTCGGCGAGCGCCGTCCACTGATCCCAGGAGACGTCCTCCTGGCCCTCGATCATCAGACACAGCCGCATCGGCCGGTCACGGTAGCACGCCGTTCACCACAGATTTACGAACCGTTGTCCGCGCGGTAACCCATCCGGGTCGGACCGCCGACGAAACTGGCCTCGCCGTACCGGAGCGGCGCGCTTCCCCCGGAGCGCGCCGCAACAACTCTCCCCCGGACAAGGAGGCAAGGTGAGCGCTCGAAAGCTGCTCCTGGGATGCGCCGCGGCCATCGTGGTCATGGCGGCTCCCGTGTCGGCGTCCGCACAGAGCGGGCACGCGGCGCGCGACGCAGGCGCCACACCCATCAAACACCTGGTCGTGATCTTCGACGAGAACGTCTCGTTCGACCACTACTTCGGCACGTACCCCTACGCGACGAACCCGAAGGGCGAGCCGCAGTTCCACGCCGCGCCGGGCACGCCCAGCGTGAACGGGCTCGGCGAGGGGCTCCTGACCGGCAACCTGAACTCGGCGAACCCGTTCCGGTTCGACCGCACGGAGCCGATCACCTGCGACCAGAACCACGATTACACCCCGGAGCAGCAGGCGGCGGACGCCGGCCTGATGGACAAGTTCGTCCAGTTCACGGGCGCCGCGTACTCGCCGGCGCCGGGAGGCTCCACCCGCCCCTGCCGCACGACCGACGTGATGGGCTACTACGACGGCAACACGGTCACGGCGCTCTGGAACTACGTCCAGCACTTCTCGCTGAACGACAACTCCTTCGGCACCACGTTCGGGCCGTCGACGCCGGGCGCGCTCAACCTGGTCTCGGGCAACACCCACGGCGCCTCGCCGGCGAACCTGAGCGGCGTCACCAGCAACGGCACGTTCGTCAACGACGCCGATCCGACGTACGACGACTGCTCGAGCACGCCGACCGTGGCCATGACGGGCAAGAACGTCGGCGACCTGCTGAACGCCCGCCACGTCACCTGGGGCTGGTTCGAGGGTGGCTTCAGGCCGACGTCCCGCTCGGGCGGGAAGGCGGTGTGCGGCTCGTCGCACGTCAACGTCGGCGGCGTCACCGTGACGGACTACAGCCCCCACCACGAGCCGTTCCAGTACTACGCGTCGACGGCGAACCCGCACCATCTGCCGCCATCGTCGACCGCCATGATCGGCCGCACCGACCAGGCCAACCACCAGTACGACGTGAGCGACTTCTGGAAGGCCTCCGACCACGGCAACATGCCGGCCGTCAGCTTCCTGAAGGCGGCCAAGTACCAGGACGGCCACGCCGACTACTCCGACCCGCTCGACGAGCAGCACTTCATCGTGCGGACGATCAACCGGCTCGAGCGGCTGCCGACCTGGCGCTCGACGGCCGTCGTCATCGCGTGGGACGACTCGGACGGCTGGTACGACCACGTGCTCGGCCCGATCGTGAACCAGTCGAACGATCTCACCGCCGACGCCCTCACCGGCCCCGGCCGCTGCGGCACCGCCGCCGCAGGCTCCTACCAGGACCGGTGCGGCTACGGCCCACGCCTGCCGCTGCTGGTCGTGTCGCCGTGGGCGCGGGTGAACGCGGTCGACAACCGGCTCACCGACCAGACCTCGATCCTGCGCTTCCTGGAGGACAACTGGAACCTGGGCCGCATCGGCAACCAGTCGTTCGACGCACGCGCCGGGTCGCTGGACGGCATGTTCAACTTCGGCGGACGCCCGCACACGCAGCCGCTGATCCTGAACCCGGTCACCGGCGAGGTGTCGCACCACCACCGCTGAACCAGGCCCCCCGGAGGGGGAGACGGCCCGGGGCCCCGCATGCCGGGGCCCCGGGCGCCGCCGTCAAGGGACGCATGCGGCGGCGGTTATCGTCTAGCGTCCATGGCCCCATGGCGAGGGCGGCCGGCCAATCCCAGGGCAGCGCGGCTGCCGCCGGCGACGGCCGGCGGCGCGTCGTCATCGAGAGCATCCGTCCGTGCGTGGACGGCGGCCGCTTCTGCGTGAAGCGTGTCGCCGGCGACCGTGTGCACGTGACGGCGGACGTGTTCGCCGACGGGCACGACGCCGTCGCGGCCGTCGTGCGCCACCGCCGTGAGGGCGAGCGCCGCTGGCGCGAGGTGCGCATGCGGCCGCTCGGGAACGACCGCTTCGCCGCCGAGGTCCCGGTGGACGAGCTCGGCCGCCACGCCTTCACCGTCCGCGCCTGGATCGACCGCTTCGCCACCTGGCGCGACCAGCTCGCGCGCCGGGTCGACGCCGGCCAGGACGTGCGCGTCGAGCTCGCCGCCGGCGCGGACCTGATCGGCGCGGCGGCGGCGGACGCGCCGGCGCCGGCGGCGGACGGGCTGGCCGGGTGGCGCGAGCGGCTGGACGGCGCCGACGCGGAGGCGGCCGCCGCGGCGGCCCTCGATCCCGAGCTGGCCGAGCTCATGCGGGCGCACGACCCCCGCCCGCACTGCACCGACGCCGACATCGTCGTCCCCGTCTGGGCCGACCGCCCGCTGGCCCGGTTCTCGGCCTGGTACGAGCTCTTCCCCCGCTCGCTCGGCGGCGACCGCCACGGGACGCTCGCCGACGTCGCCGCCGCGCTCGACCGGGTGGCGGAGATGGGCTTCGACGTCCTCTACCTGCCGCCCGTCCACCCGATCGGGGAGACGCACCGCAAGGGCCCGAACAACTCGCCGACATCCGCGCCGGGAGACGTCGGCAGCCCGTGGGCGATCGGCGCCGCCGGCGGCGGCCACACCGCCGTCCACGCCGAGCTGGGCACGGTCGCCGACGTGCGCCGGCTGGCCGCCCGGTGCGCGCGGCAGGGCGTCGCGCTCGCGCTCGACCTCGCCTTCCAGTGCTCGCCCGACCACCCCTGGGTGACCGAGCACCCGGAGTGGTTCCGGCACCGGCCCGACGGCTCGATCCGGTACGCGGAGAACCCGCCCAAGCGCTACGAGGACATCTATCCGCTCGACTTCGAGAGCGACGACTGGGCCGGCCTCTGGCAGGCGCTCCACGACGTCGTCCGCTTCTGGATCGCGCAGGGCGTCACGGTGTTCCGCGTCGACAACCCGCACACGAAGCCGTTCGCGTTCTGGCAGTGGCTGATCGCCGAGGTCACCCGCGAGCACCCCGAGACGATCTTCCTGGCCGAGGCGTTCACGCGGCCGCGCGTGATGGAGCGGCTCGCCAAGGCCGGGTTCACCCAGTCCTACACGTACTTCGCGTGGCGCAACGGCAAGCACGAGCTCGAGGAGTACCTGCGCGACCTGACCGGGACCGACCTGCGCGACTACTTCCGGCCGAACTTCTGGCCGAACACGCCGGACATCCTGACGGAGCCCATGCAGACGGGCGGACGGCCGACGTTCACCGCCCGGGTCGTGCTGGCCGCGACGCTCTCGCCGAGCTACGGCGTGTACGGCCCCGCCTTCGAGCTGGTCGAGCGGCGCGGCCTGCGCCCCGGCAGCGAGGAGTACCTCGACTCGGAGAAGTACCAGCTGCGCCGCTGGGACACGGACCGCCGGGACTCGCTCGCGCCGCTTCTGACCGCGCTGAACGCCGCCCGCAGGGCGCACCCCGCCCTGCAGACCAACGACCGCCTGGAGTTCCGGGAGACCGGGAACGACATGCTGATCGCCTACACGAAGCACTCGGAAGACCGGGCCGACGTGATCCTCTGCATCGTGAACCTCGACCCCAACTACTCGCAGTCCGGCTGGCTCGAGCTGCCGCTCGACCGCCTCGGCATCGACGCCGACGGCCCCTACCAGGTGTTCGACCTGCTCGACGGCGAGGCCTACACGTGGCAGGGAGGACGCAACTACGTCGAGCTCGACCCCCACCGCCGGCCCGCGCACGTCTTCCACGTCCGGCGGCGGTTGCGCACCGAGCACGACTTCGAGTACTACGCGTGACGATGGCCGTCCTCCAGCCCGGAACGCTCGTCGCCCCCACGGCCGCCGGCACCGCGGGGCGCTGGTACGAGGACGCGATCATCTACGAGCTGCACGTGCGCGCCTTCGCCGACTCCGACGGCGACGGGATCGGCGACTTCCGCGGGCTGACCGAGCGGCTCGACTACCTCGAGGACCTGGGCGCGACGGCGATCTGGCTGCTGCCGTTCTACCCCTCGCCGCTGCGCGACGACGGCTACGACATCGCCTCCTACCGCGAGGTGCATCCCGACTACGGCACGATGCGCGACTTCCGCACGTTCCTGCGCGCGGCCCACGCGCGCGGCCTGCGCGTCATCACCGAGCTCGTGCTCAACCACACGTCCGACATGCACGCGTGGTTCCAGCGCGCGCGCCGGGCCGCGCCGGGGAGCCGCGCCCGCAACTTCTACGTGTGGTCGGACAGCCCCGACCGCTACCGCGGCGTGCGCATCATCTTCCAGGACTTCGAGACGTCCAACTGGACGTGGGATCCGGTCGCCGGCGCCTACTACTGGCACCGCTTCTACTCCCACCAGCCCGACCTGAACTGGGACAACCCCGAGGTGCGGCGGGCGATGTTCGGGGTGGTCGACTTCTGGCTGCAGATGGGCGTGGACGGGCTGCGGCTCGACGCCGTGCCCTACCTGTTCGAGCGCGAGGGCACGAACTGCGAGAACCTGCCGGAGACGCATGCCGCCCTGCGCTCCCTGCGCAGCCACATCGACGAGCGCTTCCCCGACCGGATGCTGCTGGCCGAGGCCAACCAGTGGCCGGAGGATGCGGTCGCCTACTTCGGTGACGGGGACGAGTGCAACATGGCCTACCACTTCCCGCTCATGCCGCGGATGTTCATGGCCGTGCGGATGGAGGACCGCTACCCGCTGGTCGACATCCTCGCCCAGACGCCGGCGATCCCGGACGGCTGCCAGTGGGCGATCTTCCTGCGCAACCACGACGAGCTCACCCTCGAGATGGTCACCGACGAGGAGCGCGACTACATGTACCGCGCCTACGCGGACGACCCCCAGGCGCGCATCAACCTGGGCATCCGCCGTCGGCTCGCGCCCCTGCTCGGCAACGACCGCCGCGTGATCGAGCTGGTGAACGCGCTCCTGCTCTCCCTTCCGGGGACGCCGGTCATCTACTACGGCGACGAGCTGGGCATGGGCGACAACATCTACCTGGGCGACCGAAACGGCGTGCGCACGCCGATGCAGTGGAGCCTCGACCGCAACGGCGGCTTCTCGCGCGCGAACCCGCAGCAGCTCTACCTGCCCGTCGTCTCCGACCCCGAGTACGGCGCCGTCAACGTCGAGTCGCAGCAGGCGAACGCGAACTCGCTGCTCTGGTGGATGAAGCGCCTGCTGGCGCTGCGGAAGCGCTACCAGGCGTTCGGGCGGGGAACGCTGGAGTTCCTGCTGCCCGAGAACCGCAAGGTGCTCGCGTACCTGCGCGAGTACGGCGAGGAGCGGATCCTCGTGGTGTGCAACCTGTCGCGGCGGGCCCAGTACGTCGAGCTCGACCTGCGCCGCTTCGAAGGCCTCACGCCGGAGGAGCTCGTCGGCCACAGCCAGTTCCCCGCGATCGGCGAACGGCCCTACCCGCTGGCGCTCGGCCCGCACGACTTCTACCTCTTCGTCCTGCACCCGGCCCCGAACGAGACGGGGATGCTGACGGCCGGGCCGTGCCCCGAGATCCGCGTGCCCGGCCGCTGGCCCGCGGTGCTCGAGCGCAGCGCACGCCGCCAGCTCGACGACGCCGTCGCCCGGTTCCTGCCCTCACGGCGCTGGTTCGCGGGCAAGTCGCGCGGCATCCGGCGGGTGGTGCTCGACGACGCGGTGCGCATCCCCGGGCCGCGCCGGCGCGAGGCCGGCTACCTGTGCCTCTTCCGGGTCGAGTACCGCGAGGGCGAGCCCGACACCTACGTCGTGCCGCTCGTCGCCCGGCCCCCGGCCGACGCCGCCCGCCCGCCGGCGACGACCATCGCGATGCTCGAGACGCAGGAGGGGCGGCTGGCGCTGCTCGACGGCGCCGACGACCCCCAGCTCGCGACCGCGCTCCTGCAGATGCTGCGCCGCGGCCGCCGGGTCGGGGGCCTGGCGGGGTCGCTCGCCACCACCCGCTCCCGCGAGCTGCGCCGGATCCTGGGCGACGGCGACGACCTCGAGCCGGCCCCGCTCGGCGCGGAGCAGTCGAACAGCTCGATCGTCTTCGGCCAGCAGGCCGTGCTCAAGCTCTTCCGCCGGGTGGAGCCGGGCCCCAACCCCGAGGCCGAGGTCACGGGCATCCTGACGCGGGGCGGCTTCGAGCACGTGTCCCCGGCGGCCGGCACGATCGAGTACCACCGCCGCCGCCGCCACCCCGTCACCATCGGCCTCCTGCAGGGCTTCGTGACCAACGAGGGCGACGCGTGGGACTACACGATGGACGAGGTCACGCGCTACCTCGAGGACGCGCTCACCCGCGACGACACCGGCCCGCCCGAGCTGCCCGACGCGCGCCTGGTCGACCTGTCGGCCGCGGAGATCCCGGCGGAGGCGGCCGACTCGATCGGCTCGTACCTGGAGTTCGCCCGGCTGCTCGGCGAGCGCACCGGGCAGATGCACGTCGCGCTCGCCGCCGCCGACGATCCCGAGTTCGCGCCGGAGGCGTTCACGGCGCTCCAGCAGCGGGCCCTGTACCAGTCGCTGCGCAACCTGATCCGGCAGGTGCTCGCAACCGCCCGCCGGGCCGGCGACGGCGTCGAGGAGCTCGAGTGGCTCGCGCCCGGCGACCAGCCCGTCCTCGCCCGCGTGCGGGCGCTGCTCGACGGCCTCCTGCAGGGCAGCCGCATCCGCGGTCACGGCGACTACCACCTGGGCCAGGTGCTCTGGACCGGCCGCGACGTGGTCATCATCGACTTCGAGGGCGAGCCCGCCCGGCCGCTCGCCCAGCGCCGCCTCAGGCGCTCGCCGGCCTACGACGTCGCCGGCATGCTGCGCTCGTTCCACTACGCCGCCTACGCCGCGCTCTTCCGCGAGAGCGGCCGCGACGAGGCCGTCGGCGGCGCCCCCGAGGCGTGGGCGAAGCACTGGCGGACGTGGGTCTCGGCGGCCTTCCTGCAGTCCTACCGGACGGCGGTCGCGCCTGCGCAGATCCTGCCCGAGGACGACGACGAGCTCGCGCGCCTGCTCGACCTGCACCAGCTCGAGAAGGCCGTGTACGAGCTCGGGTACGAGCTCGACAACCGGCCGGACTGGGTCGTGATCCCGGCCCGCGGGCTCGAGGAGTTGCTGGGCGCGTGACCTCGGCCGGCGGCGGCGCGCTGGAGGCGCTGGCCGCCAGCGAGGGCGTGCTGCGCTCGTACACCGACACGGCCGGACGCCGCCGGCGCGCGTCGGCGGCGGCGCTGGCGGCGGTGCTGCGCGCGATGGGGCACGACGTGTCGGAGTCGGGCGCGGGCGCCCCGGCGGCCCTGCGGGCCGTACGCGCCGCCAGGGCGGGCCGCCTGGCCGAGCCCGTCGCGGTCGCGTGGGGGCGCTCGCGCGCACGCATCGCCGTCGCCGGGCCGCCGGGGCCGGTCGAATGGGCGCTCGCACTCGAGGACGGCGGCGAGCTCGGCGGCGCGGGCGGCGACGGCGTCGTCGAGCTGCCCCGCCTGCCCTACGGCCGCCACCGGCTGCACCTCGCCGCCGCGGGCCGCGAGGGGACGACCGTCGTCCTGCAGGCGCCGCGGAGGGCCGCCCCGGGCCGGGAGCGCGGCTGGGGCGTCTTCCTGCCGCTCTACGCCGCCCCCGGCCCGTTCGGCCCCGGCGACTTCGGCCGCCTGGGCGAGCTGGTGGCGTGGACGGCCGGGCTCGGCGGCGCCTTCGCCGGCTCGACCCCGCTCCACGCGGCGTTCCTGGACGAGCCGTTCGAGCCGAGCCCCTATCTGCCCGTGAGCCGGCTGCACTGGAACGAGCTCTACGCCGACCCGGCCGCGGCGCCCGAGCTGGAGACGTCGCCGCGGGCGCGGGCGCTCCTGGCGGCGGTGCGCCCGCCCGAGGGGCGCCTGATCGACTACCGCGCCGCGATGGCGTCCAAGCGGGCCGTGCTCGAGGCGCTTCTGGACGATCTCGCCGGCGCCCGGCGCGAAGCCTTCGAGGCGCGCATTCGCGCCGACCCGGGCCTGCGCAGCTACGCGGACTTCCGCGCGCGCTGCGAGCGCGAGCGGGCCGGCTGGCGGGACTGGCGCGCCCCGGAGGCTCCCGGCGACCCGCGCGCGGCCCGTTACCACGCCTACGTCCAGTGGCTGTGCGAGCAGCAGCTGGCGGCGGTGGCGAGCGGCGCCGCCGGCGCGTACCTCGACATGCCGCTCGGGGTGCACCCCGGCGGCTACGACACGTGGCGCTTCCGCGAGCTGTTCGTCGAGGGCGTGTCGGTGGGCGCGCCTCCGGACGGGTTCTTCGAGGGCGGGCAGGACTGGGGCCTGGCCCCGCTGCACCCGCAGCGGCTGCGCGAGCACGGCCACGAGTACCCGCTGGCGTGTGCGCGGGCGCTCTGCCGGCATGCGGCGGCCGCGCGCGTCGACCACGTCATGGGGCTGCACCGCATGTTCTGGGTGCCGCACGGCCTGCCCGCCACCGAGGGCGTCTACGTGCGCTATCCCGCCGAGGAGCTGTACGCCGTCCTGTGCATCGAGTCGCACCTGCACGGCACGCAGCTCGTCGGCGAGGATCTCGGCACCGTTCCCGGCGGGGTGCGGCGAACGATGGCCGCCCACGGCGTGCTGCGCACGTTCGCGCTCCAGGCCGAGCTCGGCTCCGGCCGCGACCCGTTCCCCCGCGTGCCTTCCGAGGCGATGGTGGGCATGAATACGCACGACATGCCCACATTCGCCGGATTCTGGGAGCGGGAAGCGGGAGCGGACGCCCGCCGCGAGACGCTCGTCGCTGCGCTCCGGCGCCGCGGACACGACGTGGCCGACGGCGCCGACGCGCTCACGGCGTCCCTGGTCGAGCTCGGCCGCTCGGATGCGCGGGCGGTGATCGTCGGGCTCGAGGACATGTGGTGGGAGCACGAGCGCCAGAACGTGCCGGGCACGACGACGGAGCACCCGAACTGGCGCCGGCGAGCCCGGTACCGGATCGACGAGCTCGACCGCGTGCCAGGATTGACCGCACGCCTCCACAGGATCTCCGAGGCGAGGAGGGCTGACCGATGACCGAGCAGAAGACCCGCCCACGGGCGGCGCGGAGCCGTTTCAGCGCCGACGACCTGCACCTCTTCAACGAGGGCACCCATTACCGCCTGGCACGCAAGCTCGGCGCGCACACCGGAACGTCCGCGCGCAAGGCCGGCACGCACTTCGCCGTCTGGGCGCCCAACGCGAGGGCGGTGTCGGTGATCGGCGACTGGAACGGCTGGCGGCACGGCGCCGACCCGCTCACAGCGAGGGGCGGATCCGGGATCTGGGAGGGGTTCGTGGCCGGCGTGGGACACGGTACGGCCTACAAGTACGCGATCTCCGCCGACGGCGGCGACCTGGAGAAGGCCGACCCGCTCGCTGTCTACGCCGAGCAGCCCCCCAAGACCGCGTCGATCGTCTGGGACCTCGAGTACGAGTGGGGCGACGGCGAGTGGATGCGCACGCGCGCCGAGCGCAGCGCCCTCGACGCGCCAGTTGCCATCTACGAGCTCCACCTGGGCTCGTGGCGGCGCAGCGTCGAGGACGGCAACCGGCCGCTCACCTATCGCGAGCTGGCCGAGCGACTGCCGGCGCACGCCGTCGAGAACGGGTTCACGCACGTCGAGCTGCTCCCGATCATGGAGCACCCGTTCACCGGCTCGTGGGGCTACCAGACCACCGGCTACTTCGCGCCGACCAGCCGCTACGGCACGCCGCAGGACTTCATGGCGCTCGTCGACGCGCTGCACGCGGCCGGCGTCGGCGTGATCCTCGACTGGGTGCCGTCCCACTTCGCCACCGACCCGCACGGCCTCGCGCTCTTCGACGGCACCCACCTCTACGAGCACGCCGACCCCCGCCAGGGGTTCCACCCCGACTGGGGCAGCTATATCTTCAACTACGGCCGCACCGAGGTCCGCAGCTTCCTGCTCTCGAGCGCGATGCACTGGCTGGACGCCTACCACGCCGACGGCCTGCGCGTGGACGCGGTGGCGTCGATGCTCTACCTCGACTACTCGCGCGGGGAGGGCGAGTGGATCCCCAACCGCTACGGCGGGCGCGAGAACCTCGAGGCGATCGACTTCATGCGCGCCCTGAACTCCGCCGTGTACGCCGAGCACCCCGGCGTGCAGACGTATGCCGAGGAGTCGACGGCGTGGCCGATGGTGTCGCGGCCGACGTACCTGGGCGGGCTCGGGTTCGGCTTCAAGTGGGACATGGGCTGGATGCACGACACGCTCGTGTACTTCGCGCACGACCCGGTCCACCGCCGCTACCACCACCACGAGCTCACGTTCCGGGGCCTGTACGCCTTCACCGAGAACTACCTGCTGCCGCTCTCCCACGACGAGGTGGTGCACGGGAAGCGCTCGCTGCTCGGCCGCATGCCGGGGAACGAGTGGCAGATGCGCGCCAACCTGCGCGCGCTCTACGGCTACATGTACGCCGTGCCCGGCAAGAAGCTGCTCTTCATGGGCGCGGAGGTCGGCCAGTGGACCGAGTGGGACCACGACTCGAGCGTCGACTGGCACCTGCTCGAGCGGCCGGAGCACGAGGGCATCCGCCGGTGGGTGGCCGACCTGAACCGGGTCTACCGCGAGCGGCCGGGGCTGCACGAGCTCGACTGCGACCCGGCCGGGTTCGAATGGGTGCACGCGTCCGACAGCGAGTCGAGCGTGCTCGCGTTCATGCGCCTCGCCCGCGGCGGCGGCGACGCCGTCCTGGCCGTGTTCAACCTGACGCCCATCCAGCGGCCCAACTACCGCATCGGCGCGCCTCGTGCCGGCGTGTGGCGCGAGCTCCTGAACAGCGACGCGGAGGTCTACGGCGGCAGCGGCGCGGGCAACCTGGGCCGCATCGAGGCCGTCGCGGAGCCCGCGCACGGACGCGACCACTCCATGACGCTCGTGCTGCCGCCGCTCTCGTGCCTCCTGCTGGCGCCGCAGGAGGCTCCGTGATGCATGCGCGCCCCCGGCTGGGGGCGACGCCGAGCCACGACGGCTCGCGCACGAGCTTCGCCGTCTGGGCGCCGAACGCCGGGCGGGTCGACGTCGTGCTGGAGGGGCCGGACGCCGCCGCGCCGCTCGCGCCCTCCGGCGACGGGATCTTCGCAGGCGTC
This sequence comes from uncultured Actinomycetes bacterium, assembly GCA_963843705.1. Taxonomy (GTDB): domain Bacteria; phylum Actinomycetota; class Thermoleophilia; order Gaiellales; family JAICJC01; genus JAICJC01. The sequence goes on from CAWJLQ010000005.1 coordinate 321,237, forward strand.
GTCGACGGGGTCGGCCCGGGCCGGCGCTACCGCTACCGGCTCGACGGAGGTGACGTCCTCGCCGACCCGGCGTCGTCGCACCAGCCGGACGGCGCCGCCGGCCCGTCGCAGGTGGTCGACCCGGACTTCGCGTGGACCGACGACGGCTGGGCCGGCGTGCCGCTCCCCGAGCTCGTCCTCTACGAGCTGCACGTCGGCACGTTCACTCCGGACGGCACGTTCGACGCCGCGGTGCCGCGGCTGGCCGAGCTCGCGCAGCTGGGCGTCACCGCGATCGAGCTGATGCCGGTCGCGCAGTTCCCCGGCGAGCGCAACTGGGGCTACGACGGCGTCTTCCCCTACGCCGTGCAGCACTCCTACGGCGGCCCGGACGGCCTGCGGCGGCTCGTGAACGCGGCCCACGCGGCCGGGCTGGCGGTGTGCCTCGACTGCGTCTTCAACCATCTCGGGCCGGAGGGCAACGTGCTGCCGCGGTTCGGGCCGGTCTTCACCGAGCGCTACCGCACGCCGTGGGGCGCCGCGATCAACATGGACGGCCCCGGCAGCGACGGCGTCCGCGCGTTCCTGGTCGGAAGCGCGCTGCGCTGGCTGGAGGAGTTCCACGTCGACGCGCTGCGGCTGGACGCCGTCGACCAGATCGCCGACGCGTCGGCGCGGCCGTTCCTGGCCGAGCTCGCCGACGAGGTGGCGGCCGCGGCGCTCGCGGCCGGGCGGCCGCTGCACCTGATCGCCGAGAGCGACCTGAACGACCCCCGGATGATCACCCCCCGGGCGGCCGGAGGGCTGGGCATGGACGCCCAGTGGAGCGGCGACCTGCACCATTCCCTGCACGCCCTCCTGACCGGCGAGGACGGCGGTTACTACGCCGACTTCGCCGGCCGCGGCACGCGCATGGCCGCGGCCGCCTACCGCGAGGCGTTCGCCTACACCGGCGGGCGCTCGCGCTTCCGGGGCCGCCGCCACGGGGCCTCCGCCGCCGGCGTCGACGGGCGCCGCTTCGTCGTCTTCGGCCAGACCCACGACCAGGTGGGCAACCGCATGCTGGGAGACCGGCTGGCGCACTCGGCCGGCCTCGAGGCCGCCAAGCTGATGGCCGGCGCGATCCTGCTCGCCCCGCAGCTGCCGCTGCTCTTCATGGGCGAGGAGTACGCCGAGGATGCGCCGTTCCAGTACTTCACAAGCCACGCGGGGGCCGAGCTCGCCGAGGCGGTGCGGCGGGGGCGGGCCGAGGAGTTCCGCACCTTCCGCTGGGCCGGCGAGCCGCCCGACCCGCAGGCCGAGGAGACGTTCCGCCGCTCCACGCTGCGCTGGGAGACCCGCACCGAGGGCGTCCACGCGCGGGTGCTCGACCTCTATGGTGCCCTCCTGCGCCTGCGCCGCGACACACCCGCCCTGCGCGACCTCGACCCGCGCTCGGTCGACGTCACCCGCACCGACGACCCGCCCGTCGTCTGGGCGCTGCGCGGCGACCTGTGCGCCGGCGGCGTCGCCGTCTGCCTGCACTTCGACAGGCAGCGCCACACCCTGCGGGTGCCGTTCGCAGGCGCCGGCCGCGTCCTGCTCGACTCCGCCGACGCCCGGTTCGGCGGTCCCGGCGCCGTCGCCGCGCCGGAGGGCGGGATCACCGCCCAGCCGCAGTCGCTCGTCGTGGTCGGAGGCGCCGGTGCCTAGCCTGCGCGTCTGGCCCGGCGCGCCGTATCCGCTCGGCGCGACCTGGGACGGCGAGGGCACGAACTTCGCCATCTTCTCGGAGCACGCCACCGGCGTCGAGCTGTGCCTCTACGACTCGCCCGACGACGACGAGGAGGCGCACCGGATCGAGCTCGTCGAGCGCACCGACCTGATCTGGCACGCCTACATGCCAGACGTGCGCCCGGGTCGGCTCTACGGCTACCGCGTCCACGGCCCGTACGAGCCGTCACGGGGCCACCGCTTCAACCCGAACAAGCTCGTGATCGACCCGTACGCCAAGGCCGTCACCGGCCAGCCGCGCTGGGACGACACGCTCTTCGGCTACACGGTCGGCCATCCCGACGAGGATCTGTCCTTCGACGAACGCTCGAGCGCCGGGGGGATGCCGAAGTGCGCCGTCGTCGACCCCGCCTTCCCGTGGGGCGACGACCGCCGCCCGGCGGTGCCGTGGAACCGCTCGGTGATCTACGAGTGTCATGTGAAGGGGCTGACGATGCAGCACCCCGGCGTGCCGGCCGAGCTGCGCGGCACCTACCTGGGGATGGCGAGCGACCCGATCATCGACCACCTGCTGTCGCTCGGCGTCACGGCCGTCGAGCTGATGCCGGTGCACCAGTTCATCAACGACCGCGTGCTCGTCGAGCGCGGGCTCACGAACTACTGGGGGTACAACTCGATCGCCTTCCTGGCCCCCGAGGCGCGCTACTCGGCCGGCGGCACGCGCGGCACGCAGGTGAGCGAGTTCAAGTCGATGGTGAAGGCGTTTCACCGGGCCGGGATCGAGGTGATCCTGGACGTGGTCTACAACCACACCGGCGAGGGCAACCGCATGGGGCCGACGCTCTCGCTGCGCGGCGTCGACAACGCCTCGTACTACCGGCTCTCGCCGGACGACCAGCGCTACTACGTCGACTTCACGGGCACCGGCAACAGCCTGAACGTCCAGCACCCGCGCACCGTGCAGCTGATCTTCGACAGCCTGCGCTACTGGGTGGTCGACATGCACGTCGACGGCTTCCGCTTCGACCTCGCGCCGGTGCTCGCCCGCGAGCTCTTCGAGGTCGACCGGCTGGCGTCGTTCTTCGACATCATGCAGCAGGACCCGACGCTCTCCCAGGTGAAGCTGATCGCGGAGCCGTGGGACCTCGGTGAGGGCGGCTACCAGGTCGGCAACTTCCCGGTCGGCTGGGCGGAGTGGAACGGCGTCTACCGCGACGGGGTGCGCGGGTTCTGGCGGGGGGAGGACGGGCGCCTGGCCCAGCTCGCCTCGCGCGTCTCGGGCTCGAGCGACCTGTACCAGGCCGGCGGCCGGCGCACCTACGCCAGCGTCAACTTCGTCACCGCCCACGACGGCTTCTGCCTGACCGACCTGGTCTCGTACGGCCGCAAGCACAACGAGGCCAACGGCGAGGGCAACCGCGACGGCTCCGACGACAACCTCAGCGCCAACTGGGGCGTCGAGGGGCCGACCGACGACGCCGCGGTGATCGATCTGCGCCGGCGCATGCGGCGCAACTTCATCGCCACCCTCGCCTTCTCCCAGGGCGTGCGCATGCTGCTCGGCGGCGACGAGCTCGGCCGCACCCAGCAGGGCAACAACAACGCCTACTGCCAGGACAACCCCATCTCCTGGGTCGACTGGGATCTGGACGCGCACGACCGCGCGCTGCTCGACTTCACCCGCGAGACGCTGCGCATCTTCCGCGACAACCCCGTCTTCCGGCGGCGCGGCTTCTTCACCGGCCGGCCCATGCGCGGCGGCGGCAAGGACGTCACCTGGCTGCATCCGGTCGGACGCGAGATGACCGCGGCGGACTGGAACGACGCCGCCCAGAAGGCGGTCGGCATGCTGATCGACGGCGAGGCGACCGACGAGGTCGACGAGCGCGGCCGCCCCGTGTCGGGGCGCACCGTGCTGCTGCTCTTCAACGGCGGCGAGTCGTCGCGGCGCTTCGTGCTCCCCGACGGCGGCCGGGGCGGCGTGTGGGAGGAGCTCGTGAACACCGCCCGGCCCGGCCGGCGCGTGATCCGCCGCTCCGCGGTGAACCTCGTCGGGCGCTCCTTCATCCTCGCGACGCTCACGAACGCGCCCGCGCGCGGATGAGGATCCCGACCTCCTGCTACCGCCTTCAGCTCTCGCCCGCGTTCACGCTCGACGACGCCCGCCGCGCCGCGCCCTACCTGCGCGAACTCGGCGTCGGTGACCTCTACCTCTCACCCATCCTCGCCGCGCGCCCGGGCAGCGCGCACGGCTACGACGTGTGCGACCCGACCCGGGTCAGCCCGGCGCTGGGCGGCGTCGAGGCACTCGAGCGGCTGGCGGCCGAGCTGCGCCGGCTGGACATGGGCATCCTGGCCGACGTCGTCCCCAACCACATGGCCGCCGACCACCGCAACCGGTGGTGGCGCGACGTGCTCGCAAACGGCCCGGCGTCGGCGTTCGCGCACTGGTTCGACGTCGAATGGGACGCGCCCGGCGCGGACGGACGGCTGGTGCTTCCGGTGCTGGGGGCGGCTCCGGCCGAGGCGATCGCCGGCGGCGACCTGCGGCTCGTGCACGAGGACGGCGAGCCGCGGATCGCGTACTTCGACCGCCGCTTCCCGGTGGCGGCCGGGACGCCGGGGGGCGACGTCGGCGCGGTGCTCGCCGCCCAGCACTACCGCCTGGAGGACTGGCGCGCCGGCGTCCCCAACTACCGCCGCTTCTTCGACATCGCCGACCTCCCGGCGGTGGCGGTCGAGCACGCCGACGTGTTCGCGGCGACGCATGCCGAGATCGTGCGGCTGGTGCGCGCCGGGATCCTGACCGGGCTTCGCATCGACCACATCGACGGCCTGCGCGACCCGCAGGAGTACCTGGAGCGGCTGCGCGACGCCACCGGCGGCGCCTACGTCGTGGTGGAGAAGATCCTGGCCCGCGACGAGTCGCTCCCGCCCGAGTGGGCGTGTGCGGGCACGACCGGCTACGAGTTCCTCGCCCTGGCCGGCGGGCTCTTCGTGGACCCCGAGGGGTTCGCCCGCCTGCACGCCGGCCACCGGCGGCTGACGGGGCTGCCCGAGCGGTTCGAGGACATCGCCAGGGCCGGCAAGCGCGCCGTGCTGGACGGTTCGCTCGCGCCTGACCTGGCCCGGGTGGTGCGCTCGGCGAAGGGCGAGCTCGGCACGGACGCTGTTCGCGAGATGACCGTCGAGCTCGGCGTCTACCGCACCTACGAGCGTGCCGCACCGGAGTTCGTGCTGCGCTGGCAGCAGCTGACCGGCCCGGCCGCCGCGAAGGGCGTCGAGGACACCGCGCTCTACGTCGACACGGCCTTCACGGCCCGAAACGAACCCGGCTGCGCCCCCGACTGGCCCTTCACGACTCCGGACGAGCTGCACCGCCGCCTGGGGGAGCGCACGCACGCCCATCCGCTCAACGCCACCTCGACCCACGACACGAAGCGCAGCGAGGACGTGCGCATGCGCATCTCGGCGCTCTCGGAGCTGGCCGGGGAGTGGGAGCAGGCCGTCGCCCGCTGGCGGGAGCTCAACCGGCACCTGCGGGCGCGGCCGGACACGGCCCCCGACGCGGGCGAGGAGTGGCTGATCTACCAGACGCTCGCCGGCGCCTGGCCAATCGACGCCCAGCGCATGTGCCGGTTCGTCGGCAAGGCGCTGCGAGAGGCGAAGGTGCACACGAGCTGGGCGGCGCCGGACGAGGCCTACGAGGCCGACGTCCGCGCCTTCGTCACGGCGATCCTCGGAGCACGCCCGTTCACCGACGAGCTGGCGGCGCTCGCGGATCGCTGCCGGGCGATCGGCGAGCGCAGCTCGCTCGCACTGCTCGTCCTCAAGCTGGCCGCGCCCGGTGTGCCCGACATCTACTGGGGCAACGAGGACTGGGATCTCTCGCTGGTGGATCCCGACAACCGCCGGCCGGTCGAGTTCGCCCGCAGGGCGGGCGCCAAGGTCGCGGTCACCCGAGCCGGCCTCGAGCTGCGCCGCCACGATCCGGACCTCTTCGCGTACGGCGCCTACGTGCCGCTGCAGGTCACCGGCCGCCATGCCGACCGGGTCGTCGCCTTCGCCCGTGTCCACGAGGGCCGCTGGGTCATCGCCGCCGGCTCGCGTCTCACCGCGGGGCTCGACGGCTGGGGCGACACGCGGCTCGTCCTCCCGGACGGCGCGGCGCGGCGCTGGCACGACGCGCTCACCGCCACGCACGCGCCTGACCTCCGGGCGGAGTCGCTCTTCGCCCGCCTCCCCGCCGCCCTCCTCACCGGTGAATAACCGGTGCCTGGCACCGGTTATTCACGCACGTGGCCGTCGCCGTGCACGACGTACTTCGTCGTGGTCAGCTCCTCCAGCCCGACCGGGCCGCGCGCGTGCAGGCGGCTGGTGGAGTTGCCGATCTCGGCGCCCATGCCGTACTCGCCGCCGTCGGTGAAGCGGGTCGACGCGTTCACGTACACGGCGGCGGCGTCCACCTCGCTGCAGAAGCGGGCGGCGGCCGCGTCGTCGCGGGTCACGATCGCCTCCGAGTGCCCGGTGCCGTAGCGGTTCACGTGCTCGATGGCGGCGTCCAGCGAGTCGACCGTCCCGACCGCCATCTTCATGTCCAGGAACTCGGTGTCGAACGCCTCCTCCCCGGTGACCAACTCCACCCCGGCGGCCTCGAGCGCGGCCTCGATCCGGTCGCGCAGCTCCGGCCGGTCGCGGTGCACGAGCAGCGTCTCGGCCGCGTTGCACACGCCCGGCCGCTGCACCTTGGCGTTCAGGACGATCGCCACCGCCTGGTCGGCGTCGGCGCTCGCGTCCACGTAGACGTGGCAGTTGCCGCCGGCGGCCGCCAGCACCGGGATGCGCGACTCCGCCAGGAGCATCTTCTTCAGCTCCTCGCCGCCGCGGGGGATGACCACGTCGGCCGTGGCCGGATCGGCGATCATCCCGGCCAGCCGGTCGTGCCCGCCCTCGACCGCGTTGACGGCGTCGGCCGGAAGGCCGGCCTCGACCAGGGCGTCGCGCACGATCGCGACCAGGATCCGGTTCGTGTTCGCCGCCATCCGCGAACCGCGCAGGATGCAGGCGTTCGCCGACTTGAGGCACAGCGCGGCGGCGTCGATCGTGACGTTCGGGCGGGCCTCGTAGACGATCAGGACGACGCCCAGCGGCACGCGCAGCTTGGTGATGCGGATCCCGCTCGGGGGCGAGAACTCGCGCAGCGTCTCGCCGACCGGGTCGTCGAGGCGGGCGACGGCGCGCACCGCCTCGGCCAGCGCGGCCACCCGATCGGGGTTGAGCGCCAGCCGGTCGCGGATGGCCGGCCGCTCCTGCACGGCGGCCTCGGCGTCGATCGCGTTCGCCGCCAGGATCTCGTCGCAGCGCCGCTCGAGCCCCTGCGCGATCAGCTCGAGCGCCGCGTCGCGCTCGCCCGTCGGCGTCGCCGCCAACCTCCGGGCCGCGGCGCGCACGTCGGTGACGGGCAGGACGGTGCTCACAGCAGCACCAGATCGTCGCGGCGGACGGCCTCCGGCAGCCCGCGCCGGCCCAGCGCCTGGGCCAGCTCCGCCGCCTCGTAGCGGCTCACGCCGACCGCGAAGGCGCCCCCGTCGGGTCCGACGAGCTCGACCGCGTCACCCACCCGGAACGCTCCGTCCACAGCCACCAAGCCTACCGGCAGGAGGCTCGTGCCGCGCTCGGCCACGGCTCTGCGGGCGCCGTCGTCGCAGACGAGCCGGCCACGCACCGGCGTCCCGTGCCGGAGCCACAGCTTGTAGGCCGACGGCAGCTGCGCCGCCGCCGGGAAGCGGGTGCCGGACGCCCGTCCGGCCGCGGCGGCCGTGATCGCCCCCGCCGCCAGCCCCGAGGCGATCACCGCCTCGACGCCGCCCGAGCTCGCGACCCGAGCCGACCGCAGCTTCGCCGCGATCCCGCCCGTCCCCCAGCCGGATCCGGTGGGGCCGGCCGCGACGGCCTGCACCTGGTCGGCGTCCAGGATCTCGGGGATCAGGCGCGCGTCCGGCCGCGACGGGTCGCGGTCGTAGACGCCGTCGATGTCGGTCAGGAGCACGAGCAGGCGCGCCTGCAGGAGCAGCGCGACGTGTGCCGCCAGGGCGTCGTTGTCACCGAAGGTGATCTCGTCGGTCGCGGTCGAGTCGTTCTCGTTCACCACCGGGACGACGCCCCACGACATCAGCCGGCGCAAGGCGCGGCGCGCGTTCACGTAGGAGCTGCGGCGGTGGATGTCGGCCTCGGTCAGGAGCACCTGCCCCGCCTTCAACCCATGCTCGGCGAAGGCATCCGCCCAACGCACCTGCAGCAGCGTCTGGCCGAGGGCGGAGGCGGCCTGCAGGTCACCCATCGCCCGCGGCTTCACCGTCTTGCCCAGCTCTCCGAGCCCGAGCGCCACGGCGCCCGAGCTGACGACGACGACGGGCGTCCCGGCGTCCACCAGCCCGGCGCACTCGCCGGCGAGGCGCTCGAAGGCCGCCGGCCGCGGCCGGCCGGCCTCGTCGACGAGCGTGCTCGACCCCACCTTCACCACCACGGTCCGGCGCAGGCCGGGGTTGCGGTCAGCCACCGGACACCGCCTCGCGGGCGCGCCGCAGCTGGCCGTGCAGCGCCTCCAGCGACTGCCGCGCGGCGGCGGCCTCCGCCGCGGTCGGCGAGGTGAACCGCTCGCCGGCGGCGACGCGCCCCGCCACCTCGGCGTGGGCGTGCCGGAACGGCATGCCCTCGAGCACCAGACGCTCTGCCAGGTCGGTCGCCACCGTCACGCCGTCGGACGCGGCCGCCGCCATCCGCGCGCCGTCCATGCGCAGGCCCTCGACGCAGACGGTCAGCGCGCGCAGGGCGCCGAGCAGGTCGTCCACCTGGTCGAAGCACGCGCGCTTGTCCTCCTGCAGGTCGCGGTTGTACGCGAGCGCGAGCCCCTTCAGCGTCGCCAGGAGGCCGGTCAGGCGGCCGATGGCCGTGCCCGCCTTCCCGCGCGCGAGCTCGGCCGCGTCGGGGTTCTTCTTCTGCGGCATGATCGACGAGCCGGTCGCCGCCGAATCGTCCAGCTGGGCGAACCCGTACTCGGCCGACGTCCACAGCACCAGCTCCTCGGCCAGGCGGGAGAGATGCACGAAGCACAGCGCGGCGGCGAACACGAGCTCGACGCAGTAGTCACGGTCGGAGACCGCGTCCATCGAGTTTTGGAACACCGCCGCGAAGCCCAGCTCGGCGGCCACCGAGGCCGGGTCGAGCGGCAGGCTCGAGCCGGCCAGCGCGCCCGCGCCGAGCGGGCACACGTCGGCCGTCACGCGCGCCTGGGCGACGCGGTGCAGGTCACGCTCGAGCGCCCACGCATGCGCCGCCAGATGCTGGCCCAGCCACACCGGCTGCGCCCGCTGGCCGTGCGTGTAGCCGGGCATGAGCAGCTCGCCGTCGCGATCGGCCAGATCGAGCAGGGCGAGCGCGAGCCCGCGCACGCCCTCGGCCACGCGGTCGCAGGCGTCCTTCGCCCACAGGCGCATCGCCGTCTGCACCTGGTCGTTGCGGCTGCGGCCCGCGTGCACCCATGGGCCGAGCTCGCCCAGCAGCCGCTCGATCGCCGAGTGGACGTCCTCGTCGCTCGCGCCGGGCTCGATCTCGATCGTCTCCAGGGCGGCGCAGATCTGCGCCGCCCGCTCCGCCGGGATCAGCCCCTGGCGGCCGAGCATGCGCGCATGCGCCGCCGACGCGGCCAGGTCGAACGGCAGCAGCCGCCGGTCGACCGCGAGCGACGCGGTGAAGGCCAGCACGTCGGGATCGAGCCCGCCGGCCAGCCTCCCCGCCCACAGGGCGGAGCTCACGCCGGTGCGGCCTGCTTCTTCGATCCGGCCGCCTCCGTCGCCGCCGCCCAGGTCTTCGTGGGCAGCGACCACACGTGGATGAAGCCGGCGGCCGCGCCGTGCTGGAAGCGGTCGCCCTGCTCGTAGGTCGCGAGGCCGTGGTCGTAGAGCGACGTCTCGGCCTTGCGGCCGGTGACGGCGCAGCTGCCCCGGTAGAGCCGCAGGCGCGCGGTGCCCGTGACCGCGCCCGCGGCCGTGTCCATGAAGGCGGCCATGGCCGCGCGCAGCGGCGAGAACCACAGGCCGTTGTAGACCAGGGTCGCGTAGCGGCCGGCGAGCTCGGCCTTGGCGTGCGCGAGGTCGCGCTCGCAGACGAGCTCCTCGACGCCGGTGTAGGCGGCCATCAGGAGCGCCGCGGCGGGCGTCTCGTACACCTCGCGGCTCTTGATCCCGACCAGGCGGTTCTCGATCATGTCGATCCGGCCGACCCCGTGTGCGCCGGCGAGCGCCGCCGCCCGGGCGATCAGGTCGACGAGCCCCATGCGCTCGCCGTCGATCGCGACCGGCACGCCCGCCTCGAACTCGATCTCGACCTCGCCCGGCGCGGAGAAGGCGCGCTCCGGCGCCATCGTGAGCGCATAGGCCTCCTCGGGCGGCTCGAACCAGGGATCCTCGAGCGGCCCGGCCTCGATCGACCGGCCCCACAGGTTGTGGTCGATCGAGTAGGCGGCGCCCGACTTCACCGGCACCTCGATGCCGTGCTCGTGGGCGTAGGCGATCTCCTGCTCGCGGGTCATGCCCCAGTCGCGCACCGGCGCGAGCACGGCCAGGTCGGGGGCGAGCGCGGCGACGGCCGTCTCGAACCGCACCTGGTCGTTGCCCTTGCCCGTGCAGCCGTGGGCGACGGCGGTGGCGCCGTGCTCGCGCGCGACGCGGACGAGCCAGCGCGAGATCAGCGGCCGCGAGAGCGCCGAGACGAGCGGATAGCGGCCCTCGTAGAGGGCGCCCGCCTGCAGCACCGGCAGCACGTACTCGGCCGCGAACTCCTCCCGGGCGTCGACGATGACGACCTCGTTCGCGCCGGCGGCACGGGCGCGCCGCTCGACCTGCTCGGGGTCGATGCCCTGGCCGACGTCCACCAGCAGGGCGATCACCTCGGCGCCGTACTCGTCGGCGAGCCAGCGCAGCGCCACCGACGTGTCCAGACCACCCGAATACGCGAGCACGATCTTCTCAGCCACCGTCATCCGTCCTTCCGTCAATCGACGATCATGGCCAGCAGCGCCTTCTGCGCATGCAGCCGGTTTTCAGCCTCGTCCCACACCGCCGAGCTCGGCCCCCAGAGCACGTCGTGCGTGATCTCCTCCCCGCAGTGGGCGGGCAGGCAGTGCAGCACGACGTGGCCGGGCGCCGCGTGCGCGAGCAGGCCCGCGTTCACCTGGTATGCGCCCAGGTCGGCCAGCCGCTGCTCGCGGTCCGACTCCTGGCCCATGCTCGTGAAGGTGTCGGTCACGACCGCGTCGGCGCCCGTGACAGCGGCGACGGGGTCGCGCACGACCTCGACGACGGCCGCCGCGGCGCCCAGCTCCGCGGGCACGGGCTCGTACCCCTCCGGGGCCGCCACGACCACCTCCATCCCCGTGAGGACCGCCGCTCCCGCGAGCGAGTGGCACACGTTCGAGCTGCCGTCGCCCACCCACGCCAGGCGCCGGCCGGCGAGCCCCCCCAATCGCTCGCGCAGCGTCTGCAGGTCGGCCAGCGCCTGGCAGGGATGGTGCTCGTCCGTGAGCCCGTTGATCACCGGCACCGACGCCGCGTCGGCCAGCTCCCGCACCCGCGCGTGCGCATGCGTGCGAATGACGATGGCGTCGAGGTAGCGCGAGAGCACGGCACCGGTGTCGGCGATCGGCTCTCCGCGGCCGAGCTGGCTCTCGCTGCCGGAGATGTGGACGGCGTGCCCGCCCAGCTGCACCATCCCGACCTCGAACGAGACCCGCGTCCGCGTGGACGGCTTCTCGAAGATCATCCCCAGCGTGCGCCCGGCCAGCCACGGATGCGGCAGGCGGCGCGCGTGCAGCGCCTTCAGATGGTCGGCGAGGTCGAGCACGGCCTCGACGGCCGCGCCGTTCAGGTCGTCGATGCGCAGGAAGTCGCGCCCCTTCAGCCCGGCGGCGGCGATCGGCGCGTCCATCAGCTCGACGTCATGCGTGGGCATGCGCCGCCTCCGCCCCGATCCGGTCGCACAGGTCGAGCACGTCCCCGCCGGCGAAGGGCTCCCGGGCGATGACGAGTACGACGTCGTCACCGGCGACCGTGCCGACGATCTCGGGCAGGTCGGCCACGTCGAACGCGCGGGCGACGGGCATCGCGTTCGCCGGCGCGGTCTTCAGCACCGCCATGTTGCCCGACGCCTCCATGCTGCGCACGAGCAGGAGCGCCTCGCGCAACCGCTCCAGCGGATCAGCCGGCTCCTCCTCGACGGGCAGCGCGTACACGAGATGACCGCCCCTGCGCACACGCACGGCGCCGAGGCGCTCGAGGTCACGCGAGACGGTCGCCTGGGTGACGTGCACGCCCTGGCCGGCCAGCAGCTCCACCAGCTGCGGCTGGGACGTCACGGGCCGGCGGTCGAGCAGGGTCGCGATCAGCTGGCGTCGGTCGGGCATAATGCATGACTATACAGATATTCGGATTGTCATGCAAAGCGCACCGTGCCGTCGAGCATCGCCCGCCCGACCACGACCGCATCCGCACCCGCCGCCACCGCCGCGTCGACGTCGCCCGCGCACCCGACGCCGCCTGCGGCCAGCAGCAGTCCCGGGATGACCGAACGCAGACCGCGGATCAGGCCGAGGTCGGGCCCGCGGCCGGTGCCGTCGCGGTCGATCCCCGTGACCAGGTAGTCGCGGGCGCCGGCGGCGCCCAGGCGCCCGACGACGGCGACGGGATCGGCGCCCGAGTCCTGGCGCCAACCGTGCGTGCGCACGCGGCCGTCGAGGCAGTCGAGCGCGACCGCCACCCGCCCCGTCTCGGCGGCGAGGCCGCCCACCAGCTCCGGGTCGGCGGCGGCCAGCGTGCCGACGAGCACCCGGTCGGCCCCGCCTGCGAGCGCCTCCCGGATCGCGGCCTCGTCCCGCAGCCCGCCGCCGACCTGGAGCCGCAGCCCGGCGATCGCGGCGATCGCCGCGAGCACGCGCGTGTGCGCGGGCGGCCGCGAGCCCGTGCGGGCGGCGTCGAGGTCGATCACGTGCAGCCACGGCGCCCCGGCGGCGGCGTAGCGCCGCGCCAGCTCGAGCGGGTCGTCCGGGAAGGCGGTCACGCGCTCGTAGCTGCCCTGATGCAGGCGCACCACCCGACCGCCGAGGAGGTCGACCGCCGGGATGGCCCGGCCCGCGCGCAGATCGACCGTGTCCTGCCCGTCCTCGCGTTTTAGCATGCTAAAATGGTATCACGATGGCAAACGCCCCCGAAACGACCGCCGTCCCGGGCGACTGGCGCACTCCCGAGGTGGACGACCTATGCGACGCGGTCGTGGCGCTGCGCACGCGCGACGAGGCGGCGGCCTTCCTGCGCGACGTGTGCTCGCTGCACGAGCTCGAGGTGCTCTCGCACCGGTGGCACGCGGCCCGCCTGCTCGACCAGGGCGTGCCCTACGCCGAGGTGGCCAGGCGCGTGCGCGGGTCGACCGCGACCGTCACCCGGGTCGCGCACTGGCTGCGGCACGGCGAGGGCGGCTACCGGCTGGTGCTCGACCGCAGGGCGAGGCGCCGATGAGCCGCCGCTTCCGGCTGGCGCTGCCCTCGAAGGGGCGCCTGCACGAGCCCGCGCTCGACCTCGTCCGCGCGGCCGGGTTCGAGCTGGAGGGCAACGGCCGCGCCCTCTTCGCCCACTGCTCCCAGTGGGACGTCGAGGTGCTCTTCGCCCGCGCCGAGGACATGCCCGCGTGGGCGATCGACGGCGCCGTCGAGGCCGCGATCGCCGGCCGTGACCAGGTGGCCGAAGGCGGCGCCGGGCTGGACGAGCTGGTGCCGCTCGGGTTCGGCCGCTGCTCGCTCCAGGTCGCCGTCCCGAGCGGCGGCGGCGCCGCAACGGTGGCCGACCTCGACGGCGGCCGCGTCGCCACCTCGCACCCGCGCGTCACCGCCGCCTGGTTCGCGGAGCGCGGCCTCGCCATCGAGACGGTGGCCGTGCGCGGCTCGGTCGAGCTGGCGCCGCGGCTCGACGCCGCCGAGGCGGTGTGCGACCTCGTCCAGAGCGGCGAGACGCTGCGCCAGAACGGCCTCACCCCGATCGCGACCGTGCTCGAGTCGGAAGCGGTGCTGGTCGCCCGCCCGGGCCTCGAGCCGGCGCAGCAGCGCGTCGCCGTCGAGCTGGCGACCGTCGTGCGCAGCGTGATCGACGCCCGCAACCGCCGCTACCTGATGCTGAACGCGCCGGACGACGCGCTCGACTCCATCGTCGGCCTGCTGCCCGGGCTCGACTCGCCGACCGTGCTCCCGCTGGCACGGGAGGGCTGGCACTCGGTGCACGCCGTGGTCGAGCAGCGCCAGGTGATGGAGCTGCTCGCCCCGCTGCGCGCCGCCGGCGCCCGCTCGCTGCTCGTGCTCCCGATCCACCACCTGATCCCGTGAGCGCCACCGACGTCATCCGCCCCGAGCTGCGCGGGCTGGTCGGGTACCGCTGGCAGGACACGCTGCCCGCGGACGCCCCGCTCATGCGGTTCGACATGAACACGTCGGCCGTCCCGCCCGCCTGGTACGCACCCGAGCTCGCCCGGCTCGCCCGGGTCATCCCCCAGTCCTACCCGGACGCCACCTACCTGCGCCTGCGCGAGGCGATCGCGGCCTACGCCGGCTTCCCGGTCGAGCAGATCGTGCCCACCGCCGGCGCGGACGAGGCCCTCCTGCTCTGCGGGCTGCTCTCGCTCGCACCCGGCCGGCGGGCGTACGTGCGCCGGCCGGCCTACGGCTACTACGGCGTCGTCACGCGCCTCACCGGCGCCGAGCTCGTCGACGACGCGGACGCGGAGGTCGACCTGACCTGGGTGTGCGCGCCGCACAACCCGACCGGCGCCGACGTCGTCGCCGAGGACGTCGCCGAGCGGGCCGGCCTGGTCGTGATCGACCAGGCGTACGTCGAGTTCGGGGGGACGGACCTCTCCGGGCTGGTGCGCGAACGGGAGAGCACCGTGGTCGTGCGCACGCTCTCGAAGGCCTTCGCGCTCGCCGGCACCCGCGTCGGCTACATCATCGCCCCGGCGGAGATCGCCGAGCGTCTGAACGGCGTGCGCCCGCCCGCGTCGATCGGCGTGCACTCGGCGGCGCTGGCCGAGATCGCGCTCGAGCCCGCGCACGTCGAGGAGATGCGCGCCAGGGCGGCCGCGACGTGCGCCGAGCGGGAGCGGATGGCGGGGGCGCTGCGGGCCGCGGGCTACTCCGTGCCGGCGTCGTGCACCAACTTCGCGCTCGTCGACACCGGCCGCCCGGCCGAGCCGTTCGCGCGCGAACTGCTCGAGCAGGGCATCGTCGTGCGCACGTTCGCCGACCCCCTGCTGGAGACGTCGATCCGCTTCAGCGTCGCCACGCCGGCGGAGGACGACCGCCTGCTGGCGGTGCTCGGAGCCGCCACGCCGGCGCCGCCTGCGGCCGCCGCGCCCGCACGGACGGCAACGATCGAGCGACGCACGCGCGAGACGGACATCCGCTGCCGGATCGCCCTGGACGGCTCCGGCCGCGCGGCAGTGGCGACCGGGATCGGCATGCTCGACCACATGCTGACCGCCCTCGCCGCCCATTCGCTGGCCGATCTGGAGCTGCGCTGCGCCGGCGACCTGTGGGTGGACGAGCACCACACGGTGGAGGACGTCGCCATCGTCCTCGGCGCCGCGATCGACGGGGCGCTCGGCGAGCGCGCCGGGATCCGCCGCTTCGGCGACGCCCGCGCGCCCCTGGACGAGGCGCTCGCCCACGCCGTCGTCGACCTGGGCGGGCGCGGGCACGCGCGCGTCGACCTGCCGTTCCGGGGCGAGCGCATCGGCGGCGTCCCGGCGACGCTCATCCCCCACTTCGTCGACACCCTCTCCCGCCATGCCCGCATCGGCATCCACCTGGACGGCGCCGGCGAGGACGACCACCACCTGCTCGAGGCCGCGTTCAAGGCGCTCGCACTCGCGCTGCGGGCTGCGTGGGAGCCGGATCCGCGCCGCGGCGATGCCGTCCCCAGCACGAAGGGCAGCGTGTGAGCAACGTCTGCGTCGTCGACTACGGCGCGGGCAACCTGCGCAGCCTGCGCCACGGGCTCGAGCGGGCCGGCGCCGACGTGACGGTGACCTCGGACCCCGCGGTGGTGGCCGCCGCCGGGCGGGTGCTCGTCCCCGGCGTCGGCGCCGCCGGGGCGGCCATGGCCGCGCTCGACCGGCGCGGGCTGTCCGGGGCGATCCGCGCCGCGGACGCGTCAGGAAGCTACGTGTTCGGCATCTGCCTGGGCATGCAGCTGCTGTTCGAGGCGAGCGACGAGGGCGGCGTCGAGTGCCTCGGCCTGCTGCCCGGGCGGGTCACCGGGATGGACTTCGCCCGCCGGCTGCCGCACATGGGCTGGAACGACGTCGTCCCGAGCGGTGCGCACCCGCTGGCGGCCGGCCTGCCGTCCGTCTGCTACTTCGCCCACTCCTATGCGGTCGAGCCGGCGGCGGCCGGCGACGTGGTCGCGACGACCGAGCTCGACGGCCGCCGGTTCGCCTCGATGGCGGGCGCCGGGCGGGTGGCGGGGACGCAGTTCCACCCGGAGAAGAGCGGCCCGGCCGGCCGCGCGCTGCTGCGCGCGTTCCTGGAGTGGAGCGGCGATGCTGCGTAGGCGCGTCATCCCCTGCCTGGACGTGCGCGGAGGCCGGCTCGTGAAGGGCGTCCGCTTCCAGGAGCTGCGCGACTGCGGCGACCCGGTGGTCGCCGCCGAGCGCTACGCCGAGTCGGGCGCCGACGAGATCGTGTGGCTGAACATCGACGCCCACGCCGAGGCCTGGCGGGAGCTGCTGCACGCCGTCGAGCGGGCGGCCGAGCGGGTCGACGTGCCCCTGTGCGTCGGCGGCGGGATCGACCGCCCGGAGCGGGCGCGCGAGCTGCTGCTGGCCGGCGCGGACAAGATCTCGGTGAACTCCGCCGCCCTGCGCACCCCCGCCCTGATCGACGAGCTGGCCGAGCGGCTCGGCACCCAGTGCGTGGTGGTGGCGGTCGACGCCGCCCGCGGCGACGGCGGGTGGTGGACGTATGCGCGCGGCGGCAGCGAGGCGACCGGCGTCGAGGCGGTCGGCTGGGCCGAGGAGGTGGCGCGGCGCGGCGGCGGCGAGCTGCTCGTCACGAGCATCGACGCCGACGGCGGCCGGCGCGGCTACGACCTCGAGCTGATCGCGCGGATCCGCGAGCGCGTGCGCATCCCCGTGATCGCATCCGGCGGCGCCGGCGGGGCGGCCGACATCGTCGCGGCGCTCGAGGCGGGCGCCGACGCCGCGCTGGCGGCCTCGATCTTCCACGACGGCGAGACCACGCCGGACGACGTCAAGCGGGAGGTGGCCGCATGCGGCCTGCCGGCGAGGGTGTGACCGTCCCGGAGGGAGCGCTCCTGCCGTGCGTCGTGCAGGACGCCGACAGCGGGCGCGTGCTGATGCTCGCCTACGTCGACGCCGAGGCGCTGGAGGCGACCAGGCGCACCGGCCTGGCCCACTTCCACTCGCGCTCGCGGGGACGGCTGTGGCAGAAGGGCGAGACGTCGGGGAACGTGCTGCGGGTGGTCGACATCCGCGCCGACTGCGACGCCGACGCGCTGCTCTACCTCGCCCACCCGGCGGGACCGACGTGCCACACGGGATCGGTCTCGTGCTTCGGCGACGCCGCACCGCTGCTGGCCGAGCTGCGCGACGTGATCGCGGCCCGGGCGCACTCGGCGGACGAGGGCTCCTACGTCGCGGGCCTGCTCCGCGACGGGCGCGAGCGCGCGCAGCGCAAGGTCGGCGAGGAGGCGGTCGAGGTGCTCGTGGCCGAGCCCGCCAGCGCGAACCTGGTCGCCGAGGTGGCCGACCTGTGGTTCCACAGCATGGTGCTGCTCGCACGCGACGGCCTCGACCCGCTGGCGCCGCTCGAGGACCTGCGCGGCCGGCGCGGCGTGAGACGCTAGGGGCCTGGCCCCGCGGTAGTGTCGCCCCGGTGTGCCGGCCGGCGGTCGGGGTCCGACCCCGAGTCCAACACGAGAGGCCAGGGGGCCTGGCCCCGCGGGGCCAGGCCCCGCTTCTCGCCCTAACGCAGGCCGATGCTGCGGCCGGCGCGATCGGGGCGGGGCAGCCCGGCCTGGGCGGCGGCCAGGTCGCGCACCCTGGCCAGCACCGCCTCGGCCGCCGGGCCGGCGCGGCCCGTCGCCGCCGAGACGTGCAGCATCATCTGCTCCGCGGTCGCGGCCTCCTCGCCGTCGCCGCGGCGCAGCGTGTGGAAGAGGTGCAGGCGCTTCCGGTCGGCGCCGAGCACCTGCGTCGTCACCGTGAGCCGGTCGCCCGCCGAGGTCTCGCGCAGGTGCGAGAGGTGCGTCTCGACGGTGAAGTAGCTGCCCGTCTGCGCCAGGTAGTCCACGTCGATCCCGATCAGGCGCAGCAGCGCGTCGGTCGTGTCGCCGAACACCTGCAGGTAGCGGCTCTCGTGGGTGTGGCCGTTGTAGTCCACCCACTCGGGCGGCACGGTGACCGCGTGCAGCTCGAGGGGACGCGAAGCGTCGGGCGCCACGGCTGCCGCGTCCGCCGCCGCGTGCAGGCCGCGCTCGTACCGCTCGAGGACAGCGCCCGCGCCGTAGCCCTCCGCGCGCAGGCCGGCCAGGACGGCGACCAGGCAGTCGTCGCGCAGGCGCTCGAGCTCGCGCACCGACCGCCCCCCGGCCTGGGCGTCGGACTGGGCGACGAGCTTGTCGAGGAACTCGTCGGTCAGCTCGGGCGCGTCCATCAGCTTCGTCCACGGCCACTTGAGCGCCGGCCCGAACTGGGCCATGAAGTGGCGCATCCCGGCCTCGCCGCCCGCGGCCCGGTAGGTGAGGAACGAGCCCATCACGGCCCACCGCAGGCCGGCGCCGTAGCGGATGGCGTCGTCGATCTCGGCGACCGTCGCCACGTCGTCGGCGACGAGCCAGAGCGCCTCGCGCCACATCGCCTCCATCAGCCGGTCGGCGAGGAACCCGTCGATCTCCGTCCGCAGCACGAGCGGCTCCATGCCGATCGAGCGGTACACCGCCGCGGCCCGCTCGAGCGTCTCCGGGTCGGTGCGCTCCCCGCCGCACACCTCCACCAGCGGCAGCAGGTAGACAGGGTTGAACGGGTGTCCGACGGCCAACCGCCCAGGCCGGTCCATGTCGGCCTGGAGCAGGGAGGGCCGCAGCCCGGACGTCGAGGACAGGAAGATCGCACGGGGCTCGGCGGCGCGGTCGGCGCGGGCGAAGAGCTCGCGCTTGAGCGGCTCCCGCTCCGGGGTGTTCTCCTGCACGAACTCGACGCCGGCGACCGCCTCCTCGACGCTCCCGACCAGCTCCAGCCGGCCGGGCTCGGGCAGCGGGGCGAGCGTCAGCCGCGACCACGCCCGGCGGGCGTTGGCGACGACGGCGGTGATCTTCGCCGCCGCGTCGGGGTCGGGGTCGTAGACGCGCACGTCGACGCCGTTCTGCAGGAAGCGGGCGGCCCAGCCGCCGCCGATCACGCCGCCGCCGAGGAGCCCGACCGCCCGCGGCCTGGCGCCTGCGGCCTCATCCACGTCGCGTGAGCCCCAACTTCGTGCGCACCTCGGCGGCCGTGAGGATGCGGACGTTCATGCCCTGCAGGATCTGCACCGCGCGCTCGACCAGCTGGGCGTTCGTGGCGGGCACGCCGCGCTCCAGCATGAGGTTGTCCTCGAGGCCGACGCGCACGTTCGCGCCGATCACGGGCGCCATCGCCACGAACGGCAGCTGCATGCGCCCGATCGAGAACGCCGAGAACACCGCGTCTGCCGGGAGCTGGTTGCGCATCGCAAGCAGCGTGCCCGGGTCGTCGGGAGCGCCGTAGGGGATGCCGGTGCAGAGCTGGATCAGCGGCGGCGGGTCGATCAGCCCGTCGGCGATCATCTCCTTCACCATCACCAGGTGGCCGGTGTCGAAGACCTCGAGCTCGGGGCGCACGCCCAGCGCCTGCACCCGCCGCGCCATGGCCCGCAGCATGCCCGGCGTGTTCACCATGACGTAGTCACCGCCGGCGGCGAAGTTCATCGTGCCGCAGTCGAGCGTGCAGATCTCCGGCCGCAGGTCCGCGACGTGCCGGAGGCGCTCCTCGGCGCCGGCCATGTCGGTGCCCTCCGGATCATGCGGAAGCGGCGCGTCCTCACCGCCGAGGACGAGGTCGCCGCCCATCCCGGCCGTCAGGTTCAGCACCACGTCCACGTCGGCCGCCCGGATCCGCTCGACCGCCTCGCGAAAGAGCCGTGGGTCGCGGCTGCCGCGTCCGGTCTCGGGATCGCGCACGTGGATGTGGGCGATCGCCGCGCCGGCGCGGGCGGCGCTGATCGCGGCCTCGGCGATCTGCTCGGGCGAGACCGGCACGAGGGGGCTCTTGCCGGCGGTGTCGCCGGCGCCCGTGACGGCGCAGGTGATGAAGACGTCCCAGTTCACGAATCGGCCCCTCCGAGGCGGTGGTGGGCCGCCATGCTACCGGGAGACGGCCATACGGGCGTCGTCGTACGATGGCGGCGATGCGGCGGTTGACCCTCCTCGTCTGCGCCCTCGTCATGTGCGACCTGTCGCTCTGGTCCGCGGTCGTCCCGCTGCTGCCCCACTACCGCCACCAGCTCGGCCTGAGCACGCTCCAGGTGGCCTGGATCCTGGCCGCGTTCAGCCTGGCGGTCGTCGTCGTGTCGGTGCCCGTGGGTCACCTGGCCGACCGCTTCGGCGCCCGCATCGTGACCGCCGCCGGCACCGTCCTGATGGCCGCGGCCACCGTCGGGCTGGCGCTGGCGACGTCGTTCCCCGAGCTGATGGCCGCCCGCCTCCTGCAGGGCGCGGCGGACGCGGGGGTGTGGGGAGCCGGGGTGGCCTGGGTGGCCGGCCGCGCGCCCGTCGAGCGGCGCGGCCAGGCGGTCGGGTACGCGCAGGTGGCCGCCGCCGTCGGCATCATCGTCGGGCCGTTCCTCGGCGGCGTACTGACGACGGCGATCGGGATCCGGCCGACGTTCCTCGGCACCGCCGGCGTCCTGGCCGTGCTGCTCGCGTGCGTCTTGGTGGAACCCGACGTCCGCGTCGAGGCGCACCGGCGGGCGAGCCTTCGCTCCGCACTGCGGGGCTCCGTGCGCGACTCGCTGATCGCGGCCAGCGTGACGATGATCCTCGTGGTCGCGATCGTCGGCGGGGCGCTCCAGCTGCTCGTGCCGCTGCACCTGGCCGGCCTCGGACTCGACCGCGCCGGCATCGGCCTCGTCTACTCGGTGGGCGCGATCCTCGGCGGCGCCGCCGTGCTCGTGACCGCCCGCGTCGGCGACCGTGTCGGCCGCGTGCCGCTGGCCGGCGGCGCCTGCGCCGCGCTCGCGCTGCTCGTCGCGCTCTTCGCGCTCCCCGCCGGCCTGGCCGTGTTCGTCGGCCTCGTCATCGCGGCATCCGGCGTCCAGTCGATCCTGTACGCGGTCGGCTACCCGCTCTCGACCGACGGCGCCGACCGCGCACAGCTCGGCCACGGCGTCGTCCTCGGCGTCGTCAACCTGATGTGGGGCGTGGGCGCGGTGCTCGGCCCGATCGCGGGCTCCCGCCTGGCCGACTGGCAGGGGAGCCGGGCGTCGTACGCCCTGCTGGCGCTGATCTGCGGCGGGACGGCGCTGGTCTTCAGCCGGGTCGAGCGGACGGCCGCTCCGCGGTGAGCACGAGCGACCAGAACTGCTCGACGAGCGCCGTCCCGAAGCTCGTGTGCCGCGCCTCTCGCTCGAGCGCGAACCCGGCCCGCTCGTAGATCCGGCGGGCCAACGTGAGGCAGTCCTGCGTCCAGAGCATGATCGAGCCGTAGCCGGCGGCGCGCGCGAACTCGACGCACTCGTCGACCAGCCGGGCGCCGATCCCGAGCCCACGGGCGCGCGGCTCGACCAGCAGCAGGCGCAGCTGGGCCGTCTCGTCGTCGCGGCGGACGCAGAAGATGCACCCGGCCGGCGTGCCGTCGACCTCGGCGATCCAGGCCCGCTCGCGATCGGGATCGTGGCCTCCCGCGAACTCGGCCGCAATGCGGGCAACGAGCGCCTCGAAGCTTGCGTCCCAGCCGTACTCGCGCGCGTAGAGCTCGCCGTGGCGCTGGATCACCCAGCCGACATCGCCCGGTCGCGGACCGCGGATGAGGACGGTGCGGGCGGGGGCGGGCGGGCCGAGCTCGGCCGCGATCGTGGCCATGGCCGCGATCAGGCGCCGCTGACCGCCCTCGTCGACGCCGGCCAGGAGCGCCTCCGCCTCGCCGGCGGAACGGGCGTCGAGCATGGCGCGCTGATCGCGTCCGCGGTCGGTCAGGCGGACGACCTGGCGGCGGCGATCGGCGCTCGACCGCGTCCGCGTGACCAGGCCCCCGTCCTCGAACCGCGCGAGCATCCGGCTCAGATGGCCGCGGTCGATCGCGAGCTCGGCACGCAGCCGGGCCACGTCCGTCTCCTCGCGCAGCCCGAGTTCGTAGATCACCCGCGCCTCGGCGAGTGAGTACGGGGTGCGCAGGAGACCCTCGCCGAGGACGCCGATCACACGGGTGTAGAAGCGGTTGAACGCGCGCAGCGCCGTCGCCCGCTGCGACATCGTTGTCTCAGTCAACGTCTTCATTGATGGGCCACCATATCAACCCCGCCGACCTGACATGGTCTTCTCAACTTGACAAATACTGGGTATCATCGACACGTCTGGCTGTTCTTCCCGTAAGTAACTACGGGGAATGCGGGGAATGCAATTGACTCGGGAACCAGAACCCACGCCTCCGAGCGCTGCGACGCGGCGCGCCGTGCTCACGGCCGCGACCCTGGCCGCGGGCGGCATCCTCGTCGGCGGCGTCGGCGTGCCGGCGCTCGGATCGGGGTCGCGCGTCACCGACGCCCAGATCCTCAACTTCGCGCTCGAGCTGGAGGAGCTGCAGGCGGCCCTCTACGCCCAGGCGCTGCGAACCGCGAACCTGACGGGGGAGCTCAGGCAGTACGCCGACATCGTCGGCAGCCAGGAGCGCGCGCACGCGGCGTTCCTGCGAAGGACGCTCGGGTCGAGCGCGAAGGCCGCCCCGGCGTTCGACTTCGGCGACGCGGTCACCGACCCCGACCGGTTCGCCCACACCGCCCGGATGCTGGAGGACCTCGGCGTCGCCGCGCTGGACGGCCAGGCTCCGGGCCTGTCCAAGCCCTCGCTCGCCGCGCTCGCGACGATCGTCTCGGTCGAGGCCCGGCACGCGGCCTGGATCCGTGACCTGACCGGGGAGATGCCGGCCCCGGTCGCCGCCAACCCGTCCGAGACGGCCGCGCAGGTGACCGCGGCGATCGCCCGCACCGGCTACGTGAAGGGAGGCGCATGAGCAACGAGCTGCACTCGCTCGACCGCGACGACGCGACGCCCGCGACCCGCGGCCGGCTGCTGCGCGGGCTGGTTGCGTCCGGCCTCGTCGGCGCCGCGGCGCTCGCCGCCGCCGGCCCCGCCGACGCGGCGGACGAGCCGCAGGGCGACGTCGGCATCCTCAACTACGCCCTCACGCTCGAGTACCTCCAGGCGGCGTTCTACACCGAGGTCGAGCGCATCGGCGCCGTCACCGGCGACGCCGCCCGCCTGGCCCGCGTTGTCGGCGGCCACGAGCGCGAGCACGTCCGCGCGCTGCTGCGCGTGCTGGGATCCCGCGCCGTCGCCCGACCGAAGTTCGACTTCCGCGGCGCCACCGAGTCGGAGGACGCCTTCGTGCGCACCGCCGTTGCGTTCGAGGATCTCGGCGTCGCCGCGTACAAGGGGCAGGCCCCGCGCATCTCGTCGCCGGCATACCTGCGGTTCGCCCTCGCGGTGCACGCGGTCGAGGCCCGGCACGCCGCCTGGATCCGCCGCGTCGCCGGGGTCGTGCCCGCACAGTCGGCCTTCGACGAGCCGGCGACCGCGGCGCGCGTGCTCGACGTGGTCGACTCGACCCACTTCATCCTCGGGCCGATGCAGGCGAACGGGATGCCCGGCTTCACCGGGTGAGATGACGCGGGGCGTGCGCACGTGGGCCGCGGCGGGCGTGGCGGCGGGCTGCGTCGCGGGCGCCGTGGCGGCACGCCGGGCCGCGCGCCGGGTGCACGAGCCGGTCGGCCACGCGCCGGCGGCCGCGCTCCCCGCCGCCCCCCCGGTCGCGCTCCCCGAGCCCGCCGGCGCGCAGCACACGCCGGCGCCCGCACGGCGCCGCGGCACGGGCATGTGGGGCACGGTGGCCGTCGCCGTGTCGATCGTGCTCGCCGCGGCCACCGTCGTCGCCGTCGCCTCGACCCAGCCGTCGACGGCCGCCACCGTGCCGCTCGCCTCGCCGCTCGAGCCGATCACGCCCGGGGTGCCCGCGTATCACCTGGTCGTGCCGAAGGTCGCACCGCTCCCGCACCGGCGCACATGGCGATGGGCGCAGGTGCTGCGCAGCGCCAGCGCCCGCCGCCGGCCGGGCGGCCGCGCGATCGCGACGCTCGGGACGCGCACACCCGAGCACACGACGAACATCGTGCTGATCACGGCCGAGCGCATGCACCACGGCCGGCTGTGGGTGCGCGTGCGCCTCCCCGTGCTGCCGAACGGCACCCAGGGCTGGGTCGTGCGCTCGGCGCTCTCCGGCTACACGTTCGTCGACACCCACCTCGTGATCAGCCTGCGCCGCCGCCGCCTCACCCTCTACCGGGCCGGGCGGGCGATCTTCCGCGCCCCCGTCGGTGTCGGCGCCCGGCGGACGCCCACGCCGCGCGGCCAGTTCTACATCCGCGACCGCCTGCGCGGCTACGCGAGCCCCTTCTACGGTCCGATCGCGTTCGGCACGAGCGCCCGCTCCGCCGTCCTCACCGAGTGGCCGGCGGGCGGCTACATCGGGATCCACGGAACCAGCGCGCCCCAGCTGATCCCGGGGCGGCCGTCGCACGGGTGCATCAGGATGCGCAACCACGCCCTCCTGCGGCTCGCCCGGCTGCTCCCCGTCGGCACGCCGGTGACGATCACGTGAGGCGGACCGCCGCGCTCGCCCTGGTCGCCGCGGCCGCGGTGACGGCGGCGCCGGCAGCCGCGGCAGGGCCGACGCCCCAGCGCCTGTGGCACGCCTTTCCGCTCGGCCGCGGCCGGCTCGTGCGCACGCCTGCGCCGCGCACGCCGGCCTCACCGGCGCCTCGGGCACGGGCGGCGCAACCCCCGCCGCGCTCGAGCCGCCAGGGGTCGCTGGGGAAGGCGCTGGCCGCGTCCGCCACCGCGCTCACCGTCGTTGCCGTCATCGCAGGCGGACGTCGGCGCGGATGGGCGGGGCGGCGCACGGGCGCGCCCGGACGCCGGGTCGGCACCGAGCCGCGCGCGCTCGCGCTGTACGCGGTCGCGGCGCTGGTCGGCGTGCTCGTCGGCGTCCTGATCCCGCTGCTCTCCTGACCGCGGGCCGTCGCCACCCTCCCCGGGGGTGGAGGCGACCACTCCCGGGCCGGTCGTTGCGACGGTGATCGCGGAGTTCTGGGCGGCGGCGGCGGTGACCTCGGGGCCGACGCCTGGTCGTCGGCGCGGTGCTGACCTCGTAGTGGTGCGACGTCGAGGGGGCTTCCGTCATCCGGGCGACGCCGGGCTGGCAGGTCATTGGTGGTTCTCCCGCGGCGGGCCCGACGCGACGCCCGCGCAGCTCGTCCATGTACCTGGGCTTCTTCGCCTGGTATCGCGGCCTGACGGTCAGCGCAGACCGCGCAACGCGCGCGAGGCCCAGCCGGAGACGACCAGGACCGCGGCGCCGATCACGTCGAGCAGGATCGCACCCGCCGAGAGCCCCCACAGGAGCAGGACCGCGCCGACGGCGAGGCCGGCGTAGCCGGTGCGCACCAACTGCCGCCTCTTCGCCTCGCGCTTGGACAGGGCCATGCCGTCAAGCGTACCGCACGGAGTCAGCCGTCCATCGAGAGCATCATGGCCGGCGCGCCGATCACGTGGTCGTCCTTCGTCGGCACGACGGCGGTGCCGACCGCGAAGAACTCGATCACGTGCGACCCCCAACCGTGGCTGCGCTCCTGAATCTGGACGCCGACGATGCCTTCGGCCTGCACCTCCTGGGCCTCGGCCTGCATCCGCTCCATGGCCAGCTCACGCGCGTCGTACAGGGCCTGGGTGTAGTTCTCCATCTCGACGTTCTGGCCGATCTTCGAGAAGAACCCGCGCAGGCCCTGGTGGGCGACGTGGTAGACGCAGCTGCCCATGCACATCCCCACCGGGCGGTAGCCCGCCTGCAGGAGCGTCCAGAAGTCCTGGCCGGAGAGGTCGCTCGTGAACGGGCGGCCGTTCGGCGCCCGGTGCAGCTCCCCGCCACGGTGCTTCACCGCGGTGCCGATGGCGATGAACTCGGCCAGGTCGGCGCCCCACTCGTAGCGGCCGACGTCGAGCCGCACACCGACGATGCCGTCGGCGCCGAGCTGGTCGGCCTCCTCCTCCATGCGCGTCATGGCCAGCTCGCGCGCGTGATACATGGCCTGGGTGAGGACGCCCATCTCCTGGTTCTGGTTCCAGTTCGACTGCTGGAACCCGATGTGGTAGATCGAGCTGCCGACGACCAGGCCGACCGGGTCGAAACCGGCCTGCTTCACGAGCAGGAACTCGCGCACGGACAGGTCGGACGTGAACAGGCCGGCCTTGTTCTGCGCGAGCCGGCCGCGCGCGTCGGCGGGCAGCCCTTCCACGGAGTTCGGGTCGTAGCTCATCGTCGGCTCCTTACAGGGTGAGGATGGATGTTGCGGCGGCGGCGTCGCGCGGCTCGCCGGAGGCGATGGCGGTCGCCAGGGCATGGATGACGTAGGTGACCCCGGCCAGGCGGTCGCCCGTCTCGTACGGGCGCTCCTCCTGCCTCCACTCGGTGGCGACGACCCCGTCGGCGCCGAGGGCGGACGCGCCGGCGGCCAGCTCGGACAGCACACGGTGGCGGGCGGAGTACCAGGTCTGCGTGGCGCCGGCCAGCTCCATGTTCGCCCAGGCGCCCCACCCGGTCATGGGGATCGCCTGGCCGTAGCCGTAGAGCGTGCCGAAGAACACGGCCGTCGCGCCGACGACGCCGCATGGCCGGTGGCCGGAGGCGAGCAGCAGCGCGCAGTCCTGCCCGCTCAGGTTCGTCAGCGCCGGCCCCTGCGGGGTGCGCAGCCCGTCCGCGCGCACCGCCGTCCCGATGGCCTGGTACTCGATCAGGTCGGCCGCCCAGTCATACCGGGCGGCGGACACGCGGACGCCGACGACGGCGTCCGCGCCCGCCAGCTCCGCCTCGGTGCGGAGCCGGTCGAACGCGCGCCTGCGGCACTCGTTGTAGGCGTCCGAGAGCACCCGCAGCTCCTGCGACTGCGAATACCAGCCGCCGCCCATGAACTGCCACCCGACGTGGTAGACGCACGATCCGAGCACCTGGGTGACCGGCTCGAGCCCGCTGCGGCGCACCAGCGCGAACTCGGGGACGCCGAGGTCCGACGTGAACGCCTGGCCGGACTCGGCGCCGAGCGTGCGCAACCGCTCCTCCGCGGCCATCGGGATGCCGCCCGCGGCGATCCTGGCGATGTCCTCGTCGCGGCGCGCCTCGCGCTCCCGGCGGTCGTCGCCACCCCCGCCGCGGTTGAAGAAGCCCATCGTCAGGACTCCAGCAGCCGCTGCAGCGCGATCCGCGAGTGCTCGCTGCGGCGCGCCCGCTCGGTCAGCTCCCGGCTGAGGGCGTCGATCCACTCGTCGAGCCCGAGCGGCTCGGACTTGATCACGATCCCGCGCACCTCGTTGCGGCGCGACGTCTGCACCTGCGATCCGGCGCGCTCGAGGTCGTAGCGGCCGCTTTCCATCGTCACGGCGATGCGGCGCACCCGGCGCTCCCCGCGTCCGAGCAGGCCGCCGCCCGAGCGCTCGACCGCCACGTCGCCCGGCAGGGCGCCCTCCAGCTTCACGGCGAGCGCCTCCACGAACGCGGCCAGATCGGTCGTGTCGGCCCGCAGGCTGGCCGCCACGAGGTCGAATCCGGGCTCCTCCACGACGCGGGACTCTACCCGCGCCGTCCGCGTCAGTAGATCGGCGCCGGCGTGACCCAGGAGTTCTTCGCGCCGGCGAGCAGGGGCAGCCCGAAGTTGGCCTCGAACGCCGCGGTCAGGCTGTAGTGGCTGTAGAAGGCGCTCGTCGAGCCGCCGCTCAGCCGTGCGGACACGAGCATGGTCACGACCTGGCACGTGGACTTCTTCGCGGTATAGACGCTGGGGTTGGAGCAGTCGATGCCCCAGTTGCCCTTGGCCTGGGTGGACTGCTCGTTCGACTCGTCCCAGGTCACCACGATCAGGGTGTTGCCGGCCCGGTAGCTCGGCGTCGCGGCGATCGCGTTCACCACCTGCTTGATGTAGGCGTCGCCGATGGCGATCCGCTGCGCCTTCGTCTGCCCCGTGACCGACTCGCAGCTGCCGTTCATCCAGTGCATGTCGCGGCAGTCGTCCGGCGCGATCCAGGCAAAGCTCGGCAGCCGGTCGGCGGCGATATCGTTCCACATGTTCGGGTCGGCGGGCACGTCGTTCGTGGCGCACGTGCCGTCGCCGCCCTTGGACGCCGGGCCGAGGTCGGTGAACCAGTACGCCGGGTTGTGCCCGTTCCGGTAGTAGGGCACGGAGCTCGTGTTGGCCGAGCAGTTCTTCGGCATCGACTGGTTGTAGTCGCGCCAGGACAGGCCGGCCACGTCGAGCTGGTGGAAGATGTTGTCCGCGCTCGAGGAGCAGGCGAGGCAGGTGTTGAAGGTGCCGCTCGCCACCGCCTGGTAGTTGGGGAAGCTCGGATGCGTCTCCCCCGCGGCGTTGGCCTCGTTGACGCAGCTCTGCGCCAGCATGTGGGTGAACGGCGCGTCCGTGGCCGCCTGCCAGGCGGGGACGGTCAGGTTCTCGTCCATGAGCACGACGATGTGCGTATACGGCGCCGTGCTGGGCGAGACGGTGCCGCACGGCCCCGAGCCGCCGCCGCCCCCTCCCCCGCCGCCGCCGGACGGCGTCGTCACGGACGCCGGCGGGGAGGACTGCGCCGAGTGGTTTCCGGCGGCGTCGAACGCGTCGACGGTGTAGGAGTAGGCCGTCCCGCCCGACACGCTGGTGTCGGTGAAGGTCGTCGACCCACCCACGGCGCCGACCTTCGCGCCGCCGCGGAACACGTCGTAGCCCGTGACGCCCACGTTGTCGTTGGAGGCCGACCAGCTGACGGTCACCGACGTCGGCCCGCCCGCGCTCGCGCCGACGCCGGTGGGCACGGTCGGGGCCTGGCCGTCGCCGGACGCCGTCCCCGCCGCGAGCACGAGGTCGTCCATGTCGAAGCTCGCCCCGGCTGCGGGCGCGGACTCGATCACGTTGACCGTGAGCGAGTCGCCGCTCTTGAGCGCGGTGTAGGAGACGGTCGGGAACGCCTGCCAGGCCGGCGTCGCCGCCACGCACTGCTGGGACGAGCCGACCGTGCTGGAGCCGCCCGAGGGCACCTCTTTCAGCATGAGGCAGACGGTGCCGCCCGTGACGGTGCTCACGGTGCCGTCCAGCGTGTAGGCGGCGCCGGCGGTGAGCGACTTGACCGGCTTGGAGGAGGTGTATGCGTAGGTCTTCGTGCCGGCCTTCGCCGCCGTCACCCGCGCGGCATGCCCGCCGCCGTTCCCGGCCACGAGCGAGAGCGTCCCGCTGCTCGCGCCCCAGCCGGAGAGCGACCCCGAGCCGCTCTTCTCGAAGGTGCCGTTCGGAAGCAGGTTCGTCGCCGCGGGCACGCTCGCCGCGTAGACGAGCACGGCCGCGAGAACCGCCGCGCCCGCGAGCGCGCTTCTGCCGATCCACCCTGCCATGGATGTGCCGAGTGTAGCGACCGCCACCGCAAACGGTCAACCCACCGGGCGGTGGAGCACACATCTTGCTCACTGATTCCTTGCGGGCGAGGGCGGGCCCGCCCTCCCCAGACTGTCCGTATGACGGAGGACTTGACGCCGGCGGCCGGCGCACGTAATTGTTAAGGTCGGACGTTTCCACTAGACATGTTCCCCCATTCGGGGTACGCTTTCCGCGTTGTGGGCTCATGGTCCGTGGTGGCGGCACGTCCTCCCGGGGGTTCGACACGATGAAGAGGCGGGTACTGGTAGTGACGACGGTCGCGCTGATCGCCGTGCTCGGCGGCAGGACCCAGCTCGCCCACGCTACCGACGGCGGCGGCAATCCCGTCGTCGCGGCGGTCGGCGACATGGCGTGCGCGCCGGCCGACTCCCACTTCAACGGCGGCGCCGGCCAGACCTACAACTGCGGCGAGGTGCGCACGGCGGCGCGGATGGAGACGGACTCGAGCATCGACGACCTGCTCGGCCTCGGCGACTACCAGTACGGCTGCGGCACGCTGGCGGAGTTCGCCCAGAGCTACGGCCCCTCGTGGGGGTTCTTCAACAACATCATCGATCCGAGCGTCGGCAACCACGAGTACAACACGACCGCGAACTCGGCGACGGGGACACCGTGCCCCGACCAGAACGGCGCCGCGCAGGACTACTTCAGCTACTTCGGCAGCCGCGCCCATCCCGGCACGGCCGGCGAGTACTCGTTCAACCTGGGCAAGTGGCACCTGATCTCGCTGAACGCCAACTGCAACAACACCAACGTCGGCGGGTGCACGAAGAGCAGCCCGCAGACGCAGTGGCTGTCCGCCGACCTGGCCGCGAACTCGCAGCCGTGCGTGCTGGCGTATTGGCACCAGCCGCGGTGGACGGCGACCGCGTCCAACAACGCCACGTACACCGCGTGGTGGCAGCAGCTCTACGCGGCCCATGCCGACCTCGTCCTGAACGGGCACATCCACACGTACGCCCGCTTCGCTCCGCTCGACGCGAACGGCGCCGTCGACAACGCCAACGGCATCACCGAGGTGATCGTCGGCACCGGCGGCGAGTCGCTCCAGGCGGCGGCCAAGACGGCGAACCCGTACCCGGTGGCCAACCAGCGCGCGTTCGGCTATCTGCGCCTGGTGCTCCAGCCGTCCGGGTACGCCGCCACGTTCACCACGGACAAGGGCGTCGTCAAGGACTCGTTCTCGGGGACGTGCCACGGGGTCGGCGCGCCGCCCAAGCCGCTGGCCGTGTCGCAATCGACGTCCTCCGACCCGGTGCCGGCCAACTCCCCGGTGAGCTACACGACCACGGTCGCGAACCCCGGCTCCGTCGACCAGACGAACGTCGTCCTCACCGACACGGCGCCGGCGGCGGACATGAACCCGTCCGCGTCGGCGTCGCAGGGCTCGTGCTCGAGCGCGACTCCGATCGTCTGCAACCTCGGCACCATCCCCGCCGGCGGGTCTGCCTCGGTCACTCTGAGCGGCTCTCCGATCATGCCGCCGACTGCCACGAACGCGGTCTCGGTCGTCTCCGACCAGACGACGAGCCCCGTGACGAGCAGCAAGGTCGTGACCGTGACCGCTGCGGCGAACACGAGCTACGTCGGCGTGACGGCCACCGGCTTCGCGTCGCCGTCGCCCGCGCTGGCGATCGGCAACGCGCTGCAGTGGAGCTTCGTGGGGCCAGGTGCGCACAGCGCCACGGACAAGACGACGGGCCTCGGGCTCTGGCCTGACACGGGACTCGTCAGCCCGGTCAACGTCCGCACCGCGACCTTCCCGTCGGCCGGTGCCTACACGTTCACCGACACGGCGACGGGGAACACGATCAAGCTGAACGTGCCGATGAC
Source organism: uncultured Actinomycetes bacterium (assembly GCA_963843705.1). Taxonomy (GTDB): domain Bacteria; phylum Actinomycetota; class Thermoleophilia; order Gaiellales; family JAICJC01; genus JAICJC01. The sequence continues at coordinate 352,630 of CAWJLQ010000005.1, forward strand.
CGCCAGCCCGTCGACCGGGTCGACCAGCACGTCGTTCACGCTCACGTGGGCGGCGAGCGCGCCGCCGGCCGGATATGCGGAGGACGTCCAGGTGACCTATCCGGGTACCTCCTCGTGGGTGACGCTCTACAAGGCCACCACCGCAACCTCGGCGACGTTCACGCCCACCAAGGGCACCGGCAAGTACACCTTCCGGGCCCGGTTCCGGGCCATCACCGGCAGCGGCGCGTCGTCGTACACGACGAACGCCTCGATCACCGTGAGCTGAGCCGCCCCTACGGCGGGATCAGACCCGCCCGGATCGCGTAGCGCGTCAGGTCGACCCGGTTGCGGAGGCCCAGCTTGTGGCGCAGGTTCTCGCGGTGCCGCTCGACGGTGCGCGGGCTGATCACGAGCATGTCGGCGATCTCGCGCGACGTGTGCCCGTCGGCGATCAGCGCCAGGATCTGCGCCTCGCGGTCGGTCAGCGCCGAGCGCGAGTCGTCGTCGGAGAGCGCGCGCCGGTAGAGGCCCTGCTCGACCGCGGGATAGACGAACGGCTCCCCGCGCATCGACGAGCGGCAGGCGCGGATGAGGTCGTGGTCGGCGACGGACTTGAGCACGTAGCCGCTCGCTCCCGCCCGCAGCGCCTCCAGCAGGTACTGCTCGTTGTCGTGCATCGAGAGGATCAGCGTGCGCAGCCGGGGCCGCAGCCGCGCCAGCTCCTGGGCGGCCTGGATGCCGGTCATCCCCGGCATGGAGATGTCGAGCACGGCCAGGTCGACGTCCTCCTTCACGGCCCGCCGCACTGCCTCGACCCCGTCGCCCGCCTCGGCGACGACGCGCAGGTCGGGCTCGGACTCGAGCACGAGCCGCAGGCCGCGGCGTACGACGGCGTGGTCGTCCGCGAGCAGGATCCGGATCGTGCGCCCCATCAGGTCTCCCCGGCGGGGGTGATCGGCACGTCGAGCTCGACCTCCAGCCCGCCGCCCTCGCCGACGCCGAGCAGGAGCCGCCCGCCGACCGTGAGCGCGCGCTCGCGCATGCCCCGGATGCCGCCGCCCGGATGCGGCCCGTCGCCGAGGCCGCGGCCGTCGTCCGACACCTGCAGCAGCAGGCGCCCGGTGGGCGCGGTCAGGCGGACGCGCGCCCGGGCGCAGCCCGAGTGCCGCACCGCGTTCGTGAGCGCCTCCTGCGCGACCCGGTAGACGGCCAGCTCGACCTCCGGGGCGAGCGGCGGCAGGTCGGCGGCGATGTCGAGGGTGACCGCGATGCCGGTTCGCCGCCCGATGGCCGTGCCCAGCGCGGCGAGGGCGCTCGCGAGGCCGAAGTCGTCGAGCGCGGCCGGTCGCAGCTCGTAGCTGATCCGGCGCAGCTCATCGAGGCTCTCGCGCGCGAGCTCCTGGGCATCGGCGAGCGTGTCGGCGAACGCCGGCTCGACCCGGCCGCGGAGGCGCTTCAGCTCGAGCACGACGGCCGTCAGGTTCTGGCCGATCTGGTCGTGCAGCTCGCGCGCGATCCGGCGCCGTTCCGCCTCCTGGGCCGAGAGCGCCCGGCGCACGCTGGAGCGCCGCTCCTCCTCCAGACGGTCCAGGGTGGCGTTGAACGCCGAGATCACCTCGGCCACCTCGGCGCTGCCGCCGACTTCCAGCCGGCGTCCGGGCTGGAGCACGTCGACGCTGCGCATGAGCCCCATCAGCCGGTCGAGCGGGGCCATGCTCAGGCGCAGCAGGACGGCGTTCGAGGCCAGCATCACGACGAGGCCGGCGAGCAGCACGGCCAGCTGGGGCCGGGTCACCGTCGGATCGATCCTGATCGGAGTGACGATCAGGAGCAGCACGGCGACCGTCAGGATGGACGCGTTCACCGCGAGCACGCGGGCGTAGAGGCCGAGGTCGGCCGCGGCGAGCCACGACGGGCGGCGTCGCGCGCCCGCCCGGGGCGGGGCGTCGTCTGGCTGCGTCGTCGCGCTCACCGAACGTCCCGAGTCTACCGGGTGCGCGGCCCGACCCCGGCCCGAGCACCCCCTGGGTGAAAGCACCCATGTTTCCTGGATCGCCGCTTCCCAAGCCAGTTTCCGCCCTGGCGGGCATTATCCTGGCCCGTAATCCGAGTCCGGTAGGAGGTTCTCCATGGACACCGTCTCCGAGACCATCGAGGAAGCCCGGCGTCTGCTCGTCGAGGGTGACGACAAGCGGGCGGCCGACCTGCTCACGTCGGCGGCCGGCGAGTGCAGCGACGAGCGCCGCGTCGCCATGATCCGCGCGCTGGCGGTGCAGGGCCGGGAGCGGGCCGGGCGGTTCGGAAAGCGCCGCTGGGACGCGGCCATCCAGATCTGCGACGAGCACCTCGCCCGGGTGGGTTCGTAGTCAGGCGCGGCCGGGCCGCGTCCGCCACAGGAACCAGAGCGTTCCGGCCGCCAGGCCGACCACGGCGGACACGGCGCCGGCCACCGCCGTCGGCGAATGCGAGCCGCCGCTCGAGCTCGACGGCGTCGAACTCGAGGCATCGACGAGCGCGACGTCGTGGCGCGCCGCCAGCGCCCGCACGGCGCGCTCGGCTGCGCCGACGAGATCGGCGGCGGACCCGCCCGCGGGCTTGGCGAGGCGGCGCAGGACGAGCGCGTCCGGACCGCCGCTCCTGGCGACGATCCGGGACACCCCCGACGCGGTGCGCACGACGTGTGCTCCCTGGGTGAGCCCGTAGCCGTTCGGCATCACGATCAGCACGCGGCCGTGCCAGACGCCCGAGAGCTCCGAGCCCAGGAAGCGGGCGTAGACGGCCGGTTTGGCGAAGAGCTCCGGGACGGCGCCGAGGTCGCGCCGTGACTGGATGATCGCGATCCGGACGCCGTATCCCTGCTGGTTGGCCGACTTGACGAGGCCGCTCAGCCGGTGCTCGAGCGCGTGCGGTGCGGGGGCGTACGGGTAGAAGACGGGCTGGTAGACGAGCACGTCGCTGGCCGGATCGCCGTCCGCCAACACGGCGGCCGGACGCGCCAGGGCGATCGCCGCCGCGGCGAGGAGCATGACCGCCCGGAATCCGGGCCGCGCGCGCCGGCGGGAGTGGACGCCGCCGCTCATCCGAGCGTCGTGCGCAGGAGCAGGGCGACGACGGTGACGGCGACCGCACCGGCGATCAGGGCCACGATCGAGGCGAGCAGGCGCAGGCGGACGCTCATCCACCGCTCCGCACGACGACCAGGGCCGTGAACGGCGTGCCGCTCTTCGGCGTGACGGAGAAGTCGAGCGACCAGCGCCCCGCCATCACGAGCGCCGGCGCGCTGTGGCGGTACACGCCGGGGTGGACCTCGGTCATCTGGTACTCCTCGTTCCCCATCTGCATGTCCAGCATCGCAAACGTGAGCGTGATGTCGGCGCCGGTCACGGGACGCCCGCCGCGGCTCAGGTCGAGCGTGAACGTGTTCGGCGCCGCCGGCGTGTTCGGGTCGACCGACACCTTCAAGGTGTACCCGTTCTCGTGCACCGCCGCCGCGACGCGGCCCGGGCCAAAGGTGCCGAGAGACTCGCCCAGTTGCGCCAGCGCCGCCGCCGGCGGCGGTAGGCTGGAGAGGATCGCGGCCGCGAGCACCGTCGCGCTCACGATGACCGCCTCCGCGCGGACCGTGCGCCGCAGCATGCGCGCTGCGCTCTCCCCGGGGGAGGCCCCTGCACCGGCGGCGACGAGGCGGGGCTTCGTGTAGAGCAGGTTGACGGCGCCGAAGACCAGCGCCGCCGCCAGCAGGCCGACCTTCACCAGGATCACCTTGCCGTACGAGGTCGTCCAGAGCACGTTCAGGACGGGGATGTGCAGGATGGTCGCGCCCACCCCGCTTGCGAGCAGCACGGCCACCGAGCAGAACGCCACGTTCGAGAAGCGGGGCACGCACACCGCCAGCCCGGCCACGCGACGGCCCCGCGGCAGGCTCCAGAGGAGCACGACCAGGCCGATCAAGCCGCCCAGCCACACGGATCCGGACACCAGGTGCGCCCAGTCGAAGAGCAGCGCGAGGCCGCGGGGCGCCGTCTGCCCGGCGTGGCCCGCCAGCCCCGGGACGAGCAGCGCGGCGGCGCACGCGGCGAGCGCCCCGGAGAGCGCGAACAGCTCGGCCAGCGACCGGTGCTCGCGCTCGGGGCGGTCGACCCAGAGCGCGACGCCGCCTGCGAGGCAGGCCAGCGCCATGCAGACCTCGAGATCGACGAAGGCACGCCCGAACGCCGTCACGCGGAACAGCGGCACCAGGTCGGCCACGTCGTACGCCGAGCGCAGCGAGTCGACCGACGTGGCGATGTCGAGGTAGACGGGGACGGCCACCAGGCTCGCGGCGCCGGCGGCGCAGCAGGCGATCGTGAGCCGGCGCAGCCCCGCCCCGTCGACCCGGCGCACCAGCGGCCGCGCGATCAGCGTCCTGAACACGAACAGCCCGATCGCCACCATCACGGTGAGGAACATCGCCCACCGCGCGGTCACCATGTCCGTCGTCGTGGCCGTCTGCGAGATGTTCGGGATGACGAACTCCGGCTGCGGCCCGGGGTTCGGCCCGACGGCGAACGTGTAGCCGCCCTGGACGGGATGCCCGTCGACCGAGATGGCCCGCCAGTAGATCAGGTACCAGCCGCTGGGGAGGTGCGGGCGCAGCGGGACGACGAGCGTATTCGGGTTCGACGGCGAGCGATGCACCGGCGCGGCTGTCTGCTGCTCACCACGTGCGTTCGTGACCGAGATGATCGCGAAGCGCGGCTCCACCGCCTCGTCGTAGGTGAGGGCGACGGTGCGGGGCGAAACGTCGAGGATCGAGCCTGGGTCGGGCGACGTCTTCACCAGGTAGGCGTGCGCCGAGGCCGGCGCCGGCACGGCCAGCGCCACCAGCACCGCCGCGGCGAGCGCGGCCGTCGTGGCGACGGCGAGACGAGAGCGGCGACGAATGAGCGTGGATCTCCTTGCCTGGCGGCGGATCTATCTGACCGTCAGCGTGAACGGCGCGGTCAGGATGCGGCCGTGGGTCTGGAACTGCAGGAAGAGCCGCCAGACGCCCGCTTCCGGCGCGAGCACGCCGACATGCATCACCCCCGGCGCCGTCGAGCTGCCGGCGATGGTCGCACCACCGGCCACGTTCGCGCACCCGGCCTGGTTCGGCGCGCAGATGTGGGTGTGGAAGTAGGCGAGGTCCTTCTGGTGGAAGAAGATGGCATGGCCCATCGCCCCGTACCAGGGCTGGAACACCGCCGGTTTGCCGGCGGCGTTGCGGACGGTGACGTCGAGCAGCGCCGCCTGCGCCAGACGCAGCTCGGGCAGGTGCTTGATGGTCACCCGCCAGCCGCCGACCGTCACCCGGGGCCGGTACGGCGGCAGCGTGATCGGGTGGTAGGGGCCGGAGACGCGGATCGTCCGGGTGAGCTGGAAGTTGCTGTATCCCGGCCCGGACGTCGCCGGGTAGACGTCGATGAGGACGTGGTACGGGCCGGGGCGGGCGAAGACGACCCGCTGGCGGATCACCCCGTCGCTCCCGACCGGCGGATGCCGGTGGATGATCGTCTCGAGATCGTCGCGCACGATGATCAGGTGCACGCCGACGTGCGGCCCGGGGCCGGTGCGGTAGTGCACGAGCGGCGCTCCCGACGGCTGCGTCACCGTGAACGAGAGCGTCACCGGCACGCCCGCACGAACGGCCGCGGCCGGCTGGAACCCGGCCAGGTGGTACACCCTGGCGGCGCCGACGGGCGGAGCCGATGGCGATCCGGCGCCCGATCCACAGCCCGCGGCCGCCAGCGCCGCCATGAGCACGGCCAGGACACGGGCGCTCATCCCGTCGCCTGCCTGCCGTCGGCGAACAGGTAGGAGGCGTGCGGCGGAACCTCGGCACCCAGCTCGACGACGATCTCGGCGTGCCGGCGCAACGGCAGGGCGCCCGGCGGGCCGGGGACGCGGCGACCGTCCAGGTAGACACGCACCGGCGCCGGCGACCGGAACCCGAGCAGCCGGTGGGCCGAGAGCGGTTGCCCCCACACGGCGAACACGTCGGCCAGACGCAGCCCGCGGCCCGGCCGGTACGCGACCACCCCCGTCGGATCGGTGGTCCGCACCGGATAGGCGCAGCGGCCCGACCGCACGACCGCGCCGACCCGCCGCCGGGGCGCGGCGATGCCGATCCCGGGCGGCAGGATCACCACCCGCCCCAGCGCGAACACCTCCACGTGCGCCTCCGCCCAGGCCCCGCGAGCAGGCCCGCATCGGAGCCGGCCGATCTGCTCGCCCCGGTCGGCGCGCACACCGGGCCGGAGCTCGAAGTGCGGGCCGCGGCCGATCGGCGTCGCCACCGGTGCCTTCGCGACGGCCGGGTGGTGGGCCACGCCGAGCAGGGCGGCGACGAGCAGCCTCGCGAGCAGCCCCAGCGCGTTCATGGATGTGGTGGTGCGCCCCCGCGCACGCGTCGCATGTCACCGTCTCCCATGTGCGAGCCGGGCGGTGCCCGTCCCGCGGTCGGATACGCGGCCGGCCCGGCCGGGCCGGCCTCAGGTCGCTCGCGCCGCGCGCGGCGGCGCACGCCCATGGTAGGCCCGGCTGCGCTGGAGGGGTCGCGGCCGGGTGAGTCCCCGCGGCCACGACAGCGCCCCGCCGCGGCCGAGCGCGTCGGCCGCCGCGGCGATCGCCTCGGACAGTGTCGCCGTGGCCCGGCCGAGCACCCGCTCGACGCCCACCAGGATGCCGGCGCCTGCGAGCGCGAGCACGGCGTGCAATGCGAGGGTCGCCGGCGGGCCGCCGTGCGCGCCGATGCCGGCGACGAGCAGCGCGCAGTGCGCGCCCGCCTGGCAGACGAGCAGCACCGCGACGAGCGCGGAGGCGCCGGGCGCCGTGCCGAGGTCGGCGCGGGCGGCGATCAGGTCGCCGCGGCGAACCCGGGCGGCCAGTGCGGTGCGCGAGGCCGTGGCGGCGAGCAGTACCGCCACGCCGGCAGCGGCGACGCCGGCGCCGGCGAGGGCGGCCGCCAGCGGACGCCCGTCCGAGAACGCCGCCGGGCCTTCGTGTGCGACGACGGCCGCGACCGCGGAGAGACCGGTGACCGCGAAGCCGCGGGCGAGCCACAGTCGGCGCATTGCGGGACAGTATGTCACTCAGGCACCGGGATCCGCGGGACGGCCGCGGCGAATGCCGACGCCGATCATCCCGACGGCGAGCAGGGCGAGCACGGCGAGTCCGCCGGCGAGCAGCAGGGAGCCCGACGACCCGCCGGACGCGCCCGGCGTCGACGTGATCACGGTCACCGGCTGCACGCTCGCGATCGCCCCCCTGATGGGATGGCCGGCGGCGGCCGCAAGCGCCTTCACGGCCACCACCGCGGCCCGGGTGAGGGCCGTCGGGTCGGTCGTCCGCGGCGGCGCCAGCCGGTCCGCGGCCGGGAGGAGGACCCCCGGCGGGCGCGCCCGCGCCGCCGACCCGCCGGCGGCGACGCCGTAGCCCACGGGCATGACGACGATCAGCGCCCCGTCGTACCGCGCCGAGCGCAACTCGGCGTCGAGGAACCGCGCGTAGAGCTGGGGCCTGGCGAAGAGCTCGGGATCGGCGCCGAGGTCACGCCGGGCCTGGATCACCGCCACCCGCACCGGGAACCCCGCCTTCCGCGCCGCGACGGCAGCGCCGAGCAGCTCCCCCCTGGCCGCGCTCGACGGGGCCGAGTACGGGAAGAACGCGTTCTGGAACAGCAGCACATCGCTGGCCGGGTCGCCGTCGGCCCACGCCGGCGGTGCGGCCGCGGCCGTGGTCGCCGCGGCGAGGACGGTCGCGAGCAGGGCGCCGCGGCACCACCGTGACAGCATTCGCAGAAGGGTAACGTGCGCCTCCCAGGGGCGGTATCATCGTGCCGACCGTGCTCCACCCCTGGCAGCTGGTATTCGACCCGGAGTGGCTTGTCGGCCTCGCCGTGATCACGGTCGACTACGTCGTCGTCGTCCGCGCGTACGAGCGCCGCGGCCGGCCCGTCTCCACGCTCCGCCGCCTGGCCTTCGCCGCCGGCACGCTGATGACGGCGCTCGCGCTCTTCTCGCCCATCGAGCACCTGGCGCTCACGTCCATGCTCAGCTTCCACCTGCTCCAGAACGTGATGCTGGGCGACTGGGCGCCCCCGCTGTTCCTGCTCGGCCTGTCGGCGGCGATGACGCGCAGCCTGGCCCGCCGGCGCTGGGTGGCGGTCGTCGCCAACCCGCCGTTCGCGCTCGGACTGTGGCTCACCACCTGGTACGTGTCGCACATCCCGGCCGTCTACGACACCGCCCTGCGCCACCAGAGCCTGCTCGGCATCGAGCACCTGGCCTTCCTCGTCTCCGGGCTCGCGTTCTGGTGGCCCGAGGTCGTGTCGGGCTACCTGAGCCCGATCGGCAAGGTCTCCTACCTGGCAATCGCCTTCCTGGCCATCAGCCCGCTCGACCTCTTCGTGTACCTGGCCAACCAGCCCCTGTACCACTTCTACGACCACACGCCAAAGCTGGGCGGGATCAGCTCGCTCACGGACCAGCAGATCGCCGGCGTCGCGATGGCCATCGAGTCGAACCTCGTCCTGCTCACGGTGATCGCGTTTGCGCTGATGCGGCTGCTGTCCGAGGAGCCGGCGGCCGAGCGGCCGGCCGACGCAGCCTGAGCGCGGTCAGGACGACTCGACGGCCGTGACGGCCCGGGCCACCGCGCCCGGCCGGAACGGCGGCAGGTACCCGTAGCGCTCCTGGCCGGTGCGGTCGATCAGGTAGAGGGCGATCGTGTGCACGATGCTCGACCCCAGCCGGATCGTGGTGTTCCCCGTCTGCACGGCCTGGCCGTGGCTCAGGCGAACGCCGATGTGGTAGGCGCGCCAGACCGGCGCCAGCGCCCGCCGGCTGCCGAGCAGCCACCGCCAGCTGCCCGTCCAGCCGGCCTCGCGCACGAACCTGGCGACCGTGGCGGGCGTGTCCGCCGGGTTGACGCTGATCACGACCAGCTCGGGCCGCCGCCCCGGCGCCAGCCGATGTTGCACGGCCGCGAGCTGGGCGCCCTCGATCGGGCACAGGTTGGTGCAGCGCGAATCCAGGAAGGTGAGCAGCACGGTGCGGCCGAGCAGCGACGCGAGCGTCGTTCGCCGGCCGTGCTGGTCGCGCAGGTGAAACGCGGGCGCAGGCGTGTGCAGCGTCCAGCGCAGGCCGGGCTGCGGGGCCGGCTGGGAGCCCGCCCGGGCGGCCGCCCTCGACGAGGGGGTGACGAGGATCAGCACGGCCAGGCAGAGGCCGGCGATGACCACTCCGAGGCCGGCGGCCTCGAGCGCCGCTCTGCGTGCCGCCGGGCGGGGGCGCGAGGGCCGGTCGGGTGGGCCGGGCATGTCGCCAGGGTAGCCGATGCGGGCGGGCGCAACCGGAGCCGCCGTGGGAGAATGCGAGGCACGGTGTGTGTCTCCGCCGCTCCACGTCCGCTCGCTCGATGTCTGCGGCGCTCGGCGCTTCTCGCCGTCGCCCTGGTCCTGCTCGCGCCGGCGGTCGCATGGGCGCACACCGGGGGACGGATCGCGACGGACTTCCAGGCCCGCGTCGGCGGCGTGCGCCCCCCTGCGCCGGGCGTTCGCGCGCGGGTGCTGGGAGGGGATCTGAAGCTCGAGCTCACCGTCACCGGGCCGCACACCGTGATCGTGCTCGGGCTCCTGGGCGAGCCGTTCCTGCGCTTCTCGCCGGCCGGCGTGCAGGCCAACGCCGCCTCGCCGACCGCGTGGAACAGCGGCGTGATCGGCTCCGCGGACGCCGTGCACTCGTCGCCCGCCGCCGTGTGGCGCAGGATCTCCGGCGGGCACACCTACTCCTGGCACGAGAGCCGGCTGCGGCCGCAGCCGAGTGTGCCGGACGGCGGGCCGGTCGCCCGACGCGTCGCCCGCTGGTCGATCCCGCTCGTGGTGGACGGGCGCAGCGGCCGCGTGACCGGCTGGGAGTGGTATGCGACCGGACCGTCGCTGATCCCGTGGCTGACGGCGGCCGCGACGGCGCTCGCGACGGCGGCGGCGGCGGCCGGCCTCTGCTCCCGCTCGACGCAGCGCAGGATCGCGGCGGCGCTCGTGCCCGTCTCCGTCGGGGCGTGGCTTGCCGGCTGGCTCGGAATCCTGCTCTACGGCGGGCCGTCCGCGCTCGTGATCGCGCTCGCGACCGCCTACGCGGCCGTGACGGTGCTGCTGGTGGCGGCCGCGCTCACGGCGACGGGCGGGAACGCCCGCATCACCACGGCAGGCGTCATCGGCGCCCTCGCGGCCGTGTTCACCGTGCCGGAGGTGGAGGCGTTCACGCGCGGGTTCGTGTTCTCGGCGCTCGGCGGCACCGGCGCGCGGACGGTGGCCCTGATCTCGTTCGCCGGCGGCATCGGGCTCACCGCGGTGTGCGCGCCGGCGATGGGCGACATCCTGCGTGACGACCCGCTGCGGCGGCGACTCCTGGCGCACCATCCGGGCGACCGGTAGACTGGCGCCGTGGCACCCGACCTCCGCAGTTGACGACCCCGCGGCGCACAGCGCGCCGCGCGCCGCCCGCCGTCGACCGATCTGGAGCCGTCCGTGTCCGCCACTCCTCCTCGCACCGCCATCCGCCGTCTCGCGGCCGCCCGTGTCGTCTCCGTGACCGGTGCCGAGGCGGCCTGGATCGCGCTGATGGTGGCGGTGTACGCCGACACGCACTCGACCGTCTGGATGTCGGCCGCGCTCTTCGCCGCCATCGGCGCGTCCGGGATCGCGACGCCGCTCGCGGGCGCGCTCGGCGACCGGTTCGACCGCCGCCGGGTGATGGTCGCCTCCGAGGCCGCGGCCGCGTGCGTGGCGGCGGCGACGACCGCCTTCACCCACAACCCGTCCGCGCTGGTCGCGCTCACGCTCGCGGCCGCGGTCGCGCAGTCGCCGTACTACTCCGCCTCGACGGCGGCGGTGCCGAACCTCGTGCCCGCCGGCGACCTGGCGTGGGCGAACAGCACCGTCACGATCGGCCAGAACACGGGCGCACTGCTCGGGCCGCTGGCCGGCGGCGCGCTCTGCGCGGTCGTCGCCCCGAGCGCCGTGTTCGTCGTGACGGCGGTCTGCCTGGCCGCCTCGGCGACGGCGGTCGCGACGGTCCACGGCCGCTTCGCCGACGCGGAGGGCGGAGCGCTCTCGGAGCACGCCGGCGTGCGGGCGGGCGCCCGGGTCGTGCTCTCCGACCCGGTGCTGCGGCTCGTGACCCTCGCCTGGGTGGTGCTCCTGCTCATGCTCGGGCCGGTGCTCGTCGCCGAGCTGCCGCTCGCGCACGCGTTCGGGGCCGGGGCGACCGGCTACGGCATCCTGGTCGCGTGCTGGGGCGGCGGCGGCATCGCCGGATCGCTCTTCGGGCGGCGGCTCGCGCGCAGCCGGGAGCGTGCCACGATGGTGGCCGGCTGCGGTCTGATGGGCGCGGGCTTCGCGACCGTGGCCGCCGCCCCCGTGCTGGGTGTCGCACTGGCCGGGATGCTGCTCGCGGGAGCGGCCGAGGGCGCGGTCAACGTCGTCGAGCAGGGCATCCTGCAGCGGCGCACGCCGGACGCCGTGCGATCGCGGGCGGCCGCGGCGATCGAGACCGCCTCGCTGTGGGCGTTCGCGCTCTCGTTCCCCGCCGCGGGGCCGCTCATCGCCGCCGCCGGGGTGCGCGGCGTGTACGTGGCGGCCGCGGCCGGCTGCGCCGCCTCGGCGCTCGTGCTCGTCCCCGCCATGCGCGCCATGACCACGCCGCCCTCCGGCTTGAGCGGCACCGCCGCCGGCGGTAGCCTGCCCGGGTGCAGGTCGGAGCGAGCGTCCCCAGCGTCACGGTGATCGACCAGGACCTGCAGCCCGTCGACGTCGCCGGGCTCGCGGCCGACGGGCCGTTCCTGCTGATGTTCTACCTGTACGACTGGACGGGCACCTGACGCAACCAGCTGCGGCTCCTGCGTGACAGGAGCGAGGAGTTCGACGAGGCCGGCGTGCGCATCTTCGCGGTGTCGCGCGACAGCCCCTACTCGCACCGCCGCTATGCCGAGCAGCAGTGGCTCACGTATCCGCTGCTCTCCGACTGGTCCGGGCGCGCGGTCGAGGCGTTCGGCGTGTCGCAGACGCTCGACGGGCTCGAGGGCACGCCGGTGCGCAGCTGCTTCCTCGTCGGCGGCGACGGCGTGATCCGGGGGGCGTGGCGCTACGCGGACGACGAGGTGCCGGACGTCGACGTGCTGCTCGACGCCGCCCACGGGCTGGCCGGGTAGCCGGCGCTCACCGCTTCGCGGTAGCCACCCGAGGCGGCCGGCTCCCCGCATGCGGGGAGAATCGCCGCGAGGGCGAAACCGCGTCGGGCGGCCGACCGATCACCTGTCTGCACGGCGCGCCGCGAGCCGCCGTGGCGGCGCGAACGAGCGCGCCCGCCAACCCATGCCGCCGACCTCTCCGCCCACCCCCGCCTCCATCTGCCGAACGCCGCTTTGGTGCGCGCTCGGACTGGGCGCGCTCGCGGCGGCGGTGCTCGCCCTCGCACGCGTGACCGGCGTTCCCCGAAGCGATGCCGCCATGCTCGCGTGCACCGCGCTTGCGGCCGCCGGCTTCTTCCACGCCGGGGTCGCCGGTTCACGACGCAGGGGGGCCTTCCTCCTCGGCTCCAGCGCGGCATCCACGTTCGCCGGAGTCGCCGTGTGGGTCGCCCGCGAGCCCCACGCGCACGCGGGCCCGGGCCTGGACGGCCTCTCCGGAGGGCTCATGGTCGCGGGCTCGGGCCTCCTGATCGCGGGCCTCCTGCGCCTGCCCGCGGCACCCCCGGCGCTGGAGGCGAAGCTGCGACTGGTGATGGACAGCCTGCTCGTGGCGACGTCCATCCTCTTCATCATCTGGGCGCCGGTCGTCGGGCCGGCGCTCGGCACGTGGCACGACGGGCGACTGGCGTCCGTCGCCGTCCTCGCGATCCCCGTCGCCGACGTCGTCTGCGTGACCACGCTCGGTGCGCTGTTGTGGCGATCGGCGGGGGGCCGGCTCACGCTCGGTCTCCTGTTCGCGAGCGCCGTCCTGCGCACGTTCGCCGACGTTCGCTTCGGCGCCTACGCGCTGGGACGTATCGGGGGCGGGGACGCGCCGGTCGACACGGGTTGGGCGCTCTCCTATGCGCTGCTCGCCGCCGCCGCCGCCGCCGGCCGCGGCGCCTATTCCGAGCCGCCCGGGGAGCGCGAGCCCCCCGGACGCAGGCTGCAGATCGTCGTGTACCTGCCGATCGGCGCCGCGCTCGCGACGGCGCTCGGGATCGTCATCGTCGAGCACCGCATGCCCGGTCCCCAGCAGGTCGTGCTCCTCGTCATCGCCGGGCTCCTCATGGCCCGACAGTGGGCGACGCTGAACGAGAACCGCCGCCTGCTCCAGCAGGTCGCCTTCCAAGCCGAGCACGACGACCTCACCGGCCTGCTCAACCGCCACGGCCTGCTCCGGTGCATGTCGGGGCTCGTCGCGGCCGGCGGCGCCGTCCGCGTCCACCTCGTCGACCTCGACAGCTTCAAGGACGTGAACGACGCGCTCGGGCACCCCGTCGGCGACGAGCTGCTGGCGACGACGGGCAGGCGCCTGCGCTGCTGCGGCGACGGACTGCAGGTGGCCCGGCTGGGCGGGGACGAGTTCGCCGTCGTCGACAGCCGCCACGACGCCGCCCGCCTGGCCGAGCGCCTGCTGGTGGCGATCCGCCGGCCGTGCTCCGTGGCCGGCCGGGCGATCCACCTGGACGCCAGCCTCGGCGTCGCCGAATGGCGGGCGGACGGGCCGGCCGAGGAGCCCGACCGGGTCGCGGTCGAGCTGCTCCGCGACGCCGACGCCGCGATGTACGCCGCCAAGGCCTCCGGCGGTGGAGCGCGCCTGTTCGAGGACGAGCTGCGCAGGTCGATCGTCGACCGCGTGGCGCTCGGCCGCGAGCTGCGGGACGCGCTCGCGCGCGGGCAGCTGACGCTCGCCTACCAGCCGGTGGTCGATCTGCGCCGGGGCGTGGTCACGCACGTCGAGGCGCTTGCCCGCTGGAACCATCCCCAGCGCGGACAGGTGCCGCCGGGTGTGTTCATCCCCATCGCCGAGGCATCGGGGCTGATGCCCGGGCTCGGCCGGTGGGTGCTGCACACGGCCTGCGCCCAGGCGGCCGCGTGGAGCCGCGAGGGCTTCGACATCGGCGTCTGCGTGAACGTCTCGCCGCAGCAACTCGACGACGCCGGCATCGTCCGGGACGTCGCCGAGACGCTGCGGCGGACGCGGCTCGCTCCGGGCCGCCTGGTGCTCGAGCTGACCGAGTCGCTCTTCGTCGACGACTCCGACGCCGTCCGCCGTCCGCTCGAGGCGCTGCGCGCCGCCGGCAGCCGGATCGCGATCGACGACTTCGGCACGGGCTACTCGGCGCTCTCGTACCTGCGCAGGCTGCCCGTGGACGTGCTCAAGCTCGACCGAGGCTTCCTGAGCCAGCTCCGATCCGCCGACGTCGCGGTGCTCACGGCGATCCTCGACCTCTCGCACACGCTCGGGCTGGAGGCGATCGCGGAGGGTATCGAGACTGCCGACCAGCTGGCGGTGCTGCGCCGGCTCGGATGCGACTTCGGACAGGGGTACGCGCTCGCCCGGCCGATGGACGCCGCCGACGTCGCCGCGTACCTCCGCAGCCCGATCGTGGATGTTGCTTAAGCCACGTGCCGGACGCTGAGAGAACTCTCAGGCTCGTCTCCCGGGTCCCTCATGTCCACCGACGACCATGTCTCCCAGTAGCACCGGACACGCACATGACCCGAACGAAGGAGACCGACATGACCGCCAACCGCCTCGCCATCGCCGGCGCACTCGCCCTCAACATCCCCACGATCTTCGCCGCCACGGCGCTGTCGGCCGGCGCGATCGTGATCATGGCGGTCGCCCTCGCCGCCCTCGGCGCCGCCCTCGGCGCCGTCACCGGCTGGGCCATCGCGACGCCGGCCGCGGACACGGCCGTCGCCGCCGCTCCGGTGCAGGAGCGCCTGGCCGCGTAACCCGCCCCCGAACGCCCACGCCCACCCCGTAGCCCGGTGGCCGCCCAGCGGTCGCCGGGCTACGTCGTTCCGGCCGGGATGCCGACGCCCGGGACGACGCTCTCCGACCGGAGCAGCGCGGCAGGCTCACGCTGATGGCAATCGCGGCCGGCTCAGCCCGCCGCGGCGCCTCCGAGCTCGCGTGCGTGAGCGGCCAGACGGGCGGCCGAGGCCGTATCCGACCCGATCGCGAGCACGTGAAGGCCGCGCACCTCCGGCAGCTCGAGCAGCCTGGCGGCGATCTCCCGTGCGACCGCCTCTCCCTCTCCCGCCTCGGCCCGCTCGGCGACGCCCGCGGCCACCTGCGCCCCGAACCCGCCGATGAGCTCGACCGACCGCCGCGACGCCGGGACGACCACGCTCGGCAGGAGCGGCGTCCCGCGCAGGGCGTCGGCGGCGCGCAACCCGGCCACCCACTCGCCGAAGCTGTCGGGGTCGAGCGAGACCTGGGTCTGCACGAACGCGGCGCCGGAGCGCACCTTGGCCGCGAGCGATCCCGGCGGCGTGAACCCCGGCGAGGCGGCGGCGCCGACCAGGAAGTGCGGCGGCGGGCCGTCGGCGGGCGCACCGTCCGGCAGGGTGCCCGCCGACAGGCGCGCGAGCAGCTCGACCAGCCCGCCGGCGTCGATGTCCTTCACGGCCACGCCCGGAGCTCCCTCGGGAATGGGATCGCCCCCGAGCGCGAGGATCGCGCCCACCCCCAGGGCGGCCGCGCCCAGCGCGTCGGCCGCGAGCGCGATGCGGTTGCGGTCGCGGGAGGTCATCTGCAGGATCGGGTCGGCTCCGGCCCGCACGGCGATCGCCGCGGCCGCGAGCGCCGACATCCGCGGCCGTGCGCGGGGGAGGTCGGTGACGTTGATCGCATCCGCGAACGCCAGCTGCTCGACGGCCCGCTCGACCTCGCCGGGGTCGGCCGAGCGCGGCGGGACCAGCTCCGACGTGATCACGAGGCCGCCCGACTCGAGCCGTGCGGCCAGTCCACCGACGGCGCTCACGCCAGCCGCACCTGGGCCGGCAGGCCGCCGTGCGGCCGCAGGGTGAAGCGGGCGTCGAGCCGCGGGCGCTCGACCTCGGGCACGACCCGCCACGTCCGGGCGATCGCCGCCAGCACGAGCGTCCCCTCGAGCATCGCAAACCGCTCGCCGATGCACATGCGCGGCCCGGCGGCGAACGGGAAGTAGGCGCCGGGGGGCGACGGCGGTCGGTCCAGCCAGCGTTCGGGCGAGAAGCGCAGCGGGTCGGGGAAGTGCTCGGCCCGGCGGTGGACGACCCACTGGCTGGTCACGATGGTGCCTCCTTCGGGAACGCGATAGGGGCCCAGCCGGTACGGCCGGGTGGCGATCCGGGCCAGCGCCCAGACCGGCGGATAGAGCCGCAGCGCCTCGCGGAACACCGCCTGCGTGTAGGGCAGGTGCTCGTAGTCGGCCGTCTCCGGCGGCCGGTCGCCGAGGACGGCGCGGAGCTCGTCGCGCAGGGCATCGGCCGCTGCCGGGTTCTGCGCCAGCAGGTACCACGCCCAGGTCAGCCCCTGCGCCGTCGTCTCGTGGCCGGCCAGCATGAGCGTGATCGCCTCGTCGCGGATCTCGGCCTCGGTCAGCCCGCTCTCGCCGTCGCCGCCGTCCAGGCCGGCGAGCACGGAGACGAGATCGGATCCGCCCGGCGTCGCCGCGTGCCCCCGCACGAGCCGCTCCAGGAAGGCGTCGATGTCGTGCTTGGCGGCGTTGAAGCGACGCGTCGCCGGGAGCGGCAGACGCCACAGGATGTCCGCCCCCGGAAGCAGGAACCGGTGGAAGACGCGCATGCCTGCGTCGAGCACGGCGGCGATCTCGGGCGCCTCCGACTCGACGTCGGCGGCGAAGATCGTGCGGCCGACGACCCGCAGCGCCACCCGGGTCATCTCGCGGTTCACGTCGATGCTTCCCCCCGGCGACCATCCGGCGGCGACGTCCTCGGCCGCTGCGATCATCACGTCTCCGTAGCGGGCGACGTGCTCGTGCCGGAAGACCGGCTGGATCATCCGCCGCCGGCGCAGGTGGTCGGCTCCCTCGCTCGTCAGGAGGCCGTCTCCGAGCAGGCGCCGCGCCGCCTGGAGCGCACGCCCCTTCACGAACGCGGCGCTGTCGTCGACGAGGAGGCGGCGCACGAGCGCGGGGTCGCTCACGAAGTAGAAGCTGTGACCGCCGGGGAAGGGCACGAACGCGACGCCGCCGTGGTCGGCCGCGTACCCGTCCATCGTCCCCAGCGGGTCGCGCAGGTAGCGGGCGAAGTTGCGCCAGGCCGGGCCGGCCGGTCCCGGCGGGAGCGGCGACCCGCCGCCGTCCTCCGACCCCGCCGTGCGCGTGTCGCGAGCCTGGCCGGAGAGCATGCCGGGCAGTCTACGGGAACGCGCCGGGCGCGAAATACAGGTCGATCTCGCCGTGCGTCGAGTGGTCGTTCGCGTCGCCGACCGGAAGCGCGACGACGCCGTCGGCCACGATGGGCGAGTTCCAGTGGCCCGCGCCCGCCGGCAGGTGCGCGAGCCTGACACCGGTCGCCGGCCGGTAGACGTCGAGGGCGCCGCCCGGGTCGTAGACGTAGAGAAGGCCGCCGGCGAGCACGGGGCTCGTCCCGGCCGACGCGTTCGACCACGCCGGCACGAGCCGCGCTGCGGGACCGGCGCCGGAGACGACGTAGGACGCCGTGCCGGCGCCGTCGGCGACGAAGACACGGGTGACCCCGCCGGCACGCGCGACGGCGATCGCGGTCAGGAGCTGAGCGCCGCCGGGCGTGGCCAGGCGCTGCAGCTCGCCGCCCAGGCCGCCGACGCCGCGACGGCCGAGCGCGACCAGCCGCAGGACGCCGTCCTTGCCGCCCTGCACGACGACGAGGCCGCGCTCGGACACGATCGCGGGCGCCGACGACCCCAGGTCGAGATCCTCCGCGTCGAGCCGCGCCTGGTCCGCGGGCGTGTAGGTGTGCGCGATCGCGGTGGCGCCGGGAGCGAGGGCGAGCACGGAGTCGCCGAAGTCGGTGCGGCCGTCGAAGGGGGCGTTGCCAGTCGCGACCAGGATCTCACCCGTCGCAGGGTCGATCACCGGCGCGGAGCGGCCCCAGATCGCCGCATCCGAGGAGGGGCAGCTGGACGGCTGCTGGAGCCGGCGGCGGTCGGCGCACAGCGTGTTTTGCACCGCCGTCACCCGGCCGGTCGCGCGGCGGATGACCACGACGTGCCCCTGGTAGGGCGGTGCGTCGCCGACGTAGCCGCCCGTGGCCACGATCAGGTCGCCCCGCCACAGCGCGAGCGGCGCGGCGATCTTCTCGCGCCGGGGCAGCAGCGTCACGCGCACCGGCCAGCCTCCGGCCGTGATCTCGCGGCCGTCCGCGACCGCCAGCTTGTGGATCATGCCGTCCGGCGCGGCGGCGTAGACGACGCGGCCGTCGGGGTCGACGGCGGGGGCGGCGGTGGTGATCTGGGCGCTGCCCGCGTAGGCCGGATACGCCGGCGGCGTGTACGTCCACAGCAGCCGCCCCGCGGGTGAGAGCGCCAGCGTGCGCCCGTACGTCGTCGTCATGACGAAGGCGTCGCGCCGGCGCCCGCCGATACGCGCCCCGCGGACGAGCACCGGCGACGAGTCGACGGTGCCGGGCAGGGGCACGACCCGGCGGCGCAGGCGGGTCGCGCCGGCCGCCGTCACCCCGGTGGAGCCGCGGAAGTCGTTCGTGCGGGCAGCGTCGACCCCGAAGACCGGCCACCCGGATGCGCCGCCGGCCGCGTGCGGCGGCGCCGTGGTCGCGGTCGGAGCGCCCTCCGACCGCGAGGATGCAGCGCCCGGTGCGGGCGGCGTCGAGCCCGTCCCGGCGCTGTTCGCCGCATACGCCGCGACGGCGGCCGCCACGAGCGCCGACGCCGCGATCGCCGCTGTCCTTCGGCCGCGCACGGCGCCGGGCGGAGGCGGCCGCCCGCGGCGGCACGCCCGCGCCTCGTCTAGTTGCTCCCCAGCGTGACGGTGACCGTCGTCGTCACGCCGCCTCGAACGAGTGTCAGCTGGATCGTGTCGCCCGGCTTCTTCGCCCCGATCATCTGCACCGCCTGGTCGGCCGTATGCACCGCGGCGCCGTCGATCTTCGTGATCACGTCGCCTCCGGTCTCGAACGGCGTGCCGTCGATCGTCTTGGTGCCGGTGGCGCCGCGGAGCCCGGCCCTGTCGCCGGGGGCGCCCTTCGTGACGGCGACGATCTCGACCCCGGCGCTCATGTGGGTCGCCTGGGCGACGCCGGACGTGACCGTCACGAGCGTGACGCCGACGTACGGGTGGTTCTTGCCGTTCAGGATGAGCTGGTGGGCCACCCGGGCGACGGTGTTGGAGGGGATCGAGAAGCCGATGCCGATGTTGCCGCCGTTCGATCCCGGCGAGCCGCCCTGGGAGCCGGACTCGATCTGGCTGTTGACGCCGATCACCTGGCCCAGCGAGTTCAAGAGCGGACCGCCGCTGTTGCCGCTGTTGATGGCCGCGTCGGTCTGGATCACACGGGTGATCCGGTGGCTGCTCGGCGAGATGATGGTGCGGTTGAGCGCGCTCACGATCCCCGCCGTGGCCGTGTTGCGCAGTCCGTACGGGTCGCCGATCGCGACGACCGAATCGCCCACCTGGACGGCGGCCGAGTCGGCGAACGCGAGCGGGTGCAGCTCGCTCGCGGGCGCGCTGATCCGGATCACGGCCAGGTCCTGGCTCTTGTTCGTCCCGATGACGATCCCCGGGTAGATCTTGCCGTCCTTCAGGCGCACGCGCACGGAGTCGGCGTTCTCGACGACGTGGTAGTTGGTGACGATGTCGCCGCGGGTGTCCACCTGGAACCCGGTGCCCTGGGCGCTCTCCGTGCCGCCGCCGAAGAAGCCGTTCGAGCCGCCGCCCGTCGCCAGCACCTCGACCACGCCCGGGACGGCCCTGCGATAGATCTCGCTGACGCTGAGGCCGCCGGAAGGCGACGTCGACGCCGCCGGGGCCGCCGCCACGGTGACGGGCCGTCTGATCACGGTCGTGGTGCCACCGGAGCCGCTCTCGTGAACGGCGAACCCGGCCACCCCGGCCCCGACTCCCGCCGAGGCGAGGAGCGCAGCGACTGCGACGGCGGTTCTCATCGGATGGCTCGACCTTTCTCGAGAGGAGCGCGGGCCGGCGATGCGGGCCGCGGCGGCGACGTGTGTACCCGCATGATGCCCGAGGACTGTGAGCGCGGCGCGAGAACAGGGTGAAAATCCGCTGAGAACGCGTCCCCAGGAACGGCGCAGGCTTCTCCCCGCGTGCTCTCAGGCTTCTCACAGGAGATGCGGATACGGTGGGCGAATACCGACACGGGAAAGGCGGTGCGGGGATGACGGCAGGGACACCGGGAAGCCGGGACGACGGGACCGAGCCGGCCCGCGTGCTGGTCGTCGACGACGAGGAGAGCATCACCCAGCTCGTGTCGACCGTGCTTCGCTACGAGGGCTTCGACGTCCAGACGGCCGGCGACGGTCGGGCCGCGGTCAAGTCGGCACGGACGTTCCGGCCCGACCTGGTCGTGCTCGACGTGATGCTGCCCGACCTGGACGGGTTCGAGGTCTACCGCCGCATCGAGGGCGACACGGCGCGCATGCCCGTCCTCTTCCTCACCGCCCGTGACAGCACCGAGGACCGCGTCCACGGACTCACGCTCGGCGCCGACGACTACATGGGCAAGCCCTTCAGCCTGGAGGAGCTCGTCGCCCGCGTGCGCGCGATCCTGCGGCGCACGCGCTCGTCCGACGAGGACTCGGCGGTCGTCCGCTACGCCGACCTCGCCATCGACGAGGACGCCCGCGAGGTGCGCCGCGGCGAGCGCATCGTCGAGCTCACGCCGACCGAGTACAACCTGCTCCACTACCTGCTCACGAACGCCGGGCGCGTGCTCTCGAAAGCGCAGATCCTCGACCACGTCTGGCGGTACGACTTCGGCGGCGACTCGAGCGTCGTCGAGACCTACATCAGCTACCTGCGCAAGAAGATCGACCAGCCGGGCGCGACGCCGCTCATCCAGACGGTACGCGGTTTCGGCTACGCCATCCGAACGCCGCGGCAGTGACGTTCAGCTGTGCTTGACCGCCGCCGTCAGCTTCTCGACCGATGACTTCGCGTCGCCGAACAGCATGACCGTCTTGGGGTCCGAGAAGAGCGGGTTGTCGATGCCCGCGAACCCCGGGTTCATGCTGCGCTTGAGGACGACCACGCTGCGGGCGTGGTCGACGTCGAGGATCGGCATGCCGTAGACGGGGCTGTCGGTCTGCGTGCGCGCGGCCGGATTGGTGACGTCGTTCGCGCCGACCACCAGGGCGACGTCGGTGTCGTCGAACTCGGGGTTGATCTCGTCCATCTCGCGCAGGCGGTCGTAGGGCACGTCGGCCTCGGCCAGGAGCACGTTCATGTGCCCGGGCATGCGCCCGGCCACCGGGTGAATCCCGTAGCTGACCGCGACGCCACGCCCCTCGAGCTCCTTCTCGAGCTGGTGCACGGCGTTCTGGGCCTGGGCGACGGCCATGCCGTAGCCGGGCACGATCACCACCCGATGTGCGTAGGCCAGCATCACGGCGACGTCGTCCGGGGTCGCCGAGCGGACGGAGCCGTTGGCGGCCGCTCCGGCCGCCGACACGTGGATCTGGCCGAACGCGCCGAAGAGCACATTGCGGATCGAGCGGCCCATCGACCGCGCCATCATCAGCGTGAGCAGCGTGCCGGATGCGCCGACCAGCATCCCGCTCACGATCAGGACGGTCTGGTGCAGGACGAGGCCGGTCGCCGACGCGGCCACACCGGTGAAGGCGTTCAGGAGCGAGATCACCACCGGCATGTCCGCGCCGCCGATTGGCAGCACGAAGAGCACGCCGAAGGCGAGCGCCCCGGCCATCAGGGCGATCAGGACGGCCTCGCTCTGCGGCCCCGCCACGATCACCAGGCCGGCCGCGACGAGAGCGAGGGCCAGCGCGAGGTTGCCGGCCTTCTGGCCGGGATAGACGACCGGGCGTCCGCTGACGATCTCGTCCAGCTTCGCGAAGGCGACGATGCTGCCGGAGAAGGACACGCTCCCGATCAGCGCGGAGAGCACGATCGATCCGGCAACGTCGACCGTCAGGCGGCCGGGCAGCGGCTGGGCGCGGTGGAAGTCCGCGAGCGCCACCAGCGCGGCGGCCCCGCCGCCGACGCCGTTGAAGATCGCCACCATCTGCGGCATCGCCGTCATCTTGACCATGCGCGCCGAGACGGCGCCGACCGGGGCCGACACCGCCATCACCGCGAGGATCAGGGGGATGTGTTGCAGCCCGGGCTGGAAGAACGTCGCCGCGACGGCGACCGTCATCCCGGCCGCGCCGGCCCAGGTGCCGTACCGGGCCCGGGCGGGCGATGACAGGAACCGCAGCGACAGGATGAAGCTGACCATCGCCACGAGGTACGCGAGGGTGATGGCGTCGCCGCGGCTCACGGCGCCGGCTCCCGCGGCTCGCGCGGCTTGCGGAACATCTCCAGCATCCGGTCGGTGACGACGAATCCGCCGAACACGTTCATCGTCCCGAGGGCGACGGCAACGAGCGCCACGACCTGGATCGGCACGTCCTGGCCCGGATAGCCGGCGACCAGGATCGCGCCCACGACGACGATGCCGTGGACGGCGTTCGTCCCCGACATGAGCGGCGTGTGCAGCAGCGTCGGCACCTTCGAGACCACCTCGAAGCCGAGGAACGCCGCCAGGATGAGAACGGTCAGCTCGAGCAGGAACGAGGTCGTCATGCGGGCACCTCCGGTCGGATCCAGACGCCGCGTCTGAGCATGGTCCGCCGGGCGCCGCGCCGGCATCGGGGTGTTCGCCAGGTCACGGTGCGTGGTTTCCCGCACCCGTATCCGAGCGCGCCCCGATGTGGGAGCGGCGGGCGAGGATGACGATGCAGGTGCGGCCGCGCAGTCGCGGTCAGGGAACACTGGAGGTTACCGATGGCAACCATCGAACGTCCGGCCACCTATGCAGCGCCCGGCGGCCCCGACAGCCCCGTCGAGGTCAAGGAGCGCTACGGGAACTTCATCGGCGGCGAGTGGCACGAGCCGGTGAAGGGTGGCTACTCCAAGAACGTGACGCCGGCGACCGGGAAGCCGTTCACCGAGGTTCCGGCGTCGACCGCCGAGGACATCGAGCTCGCGCTCGACGCCGCCCACGCCGCCCGTGAGGCCTGGGGCGAGGCGTCGGCCGCCGAGCGCTCCCGGGTGCTGAACCGCGTGGCCGACGTGATCGAGGAGAACCGCGTCAGCCTTGCGATCGCCGAGAGCTGGGACAACGGCAAGCCGGTGCGTGAGACGCTGGCGGCCGACATCCCGCTGGCGGCGGATCACTTCCGCTACTTCGCCTCGGTCATCCGCGGCGAGGAGGGGAAGATCTCCGAGATCGACAAGGACACCGTGGCGTACCACTTCCACGAGCCGCTTGGCGTCGTCGGCCAGATCATCCCCTTCAACTTCCCGCTGCTGATGGCGGCGTGGAAGGTCGCCCCGGCGCTGGCCGCGGGCAACTGCACCGTGCTCAAGCCGGCGAGCCCGACCCCATGGTCGATTCTCAAGCTCGCCGAGCTGATCGGGGACGTCCTCCCCGCGGGCGTGCTCAACATCGTGAACGGCCCGGGCGCCGAGATCGGCAAGGCCCTGGCAACGAGCAAGCGGATCGCGAAGATCGCCTTCACCGGCGAGACCGTGACCGGGCGCCTGATCATGCAGTACGCGGCGCAGAACATCATCCCGTCGACGACGGAGCTGGGCGGCAAGTCGCCCAACATCTTCTTCGCCGACGTGATGGCGCAGGACGACGACTTCCTCGACAAGGCGGTCGAGGGCCTCGTCCTCTACGCCTTCAACAAGGGTGAGGTCTGCACCTGCCCCTCGCGGGCACTGATCGACGAGTCGATCTACGACGCCTTCATGGAGCGCGCGCTCGACCGGATCGCGAAGATCCGCCAGGGCCACCCGCTCGACCCGGCGACGCAGATCGGCGCGCAGGTCTCGACCGCGCAGCTCGAGAAGATCACGAGCTACGTCGACATCGGCCTGAAGGAGGGCGCCGAGCTCCTCATCGGCGGCAAGCGCAACATCCTCGAAGGCGAGCTCGCCGACGGGTACTACTTCGAGCCGACGGTGCTCAAGGGACACAACAAGATGCGCGTGTTCCAGGAGGAGATCTTCGGCCCGGTGCTCGCCGTGACGACGTTCAAGAACGAGGCCGAGGCGCTGGAGATCGCGAACGACACGATGTACGGCCTCGGGGCCGGCGTGTGGACGCGTGACACCAGCAAGGCCTACCGGATGGGTCGCAAGATCCAGGCCGGCCGGGTGTGGACGAACTGCTACCACATGTACCCGGCCCATGCCGCGTTCGGCGGATACAAGATCTCCGGCGTCGGCAGGGAGAACCACCAGATGATGCTCGACCACTACACGCAGACCAAGTGCCTGCTGGTCAGCTACGACCAGAAGCCCATGGGGCTCTTCTAGGGGCGTGGGCGACATGTGCGACCGGGTGAAGGCAACCGAGGCGGCCGTCGTGGCGATCGATGCCGTCACCCGGGAGCACGGTCGAGTGATGTTCTTCCAGTCGGGGGGCTGCTGTGACGGCAGCTCCCCGATCTGTCTCCCGGAGGGCGAGCTCCCGCTCAGCCCGCACGACGTGCTGCTGGGCGAGATCGCGGGTGCGCCGTTCTACATCGACTCCGATCAGTACGAGCGCTGGAACCGCCCGGTGTTCGTGCTGGACGTCGCCCCCGAGCCGCCGGAGGGATTCTCGCTGCCCGCACCCGGCGGCACGCACTTCGTCAGCCGACCCGAGGACTGAGCCCGCCGGCGCCCGCCGCCGTCTCAGTGGCCATCCCCCGGTGGGTACCTGTTCGGCCGGCCGGTTCCGGCGGCATAGGCAGGTCAGTCAGCGACAGCGGCCATGAAGACGCTGGCGACCCGGCCGCCGCGGACGGTGAAGCTCGTGACCGGCCGCTCGTAGCCGAGACCGCCCTGGCACGCGTAGTAGCCGGGCTGATAGGTGCATTGGATGCCCGGCTCGCGGCGTGCCTGGGCGAGCGTCGAGCCGACGTGCAGGCCGTCCGCGGTGCGGTAGCGCGGACTGTCGGTGAGCACTCCAGCCACCCGGCCCGGCCGTCCGGCCGGCACGAAGTACACGACGACGAGGCTCGACGCGGGGTAGCGCATGCGAACGACGTCGTACGGATGCCCGCGGTTGTGGCGGGTGACCGTGGAGACGACGTCACCGTGGCCGAGCAGGCGCTCCGCCGCAGGCCGCAGCTGGTGCGCGCGGATACCCCCGATCGCGCCGGCGACGTCGATCGACGTGTTCGGATCGGCCCGGCCTCCGGCTGCGCCCCGGCCGGACGAGCACCCGCCGTAACCGCGAGCGCTGCGGCGGCGAGGGCGAGCGCGATCCTCACGGACGGATGCTCGCGCAATTGGCGCACGCCTGCAACGCCAAATGGCATGGGGCCTGGCCCCGCGGTGGAGGGGCCTGGCCCCGCACCGCGGGGCCTGGCCCCGGGCGAGGGTCTAGTACGTGCCGAACTGCTTCCAGAGCTGCTCGGCCGCGTCGCGCCGGCGGACGCTCGAGCGCTCCTTGCGCAGCGCGATCTCGGCCGCGAGCGCCTCGAGCACGACGGTGCCGCCGGCCGAGGTCTCGTAGCCGCCGCCCCCCGCCGGGCGGCACACGAGCACGTGCGTGGCGAGCGAGGCCGCCGGCGCCATGACGTCGTCGGTGACGAGCACCGTGGGCGCGCCGGCGGCGTGGAACGCCCGCACCACGTCGGCCGTCAGCCGGGCGTAGCGCCTGAAGGTGAACGCGAGCAGGCGGTCGCGCGGCTCGAGGTCGATCAGGTGGTCGGCGATCCCGGGCTCGCCGGCCGCGATCGGCCACACGTTCGGGAGCAGCGGGTTCAGCAGGTAGTAGGCGTACTCGGCGAGCGCCACGGACTTGCGGTATCCGAAGATCCCGAGCTTGCCCCCACCCCGGGAGAGCAGCGCCACCGCCCTGCGAAACTCGTCGGCGTCGACGCTGTCGCGCGTGGACGCGAGGTCGGCCTGCGCCCGCTCGACGAACCGGTCGAGCACGCTTGCGGAGGGCGCCGGCTGGGCCCGGCCCTGGCGCAGCCGCTCGACCGCCTCCGCGCGCAGCGCTGCGTGGAGCTCGGTGAATCCGGCGAACCCGACCCGCGACGCGAACCGCACGACGGCGGCCTTGCTCACACCGGCCTTGGCCGCGAGCGACTCGGCGGTCTCGAAGGGGGCCTCGACGTCGTTGTCGAGAATCTGGCGGGCGATGCGGCGGTCGTTGGGCGAGAGGTCGCCGAGCCGGCTGCGAATCTTTCCGGCAACGGCCGATCCGTTCACGCGCCCCATCATACGGAGCGGGACCGCGGTCACGCCGGCACCGCCGTCGCGGCCGCGAGCCGCGCGTGCACCGCGGCCGCCGCCACACGCCCGTCGGCGATGGCGGTCACGATCAGGTCGGCGCCGCGCACGCAGTCGCCGGCCGCGTGGACGCCCGGGACGCCGGTCTCGCCGCCGGGGCCGGCCGCCACCGTGCCCGAGGCGGCGTCCACCCCGAGCTGGGCGTAGACGGGGTCGTCCTCGACGCCGGCGAAGCCGACGGCGACGAGCACCAGGTCGGCCGGGAACACCGCGTCCTCACCGGTCGGCGCCGGCTGCGGGCGCGGCCCGACGCCGGCGAAGCCGGGGTAGGCGACGCGGCGGCCGTGCACCGCACGCACCGCGCCGTTCCCGGCGAGCAGGGTCGGCTCGACCTCCCACTCCCGGCTGCCGCCCTCCTGGTGGGCCGCGTAGGTGCGCAGCAGGAACGGCCAGTCCGGCCAGGTCGCGAGCGGCGTACGGGCCGCCGGCGGCGTCGGGCCGTGCGCGATCTCGGTCACCGACCGTGCGCCCTCGCGCAGCGCGCACCCGAGGCAGTCGGCGCTGGTGTCGCCGCCGCCGATCACCACGACGTCCTTGCCGGCCGCGGTGATCGCCGCCGGCCCGGCGCCGCCGGCGACGTGGCGGTTGCGGCCGGTCAGGTAGGCCATTGCCGGTTCGACGCCGTGCAGGCCCGCGCCGGGAAGGTCGAGCGGGCGATGCCGCTGTGCCCCCGTTGCGAGCAGCACGGCGTCGAACCGGGCGGCGAGGTCGCGTGCGTCCAGGTCCAGGCCGACCGACGACCCCACCTCGATGCGCACGCCCTCCGCCATCAGCTGGTCGACGCGACGCTCGACCAGTCGCTTCTCGAGCTTGAAGTCCGGGATGCCGAACCGCAGCAGGCCGCCGGGCAGCTCGTCGCGCTCGAACACGGTCACCGCGTGCCCGGCCCGGGCCAGCTGCTGGGCGGCGGCGAGCCCGGCCGGCCCGCTGCCCACGATCGCCACCGAGCGCCCGGTCGCCTCGGCGGGCGGCCGCGGGTGCACCCAGCCCTCGGCGAATGCGCGCTCGACGATCGCGAGCTCGATCTGCTTGATCGTGACGGCGTCGTCGTTCAGCGCCAGCACGCACGCCTCCTCGCACGGCGCCGGGCACAGCTTGCCGGTGAGCTCGGGGAAGTTGTTCGTCTCGTGCAGGCGCGCCGACGCGTCCCGCCAGCGGCCCGTGCGCACGAGCTCGTTCCAGTCGGGCACGAGGTTCCCGAGCGGGCAGCCGGAGTGGCAGAACGGCACACCGCAGCCCATGCACCGCGCCGCCTGCTCGCGTACCAGCGGCTCCCCCGCGGCCACGGCCTGGTCGCGGTGGTCGCCGACGCGCTCGTGCGCGGGGCGGTAGCCGGCGACGCGGCGGCGGAACGTGACGAAGCCGCGCGGATCAGCCACCGACGGCCTCCAGCACCGAGTCGCGCCGCCGCAGGGCGTCGGCATCGAGGAGCCGGCGCAGGTCGTCGGGCATCACCTTGACGAACTCGTCCAGCGCATCCGGCCAGGCGGCCAGCAGGCGGCCGGCGACGGCGCTGCCGGTCGCTCGGAGGTGCCGCTCGAGCAGGTCACGGACGAGCGCCTCGTCCTCCTCGCCGGGCGGCTCGAGCCCCACCGAGGACAGGTTGCACGCGGGCTCCAGCGCCCCGCCGGGGTCGTGGACGAACGCGAGGCCGCCCGACATCCCGGCGGCGAAGTTGCGGCCGACGGGACCGAGCACGCAGACGACGCCGCCGGTCATGTACTCGCAGCCGTGGTCGCCGACGCCCTCGACGACGGCACGGGCGCCGGAGTTGCGCACGCCGAAGCGCTCGCCCGCCCGGCCGCGGAAGAACGCCTCGCCGGACGTCGCTCCGTAGAGGACGGTGTTGCCGGCGATCACGTTGCGCTCGGCCACGAAGCCGGCGCCGTCGGGCGGCCGGACGATCAGGCGGCCGCCGGACAGGCCCTTCCCGGCGTAGTCGTTGCAGGCGCCGCGCAGGTCGACGGTGAGCCCGGCGGGCGCGAACGCCGCCAGACTCTGGCCGGCGTACCCGGTCAGGCGCAGCACGACCGTGTCGTCGGCGAGCCCCCCGGGAGCCTCGCGTGCGATCTCGCCCGCGAGCATCGCGCCGACGCTGCGGTCGGTGTTGGCGACGCTGCGGTCGAGGACGACGGGATCGCCGCCGGCGATCGCGGCCGCCGCGAGCGGCAGGAGCGCCCGGTCGAGCGACCGGTCCAGGTCATGCCCGGCCGGCCGGCGGCCGCCCGGTGCGGGTACGGGCGGGCCGGGTGCGACGTCGGTCAGCGGGCGCAGGTCGAGGGCGGCCGCGCCGGGACGCGGGTCGGCCCGGCGGTGAAGCAGGTCGCTGCGGCCCACCACGTCCGCCAGCCGGGCGGCGCCGAGCGCGGCCAGGAGCTCGCGGACGTGCTCGGCCACGAACAGGAAGTACCGCACCACGTCGTCGGGCGTGCCGGTGAACCGCCGCCGCAGATCGGGATCCTGGGTGGCGATCCCGACCGGGCACGTGTTCAGGTGGCAGACGCGCATCATCACGCAGCCCGCCGCGACGAGCGGCGCCGTCGAGAAGCCGAACTCCTCGGCGCCGAGCATCGCCGCGATCAGGACGTCGCGACCGGTGCGCAGCCCGCCGTCGACCTGCAGCGTGACCCGGTCGCGCAGGCCGTTGCGGACCAGCACCTGGTGCGTCTCGGCCAGCCCCAGCTCCCACGGCAGCCCCGCGCGTTTCAGCGAGGACAGCGCCGCCGCGCCGGTGCCGCCGTCGTGGCCGGCGATCACGATGTGCTCGGCCTTGGCCTTGGCGACGCCCGCGGCGATCGTCCCGACGCCGGCCTCGGACACGAGCTTGACCGAGACGGTCGCCGACGGGTTCACGCACTTCAGGTCGTGCACGAGCTGGGCCAGGTCCTCGATCGAGTAGATGTCGTGGTGCGGCGGCGGCGAGATCAGGCTGACACCCGGCGTCGAGTGGCGCAGCCGGGCGATCTGCTCGGTGATCTTGTGGCCCGGCAGCTGGCCGCCCTCGCCCGGCTTGGCGCCCTGGGCGATCTTGATCTGCAGCTGGTCGGCATCGGCCAGGTAGGCGGCGGTGACCCCGAAGCGGCCGGAGGCCACCTGCTTGATGGCCGACCGGCGCAGGTCGCCGTTGCGGTCGGGGACCGAGCGGGCCGGGTCCTCGCCGCCCTCGCCGCTGTTCGAGCGGCCGCCGAGCCGGTTCATCGCCACGGCGAGCATCTCGTGCGCCTCGGGTGAGATCGACCCCAGGCTCATCGCCCCGGTCACGAACCGGCGCACGAGCGCCGACGAGGGCTCGACCGCGTCGAGCGGCAGCGGCGGGCCGGCGGCGGCCGGCTCGAGCAGCCCCCGCAGGGTGGCCAGGCGCGCCGGCCCCTCGTCCACCTCGCGGGCGAACTCGCGGAACGTCGCGTGGCTTGCGTCGCGCACGGCCCGCTGCAGGCGCGCGATCGGCTCGGGCTCCCACGCGTGCCGCTCGCCGCCGCGGCGGAAGCGGTACTCGCCGCCGACGGGAAGCGCCGGCGCGGTCCCGTCCCGCCGTGCGAACCCGCGCTCGTGCCGGGCGCGGACTGCCGCGTCGATCCCGGCCAGGCCGATCCCGCCCAGGCGCGACACGGTGCCGGGGAAGTAGCGGTCGACGAGGGCGGGGCCGAGCCCGACAGCCTCGAAGATCTGCGCGCCGCGATAGCTCTGGATCGTCGAGATGCCCATCTTGGAGCACACCTTCAGGAGCCCCGAGCAGATGCCGGCGACGAAGCCCTCGCGCTCGTCCGGCGGGAGCGCCTCGAGCGCGAGATAGGGACAGACGGCCGCCGCCCCGTAGCCGAGCAGGAGGGCGACGTGCATCGTCTCGCGCGGCTCGCCGGACTCGACGACCAGCCCGCACATCGCCCGCGCCCCCTCGCGGACGAGGTGGGAGTGGACGGCGGACACGGCCAGGAGCGGCGGGATCGGTGCCAGCGACGCGTCCACTCCGCGGTCGGAGAGGATCACGATCGAGGCCCCGTCCCAGACGGCCCGCGACACCGCCCGGCACACGGCGTCGACGGCACGCTCGAGCCCATCGGCCCCGCCCGCCGCCGCGTACAGCGCCGGCACGGTGACCGTCGCGAACCCGCGGCCGTCCACGGCCCCCAGCCGGGCGTGCTCCGCGAGCCCGAGCACGGGCCGCGGCACGACGACCCGGCGGCAGTGCTCGGGCCCCTCGCCCAGCAGGTTCCCCATCGCCCCCACCGCCGTGCGCAGGCTCATCACGAGCGCCTCGCGCTGCGGATCGATGGGCGGGTTCGTCACCTGCGCGAACTGCTGGCGGAAGTAGTCGGGCAGGAGCCGCGGGTGCTCGGAGAGCACGGCCAGGGCGGCGTCGTCGCCCATCGAGCCGACCGGCTCGGCGCCGTCGCGGGCGAGCGGGTTCACCATCAGCTCGAGCTCCTCCTCCGTGTACCCGAACGCCGCCAGGAGCTCGGGCGCCGCCGGGGAGCCGGGCGCGGGTGCCGCGGAGGCGGGGTCCGGTTCCAGCACGACCGTGCCCTTGCGCAGCCACGCCGCATACGGCCGGCGGGCCGCGAGCGTCCGCTTCAGCTCCGGGTCGGCGACGATCCGGTGGCGCTCGGTGTCGAGCACCAGCACCTGCCCGGGGCCGACTCGGCCGTGCTCGACGACGTCGGCCGGGTCGATCTCGGCCACGCCGGACTCGGAGGCGACGACCGCCAGCCCGTCGCGGCTGCGCACGAACCGCGCCGGGCGCAGGCCGTTGCGGTCGAGCAGGCAGACGACCCGCGTGCCGTCGCTCGCGACGATCGCCGCGGGTCCGTCCCACGGCTCGGCGAGACAGCTCGAGTACTCGTAGAACGCGCGCACGTCCGGGTCGGACACGGCGCCGGGGTCGGTCCACGCGGGCGGGACGAGCATCGTCAGCGCGTGGGCGAGCGAGCGCCCGCCCAGCACGAGCAGCTCGACGGCGGCGTCCAGTTTGGCGGAGTCGGACCAGCGCTCGTCCACGATCGGATAGAGCTTCTGCAGGTCGTCGCCGAGCAGGGCGGAGCGCAGCTGCGGCTCGCGGGCGGCGAGCCAGTTCGTGTTCCCGCGCACGGTGTTGATCTCGCCGTTGTGCGCGAGGAAGTTGAACGGGTGAGCCAGGTCCCAGGTGCCGAACGTGTTGGTCGAGAAGCGGCTGTGCACGAGCGCCAGCGCGCTCTCGAAGCGGCGATCGCGCAGGTCGGCGTAGTAGCCCGCCAGCTGCGGCGCGCGCAGGAGGCCCTTGTACACCAGCCTGCGCGACGACAGGCTCACGATGGTGAACTCTGCCTCCGGCACGCCGGCGGCGGCCGCGGCCCGCTCGACCCGCCGCCGGATCACGTAGAGCTTGCGCTCGAACGCCGCCTCGTCGCCGCTGCGCCGCTCGACGAAGAGCTGGCGCACGACCGGCTCCGACGCGCGCGCCAGCTCGCCGATGGAGGCGGAGTCCACCGGGACGTCGCGCCAGCCCAGCGCCCGCTGCCCCTCCTCGGCGCAGATGCGCACGCAGAGCTCCTCGCAGCGCATCCGGGCCGACGGCTCGCGGGGCAGGAACACGAGCCCGGTCGCGTACGACCCCGGGGGCGGCAAATCGTGGCCGATCGCCTCGAGGAAGGCGCCCCGCAGGAAGCGGTGCGGCAGCTGCGTCATGATCCCGGCGCCGTCGCCCGTCTCGGGATCCGCGCCGGTGGCGCCGCGGTGGTCGAGGTTCACCAGCGCCCGCAGCGCCCGCTCGACCAGCTCGTGGTCGGGCCGCCCGTCGA
Organism: uncultured Actinomycetes bacterium; assembly: GCA_963843705.1. Taxonomy (GTDB): domain Bacteria; phylum Actinomycetota; class Thermoleophilia; order Gaiellales; family JAICJC01; genus JAICJC01. The sequence goes on from CAWJLQ010000005.1 coordinate 384,908, forward strand.
GCCGGGCGAGCGCGGAGAGGCCGCACGCGTCGTGCTCGAACCGGGGGTCGTACAGGCCGCGGGGCGAGGGCTGCGACATCGACCGAGCGTAGCAGAAACCGAACCATCCGAATCATGAAGATCATGTAAGTGAATCAAACGATTCGATACCGCCGCCGTCTCCGCACACCGGCGCCAAGGTGGTAGCGTCCGCGGCATGACCGGTTCTCGCAGGTGGGCCGTCCCGGTGGCGATCGCGCTCCTGGCCGTCGGGTGCCTGATCGCGGGCACGATCACCTGGCAGATGAAGTCCGGCGGCGTCCACTGCCCATCCACCGTCTCCTGCCCCGGGATCAAGCCGCACCGTCACCATCCGCTGCGGGCCGAGCTGCTGTGGGCGTTCGGCGTGCTGCTGGGGATCATCGCCGCCGAGGTGGCGCTGTGGCAGCGGCGGCAGGCCGCGTTCCGCCGCACCGTCGCGAGCTCGCACCGCTACGGCCGCCGGTGACCCGCGCCACCGGATTTGCATCTTCCTGACAGACGCCGCACGGAAGTCTGGCATGATGCCTGGCGGACGGCACGGGAGGTCATGACGGTGCGATTGTGGGGTCGCTGGTGGCTGGGACTGTCCGCGGCAGCGCTGGCCGCGGCGGCGACGGCGTCGACCCCGCAGGCCCTGGGAGCCGGCGCGCACGACCACGCCGCCGCCCAGGCGATCGCCGTCGTCCTCCCCGGCGCCGATCCGACCGGAAGCGCGTATGTCACGTCGGCCGGCCCGCCCGCAAACGGCGAGCGCTACGCCGACGCCCCCGCCGTCCGCGCCGGCAGGGCGAAAGCATCGGCCGCCGTCACCGCGGGCGCGTCGCCCGCGGTGACGGCGAGCTCGCTCGTGCGCCGGGCGCGCCTGCTCGGCGGCGCGGTGCGGGTGCGCAAGATGTGGACGTCGATCGCGCTCACCGCCGACGCCGACGGCACGGTGCACGAGCTGGTGCGAAACGACGTCCACGGCCTCGTCGTGCTCGGACGCCGCGTCGGGCGAACGCACGGCAAACCCGTGGCGGTGGGCGACTGGGGCACCCTGACGGTGATCGGCACCAGCCGCACCGGGGCGCACGCCGCCGTCTCGACCGGGGCGACCGGGCTGCGGCTCGTGCTCACGAACGCGCACGGCGGCCTCGCGGCCGGGACCGTGGTCGAGCTCGGAGCCGTGAGCGCGGCGATCGCACCCGCGACCACGCCGGGCGGCTCCGGCTCAGGCTCCGGCGCGGGCTCGGGCACCGGATCGACCCCGCCGCCGCCGCCGCCGGCGAAGCGCCACCCCGCCACGCACCATGCGCCGAAGCACCGGCCGCCGCCGCGCCACCGTCCCGCCCGGCATGCACCGGCGCACCATCCGGCCCGGCGCCGGCCACTGCACCTGACGCAGGCCGACCACGCGCTCATCCGTGCGGCGTCCGGAGCGCGCGCGCGGGTCATCCGCGCCGCGCTCGACCAGGTCGGCTGGCCCTACATCTGGGGCGGCGACAGCCACTCCGACGGAGGCTTCGACTGCTCGGGGCTCGTCGACTACGCGTACGCCCGGGCGGGGCTGCGCCTGCCCGGCCGGCCCACCGCGGCCGTGCTCTTCCGCATGTCGAGGGCCGTGGCGCGCACCCATCTCGAGCCCGGCGACCTCGCGTTCCTCTACAGCCGCCGCCGCGCGCCGTACCACGTCGCGCTCTACGCGGGCGACGGCCTCGTCGTGGTGGCGCCGCAGGCGGGCGCGGACGTCCGCGTCGAGCCGCTCGCGGCGGTGCACTGGGACGGATACGGACGGCTGCTCGCCGGCGGGCGCGGCGGCGGGCTCGCCCGCAGCGTCGCCGCGGCGGCGCGCACGTTCGCCCACCCGAGCGCAGGCCGGCTGGCGGCGGCCCGCCGCACCGACGCCCTCGCGGCGCAGCGCGTCCGGCTCGCGACCGAGCGGGCCGCGCGCCTCGGCCGGGCGGTGCGCGTCGACGCGCCCGTCGCGACCGTGCGCCGTGCGCGGATCGTCGCGCTCTCCGCCGTCGGCCGTGCCGCCTCGGAGACGGACGCCGGCGTGGCCGCCGGCGCCGTGCTCGTGCTGCTGGCGGCGGCGTCCGTCGTGCGCGTCCCCGCCCTGCGCCGGTTCGCCTCCCGGAAGTGACCCGGCGGCCGGCGCGCCGCCGGTAGCGTGCGCCGATGCAGCTGCGACGACGCCGCCCGGGCAGGCGGGCCGGCGGGGCGCGCGAGGACGCGCCGGAGCCGCCCGTCCGCAGGCGCCGCATGGGCTGGCTGACCGCGGTCGTCGTCGACACCGGCCCGCTGCGGGATTCGCGCGACTACCGCCTCCTCACCCTGGGCGGGTTCGTGTCCGGGCTGGGAACGCAGGTGACGCTGGTGGCGCTGCCGTATCAGGTGTACCTCCTCACCGGGTCCTCGTTCGACGTCGGCCTGATCGGCCTCGCCGAGCTCGTCCCGCTGATCGCGCTCTCGCTGGTCGGCGGCGCGCTCGCCGACCGGAGCGAGCGCCGCCGCCTGCTCCTGGCCGCCCAGCTCGTCCAGCTCTCGACGTCGGCGCTGCTGGCGCTCGGCGCGGCCACGGGGCCGCCGCCGTTGGCCGCGCTGTACGCCCTCGCGGGCATCGCCGCGGCGGCGTCGGCCGTCGACCGCCCCACGCGCACGGCGATGATCCCCGGGCTCGTCGCCGTCGAGCAGCTGCAGCCCGCCGTGTCCTTCAGCTACGGCCTCGCCCAGCTGGCGATGGTCGCCGGCCCGGCCGTGGGCGGCATCGTCATCGCGTCCGCCGGGCTGCGGTGGGCATACGCCCTCGACGTCGCCACCTTCGCCGCCATGGTGACCGCGGTGGGGCTCATGCGCCGCCAGCCGCCGGCGGATGCCGCACCGGGCGAGCCCTTCATGCGCTCCGTCCGCAGCGGGCTTCGGTTCGCGGCCGGACGCGGCGAGCTGATGGGCAGCTTCGCCGTCGATCTCCTGGCGATGACGTTCGGGATGCCCCGCGCGCTCTTCCCCGCCCTGTCGCTGACGCTCTACCACGCCGGCGCGACCGGGGTCGGCCTGCTCTACGCCGCACTGTCGTTCGGGGCGACGGTCTCGGCGCTCTCGACGGGCTGGCTCGCACGCATGCGCCGCCTCGGCCGGATCGTGGTCGTCGCGATCGCCGGCTGGGGCGTGGCGGTGACGCTGGCGGGGCTGACACACACGCTGGCGGTCGCGATGATCTGCCTGGCCGCCGCCGGCGCAGCCGACAGCGTGAGCGCGGTCTGCCGTAGCACGATCCTGCTCGGCGCGACCCCCGACGCGATGCGCGGGCGGATGTCGGCCATCTTCACGCTCGTCGTCACCGGCGGGCCGCGGCTCGGCGACCTGGAGTCCGGCTCCGTCGCGGCGCTCGTCGGCGCGCAGGCCGCGGTGGCCTCCGGCGGGATCCTGTGCGTGCTCGGCCTGGCGCCGATCGTGGCCGCGTTCCCGGCCTTCTGGCGCTACGGGGAGGCGCGCACAGCTGCCGCGGAGTGATTCCAATTGGTGAACAAATCGTTCGCAGATCCGATCATTTGCGGCCGGCACGAAACCTGCTAGGATCGTCCACTCCGCGAACCATTGGAGTCCTCAATGGATGAGACCGCGTCCATCTCGACGCTCGACACCTATCTGGAGCAGATCGCGCAGTTCCCGCTCCTGACGAAGCACGAGGAGCAGGTGCTGGCGCGCCGGATCGAACGTGGCGACGAGGACGCGAAGCGGCGCATGGTCGAGTCGAACCTGCGGCTCGTCGTCTCGATCGCGAAGCGGTACCGCGGGCAGGGTGTGGCCTTCCTCGACCTGATCCAGGACGCGACCTTGGGGCTGATCAGGGCGGTCGAGAAGTTCGACTGGCGCCGCGACCTGAAGTTCTCGACGTACGCCACCTGGTGGATCCAGCAGGCTGCGCAGCGCTCGGTCGCAAACGGCGCCCGGACGATCCGCCTGCCCGTGCACCTCGGCGAGCGCATCCGCGCCGTCGACCGGGCCGGCCGAGAGCTCGAGGCGCGCCTGGGTCGCGAGGCGACGGTGGACGAGCTGGCGCAGCGGACGCGGCTGACGCCCGACCAGGTGCGCGAGGCGGTGCGATTGCGGCCGCAGCCCGTCTCGATCAGCACGGCCACCGGCGAACGCGGCGAGAACGAGCTCGGCGACATCGTTCCCGACGCCGAGCCCGAGCCGGCCGAGCAGGTCGCGGCGGCGCTCAGCGCCGGGCGCCTCCGGGAGGCGGTCGGACTGCTGCCGCCACAGGCGCGCCGCGTGATCGAGCTGCGCTACGGGCTCGGCGAGGGCGACCCGATCTCGGTCGAAGCCACCGCCCGGGCGCTGGGCCTCAACCGCAGCCGGGTGCGCCGCATCGAGGCTGAGGCGATGGCGGTGCTGCGCCGGCTGCCCGAGCTGGCCGGGCTGGCCGACGCCGCGTAGGCGCGGCCTCAGCCCGGCGCGCGGGTCAGGACGCGCGTCAGCATGTCCTTGAGGAGGGCCATCTCCTTCTCGCTGAGCGGCGCCAGCGCGGTGCTCTCGACCGAGGCCAGCACCGGCTCGATCTGCTCTGACATGGCCACCCCGGCCTCGGTCAGGTGCAACTCGTAGACGCGGCGGTCGTCGGCGCGGCGGCGGCGCTCGACCAGGCCGCGCTCCTCCAGCACGTCGATCAGGTCGACGACGGTACCCGGGTCGATGTCGAGCCGTGCGCCCACCGCCTGCTGGGACACGGCCCCCTCGGTGCGCAGGACCTGCAGGATGGCGTAGTGGCGCGGCCGCAGGCCGCACTCGCGCATCCCCTGCTCGAGCTGCTGCTTGACCATTCCGGCGACCTTCAGGAGGAGGACGCCCACATGCCGCTGGAGCGCGTGCGGCAGCGCTGCCTCGCCGGTCACCGGCAGGGCGTCGTCGGCCTTGGCGGCGAGGTCGCTCACCCGGTGGCTCGCGACCGGGCGACGGGCCCGGCCGCCGGTTCGTTTACGTGACCAATCATTGGCTGCGAATATTATGATATCCCCATCGGAGGGACGCGGACAGACAGCTCGCCGCCGACCGCCCTCGGACGGGCCCCAAGCCGCAGGCGCCGGCCGGGCCGGACGGCGTTCGTATTCGCCGGCGGCGCGGCGCTGGGGGCGATCCAGGTCGGCATGCTGCGCGCCGTCACCGACGCCGGGATCGAGCCCGACTTGGTCACCGGCGCGTCGTCGGGCGCGCTGAACGGCGCGATGCTCGCGGCCGATCCGGCCTCGGCGCTCCCCCGCCTGGAGGCGCTGTGGACGCACGCCCGCCGGCGCCAGATCCTGCCCCTGCATCCGGGGACGCTGGCGGGCGCGCTCGCCGGTCGGACGCCGCACATCTCCCGCAGCACGGGTATCCGCGCCGCGATCGAGCGGCATCTGCCGCTGCGCCGGATCGAGGACGCCGCCGTCCCGCTGCACATCGTCTGCGCCGACACCGCCACGCGCGAGAAGGTCGTCCTCTCGCGCGGCGACGCCGTCCAGGCGCTGCTCGCCTCGACCGCCATCCCCGGCATCTACCCGGCCGTCGAGATCGGCGGGCAGGTGCTCGTCGACGGCGGCCTGGCCGAGGACCCCCCGCTCGGCACCGCCGTCGAGCTGGGGGCGACGACCGTGTACCTCTTCCCGGTGGGCTGGCCGCTCGGGCCGGCGCCGCAGAAGGGGGCGCTGGTCAGGGGCATGGACGCGCTCGACTGGTTGTTCTGGAGCGTGGCCAGGGCGCATCTCGAGCGCTGGGCGCCGGAATGCGACGTCTACGTGCTGCCGTCGCCGCCCATCACGGGCCTGCACCCGCTCTCGGCGCGGCGGTCGCGGAGGCTGATCGACGACGCCGAGCGGATGACGCGCGAGTGGCTGCCGCGGGCACGGCCGTGGCCGGACGCCCGCGCGGAGCCGCGGTCCCGGCGCCGCGCCGGCACGGACGCCGCGCGGTGAGCGACCCGGCGTCGATCGTCGCCGGCTCCGTCGAGGATCTGATCCTGCTCGTCTACCGGCGTGGGGCGCAGGTCGACGGCGGAGCCGATCCGCTCACCTCGACGCAGCGGCTCGTGCTCGTCCTCCTGTCCGATCACGGGCCGATTCGGCTGGGCGCACTGGCCCGGCTGGCGGAGACCACGGAGGCGACGGCCACCCGCACGGTGACGGCGCTCGCGCGGCTGGGCCTGGCCGAGCGCGGACCCGACCCCGACGACGGGCGGGCCGTGCTGGCGTGCGTGACCGAGGCCGGCACGCGGCTCGTGCAGGACCGGCGCGACGTGCTGCGCGCGGCGCTCGCGACGGGGATGAGCGAGCTCGGCGAGCGCGACGGCCGCCACCTGGCCGACCTGATGTCGCAGGTCGTCGGCGCGGTCCGCTCGCTGCGCGATCAGGCCGTCTGAGCGGCGGGGCGTACCCGCTCGAGCGCCGTTGCGGGCGGCGCGACGGCGGCGGCGACGATCTCGGCCAGCCGCTCGGGCGAGTAGCGGTCGGCGGCCAGGACGAGGTGGAAGTTGGCGGGATCGTCGATGCGGCGCTCGTAGTAGTGGCGCACGAAGCACGCCCGGTTGCGGTCGTCCGACTCGACCATGCGGGCCGCGCGGTCGTGCGGGATGCACTCGCGCGCCGCGAGGCGCGCGGTGCGCCACCGGGCCGGGGCGGTCAGCCGCACGTGGCAGGCGCCGGGGTGGTCGGCCAGGACCGCGAAGCCGCCCCGGCCCATGATCACGCACGAGTGCCTGGCGGCCTCCCGCAGCACCGACTCGACGGCCTCGTGGGCGCACTCCGCCCGGACGAGGTCGGCGCGCGCCGCGGGCATCCCGGCCGTCGCCAGCAGCGAGACCGCGAGCATCGCCCCCCACGTCGGCACGAACCGCTCCATGTCGGCGGCGTCCGAGCGGCCGGTGCGCAGCGCGGTCATGACCGCCTCGACGATCTCGTCGTCGACGACGGGCACCTGCAGCCGCCGGGCCACGAGCGCTCCGATGCGCTCGCCCTCGATTCCAATCTGCCACGAGATGGTGACGATCACCACGGGCGATTCCTCCCAATGGACAGTTTACCGGGGTTGCTTACGGAACGAAAGCATTCCGGCCGGCCCGTTGCCCGGGCCGGTGTAGGATCGGCCGCCGTGAGTGACCTGATCGACATCGGCGGCGGCGTCCGCCTCGCCTGCGACGACCGCGGTAGCGGCCGCCCGGTGCTGCTGATCCACGGGGTGTCGATGTCGCGCCGCTTCTTCGAGCGCAACCTCGACGGACTCGCCGAGCGCTTCCGGGTCGTGAACGTCGACCTGCGCGGGCACGGCGAGTCGCCCGCCCACGAGGGCGGCCACACCGTGGCGCAGTACGCCCGCGACGTGCACGCGCTGATCGGGCGGCTGGGGCTCGACGACGTCGTCCTGGTGGGCTGGTCGATGGGGACGATGGTCGTCTGGGAGCTGATCCGCCAGTTCGGCACCGCCGGGCTGGCGGGCCATGTGAACGTGTCGCAGGGGCCGTCCGACCTGAAGCGCGCAGGGTGGGAGCTGGGCGCCTTCTCGAGCGACGAGCTGTTCGGGCTGCTCGAGGCCGCGCAGGACGACTTCGGGGGCGTGATGGCCGAGTTCGTGCCCTCGATGTTCGCCGACGACCGCCCGCCCGACGAGCTGGAGATGCTCGTCTCCGAGACCCAGAAGCTGGGCGCGAACGCCGCCACCTGCATCCTGCTCGACCAGTCGCTGCGCGACTTCCGCGAGGTGATCGGATCGTACGAGCTGCCGACGCTTCTCAGCTGGGGACGTGACGAGAAGCTCGTCCCCGTCGCCGCGGGCGAGTGGCTCGCCGCCCATCAGCCGGCGGACCTGCACATCTTCGAGCACTCCGGGCACTGCCCGATGTGGGAGGAGCCGGAGCTGTGGAACCAGGTCGCCGGCGACTGGATCGCCGCGCGTTAGCGACGGAGCTCTCGGCCGCCGGGTTCGTGGCAGCCCAGATCGAGGCGGACGAGCTTCTGGCCTGCGCGGGCGGTGACGCCGCGGCGGTGGACGAGCTGGTCGAGCGCCGGCTCGCCGGCGAGCCGCTGGCGTGGATCGCGGGAGGCACCGTCTTCTGCGGCAGTCGGCTTGGGGTCGCCCCGGGCGTCTACGTCCCCCGGCCGCACACCGAGCTCATCGCGCAGCGGGCGGTGGCGCGGTGCCCCGGCGACGGCGTCGCGATCGACCTCTGCACCGGCTGCGGCGCGCTCGCCGCGACCGTCGCGGCCGAGCGGCCGCGGGCGCGCGTGCTTGCCACCGACCTCGACCCGCGGGCGGTCGCCTGCGCCCGGGCGAACGGCGTCGACGCCCATGCAGGCGACCTCTTTGCGCCGCTGCCCGGCGGCCTCGACGGCACCGTCGACGTCGTCGCCGCGGTCGTCCCCTACGTGCCGACGGACGAGCTGCGCCTGCTGCAGCACGACACCTTCGCGTTCGAGTCGGCGACCGCCTACGACGGCGGCCCGGACGGCGCGGATGTGCTGCGCCGGGTCGTCGCCGGAGCGCCGCGGCTGTTGCGGCCCGGCGGGGCGCTCGTGCTCGAGCTGGGCGGCGACCAGGCCCGCCTGCTCACCCCGGAGCTCGAGCGCGGTGGGTTCACCGGCGTCTCGGTGCTGTTGGACGAGGACGGCGACCTGCGCGGCGTCGAGGCGACCCGCCGCTAGATGATTGATTCCACGCCCCGTACGTCCTGGGCGGCTGCGAACCGAGCAGCGCAAGGACGCAGGGAGCGTTCATACCGGGCTGTATGGGCGCGACCGAGGACACAGCGATGCGACGGTTCGCAGCCGCAGCCCGCCGGCGCCCCATACCCGCACCAGCAGCCTGACGTCCAGGCGCGCGGGGGCGTGGAATCAATCATCTAGACGACCCGGGGCGAGCTGGACGCGACGCCGGCGACGGCCACCGCGGCTGTGCCGTCGCCCGCTCGAGCGCCGATGCCCGCATCGTCGCCGTGACCGCGGTGACGTCGGCGCCGGCCACGACCCGGACGGCTGAGCCGATCCCGATCGAGTCGGTCCGCGGCCCCGGGCCTCGGGCGTCTGCGTGATCGAAAGACGCTCTCGGATCGCGGTCAAGGGCGGTCGCCCTTGACCGCTTGAACCGTCGCATCGCGCTTCGGGGTCTGCGTCATCGAGAGACCCTCTCAGACCAGCGGTCGAGGGCATCCGCCCTTGACCGCTTCTCGGTCGCATCCATACAGCACCGGTATGGACTCCCTTCAGTCCTTGCGCTGCTCGGTTCGCAACCCGGTGCAAGCCGTGCCGGCTTGCGCCTTGGACATCACGTGAATTCGGAATCAACCGTCTAGAATCGCGGCCGGAGCTGTCTCGGGTGGAGACCACCGAAACCTGCGTGATCGAGCCCGGCGCGCTGGAGGACCTCGTTCAGGGCCTGCTGCGCCGCGGCTTCCGCGTGCTCGGGCCGACGGTGCGCGAGGGGGCGATCGTCTACGCCGACATCGCGTCGGCGGCGGAGCTTCCGATCGGCGTCACGGACGCGCAGGAGCCGGGCCGCTACCGCCTGGAGCAGCGCGACGACGAGGCCCGCTTCGGCTACGCGGTCGGCCCGCACTCGTGGAAGCAGTTCCTGTTCCCGCCGCGACTGCGGCTGTGGTCGGCCAGCCGCTCCGGCGAGGGAATCGCGTTCGAGCCGGAGCCCGCCCCCGACCGCCCGCTGGCCCTGATCGGCGTGCGCGCGTGCGAGCTGCACGGGATCGCGGTGCAGGACCGCGTGTTCCTCGGCGGGCCGCACGTCGACGACCAGTACGCCGTCCGGCGCGAGGACGCCTTCATCTGCGCGGTCAACTGCTTCGAGCCGGCGGGCACGTGCTTCTGCGCCTCGATGGGCACGGGGCCGGAAGTCGGGCCGGGCTACGACCTCGCGCTCACCGAGGTGCTCGACGGATCGCACCGGCTGGTGGTGCAGGCGGGCAGCGAGCGCGGCGCCGGGCTGCTGGCCGAGCTGCCGACGCGCCCGGCGACGCCGGCGGACGTCGAGGCGGCCACGGCCGCCGTCGACGGCGCCGCCGAGCGGATGGGCCGAAGCGTCGACACCGACGACCTACCGGGCCTGCTCGCCCGCAGCCTCGAGCACGCGCGCTGGGACGACGTGGCGGACCGCTGCCTCACCTGCGGGAACTGCACCCTGGTCTGCCCCACCTGCTTCTGCTCCAGCGTCGAGGATCACACCAACCTCGCCGGGAGCGGCGCGGAGCGCGTGCGCGTCTGGGACTCGTGCTTCGAGGTGGGCCACTCCTACCTCCACGGCGGGCCGATCCGCACGACGCCTCGCGGCCGCTACCGGCAGTGGCTCACGCACAAGTTCGGCACCTGGCACGAGCAGTTCGGCACCTCCGGGTGCGTGGGCTGCGGCCGCTGCATCACCTGGTGCCCGGTCGGGATCGACGTGACCGAGGAGCTGGCCGCGCTGCGCCCGACCGATGGGGAGAACGGATGAGGACGATCGCCGATCTCATGCGCGAGGCGCCGCTCTTCGCCGACATGCGCACAGACCGGGTCGAGTTGCTGGCCGGATGCGGCCGGAACGTCCAGTTCGCCGAGGGCGAGACGCTCTTCCGCGAGGACGCCGCGGCCGACGTCTTCTACCTCCTGCGGCACGGGAGCATCACGCTCGAGACGTACGTCCCCGGGCGCGGCCCGGTGACGATCGAGACGCTGACCGCGGGCGAGGTGGTGGGCTGGTCGTGGCTCTTCCCGCCGCACCGGTGGCACTTCGACGCCCGCGCACTCTCGCTCGTGCGTGCGGTGGAGTTCGACACCACCTGCCTGCGCGACAAGCTCCTGCACGACTCCGAGCTCGGGTTCGACCTGATGTCGCGCTTCGCGCAGGTGCTCCAGCAGCGCCTGCGCTGGACGCGGATGCGGCTGTTGGATGTCTATGGCGACGTTCTCGCCGGCTGAGCCCCGTGCCGGCGCGCCCGCGATGGCGCCGCGGCCGTTCGTCGTCGCCTCCCGCCGGCGGGAGGTGCCGGGCGTGTGGACGCTCGAGCTCGAGCCCGTCGACGGCCCGCCGCTGACCGTCCTCCCGGGCCAGTTCACGATGGTGTACGCGTTCGGCGTCGGCGAAATCGCCGTCTCCGTGTCGGGCGTGGACCGCGGCCGGCTGGTGCACACCGTCGCCTCGGTGGGCGCCGTGTCCGCAGCGGTGTGCGCCGCCACGCCCGGCACCGTCCTCGGCATCCGCGGGCCGCTCGGACACGGCTGGCCGCTCGCGGCCGCCCGGGGGGCCGACGTCGTCGTCATGGCGGGCGGCGTCGGGCTCGCGCCGCTGCGCGAGACGGTGCGGCACCTGCTCGCCCGGCGCGGCGAGTACGGCGAGGTCGTCCTCCTCTACGGCAGCCGCACGCCGCAGACGCTGCTCTACCGGCGCGAGATCGATCGCTGGCGCCGGCAGGGGCTCACGGCCGAGCTGATCGTCGACGCCGCCGGCCCCGGGTGGGACGGCCGGGTCGGCTTCGTCACCGAGCTGATCCGCGCGGCGGCGTTCGACGCCGATTCGGCCGTCGCCATGGTGTGCGGGCCGGAGGTGATGATGACCCACTGCGCCCGCGGACTGCTCGACCGCGGCCTGGCGCCGGACCGCCTGTACGTCTCACTCGAGCGCAACATGCGCTGCGGCCTCGGCTTCTGCGGCCACTGCCAGCTCGGGGGGACGCTGATCTGCCGCGACGGCCCCGTCTACGCGTGGGAGCGGATCGGCGCCGCGCTGGGGGTACGCGAGCTGTGAGCCCGCGCCGCAAGCCCACCCTGGCGGTGTGGAAGTTCGCCTCGTGCGACGGCTGCCAGCTCTCACTGCTCGACTGCGAAGATGAGCTCCTCGAGCTGGCCGGCGAGGTGGAGATCGCCTACTTCCTCGAGGCCCGGCGCGCGACGGTGCGCGGCCCGTACGACCTGTCGCTGGTCGAGGGATCGATCACGACCGCGGGGGACGCCGAGCGGATCCGGCGCGTCCGGCGCGCGTCCCGGCACCTGGTCACGATCGGGGCGTGCGCGACGGCGGGCGGCATCCAGGCGCTGCGCAACTACGCGAACGTCGACGAGTTTGTCTCGGCCGTCTACGCGTCGCCGCAGTACATCTCGACGCTGGCGACGTCGACGCCGATCTCCGCCCACGTCCCGGTCGACTTCGAGCTGCACGGGTGCCCGATCGACAAGGGCCAGCTGCTCGAGGTGCTGACGGCGCACCTGCACGGGCGCAAGCCCCAGATCGCGACGTCGAGCGTGTGCGTCGAGTGCAAGCGGCGCGGGAACGTGTGCGTGGTGGTCGCGCACGGCACGCCCTGCCTCGGCCCGGTGACGCACGCGGGCTGCGGTGCGCTGTGCCCGTCGTTCAACCGTGGCTGCTACGGCTGCTTCGGCCCGATGGAGACACCGAACCCGGCCGCGCTCACGCGCAGCCTGCGGGAGCTCGGCATGGGCGAGGCCGACGCCGAGCGCGTGTTCCGGACGTTCAACGTCAAGGCGTTCGCGGAGGCGCGCGGCCGTGGCTGACCGGCGCACGCGCACGATCGCGACGGCGATGCTCGCGCGGGTCGAGGGCGAGGGCGGGATGCACGTGCGCGTCCGCGACGGCCGGGTGGACGAGGTCAGGCTGAACATCTACGAGCCGCCGCGCTTCTTCGAGGCGTTCCTGCGCGGACGCGGGTTCCGCGAGGTGCCGGACATCACCGCCCGGATCTGCGGCATCTGCCCGGTCGCCTACCAGACCAGCTCCATGCTCGCGATGGAACAGGCCTGCGGCGTCGAGGTGGGCGGACAGCTGCGCGCCCTGCGCCGGCTGCTCTTCTGCGGCGAGTGGATCGAGAGCCACGCGCTGCACGTCTTCATGCTGCACGCGCCCGACTTCCTGGGCTACGAGAGCGCGATCGAGATGGCGCAGGACCACCGCGACGTCGTCGCCCGCGCGCTCGAGCTGAAGAAGATCGGCAACCGCCTGATGCAGGTCGTCGGCGGCCGCGAGGTGCACCCGATCAACGTCCGCGTCGGCGGCTGGTACCGGGCGCCGCGGCGCGAGGAGCTGCAGGCGCTCGTACCGGGGCTCGAGCGCGCCCGCGAGCTCGCCCTCGAGGCGGTGCGGCTGACCGCAGCGTTCGACTTCCCCGACTACCAGCGCGACTACGAGCTGGTGGCGATGCGCCACCCGGGCGAGTACCCGATCGAGCGCGGCCGGATCGTGTCGAGCGCCGGCCTCGACATCGCCGTCGAGGAGTACCCGCTGCACTTCGTGGAGGAGCACGTGCCGTGGTCGACGGCCCTGCACTCGCGGCTGCGCGAGCGCGGCGGCTACCTGTGCGGCCCGCTCGCCCGTTTCGCCCTGAACGCGGGCGAGCTCTCGCCCGCCGCGGCGGACGCCGCCCGCGCGGCGGGCCTGACGGCGGACGAGCGAAACCCGTTCCGCAGCATCGTCGTGCGGTGCGTCGAGCTCGTCTACGCCGCCGAGGAGGCCCTGCGTCTGATCGCCGCCTACGAGCAGCCCGACCCGCCGGCGCTCGACGTCGAACCCCGCGCCGGGATCGGCCACGGCTGCAGCGAGGCGCCGCGGGGCATCCTCTACCACCGCTACGAGATCGACGCGGACGGCGCGATCCTGCACGCCGAGATCATCCCGCCGACCTCGCAGAACCAGTCGACGATCGAGGACGACCTGCGCGGCGTGGTCGAGCGCTCGCTGCACGAGACGGACGAGCGGCTCACGCTTCTCTGCGAGCAGACCATCCGAAACTACGATCCGTGCATCTCGTGCTCGACCCACTTCCTGCGCCTGGAGATCGACCGCGGCTGACCGCCGCCGGGCGGCGCCTGGCGGTGATCGGTGTCGGCAGCCGTGACCGCGGCGACGACGCGGCCGGCCTGCTCGCCGCCAGGGTCGTGCGCCGGCGCGTCCCGGCCGCCGTGCGGGTGACGTGCGGAAGCCCCGACCCGGTGTCGCTCATCGGGCTCTGGGAGGACGCCGACGACGTGTGGCTGCTCGACGCCGTCGTGTCCGGCGCGGCGCCAGGAACCGTGCACCGGGTCGACGCCGTCACCGAGCGCCTGCTCGCACGCCCGCCGTGCCGCTCGACCCACGCCCTCGGGCTGGCCGACGCGGTCGACCTCGCGCGTGCTGTCGGGCGGCTCCCGCGGCGGCTGGTCGTGTTCGGAGTCGAGGGGGAGGCGTTCGCGCTCGGCGGGTGGCCGTCGGCCGAGGTGCGGGCGGGCGCGCGGGCCGCGGCCGCGGCGGTGGCCGCCGAGGTGGCGGCGACATGGCGGGAGCGCGGGCATGGCGCTCCCTGAGGGCTGCTGCCTTCGCCCCGCACGGCTCGCCGACGGCCCGGCGGTCATGCGGATGCTGAACGAGGAGACCGAGGCGCTGATCGGCGTACCCCTCGCCGACCTCGACTGGGTCACCGGCCCGTGGACGGCGCCGGGTGCGGACGACCACGTCTACGCCGTCGTGGAGGACGCCGGCGGCGCGATCGTGGGGTACCTGCTGACCGAGTGCCGACCGCCGTACGCGGAGGTGTTCGGCCTCGGCGTCGTCGCCGTCCCGCACCACGGGCGCGGCATCGGCGCCGCGATGGTCGCGGAGATCGAGCGGCGCGGCCGCGACCTGGCCCGGCGGGCGCCGGCCGGACGCCGCGTCGTGCTGCGGATGGGCGCGCTGGCCGACGAGCCGCGGGTGTCGGCGCTGCTCGCCGAACGCGGCTACGCCGAGGTGCGCCGGTTCTGGCTCATGCGGATCGAGTTCGGCGAGCCGCCGCACCCACCCGCGCCCCTCCCCGGGGTGGCGGTGCGCACCCTCGAGCGCGGCCAGGAGGCCGCGGTCTACCGCTGCCTGACCGACGCCTTCCGCGACCACTGGGGCTGGGACGAGACGCCGGAAGCGGAGTGGATCCACCACCACGTCGACGTGGACGAGTTCGAACCGGCCTGGTGGCTCCTGGCCTGGGCGGGCGATCGCCTGGCCGGGGCACTGCTGTCGCGGCCGCGCTCCGTGCAGGAGCCGGAGCTCGGCTACGTGAACGAGCTCGGCGTGCGCCGCGAGTTCCGCCGCCGCGGGATCGGTGAGGCGCTCCTGCGCAGCTGTTTTCACCGCCTCCACGCGCACGGCAGCCGCGGCGCGCTGCTGCACGTCGACGCCGAGTCGGTCACCGGCGCCGAGCGGCTCTACGAGCGCGTCGGGATGACGGCCGTGCCGCAGTTCGCGACGTGGGAGCGCGAGCTCGTCGCCGGCGCGGACGGCTGACGCCTACTGCTCGTAGCCGGCCAGGAAGCGGGCGATCCGGCCGATCGCCTCGGTCAGGTCGTCCACGTGCGGAAGGGTCACCAGCCGGAAGTGGTCCGGCTCCGGCCAGTTGAACCCGGTGCCCTGCACGACCAGCAGCCGCTCGGCGCGCAGGAGGTCGAGCACGAAACGCTCGTCGTCGGCGATCCGGTGCACCGCCGGGTCGAGCCGGGGGAACATGTACATCGCGCCCATCGGCTTCACGCAGCTGATGCCGGGAATGGCGGAGAGGAGCTCCCAGGCGCGGTTGCGCTGCTCCATCAGCCGCCCGCCGGGCAGCACGAGGCCGGAGACGGCGTCCGGCTCGCCGAGCGCAGGCTGGATCGCGTGCTGGCCGGGCACGTTCGCGCACAGGCGCATGTTCGCGAGGATGTCGAGGCCCTCGAGGTAGCCGCGCGCGTCGCGGCGGGGCCCGGAGACCACCATCCAGCCCGACCGGAACCCGGCCACGCGGTAGGCCTTGGAGAGGCCGTTGAACGTCAGCGTGAGCACGTCCGGGGCGAGCGCGGCGGTGGCCGTGTGGGCAGCGCCGTCGTAGAGGATGCGGTCGTAGATCTCGTCGGAGAGGAGCACGAGCCCGTGCCGGCGGGCGAGCCCGGCCAGCCCCTCCACCAGCTCGCGCGGGTAGACGGCGCCGGTGGGGTTGTTGGGGTTGATGATCACGAGCGCCCGCGTGCGCGGGCCGATACGGGCGGCGACGTCGTCCAGATCCGGGAGCCAGCCGGCCGACTCGTCGCAGCGGTAGTGCACCGCGCGGCCGCCGCAGAGCGAGGCGACCGCCGTCCAGAGCGGATAGTCGGGCGCCGGGATCAGCACCTCGTCGTCGTTGTTCAGGAGCGCCTGCAGGGCGATCGCGATCAGCTCCGAGACGCCGTTTCCCAGGTACACGTCGTCGACGTCGATGCCCTCGACCCCCAGCCGCTCGTGGTACTGGACGACCGCGCGCCGGGCGGAGAGCAGCCCGCGGGCGTCGCTGTAGCCCTGCGCCATGGGCAGATTGCGGATCACGTCCTCGAGCACCGCCTCCGGCGCCTCGAACCCGAACGGCGCCGGGTTGCCGATGTTCAGGCGCAGGATGCGGTGCCCCTCCTGCTCCATGCGGATCGCCTCCCGCAGCACCGGCCCGCGCACGTCGTAGGCGACGCCGGCGAGCTTCTGCGACTGGTCGATCGGCATGGCCGAGATTACACCGGGGTCAGACCCCGAACGCGGCCGTCACGGTCCCGCCGAGCCCGCCGAGAGGTGTCAGACCCCTTCCGGCGCGGCGGCCGGCTGCGCCTCGGCCGGCTCGGTCTCGGTCGGCCCGGGTGCGTCCGGCGGCGGCTCGGGCGGAAGCAGGATGCGGAACGTGGCCCCGCCGCTCTCGGGGCTCTCGGCCTCCACCCGGCCTCCGTGGGCGGCGGCGATGGCCGCGACGATCGAGAGCCCGAGGCCGGAGCCGCCGCTCGCCCGCGACCGGGACGGGTCGGCGCGGAAGAAGCGCTCGAACACGCGCCTGCGCACGTCCGGCGGGATGCCCGGCCCGTGGTCGGCCACCTCGACCATGGCCATGCCGTCGCGCATGGCGACCGTGACGTTCGCGTGCGTCCCCCGCGGCGTGTGTGCGCGGACGTTGGCGAGCAGGTTGGCGACCGCCTGGCGGATGCGGAGCTCGTCCCCCGTGATCTCGACGCCGGGCTCGATGTGCATGTCCACGGGCCACTCCGGGTGCAGCGCGTCCTGGTCGCCGGCCATCTCGGAGACGAGGTCGGAGAGCGCGACCCGGTGCCGGGCGAGCGGACGGCCCTCGTCGAGCTTGGCGAGCAGCAGCAGATCCTCGACGAGGACGCCCATCCGCCGCGCCTCCGACTCGATCCGCGCCATCATCATGCCGACGTCGTCGGGGTGCGAGGCGCCGCCGCGGCGGAAGAGCTCGGCGTACCCGCGCACCGAGGTGAGCGGCGTGCGCAGCTCGTGGCCGGCGTCGGCCACGAACCGGCGCAGGCGGTTCTCGGAGGCGCGGCGCTCCTCGAACGCGGCCTCGATCTGGACGAGCATCGCGTTCAGCGACTCCCCCAGCCTGCCGACCTCCGTGCCCGGGTCGGCCGCGTCGACGCGCCGCGAGAGGTCGCCCGCGGCGATCGCCGCCGCGGTGTCCTCGATCCGGCGCAGCGGCCGCATCTCCACCCGCACGAGCGCCCATGCCAGGCCGCCCGCCACCGCCACCACGATCAGCCCGATCACCATCTCGAGCCGATCGAGGCGGCCGAGCGTCGAGTTCATCTCGCTCGTCGAGATCGCGATCACGAGCCGGGTGCCGCGCGGGATCGGGTACGGCTGGTCCTGCTGCCCCTGCCCCTGGGGAGGTCCGCCCGCCAGCCGCTCGACCTCGGCCGCCGGCACCACGCGCACGCGGTAGCCGTCCTCGGACGTGATGCCGAGCGGCGCCGTGACCGCCAGCTCGCGCAGATCCTCGGTGACCTTGCCGTGGCCGTGGAAGTACGGCCGCAGCAGGCGCCCGCCGGGGAGGATCGCGACGACGTAGCTGTGCAGCGGGAGCACGTTGTCGAGGGCCTGGGTGGTCGGGCTGTCGTTGTCCGTGTCG
This sequence comes from uncultured Actinomycetes bacterium, assembly GCA_963843705.1. GTDB lineage: Bacteria > Actinomycetota > Thermoleophilia > Gaiellales > JAICJC01 > JAICJC01. Next base: position 402,786 of record CAWJLQ010000005.1, read on the forward strand.
GTGGCGTAGTGCAGCGTCGCCACCTCGGCCGGCCCGAACTCCTGGTCGACGCGGTCGACCAGGAACGACTGCAGCGCGATGTGCGTCGCCAGCCCCGCCGCGGCCAGACCGAAGAGCACGAGCAGCACGGCGAGCGCCGTGAGACGGGTGCGCAGCGTCATCCGCGCGACCGTCCGGGCGAGGCGTCTCATGGACGCAGCCTAACGACGCCGGCTGGGGATCTCCTGTGCGTCCCCTGGGGAGGGGTTGCACCGGCCGGGCGGTGCGCTAGAGTGGGACGCGATCGTAGATCCGCCCCCCGCCGCCGTTGGCGGGCGGGCGAAGGGCGACGAAGCCTCTGATCGGACCAGGCGTGGTCCGGCCAGGGGCTTTTTTCATGCCCGAAACCAGCGAAGGGAGCGAGATGGAGACAGTGCCAACCGCCGCCGAGGACGTGCGCGCCGACATCATCCGGCGGGTGAAGGACGAGGACATCACCTTCATCCAGCTCTGGTTCACCGACGTCGTCGGCCGCCTGAAGAGCTTTGCGATCACCCAGCGCGAGCTCGAGGACGCGATCACCCACGGGATGGGCTTCGACGGGTCGTCGGTGACGGGCTTCAACGCGATCGAGGAGTCGGACATGATCGCGATGCCCGACCCCGCCTCGTTCCGGGTGCTGCCGTGGAGCTCGGGCGACCGCTCCGTCGCGCGCATGATCTGCGACATCCGCACGCCCTCAGGCGACCCCTACTTCGCCGACTCCCGCCACGTCCTGCGGATGGCGCTCGAGCGCATGCGCTCCCTCGGGTTCGACGCCTACAACGTCGGGCCGGAGCTGGAGTTCTTCTACTTCATGCTCGACGACGCGGGCAAGCCGACGCCGCTCGACGCGGGCGGCTACTTCGAGGAGACGACGCTCGACGCGTCGGTCGACCTGCGCAAGCACACCGTGCTCGCGCTCGAGCAGATGGGCATCCCTATCGAGTACCTGCACCACGAGGTCGGCCCCAGCCAGCACGAGATCGACATGCGCTACACCGGCGGGCTGGACATGGCCGACCACTGCATCACGTACCGCAGCGTGGTCAAGGAGGTGGCCAAGCGCCACGGGGTGTACGCCACGTTCATGCCCAAGCCGCTCTACGGCGTGAACGGCTCGGGGATGCACACGCACCAGTCGCTCTTTGCCGGCGGCGAGAACGCGTTCTTCGACGGCGACGACCGCTGGTACCTGTCCGACGTGGCCAAGAGCTTCATCGCCGGCCAGCTGCGGCACGCCCGCGAGATCGCGCTCCTCTTCGCCCAGTGGGCGAACAGCTACAAGCGGCTCGTGCCCGGGTACGAGGCGCCGGTCTACATCGCCTGGTCGCAGCGCAACCGCTCGGCGCTGATCAGGGTGCCGCTCTACCACCCCGGCAAGGCGGCCGCGACGCGGGCCGAGATCCGCTGCCCCGATCCGGCCTGCAACCCGTACCTCGCCTTCGCGGCCCTGCTGCACGCGGGCCTCGAGGGGATCGAGCACGGCTACGAGCTGCCCGACCCGATGGAGACGAACCTCTACACGCTCTCCAAGCCGGAGCGGCACGCGCTCGGGATCGAGTCGCTGCCCGAGTCGCTCGGCGAGGCCATCGACATCGCCGAGGAGTCGCCCGTGGTCGAGAAGGCGCTCGGCTTCGAGCTGCGCGACCGGCTGATCGCCCTGAAGCGCGACGAGTGGGACGAGTACCGAGTGCAGGTGAGCGAGTGGGAGCTCGAGCGCTACCTGCCGACGCTCTAGCGCCCGCGGGCGCGGGTGAGCCCCCGCCCGCCGGGGCGGGGGCTCACTACACTCGTGCCATGAGCGCGACGACGGACCGCGCCGCCCGGCACGTCGAGCTGCTGACCGACACCGTCGCCGCGGTCGGCTCGAGCCTCGACCTGGCCGAGGTGCTCCAGCGCATCGCCTCCCGGGTGGCCGACGCGATGGCGACGGACGCCTGCTTCGTCTACCTCTACGACGACGTGACCGGGATGCTCGAGCTGCGGGCCACGCACGGCACCCGCTTCGACGATCCCGCCCACCGGCCGCGCATGCGCCCCGGCGAGGGGATCACGGGCGCCGCCGCCGAGCAGCGCCACCCGATCATGATCCCCCGCCAGGCGCACCTCGACCCGCGCTTCCGCGCGTTCCCGAACCTGCCCGAGGACGAGTACGAGTCGATCCTGGCCGTGCCCGTGCTCGCCCGCGACCACCTGGCGGGTGCGCTCAACGTGCGCACCCGCCGGCCGCGGGAGTTCTCCGACGACGAGGTCGCGCTGCTGGCCGCGATCGCCGGCCAGGTCGGCCAGGCGATCGAGAACGCGAAGCTGTACGAGCGCTCGCAGCGCCGGGTGGCCGAGCTCGAGGCGGTCGCGCGGATCTCGCGGTCGGTGACGTCGTCGCTCTACCTGGACGACGTGCTGCGCGACATCTCCGAGAGCACCTGCCGCGCGCTCATGGCGGATGAGTGCGCCGTCGTGCTCGAGGGCGACGACGGCCCCGCGGTGGCCTACCCGCCGCCCGGCGACCGCGACTGCTCGGAGCTGATCGAGATGTCCGCCCGGGCGCCTTTCACGACCGAGACCGCCGCCGCCGAGCCGCTGCACTGGAAGCAGCGCCGGATCGGCGCGCTCGTCGTGCGCAGCGTGCGTCCGCGGACGTGGGCGCCGGAGGAGCTCTCGCTGCTCGCCACCGTCGCCCACCAGGGAGCCGCAGCGGTCGAGTCGGCCCGGACCGCCCTGCGCGGCCTGCTGGCCCAGGAGATCCATCATCGGGTGAAGAACAACCTGCAGACGGTGGCGTCGCTCCTGCGGCTCCAGCTCGGCACCGCGGGCGGGCCGGCGGCCGAGAAGGCACTGCGGGAGAGCGTGAACCGGATCAGCTCGATCGCCGAGGTGCACGACCTGCTGACGTCCTCCGGCGCGGACGGCGTCGACTGCGCCGGCCTCATCGAGCGGCTGCAGGCGATGCTCGGCACCGGGCTCGCCGGCCGGCCGGTGCGGGCGTCGCTCCAGCAGGTGCCGCTGCGCGGCGACCGCGCGACGGCGCTCGCGCTGGTGTTCTGCGAGCTCTTCTCCAACGCCGTCGAGCACGGCGCCGGGCCGATCGGCGTCGAGCTCTGCCGCGACGGCGCCGGCATCGTGCTCACGGTCACCGACGGCGGCGGCGGGCCGGCGCCCGACGCGACCGACGGCCTCGGGCTCACGATCGCGCGCACCCTCGTGCGCGACCAGCTGGCCGGCGCGCTCGACCTGCACGCGGACGGCGGCGGAAGGGCGGTGGCGCGGTTTCCGGCCGAGTCCTGATCGCCGAGGACGAGACCATCATCCGGCTCGACCTCGCCGCGATGCTCGAGCGGGCCGGGTTCGAGGTGGTGGCACAGGCCCGCGACGGCGAGGAGGCGGTGGCCATGGCGCGGCGCGAGCGGCCCGATCTCGCGCTGCTCGACGTGCGCATGCCGGGCATGGACGGCATCGACGCCGCCCGCGCCATGCTCGAGGAGCGGCCGATCCCGGTGGTGATCATCACCGCCTACTCACAGCGCGACGTCATCGACCGGGCCGTCGAGGCCGGCGTCTACGGGTACCTGGTGAAACCGTTCCGGGAGACGGACGTCGTCCCCGCGATCGAGACCGCCCGCGCCCGCCACGCGGAGCTGGAGGCCGTCCGCGCCGAGTCCGACTCGCTCCGCGACGCGCTCGCCGCGCGCAAGGTGATCGAGCGGGCGAAGGGGCTCCTGATGGAGCGTGACGACCTCACCGAGGCCGAGGCGTTCGCGCGGATGCGCACCGCCGCCCAGCGCACCGGCAAGACGCTGCTCGACATCGCCCAGGCGATCACGGCGACGTACGCACCCTGATCTCGGGGTTCTCGACGAACGCACAGCGACGCCACACCGGCGGCGCAGCTCGCGGGCCGATGCTGGGAGCATGAGCACGGTGACCGGGATGGAGGCGCGGCCGACGCCGCACGCGGCGCACCCGCCGCTCGTCGAGATCACGGTGCCGGTGTTCAACGAGGAGCGCGGCCTGGAGGCCGGCATCCTGCGCCTGCACGCCTACCTGGCGACGCGCCTCCCGTTCCCGTTCCACATCACGATCGCCGACAACGCGAGCACCGACCGCACGCAGGCGATCGCCGCCCGGCTGGCCCGCGAGCTTCCGGCCGTCTCGCTGCTCCGCCTCGAGCAGAAGGGCCGCGGCCGGGCGCTGCGGGCCGCGTGGAGCGGAAGCGACGCGGACATCCTCTGCTACATGGACGTCGACCTCTCCACCGATCTCGACGCCCTGCTGCCGCTGGTCGCTCCGCTCGTCTCCGGCCACTCCGATGTCGCGATCGGCTCACGCCTGGCCCGCGGCGCCCGCGTCCGGCGAGGGCCGAAGCGGGAGCTGATCTCGCGCACGTACAACCTCATCCTCCACGCGGCGCTGCGGAGCCGCTTCAGCGACGCCCAGTGCGGCTTCAAGGCGATCCGCCGCGACGCCGCCCGGACGCTCGTGCCGGCCGTCCAGGACGAGGGCTGGTTCTTCGACACCGAGCTGCTCGTGCTCGCGCAGCGGCGCGGCCTGCGCATCTACGAGGTGCCCGTGGACTGGGACGACGACCCGGACTCCCGGGTTGCAATCGTCCGCACGGCGCTCGACGACCTGCGCGGCGTCGTCCGGCTGGCCCGGGTGGATCGCCCGATGCTCACCTTCGCCGGCGTGGGGGCGGCGTCGACGGTCGCCTACGCGCTGCTCTACACGGCGCTGCGCCACCGGCTCGGGCCGCTCGAGGCGAACGCGGCCGCGCTGCTTGCGACCGCGGTCGCGAACACCGCCGCCAACCGGCGGCTCACGTTCGGCCGCCGCGGCAGGCAGGGGATCGCGCGTCACCACCTGGGCGGCCTGGCCGCCTTCGCGACCGGTCTCGCCGTCACGAGCGCCGCGCTGAGCGCGGTCACCGCGCTGCATCCCCATGCCGGCCGGACGGCAGAGCTTGGCGCCGCCCTGGCGGCCGGCGCCCTGGCCACCGCCGTTCGCTACGTCCTCCTGCGCGGGTGGGTGTTCCGCGATCCGCCGCCGGCCAGCGGCAGGCCGCTGCGGCTACGGGCCGCGGACGACCAGCACTGAGGCCGCCGCCTTGTGGGCGACCGCCTCGCTCACGCTGCCGAGCGTGCGGATCCCGCGCAGCTCGCGGCTGCCCAGCACGAGCAGGTCGCCGGGGGCGGTCCGCGCGACGAGGCCGTCGGCCGCCGACCAGGTCGCGGACACCTCCTCGACCTCCTCGTCCACGCCCGCCTGTGCCGCCCCCCGCGGCAGCGTCCCGTCCAGCGCGTGAATCACCCGCAGCGGCGCGCCGGTGCGGCCGGCGAGCAGCCGGCCCACGGCGAGCGCGTGGCGGGCCGCCTCCGACCCGTCGAGCCCGACGACCACGCGGCGGGGGAAGTCCGCCCCGCCGGTGCGGGCGACCAGCACCGAGCACGGCGCAGCGTGGATGACACGGGCGGCGACGCTGCCGAGCAGCACGCCCCCCGTACGGCCGCCGCCGTGGCTGCCCACTGCGATCGCGTCCGCGTGGATGTGCAGCGACTCGCGCTCGAGCATCTCCGCAGCTGCGCCGACGCGGACGGCGACGCCGATCGAGACCCCGTCGGCGACCGCGGCGCGGGCGGCGGCGAGATCCGCCTCGGCGGCCGGCCGGCCGGCATCCGCCGCGACGGCCCCGACGAGCAGGAGATGACCGCCGGCCGGGGCGAGCAACGCCGCCTGCCGGGCGGCCTCGACCGCCTCCGGCGAGCCGTCGATGCCGCAGACGGCCGGCTCGAATGCGGTTACCACGAGCACCTCCGCGCGTTCCGGAGCATCCCAGGTCATGCTTCAAGGGTAGGCCGGGCCGCCGCGGCGGCCATCGGGGAACACCCCGATTCCGCCCGCGCGCAGGCGCGTACTCGGCCGCAGGCCGGGCGATTGTCTAAGCTCGGGCCGTGCCGCGCGCGGTGATGGTGCTCTCGGAGAACTGGACGCTCACGCCGCCGCGCGACCTCCCGGCGCTCGTGCGGATGGCCGTCACGGCGGAGGCGGCCGGCGTCGACACCGTCATGCTGTCCGAGCACGTGGTGCTCGGGCCGTCCGCCGGCGCGGCGGGGCGGATGCAGAACCCGCGCGGGTACGCGGCGCCCGGAAACCAGGATCCGGCCACCCCCTGGCCCGACTCGATCGTGCTGGCGGCGGCGATCGCGGCGGCGACCACGGAGCTGCGCGTGGCGCTCGCGGCGATCATCGCGCCGCTGCGCCATCCCCTGCTCCTCGCCAAGCAGCTGGCGACGCTCGACCTGCTCGCCCGCGGCCGCCTCGTCGTCCAGCCGACGGTGAGCTGGGCGGCCGACGAGTACGCGGCGCTCGGCGTGGCGTTCCACGAGCGCGGAGCGATCCTGGACGAGCAGCTCGCCGCGATGCACGCGGCCTGGACGGAGACGCCGGCCGCGTTCTCGGGCCGGCACTTCGCCTTCGCCGACGTCTACTGCGAGCCGAAGCCGCACCGGCCGGACGGGCCGCGCATGTGGTTCGGCGGCCAGACGCTGCATCCGGCGCTGGTGCGCCGGATCGTGCGCTACGGCTGCGGCCTGCACCCGTTCGGCCGGACCACCGACGCCGAGCTCGGCCGCCTGGCCGACGCGATGGCCGCCGCCGGCCGCGACATCTCCGAGCTCGAGCTCGTCGGCGGCATCCGCGGCCGCTTCGCCGGCCCCGACGCCGTCGCCGACCTGGACGAGGCGCTCGCCGACGTCCCGGCGCAGGTCGCGCGCGGGTTCACATCGATCTGCTTCAAGCCCTCGATGTTCACGGACGATCCCGCCCGGCTCGCGGACGTCTGCCGCCGCGTCGTGGCCGCGGTCGGGGGCGCATCCGCCGCCGGCTGACGGATCCGCGCTCAACCGGCGGCCGCGAACGCCGATGTCTGGAGTGAACCATGAACGTGGGAGCCACGCCATGCCCGGATCCGGGCGCATGAGGCAGTCCGCACGGGCGGTGTTCGGCGGCCGCGGGCGACGCGTGGACCCGGCGTCCGCGACGGCGTCGATCCGGGCGGAGCGCGACAACTATTCGCAGATGCTGGCCGCCGCGACCGGCGACGCCATCTTCACGACCAGCCCGACGGGCGTGATCACTTTCTTCAACGAGGGCGCCGAGCGCCTGCTCGGATACCGCGCCGACGACGTCGTCGGCAAGATGCGCGGCCTCGAGCTGCACGTCTGGGAGGAGATCGTGGCGGTCGCCGCGGAGCTGGGCGTCGAGCCGGGCCGGGAGGTCTTCACCACCATCGCCGGCAACGCGGCGGACACGCGCGAATGGTCGTTCGTGCGGGCGGACGGCATGCGGGTGCGCGTCTCGCACACCGTCACCACCCAGCGCGACCCGAACGGTGCGGTCGTCGGCTACGTCGGCCTCGCCCACGACATCACCGCCCGACACCAGGCCGAGCTCGCGCTGCGCAAGTCCGAGGAGCGCTTCCGGGCGCTCTCCGAGCACGCCCCGGTCGGGATCGTGCAGACCGACGAGCTGGGCAACTGCTGGTATGCCAACCGCCGCTTCTGCGAGCTCGTCGGCCGCACCGACGAGGAGGTGCGCGGCACCGGCTGGATCGAGGTGCTCGACCGCCACGACCACTCCGGCGTGCTCGACCGGTGGACGCACGTGCTCGGCGACGGCCAGACCTTCGACAGCGAGTTCCTCGTCGACCGGCCGGACGGCACGTCTGTGCACGTGCGGGCGACGGCGGGCCCGATCCGGGCCGACGACGAGCGGATCACCGGCTTCGTGGTGACGACCCAGGACATCTCCGAACGCGTCGGCGCCCAGCGGCGCCTGTCCGAGTCCGAGCAGCTGTTCCGCGACACGCTCGAGAACGTCGCCCTGGCGGCGGCGCAGCTGGATGCGGGCGGACGGGTCGTCTACTGCAACCCGCACCTGGCGGAGATGCTCGGCCGGCCGCCCGTCGAGGTGGTCGGCCTCGACTGGTTCGCCGACATCGTGCCGCCCGAGCGGGCGTGGACGCGGGAGACGTTCGAGCGCACCATGACCGGCGACCTGCAGCTGCCCCACCACGAGAACCAGATCGTGACGGCCACCGGCGAGCGGCGCGTGATCAGCTGGTCGACGATCGTCCGCCACGACGCGGTCGGCAAGGCGGTCGGCGCCATCTCGCTGGGCGAGGACGTGACCGAGCGGCGCCGGGCCGAGCAGCGCGTCTCGCACCTCGCCTACCACGACGACCTCACGGGCCTTCCGAACCGCACGTCGTTCGCCGACCACCTGGTGGCCACCGTGGCCGAGGCCGAGCGCGGCGAGGCCCAGATCGCGGTGCTCTTCTGCGACATCGACGCGTTCAAGCTCGTGAACGACTCCCTCGGCCACGCCGCAGGGGACGATCTCCTGCGCCATGTCGCCACCCGGCTGCGGGCGGTCACCCGCTCGGCCGACATGATCGCCCGCCAGTCCGGCGACGAGTTCCTCGTGCTCATCCGGGATGCGCGCGGCTCCCAGGGCGACGTCGCCCAGCTGGCCGAGGCGCTCGCCGCGCGGATCGAGCACGCCATCTCGTCACCGTTCACGCTCGAGGGCCACGAGGTCGTGATCGGCGTCTCGGTCGGCACGAGCATCTACCCGGACGACGGCCGCACGGCGGAGGAGCTGCTCCAGCACGCCGACGCCGAGATGTACCACGCCAAGGCCGCCCGTCAGGGCCGCCGCGTCCGCGACCGGGGGTCCGACGACCCCACCCGCGACCTGGAGACCGCGGCGGCGCTGCACCACGCCATCGGCCGCGGCCAGCTCGTGCTCGAGTACCAGCCGATCGTCGACCTCGACAGCGGCGCGACCCAGAACGTGGAGGCGCTCGTGCGCTGGGATCGCGGCGGCGAGATGCTCCCGCCGGGACGCTTCCTGCCGGCGGCGGAGCGGACGGGCCTGCTCACCCCGATCACGCACTGGGTGGTGGAGGAGGCGGTGCTCCAGATCAGCCGCTGGAAGGCCGTCGGCGCGCGGATCGACGTCTCGGTCAACGTCCCTCCGGCGATGCTCGACCGGCGGATGTGCGACCGCCTCGTGCGGCTCGCCGCCGACCACGAGCTCGAAGGGGGCGCGCTCACGCTCGAGCTGGTGGAATCTGCGATGATGGACGACCGCCGCCTCTTCGACCATCTCGAGGCGTTGCGGGCCGCCGGCTACCGGATTGCCATCGACGACTTCGGCAGCGGCCACTCCTCGCTCGCGCGGGTCGCGCAGCTGCCCGTCGACGTGCTCAAGATCGACCGCAGCCTGATCGCCGGGATCTGCGACTCGCCGCGCGAGCACGCGATCGTGCGCGCGATCATCGCCACGGCCGAGGCGCTCGACGCGACCGTCGTCGCCGAGGGCATCGAGACGGAGCGCCAGCGGCTGGCCCTGCGCCGGCTCGGCGTCCGCAGCGGCCAGGGCTACCTGTTCGCCCACCCGATGCCGGCGCGCATGGTCACCGAGCGGGCGCGCGGCCGCGACGCGGCCTAGCCCAGCCCGCTCCCGGCCGGAGAGCCGGCCTACGCCAGCTGGTCGATCTGCAGGCCCTGCAGGAGCGAGGAGCTCACGCCGTAGCCGGTCGCGCCGCCGCTTGCGTCCGTGCCGGCGAGGCCGGTCTGGAGCGCCTGGACGAGCTGGTCGGTCGAGACGCCGAGCGACGCCGCCAGGTCGGCCACGTTCTGCTGCAGGTCGGTGCCCGAGGATCCGCCGCCGTGGTGATGGCGGTGGTGGCCGCCGATGCCCTTGCGGTCGGCGATCTGGCTCGCACGGGCACCGGTGTCGGCCTGGCCCGAGGCGACGGTGTTCGTCGAGGTCTGCAACCCGGTGGTGATGGCGGCGAGCAGGTCGTCGCGCGAGATGCCCTTCTGCGACGCCAGGTCGCTCATGCTGGAGCCGTTGCGCAGCGCCGTCGTGAGGTCGTCGGTGCTCATGCCGAGCAGGGTGGCGACGTTCTGGAGCACCGACGTCTGTCCGCCGGTGGGCGAGGCGGCGCCGGAGAGCGCCTGCGTGTAGGCGGCGGAGTTGCCGGAGAGCGGGTCGATCATGCCTTCACCCCCATGGGGTCTCGTGGGACGTCTCTTCCCTCGGCAGAAACCCGCCCCGGCCTTAGTACGGCGGCCGGGAGCGCGATCGGTACGCGACCTCCGGGTACGGCGCCGCGCTACCGCCGTCCGGCGACCCCGTGCGGGGATCCGCCTCCCCAATTCGTGGGAGCTTGGCGCCGGTCGCGTAAACAGGCCTGCGCGGACGCCGAATTCCGGGGTATGCGCACATCCACCCCAACCGTGCCCTCCCGGAGGAGGTTCGCCACCCTGCGCGTGCTCGCGGTCGTCGCGGTGCTGTGCACGGGCGCGCTCGCCGCGATCGTGCAGCTCGCGCACAACTCCAATGCCAGCGTCGCCGCCCAGCTGCGGCTCGAGTCGACCGCACGCGGGCTGACCGCCCTTCAGGACGTCCCCTTCCGGGCGCGGCCGTCGAACGGCGGCACCGCGGCGGGAGCGAAGGCGCGCATGCACGCCGGCATCCACCGGTTCTGGGCGGACATCGACGTCGTCAAGGACGCCACGACGCCGGCCCAGCTGCGCCGGCTCGAGCGGCTTGCGCACGCCTACTTCGCGACCCTGCACCGGATCTACGTGATCGGCACCTCGCCGGCCGGCTACGGACCGGCGGCCGACCGCCTCGGCGCCCTCTCGCACCGGCAGCTCACGCGGATCCAGGGGGTGATCCGCCACGCGGGCCGGGTCTACGCCGAGCGCGCCCAGGGGGCGGACGACGAGGCCCAGGCCGGCACCGGAGCCGCCATCGGGATCCTCTTCCTCGCCTTCGCCTACTTCAACAGCCGCTCGTCGCGCGCACACCACGAGGCGGCGCGGCTCGCCCGGGAGAACGGCCGCCTGCTGCGCGCGAGCCGCGCCGAGGCCCGCACCGACCAGCTGACGGGCATGCCCAACCGGCGGGCGCTCGAGGCGGAGCTCCGGGCCGTCCTCGACCGGCCGGGCCCGGGCGGCCACATCCTCATCCTGTTCGACCTGGACGGGTTCAAGCAGTACAACGACGCGTTCGGGCACCCCGCGGGCGACATGCTGCTCGAGCGGCTGGGCGGCCTCCTCCAGCGGGCGGTCGCCGAGCACGGCGGCACGGCGTTCCGCATGGGCGGGGACGAGTTCTGCGTGCTCGCACCGGCGGAGGACTCCGAGCTCGTGGTGTGGTCGGCGTGGCGCGCGCTCTCCGAGCACGGCGACGGCTTCCAGGTGGGTGCCTCGTACGGCATCGCCCGCCTCCCCGACGAGGCCGACTCGCCCGCGGCCGCGCTGCACGTCGCCGACATCCGCCTCTACGACGACAAGGCGTCCGGGCGGCCGTCGGCCGACCGCCAGAGCACCGACGTCCTGATGGCGCTGATCGACGAGCGGGGGACGGGGCTGCGCGAGCACGTCGAGCAGGTGGCGACGCTGACCGAGCTGACCGCCCGGCGGCTGGGGCTCTCCGACACCGACACCCGCCGGGCCGCGCTGGCGGCACGGCTGCACGACGTGGGCAAGGCCGCGATCCCCGACACCATCCTGGCGAAGCCCGGCAGGCTCAGCGCCGAGGAGTGGCGCTTCATGCACCGCCACACGGTCATCGGGGAGCGCATCATCGCCGCGGCGCCGGCGCTCGCGCCGATCGCCGCCATCGTCCGTTCCACCCACGAGCGCTATGACGGCGCCGGATACCCCGACCGCCTGGCGGGCGACGCGATCCCGCTCGCCGCCCGCATCATCGCGGTCTGCGACGCGTACGAGACGATGACCTCCGACCGTGTCTACCACCACGGGGTCGACCCCGACCAGGCGCGCGCGGAGCTCGTCCGCAACGCCGGCACGCAGTTCGACCCGGCCGTGGTCACGGCCTTCTGCAGCCTCCCGGCCGACCAGACCGCGGCGCCCGAGCAGCGCGCGGCCTGACGCCTCTCAGCCGTCGGGTGGGCCGCCGATCCCGAGCCGGCGCCGCAGCACGGAGCGCTCGCGCCGCCACGCCGGCCCGGGATCGCGCCCGGCGAGATAGGCGAGCAGGAAGAGGGCGGCGAGCGTCGCCGTCAGGGCGACCACGAGCGCACCGACGGCGAGCTCGTCCCACACGGAGACGCTCGTTCCGATGCGGCGGCCGAAGCGCAGATCGAGCGCGCACAGGACGACGGCGACGACCCACGTCCATCCCAGCCCGCGGCGGGTGAGCGCCGCCGCGTCGAGCGGCCGCGGGTTGGCGCGGTCCCAGCGGTCGAGCTCGTTCACGAGCCGGAGGTCCGGCAGCGGGCGCTCGGCCGGGAGCGTGCGCGCGCATCCGTCGCACAGCGGCCACCCGACCCGGGTGGGCTCGCGGCAGTACGGGCAGATGCGGGTTGCGGGCGAGACCTCCGTGCGTCCCATGCTACGCGCAGCCGCGCGGTTTCGGAACCGCCCGTTCGCGCGATAGGTTGCGCACGTGGATGCGGCCTCGGAGCAGCGGCTGGTGGAGCTGCGGCGGGAGCGGTTCTTCGTCCGCTCGCAGCTGAAGGTGCTCCGGCGCACGCGCGGGCGCCAGGCGGCGGCGGGTGAGGCGACGGCGGGGAGCGACGAGCGGCTGGCCGCCCTCGAGCGCGAGCTGGCCGGCCTCGACGCGGCCGTCGAGCGCCTGCGCGCCCGGCTCGGCCGCCCACACCGCGGGCTGCCCGAGGGCTAGCGTTGCAGCGCGCCCGGGTCGCCCTCCGCCCGGGGCACCACGCGGGTGCTGGTCGCCTTCCACGACGCCACCACCCGCTGTCCGGCGCGCAGCCCCAGCCGCTCCACCGAGGCCGGCGTAACCTCGGCGGTGATGCCCCCGACCGTCACCCGCGCGCGGTTCCCCTGGACGCTCACGCGCTCGACCGGGGCCTCCAGATGGTTCATCGCCGACGTCCGGCCCGGCGCCTGCAGCCCGAGGGTGATCTCCCACGGGGCGACCAGGACAGCGACCGGGCCGTGCGCCGGATCGGTGGAGTGGATGACCGAGCCGCCGGGCAGGTGTACCACGGCCCCCTCGGCGTAGCCGGGGACGTAGTTCACGCCGGCGAAGTCGGCCACGAAGCGGCTGACGGGCGAACGCAGCAGCTCCTCGCCCGTGCCCGCCTGGACGACCGTGCCGCGGTCGACCACGACCACCTGCTCCGCCAGCATGGTCGCCTCCTCGTAGGAGTGCGTCACCACGATCGTCGGCACCCGCCAGCGTGCGAGCACCGCCGCGAGCTCCGCCGCCACGCCGGCGCGGGTGCCGGGATCGAGCGCGGAGAGGGGCTCGTCGAGCAGGAGCAGCTGCGGCTCGGTCGCGAGGGCGCGCGCGAGGGCGACGCGCTGGCGCTCCCCGCCGGACAGGTCGCGCGGGCGCGCGCCGGCCAGGTGGTCGATGCCGAGCTGGCGGAGCACGGCGTCCGGGTCGATGCGCGCCTCGAACGCGACGTTCCCGATCACCGTCCGATGGGGGAACAGGGCGTAGTCCTGAAAGACGAACCCGATACGGCGGCGCTCGACCGGGACGTTCACGCCCGCCGCGAACCACGTCTGCCCGTTGCAGACCACCTCGCCGCTCGCCGGCGTGCGCAGCCCGGCGATCAGCCGCAGGATCGTCGACTTGCCCGCCCCGGACGGACCGACGAGCGCGGTGGGCACGGCGACGTCGAGCGCCACGTCGACGGTGAAGTCGCGCAGCGGCAAGGTCACATGGGCTCGAAGCGAAGCGTCCTCCCGCGCACGATCAACTTCACGGCCAGAAGCACGGCGGCGCTGACGGCGATCATCGCCGCACCGAGCGCGAGGGCGGTGCCGAAGTCGCCCTGCTCGAAGAGCAGATAGGTGGCGATCGGCGCCGTCTGCGTGACACCCTGCAGGCTGCCGGCGAACATGATCGTCGCGCCGAACTCGCCCACCGCCCGCGCCCAGGCGAGCGCCGCACCCGCCCCCAGCCCGGGCGCGGCGAGCGGCACGGCGACCTGCGCGAACACCTTGAACCGGCCGGCGCCGAGCGTGCGGGCGGCGGCCAGCAGGTTCGGGTCGACCGCGGCGAAGGCCGCCTGTGCCTGGCGCAGGTAGAGCGGCCCGGCGACGAACGTCATGGCCATGACGACGGCGGCCTTGGTGAACGGCAGCTCGATCCCGAGCGCCGACAGCTGCCCGCCCAGGAGGCCCGTGCGACCGAACGCGGCGAAGAGGCCGATCCCCGCCACCGCGGGCGGGAGCACGAGCGGGAGCTCGAAGAGCGTGACGAGCAGGGTCTTGCCCGGGAACTCGGTGGTCGCGATCCGGTAGGCCACCGGCGTGCCGACGACGAGCATCGCCGCGAGCGAGGCCGCGCTCGTCTCGGCCGTCACCCGGAACGCCTCCCGGGCGGTCTCCGACGCGAGGCCGCCGTGCAGGTCGCCGCGCAGGAAGACGCCCAGCAGCGGCAGCGCGAAGAACGCTGCCGCCGCCAGGCCGAGCAGGACGGTGATCAGCCCGTAGGCGGTGGCCCGAAGCCGTACCGCTCCAAGACCGACTGCCCCTGCGCGCTCATCACGAGGTTGATCCACTGCTGCGCCGCCTTCGTGTTCGTGCTGTAGCTGACGATGCCGATCGGATATGTGGCGGTGGCCTGCGCCGAGGCCGGGAGCCGGATCTCGTGGAGCTTCGACTGCTGCGACAGCGCGTCCGTCACGTAGACGAAGCCGGCGTCCGCCTCCCCGGAGGTGAGCTTGGCGAGCACGTCCTCGGCATTCTGCTCCTTCGAGACGAGGTGCAACGCGTTCTCGTCGATGCCGAGGTTGCCGAGCACCTGCTCGGTGTAGGCGCCGAGCGGCACCGCCGGGTCGGCCACGACGATCTTCGGCGTGCCCCTCGTCAGCCCGGCCGGCGAGGTGATGTGGGCCGGGTTGCTCCTCGGTGTGACCAGGACCAGGCTGTTCGAGGCGAAGTCCGTCGTCGCCCCGAGCAGCCTCTTGCCCTGCAGGATCTCGGGGTACCTGGGGCTCGCGCCCGCGAACACGTCGGCGGGCGCGTGCTGCAGCACCTGCGCCTCCAGCTGGTCGGTGCCCGCCAGGTTCAGGGTCACGTTCCACCCCGGATGCTGCTGCTCGTAGGTCTTGGCGAGCGTGCCGAACGCGTTCACGAGCGACGCGGCGGCGAACACGTTCAGCGTCCCGCCCGAGCCGCCGCCCGACGATGCCCCCGACCCGCCCCCGGCCGACGAGCCGCCGCAGGCGGCCGCCGCGAGCGACGTCACCAGGACGAGCGCCACCGTCGTGCACCGTGTGCTCATAGCCTGCCGACCATCACGGACGTTGCCTTGACCGTCGCAACGGCCGGGATCCCGGGCGCCAGCCCCAGCTCCTCGACGGCGTCGCGGGTCACGACCGAGACCACCCTGTGCGGCCCGGCCTTGATCACGACCTGCGCGATCACGCCCGTCACCTCGACGCTCTCGACCTCGCCCTCGAACCGGTTCCGGGCCGAGAACCCGTCGCCGGTCACCGCGGGCGTGTGGCCGCCCAGGCGCTCGATCTCCGAGACCGGGATCAGGCGGCGGTTGCGCTCGTCGCGCTCCGACCGCAGCCGCCCGCACCGCTCCCACCGGCGCACGGTGTCCACGCTCACCCCGAGCGCCTTGGACGCCTCTCCGATCGACACCACCCGATCCTCCACGGGCCGCCTTTCTACATAGGAACTACCTAGGTAGGTGCGAGAGCATACCGCAGGCGCCGCCTCGGTGCGCGGCGCGCGCCCGCCGGGATCAGAGGCCGGGGACGAGCAGCTGGCGCAGGGCGCGTCCGGCGGCCAGGTCCTGGAGCGCGGCCTCCGCCTCCTCCAGCGGGCGGCGGGAGCTCACCAGCTCGTCGAGGTAGAGCTCCCCGGCCAGGTAGCGCGAGACGAGGTCGGGAAAGTCGTCGCGCGGGACGGTGCTGCCGTAGTTCGAGCCGAGGATGCGCTGCTCCCGCTCGGCCAGGGCGAGCGGGTCGAAGCGGGCCTGGGCGCCGGCCGGCGGCAGGCCGACGACGACGGCGGCGCCCCCGATGCCCAGCATGCGCACCGCCTGCTCGGTCGTCTCCACCTTGCCGATCGCGTCGAAGGCGTAGTCGACGCCCCCGTCGGTCAGGTCGTGGACGGCCGCGACGACGTCACCCGCCTGCGGGGAGACGGCATCGGTCGCGCCGAATGTCCGCGCGAGCTCGCCGCGGGCGGGGTCGAGATCGACCGCGATGACGCGGCCGGCGCGGGCGATGCGCGCGCCCTGGACGACCGAGAGGCCGACGCCGCCGCAGCCGATCACGGCCACCGTCGCCCCCTCGGGCACCGCGGCCGTGCGCAGCACCGCGCCCACGCCCGTCGCCACGCCGCACCCGACCAGCGCGAGCACGTCGAGGGGCGCATCGGCCTCGATCGGGATCGCGCCGGACTCGGGCACCACCACCTCCTCGGCGAACGACGACACCGACAGGTAGTGGTGAACGCGCTCGTCGCCGATGTGCAGACGGGTGGTGCGGTCGTAGAGCACGCCGTCCGGCGCCAGGACGTTGGCGCACAGCTCGCACCGGGCGGGCTGACCGGCGAGGCAGGTGCGGCAGCGGCCGCAGCTCGGCACCCAGGACAGGATCACGCGGTCGCCGGGGCGCACCGACGCGACGCCCGGGCCGACGGCCGTCACCGTGCCGCTGCCCTCGTGCCCCATCACCAGCGGGACGGCCACGTCCCAGTCGCCGCGGCGCACGTGCAGGTCGGAGTGGCACACGCCGGCCGCGGCGATGCGCACGCGCACCTCCCCCTCTCTGGGGTCGTCCAGCTCGACGTCGGCCACCTCGACCGGCGTTCGCGAGTCCCGGAACACGACCGCGCGCATGCGCGGTCACGCTATCAGGAACGGCGGCCGCGCTTGACTCCGGCGCGGCCGTCGCGGACCATCCCGACCGACCATGAACGCACCGCCCCGGCCAGATGCGCCCAGGCGCTCGCTCGTCGACCGCTGCCGCCGCGGCGACCGCGAGGCGTGGAACGAGCTCGTCGACGAGTACTCGCGCTACGTCTACGCGATCATCATGCGCGGGTACCGGCTGTCGGAGAGCGACGCGGAGGACGTCTTCCAGGACGTCTTCGCCCGCGTGTTCGAGCGGCTGGAGACGCTGCGTGACGACGAGGCGCTGCGCGGGTGGATCGCCCAGGTGACGCGCAACCTGTGCGCCGACCACCTGCGCCGGGCGCGACCCACCGAGGAGCTGACCGAGGAGACCGTGCGCGACGTGGACGAGCGCCTGTCCGACCTGGACGAGGCGCTGGCCGTGCGCCAGGCGCTGATACGGCTGCCGCCCGGGTGCGCCGACATCCTCGACCGCTTCTTCTGCCGCGACGAGCCCTATCGGGTCATCTCGCGCGCGCTCGGGATCCCCGCCGGGACGATCGCAAGCCGGATCAGCCGCTGCCTCGACCGGCTCCGACGCGACCTCGATGGAAGAGATCGCGCAGCCGGCACGTCTGGAGAGTCGTGAGCATGATCGACGAACACGAGCTGGGACGGCTGCTGCGGCTGCTGCCGCCGGCCCCGGCGGGATGGACGCAGGCGGCGCGAGAGCTGCCCTTCCTGAGCGCGGAGCTCGCGGACATCCTCGAGCGGGCGCGCGGCGACGGCGGTTTTCGCGAGGCGCTGCGCACCGACGCCGGCAGCGCGCTGCGCGAGCAGGGCTACGACCTCTCGCCGAGCGTCCTCGCGCACCTGATGAAGCTCCTGCCCGAAGACCCCGCGTCGGAGTGAGACCCGGGGCCAGGCCCCGCAGGAGTGAGACCCGGGGCCAGGCCCCGCATGCGGGGCCAGGCCCCTGACCGCTCCATCTCAAGCCGCGCTGTGACAGACGCGGCTCAGATCGCGGAGACGGCCGGGCGCAGCGCAGCCAGCCGCCGTGAGACGACCAGGTCGGCCGCCGCCGCGCTCGCCGCGTGGCCGGTGACGGCGGCCAGGAACTGCTCGCGCCCCAGCGCGAGCAGGCGGCAGTCCGACGTGGCGGTGACCGTCGCCGTGCGCGGGCTGTCGCGCAGGAGCGCGATCTCGCCGAAGAACCCGCCGGGGTGGATCGGCGCGCGCGGCTCGCCGCCGACCGACACGGCCAGCACGCCCTGCTCGACGATGTAGAAGTCGTCCCCGGCCTCGCCCTCGCGCACGACGACGTCGCCGGTGGCGGCCGCCACCGGGCGCAGGTGCGCCGCCAGCTGCTCCACGGCGGGCGCCGGAAGCGGCGCGAAGACCACCAGCTCGCGCAGCAGCCGGACGTGGGCGATCGTCGCCTCGGAAGGAGCGTCCAGCCGGACGAGCCAGCGGCCGGACAGTGCGACGACGACCGGCAGCATGAGGCCGGTGGCGACGATCGCCGGGCGCACGCCGACGAGCGCGATCAGCGCCGGCGCGCCGATCGACCCGGCCCCGATCGCGGCCAGCATGACGCTCTCGAGCACGCCGAAGACGCGTCCGATCGCGTCGGCCGGCGCCGACCGCTGGAGCAGCGTGATCGCCGCGACGTCGACGACCGTGTTGCCGGCGCCGATGCCCGCCATCAGCACGAGCACGACCGCCGTGCTCGACGCGGCGCCGACGAGGGCGATGCCGACACCCCAGGCCAGCACTCCGGCCGCGAACGCGAACGCCAGCCGCCTCCCGGCCGACAGCGCGGCCGCGGCGACGCCGCCCAGGATGCCGCCGAGGCCGAAGGCGGAGTCCAGGTAGCCGACGCCGGCGTTGCCGATGTGCAGCTGCGCCAGCGCCAGCACCACCGTGAACACGCCGAGCGCTCCCGCCGCCACCGCCTGGATGGCGTAGACGCCGACCACCGTGGCCAGGAGCGGCGACGCCACCAGTACCCGGAACCCCTCCCCGGCGGTGCGCAGGAGCCCGCCCGCGGGCTCGTCGCCCGCACCGGGCGGGGACGGTGGGCGGTCCGGCTCGGGCACGAGGGCGATGAGCGCCGCCGACCACACGAAGGCGCCGGCGCAGGCGGCGAACACCACCGGCGTCCCCGTGACGGCCAGCAGCAGGCCACCGATCCCCGGCCCGGCGAAGATCGCGGCGCTCTCGATGGTGACGGCGACCGCGTTGGCCGCGGTGAGCTCCTCCGGCGTGCGGGCGAGCTGGGGCAGGAGCGAGGCCTGCGCCGGACGGAACGCCGTCGCGACGACGGCGATCGCGCACGCGAGCGCGAAGACCGCGGCGACGCCCGCCGACGCCTGCACGAGCCCGGCGAGGGCCAGCACGAGCACGGCCCGCACGAGATCCGTCGCCACCATCACGCCCCGCCGCGACCGGCGGTCGGCCAGGATGGCGGTGAACGGTGAGCACAGCGCGGACGCGGCCATGCGCAGCAGCATCAGCAGGCCCACGCCGGTGGCCCCGCCGCCGTGCCGGTAGGCCACCACGGAGAGCGTGACGAGGAAGGCGAGGTTGCCGGTCATGGAGGCCGCCCACGCGACCTGCAGCCGCCGCAGGGCGGGGTTCGCGAGCACGTCTCGCAGAGCTCTCAGCGTCTCCCGCACCGCCGGCGATTGTACCGACCGTGACAGATATTCCCCCGTGTGGGAAGATTTCCGGCGCGACCACCGTCCGGTGGGAATACGGCCCCGTACCAGGAGGTTCACGGTGGGAGACGAGCGAGATCGCTTCAAGGCGAACGACGAGCCCGACGTCGAGGCGCACGCCCATGCGCACAAGGCCCGTCCGGACGAGCCGGACAAGGACGACCGCGACGACGACGGCCCCGACGTCGAGGCCCACGCGCACGCGCACAAGTAGGCCGGCCGGTGCGGCGCCGCCGCCGGCGCGGCGGCGCCACCGCCCACTGCGCCGGTAGGATCGCCCGTGCGTGAGCGAGCCCGCGAGCGACGAGTCACTCCCCGCCTACGCGGTCGACCGCGCCGCGGTGCAGCGGCTGCGCGGCGCCCGGCCCTGGCCGGAGGGCGTGACCCGCGGGTGGGCGCTCGGCGGATCGACGGGACGCGGGGTCAGGGTGTGCATCGTCGACAGCGGCATCGAGGCCGGGCACCCCAGGGTGGGTGCCGTGGCGGAGGCGGTCGCCGTCTCGATCGCAGACGACGAGGTCGTGATCGAGCCGGACACGGAGGGCGATCTGTGCGGTCACGGGACGGCGTGCGCCGGCATCGTCCGCGAGATCGCGCCCGACTGCGAGCTCACCAGCGTGCGCGTGCTCGGCGCCGGCTTCGTCGGCAGCGGCCCGGTGCTCGTCGAGGGGCTGCGCTGGGCGATCGCGCAGGGCTACGACGTCATCAACATGAGCCTCTCGACGACGAAGCGGAAGTTCGTGGAGGACCTGCACGACCTCGCCGACGCCGCCTACTTCCGCCGCAGCCTCGTCGTCGCCTCCGCCCACAACATGCCGGTCGCGAGCTATCCGTGGCGATTCTCGTCGGTCATCTCGGTCGCGAGCCACGAGCTGGACGACCCGCTCGCGTACTTCCGCAACCCCGATCCACCGGTCGAGTTCTACGCCCGCGGCGTGGACGTGAGCGTCGCCTGGACGGGCGGGGTCACGATGCGCTCCACGGGGAACAGCTTCGCCACGCCCCACATCACGGGCATCTGCGCGCTCATCCGCGCCAAGCACCCGGAGCTGACGCCGGCCGAGGTGAAGACGCTGCTGGGGCTCACGGCCGACAACGCGGGGGCCGACGGTGAGTGACGCCGACCGCAGGCTGCACGACGCCGTCGCGGCCGGCGTGCTCGCCGACGACGCCACCCACCGCGCGCTCCTGGGCTCGATCGTCGAGGTGGCGCGGTCGATCTTCGGCGCCCGCGCGGCGAGCGTGCTCCTGCTGGACGAGGCGACCGGCGAGCTCGTGTTCGAGGCCGTGGTCGGAGAGGGCGAGGACACGCTCGTCGGCCGGCGCTTCCCCGCCGGCACCGGCATCGCCGGCTGGGTGCTGGCCACGCGCCAGCCGCTCGTGCTCGCGGACGTGGCCTCCGACCCGCGCTTCTCGGCCGACACGGCCAAGTCGACCGGGTTCGTGCCGAAGGGGATCATGGCCGTCCCGCTGCTGCACGGCGAGGACGCGCTCGGCGTGCTGGAGGTGCTCGACCGCCCGGCCGACGCGCGCTTCCGGATCGAGGAGGTCGACCTGCTGGGGCTGTTCGGAATCCAGGCCGCCGCCGCCCTCGCCCTCCTGCGCCGGGCGCGCCTGGCCGCGGCCGTGCTCGAGAACGCGGGAGGCGACCTGCGCGCGGTAGCGCAGATCGCCTCCCGGGTCGCCGGGCGCGGTGACGACCGCACCGTTTCGGAGTTCCTGTCCGCGCTCGACGCCCTGCTGGCGCGCCCGGACGCCTAGCGGATCGGTCCGGGCCGCGCACGCCGGCGCGTCCAGCCGGCGCGAGAGCTCGGTCAGCGCCTTCGCCGCCACCGGCGGCATACCCTACCGGGCGATGCGCACGCCCTCCGGCATCGAGCTGCTCTACTGGGACGGCTGCCCGTCGTACCCGCAGGCGCTGGCCGAGCTGCGCGCGGCGCTCGCCGACCTGGGCCGGCCCG
The DNA here is from genome assembly GCA_963843705.1 of uncultured Actinomycetes bacterium. Taxonomy (GTDB): domain Bacteria; phylum Actinomycetota; class Thermoleophilia; order Gaiellales; family JAICJC01; genus JAICJC01. Next base: position 424,360 of record CAWJLQ010000005.1, read on the forward strand.
ATGCGACGATCGCCATGACGCAGGTCGATACCGAGGACGAGGCCGCCCGGCTCGGCTTCGTCGGATCGCCGACGATCCGGGTGGACGGGGAGGAGGCGGTGCCGCCGCCGCCGGGCGAGCCCACCGGCCTCACCTGCCGCGTCTACCGGCTGGCCGACGGCCGCTACTCGCCGACGCCCGGCCCGGAGGCGCTGCGCGCCGGGCTGGAGCGGCTCATCGGCACGGTCCGACCGGAGCCCCGGCGGTGACGCCGCGGCCGGACGACCCGGTTGACGGCTTCACCCTGCCCGACACCGACGGCAAAGCCGTCGCGCTCGCCGCGGACTTCGTGGGCGCCTACGTGGTCGTCTTCACCTGCAACCACTGCCCGTATGCGCTCGCCTGGCACGACCGCATCCAGGCCGTCGCGCGCGACTACGGCCGCCGCGGCGTGCGCACGCTCCAGATCTGCAGCAACGACGCCGACCGTTACCCCCGCGACGCTCCGGCGGCCATGAAGGCCCGCGTCGAGGCGGGCGAGTTCGCGACGCCGTACCTGCACGACGCCTCCCAGGAGGTGGCACGGGCGTTCGGCGCGACCGTCACGCCGGACGTGTTCGTGCTCGAAGGCGACCTCCGCCTGGCCTATCGCGGCGCGCCGGACGCCGACTACCGGGACGCGTCGCTCGCCGCCGGATGGCTGCGGTCAGCCCTCGACGCCGTGCTCGCGGGCGAGCCGGTCGCGCGCCCCGAGACCGACTCCGTCGGGTGCTCGATCAAGTGGCGGCCGTGACGGCGCGGCGGCAGTAGGTTTCGCGCATGCGCTACCGGCCACTCGGGCAGACCGGCGTCGAGGTCAGCACGCTCTGCCTGGGCACGATGCTCTTCGGCGCCTGGGGCAACCGCGACCACGACGAGTCGATCCGGATCATCCACCGCGCGCTCGACGCCGGGGTCAACTTCGTCGACACGGCGGACGTGTACGCCGGCGGAGAGTCGGAGGAGATCGTCGGCAAGGCGCTGCGCGGCCGCCGCGACGACGTGGTGCTGGCCACGAAGTTCCACGGGCCGATGGGCGACGACCGCAACCGGCGCGGCAACTCGCGGCGCTGGATCGTGCGCGCCGTCGAGGACAGCCTGCGCCGGCTGGACACCGACTGGATCGACCTCTACCAGGTGCACCGCCCCGAGCCCGACACCGACGTCGACGAGACGCTCGGCGCACTGACCGACCTCGTCCGCGCCGGCAAGGTGCGCTATCTCGGCAGCTCCACGTTCCCGGCGCACGCAATCGTGGACGCGCAATGGACCGCGCAGCGGCGCGGCCGCGAGCGCTTCGTGTGCGAGCAGCCGCCCTACTCGATGCTCGTGCGCGGTGTCGAGGCCGACGTCCTGCCGGTCTGCCGCCGCCACGGCATGGGCGTGATCGTGTGGAGCCCGCTCGCGGGCGGATGGCTCTCCGGGCGTGACGACCTGACCCGCCCCGGCAGCAACCGGGCGGAGCGGATTCCGGCCCGGTTCGACATGTCGCTGCCCGCGAACCGGGCCAAGCTCGACGCCGCGGCGCGACTGGCGGAGGTGGCGGGCGATGCCGGGCTGAGCCCGATCCACCTCGCGCTGGCGTTCGTCTGCAACCACCCGGCGGTGACGGCGGCGATCATCGGTTCGCGCACCATGGAGCAGCTGGAGAGCCAGCTCGGCGCGGCCGACGCCGACCTCGACGCCGCGGTGCTCGACTGGATCGACGCGATCGTCCCGCCGGGCATGAACCTGAACCCGGCCGACGCCGGCTACACCCCGCCCAGCCTGAGCGACGCGGCCCAAAGACGGCGATGACGCTCGCGGTCGGCCGGACGCGGACCGCGCGCCGGCTGGCCGAGCTGCGCGCAGCCTCGATCCCGATCGCGCAGACGGCGGTCGCGGCGGGCGCCGCTTGGTGGATCGCGACCGATCTGCTGCACCACCAGGGACCGCTGTTCGCGCCGATCTCCGCCATCATCGCGCTGGGGCTGAACGCCGGCTACCGTACGCACCGCGCCGTCGAGATGGTGCTCGGCGTCTCGCTCGGGGTCCTCGTCGGCGACGCGCTCATCGACGCGATCGGCACCGGACCGCTGCAGATGGGGCTCGCCGTCCTGCTGGCGATGAGCGCCGCCGTCGTGCTCGGCGGCGGCGCGCTGCTCGCCTCGCAGGCCGCCATCTCGTCCGTGCTGGTCGCCGCGCTGCTGCCCTCCTCGCACGGACTGCCGCCGCCGCGGCTGGTCGACACGCTGCTCGGGGGAACCGTCGGCCTGGTCGTGCTCGCGGCGGCGCCGGGGAATCCCACCCGACTCGCCCGGCGCACCGGCGAGCCGCTGCTCGCGCAGCTGGCCGACGGCCTCGATGCGGTCGCGGCGGCGCTCGAGGACCACGACCGCGCCGCCGCCGACGCGGCGCTCCTGCACATGCGCGCGCTGGACGGGCCGGCGGCGCGGTTCGCCGACGACCTCGGCAGCCTGCGCGAGACCGCCCGGATCGCGCCGACGAACTGGTACTCGCGCGGGGCCGCCGACCGGCTGGCGTCCGCGGCCCCGCAGATCGACCACGCCGTCCGCAACAGCCGCGTGCTCGCCCGCGCCGCCCGGCGGGCGATCGACCTGGAGCCGGCGCTGCCCGCCGGGCTGCCCCGGTCGGTGCGGTTGCTGGCGGAGGCCTGCCGTACGCTCTTCGCCGAGCTGCTCGGAGGCGGGCCGGCGGCGCACGAGACCGAGCTGCTGCTGAACGCGGCGGCACGGGCGACCCACGCCCTCGACAGCGGCGCGAGCCTCGCCACCGGCGCCCTGGCAGGACAGGTGCGGTCGATCGCGCTCGACCTGCTCCTCGCCCTCGGCGCGCCCGCCGACGAGGCGGCCCGGTCGGTGCGCCGCGCCGGGGCCGCACCGGCTCCGGACTAGGGCGTCGTCCCGGACGCGGTGCGCGAGCGCCCCCGGAACGCGAGCCGGAGATGCTCGACGTGGTGGACGGCCTCGTCGACGAGCGCGGCGACGTGGTCGTCGTGCAGCTCGTAGACGACGTTCCGGCCCCGCCGCTCGCCGACGACCAGTCCGAGGTGGCGCAGGACGCGCAGCTGCTGCGACACGGCCGGCTGCGACATCCCGCCGGCCGCCGCCAGCTCCCCCACCGTGCACGAGCCGGCCCGCAGGCGGCCGAGGATCAGCACGCGGCTGGGCGCTGCGAGCGCCTGCATCGCGGCGGCCACGTCGCGGGCCGTGGCGGAATCGATCGCGGCCGGCGCGGCATGTCCCTGGACGCCGTGTCCCATCCACGCAAGGCTAGCATCCGCATTCACGAATGCGCATATGAGCAACAATCACCATCACCATGGCGACCATGGCCACTCGCACGGGCTCGTCGACCGCTCGATCGTGCGCTCGCGTGCGGGGGTGCGGGCCGTGTCGGTGAGCCTGGCGGTGCTGGGCGTCGCGGCGCTCGCGCAAACGGCCGTCTTCGCCGTCTCGGGCAGCGTGGCGCTCCTCGCCGACCTGATCCACAACTTCGGCGACGCGCTCACGGCCGTGCCGCTGGGGATCGCCTTCGTCCTGCGCTCCGAACGGGCGGAGCGTCTGGCCGGGCTGGCCGTGGTGCTCGCGATCCTCGTCTCGGCGTGCGTGGCCCTGTACGAGACCGTGCAGCGGTTCGTGCATCCGCAGCATCTGTCGAACCTGGCCGCCGTCGCGGCCGCCGGCGTCGTCGGCTTCGCCGGGAACGAGCTGGCCGCGCGCTACCGGCTGCGGGCCGGCCGCCGGCTCGACAGCCCCGCGCTGATCGCCGACGGCAACCATGCGCGGGTGGACGGGTTCGTGTCGCTCGGCGTGGTCGCCGGCGCGGCGCTGGTGGGGCTGGGGGCGAACGTCGCCGACCCGGTCGTCGGTCTCGTCATCACGGCGGTGATCCTGCGCGTGACGTGGCAGTCGTGGCGCACCGTGACCGCGGCGCCGCCCGGATAGCGGGACCCTCAGTACACCTCGGGCACGAACGTCTGCTCGTCCATCGGCGGGCGGACGTAGGCGGCGTGCTCGCGCGGCGGCAGCTCGAGCGGCGGCGGCGTCAGGTCCTGGTAGTCGATCAGGGAGAGCAGGTGGTCGATGCAGTTCAGCCGCGCCCGGCGCTTGTCGTCGGCCTGGACGACGTACCACGGCGCGTGCTTGATGTCGGTGTAGCGGAACATCTCGTCCTTCGCCCGCGAGTACTCCACCCACCGTGCCCGCGACTGGAGGTCCATCGGCGAGAGCTTCCAGCGCCGCATCGGATCCTGCACGCGTGCCTGGAAGCGGCGCTCCTGCTCCTCGTCGGACACCGAGAACCAGTACTTGATCAGGTTGATCCCGGAGCGGACGAGCATGCGTTCGAACTCGGGACACGAGCGCATGAACTCCTCGTACTCGAGCTCGGTGCAGAAGCCCATCACCCGCTCCACCCCCGCCCGGTTGTACCACGAGCGGTCGAACAGCACGATCTCGCCCGCGGCCGGCAGATGGGGCACGTAGCGCTGGAAGTACCACTGCGTGCGCTCGCGCTCCGTCGGCGCCGGCAGCGCCACCACCCGGCACACACGCGGGTTCGTCCGCTCCGCGATGCGCTTGATCACGCCCCCCTTGCCGGCTGCGTCACGGCCCTCGAAGATGACCACGACCTTGCCGCCGGTGGCGCGAACGTACTCCTGCATGATCACGAGCTCGCGCTGGAGCTTCAGCAGCTCCTGTTCGAACCGTTTGCGCGGCATCTTCGCCGGCGCGCCGCCGCCGCCCGCGGACACGTCAGGCCTTGACGTTCACGTGCCGGAATGCGCTCCACTTGACCGCCGCCCCGGCCTTCTGCGTGGTGCCGACGCGCCAGTAGTACACGCCCGGCTTGACCGCCTTGCCCACATCGTTCTTGCCGCACCAGCCGAAGGTGTGGGTGCCGGCCTTCACGTTGCGCAGACGCGCGTGCTTCACGGCCTTGGCGGCGCGCTTCTCCGACCTCGCGATGCGCAGGATCACCTTGTGGCGCAGGCTCTTGAGCGAGTAGGGGAGCTTCGTGCACCGCGGCACGCCGCCGCTCGCCGTCAGCGAGATCGTCGGCGGCTGGGCAGGCTGCGTCGTCACCGCGAGCGCGGTCGCCGGGACGAGCAGGAGGACGGCGGTGGCGATGATGAACCGGTGCATGGGGAACCTCCGCAGATCGACGATGCCCGCCCGGACTCTGCCGTGGTGAACATGCGGCACACGGCGGCCGCAAACCATGGTAGCGCCGATGCGGCTGTGCTAGAACCCCCCGAACGGGCGGCTCGCAGAGGGGGCATGTGATGAGGACGATGGTGTGTACGGTCGGGGTGCTGGTCGCGTGCTTCACGGCGACGGCCGGCGCGGCCACGCCGCCTGCGCCCGTCTCGCAGGCCGGCTGCGGCAGCGCCGCGGCCGCCCCCGCCCCCGTGACGAAGGTGCTCACGATCGTGTTCGAGAACACCGACCTCTCGTCGATCATCGGGTCGCCGGCGGCGCCGAACATGAACGCGCTCGCAACCGCGTGCGGGCTGGCGACGAACTACCACGGCGTCCAGTTCCCCAGCCTGCCGAACTACATCGCGATGGTGTCCGGGCAGATCCCGCCGGCGATCGCCGGCGACGGCGTCAACGGACGCGACTGCCCGCCGTCGGCGACCTGCGAGAGCTCGGATCCGAGCATCTTCACCCAGATCGACGCGGCGGCGGCCGCCGCGCCCTCGGCCCCGCTCACCTGGCGGACGTACGCGGAGAGCATGCCGGCGAACTGCACGGGGACGAACGCCGGCGAGTACGCCGTCCGGCACAACCCGGCCGCGTACTTCCCGAACGACGCCCTCTCGTGCGCGGCGAACGACGTGCCCGCCGGTACGCCGGCCGCCGGCGCCCTCGCCGCCGACCTCGCCGCCGGGACGCTGCCGAGCTACGGCCTCGTCATCCCCAACCTCTGCAACGACGGCCACGACGCGTGCAACGGCGCCGACCGCGTCGCCGAGGAGGACGCCACGCTCGGAGCGTGGATGCCGTCGATCCTGGCCTCACCCGATTACCGCGGCGGGCAGCTGCTGGTCGTGATCACCGCGGACTCGAGCCACTCGCCGGCGAACGGCAACACCCTGGCGACGGTGCTGGTGAACCCGGACGTCCCCGCCGGCCTGCAGGTCGCCGACCGCTTCGACCACTACTCGCTGCTGCGCCTGGACGAGGAGCTGCTCGGTCTGCCGCCGCTGGCAAACGCCGCCGACGCAGCCGACATGGCACCCGCGTTCAACCTCCCGCTGCCGGTCGCCCAGACGCCGCCGGCATAGGTCACGGGCGCCGCAGCGCGCGGCGGGTGCGGCGCTGGCCGTCGACCCACTCGTGGCGGTCGTCGAGGATGAAGGTGTGCGTCCCCAGCAGGCCCGGCAGCCAGTCGGGGTCGAGCCGCCCGATCGGCGTCTCGGCGTACTCACCGGGGGCGAGCACGTCCACGCGGTTGAACACGACCGCCTCGCCGTAGCGGCGCGTGCAGTCCTGGCCGGGCCGGATGAGGAGGCCGTCGCGGCGGAAGAGCCGGCCCGCCGGCCGCGCGCCGCACGGATCGGTCGCGACCGGATTGCGCGGGTGGGGCGTCCAGGGACCGTCGAGCGTCGCGGCCGACCACAGGTGCAGCGCGCCCGCATCGCCCGGCCCCTCGACGACATGCGCAAAGAGCCAGAGCACGCCGTCCTGCGCGTGCAGCGTGGCGTCGACGGCTCGCAGGCCGTCGAGCAGAACGCGGTCGGGCTCCCACACGTCCGGGAACGTGCGCGCCCGGTGCAGCTGCACCTGGCCCGACTCGCCCGCCTCCGGCATGAGGTAGACGCCGCCCTCGTGCGCGAAGACGAAGGGGTAGGACAGGTGATGGGCGGCCTCGAGCACCGGCCGTGGGGGCGACCAGCCTCCGCCGGGCAGCTCGGCGCACACCGAGATGACCGCCCTGCCGGCGGCCCGCGAGTAGTCCTCGACGAACAGATGCGCACTGCCGTCCAGCTCGAAGGGGAACGGGTCGGCGAGGTACCGGCCGGGCGGGTTGGGCAGCGGCCGGAACGGGCCGGCAACGGCACCGTCGGCCGACCTGACGCGTACCGCCACGAACCACTCCGGCCGGCTCCACGCGCTGCGCGCCCCGGCGGCGAGCACGCGGCCGGCCGCGGTGGCGGCGTACACGGCGGTGGCCGTCGTCGAGGGCGGCACCGGCACGGAGAGGGCGGTCCGCCCGGGCGCCGACGGCGGCCGGGCGGACGCTGCCGCGGCCCGCAGCGCGCGCACGAGCATGTGTGCGGACGCCCATCCCGCGCCGTTTCGGGTGCGCGTCAGCGAGAGCGGATGCACCGGCGACGTCGTCCGCGCGATCTGGCGCCAGCGGACGCCGTCCACCCGCACGAGCGCCGTCGCGGTCGTCGGCCGGCGCCCGCGCAGATCCGCGAGCCGCTCGGGGCCGGCCGGCCCGTCCTCCAGCGGCGCGAACGACCAGACGCCGAGCCGGGGCGCCGGGCCCTCCCAGGCGCCGCGCCCGTCGGCGGTGAGCGCGACGACGACGTCGGGCTCACCGTCTGGCGGCGCGGCCGGCGGCAGCCGGGCGGGGCGAAGCGCGGCCGCGGCGCCGAACGCCCGTGCGTCCGCGCGCTCGAACAGGCGTGCGGCGAGCGTGGACCCCGCGTCCGCGGCATCCGCCCCGCCGGCGACGATGACCGCCCACAGCTCGAGCTCGGGCAGGGCCGCAATCCGGCGCACCGACCACGCCATCCACTCGGGCACCTCAGGCGAGGCGGCGACGACGGCAACGCGGAGCGGGTCGACGGACGGGAGATCGGGCATCGCGCTCCTACCCGGGGATCCGGGCTCCGAGAGCGAGCGCCGCCTCGCCGGCGACGGCCGCGAGGAAGAGCACCGCGACGGTCCCGCGCCGCGCGGCCAGAAGCGCGGCGGCGGCGGCCGCGAGGACGCCGTACTGCCAGCCCTCCGACAGCTCCCCCACGAGCAGGTACACGGATCCCGCGATCGCGCCGATCGCGGCCGGGCCGGCGCCTTCCAGGAACGCCTGGGCGGCGGCGTGGCCGCGGATGCGGTCGAGGTGCGGGCCGCCGGCCAGGACGAACGCGAACGACGGCGCAAACGCGATCGCAGCGGCGAGCAGTCCGGCGCCGAACCCGCCGGCCGCGTACCCGACCGCGGCGACGGTGCAGACGACGGGGCCGGGCGTGACCTGGCCGAGGGCGACGGCATCGAGGAACTGGGCGCCCGTCATCCAGTGGTAGTGCGACACGGCGTCGGACTGCATCAGCGGCACGATCACGAACCCGCCGCCGAACGAGAGCGCCCCGACCTTGAGCGCCGTCCACGCGAGCGAGGTCAGCCCGGCGGCGTGGGGCAGCGCGGGGAGCAGTCCGCGGCCCGGGGCGAGCCCGCGGAGCGCGAGCTCGGCGGCGCCGCACGCCAGCAGCACGGTCACGAGCCACGGCCCGGCGAGCGCGCTCCCGAGCGCCCCCACGCCGGCATAGAGGAGCCAGCGGGCGTGCCCGCTTCGGCCCGCGACCCGCCGCCACGACGGCAGCGCGAGATCGGCCGCCGCCCGCAGCGCGACCGCCGAGACGGCCGCCCCGGCGCCGGCGCCGGCGGCGCGCACGCCGGCGGGCGGCGAGCCGGCCAGGAAGAGCCAGGAGAGGGCGAGGATCGCCGCCAGCCCGGGCAGGATGAAGCCCGCCCCGCCGGCGAGCGCGCCCTGCCACCCGCCGACCCGGCCGGCGCAGTAGATCGCGAGCTGTGTCGAGGCCGGACCGGGAAGGAGGTTGCACACCGCGATGGCGTCCTCGAACTCGTCCGCCGGGACCCACGCCTCCCGCTCCACGCAGAGCTGGCGCAGCAGCACGATGTGGGTCGGGGGACCGCCGAAGCCGGTGACGCCGATCCGCCCCCACTCGCGCACGACCGTCCCCAGACGGCCGCCCCCGCCCGCCCCGGCGCCCGTACGCTCAGCCCGCCGCGGCGGCACGCAGGAGCTTCGGGGTCGCGAGCCAGAGCAGCGTTCCGGTTGCGGCGCCGGACGGATCGAAGGACACGTCGAGGCAGGCGCAGCCCGCCTTGCGCATGCTGACGAACCCTCGCCGGCGGCCGCCCGTACACACCTGCTCGACGAGCTCCGAGAGCATCGGCTCGTGGCCGACGATCATCACCGACCCCTCGGGCCGCGCGGCGAGCGCGGCGAGCGCCGCGTCCGGCGGCCCGTCCGCCAGGGCGTCCATCACCTCGACCTCGCGTTCGAACGCGGCCGCGGCCTCGCGCGCCGTCTGGAGCGCCCGCAGCTTGGGGCTCGACAGGACCGCGTCGGGTGTGTCCGCGATCCGGGCCAGCCCGCGGGCGGCGGCCCGCGTGCGCGCGACCCCCACGTCCGTGAGAGCACGGGCCGCGTCCGTGCCGTCGGCGGAGTGATCCTCGGCGATGCCGTGGCGGAACACGAGCAGAAGCACTAGAGGAACACCCCCTCGGCGTCGCGCTCGAGCACCCGCCACGCCCCCGGAAAGGCGGCCCGGGCGAGCCGCCGCCGCTCGTGCTGGCGCTCGATGACGCGGCCTGCCGCGACTGCGCGGTCGACACGGGTGCGCGGCCCGACCAGCGCGCGGATCCGCTCCTCCGCGACGGCGGCGTCCTGGTGATCGCCGAGGACGTCCTGGAGGCCCTTGCAGTCGCGGATCACCGGCGCGGCCGCGCGGCCGACCGACCGCTCGGCCAGCTCGGCCGCGTACCGCGCCCGCTTCACCGCGATCCGGGTCGCGTGCAGCGCGTCGTCCGGAGGCTCCCCGCCGAGCCGCCGCACGGCCTTCCGCAGCCGCCGGAACTCCCGCCGGGCCAGGTCGCGCAGCGACCCGTCCTCCGCGACCAGCCGCGGCGCTCCCGCCTCCGCCTCGAGCCGCCGCATCAGCGCGACGAAACGGGGCTCGTCGAGGCAGGCGAGCATGCGCGCGCGGTCGGCCTCGCGCTCGGACTCGAGCGCGGCGAGCAGCGCGAGGAAGGCCTGCTCGTCCGCACCGCCGAGCAGGTGCGCGTCCGCGCGCAGGTGCTCGAGCAGGACGTCGAGGTCGCGGACCGGCCCGAGCGCGCCGCCGAGCCAGCCCAGCTCGGCCCGCAGCGACGCCACCCACTCGCGGTCGAGCAGCGGCCGCGCGGCGCGCAGGATCGCCCGCATCCGCCGCGTCGCCACGCGCATCTGGTGCAGCTCCTCGGGATCGGTGCCGAGCCGGGTGCCGGGGTGGCGGCGGACGATCTCGGCGTACTGGGAGCGCAGCGCAGCGGCGACGTGCTCGCCGGCCGGGGCCGACCGGACCGGAGGGGCGGGCGCGGGCGCCGGCTGGATGTCGAGCGCCTGGAACAGCTTCGGCCGGGGGTCGGCCGCCTCGGCCGCACCGGCGCGGCGCAGCGTGCGCACGATCGCGCGCATGTCGGCCTCGTCACCCTCCACGAGCTCGACCTCGATCTCCTCGAACCGGCGGGCCACGCGGCGGCCCTCGTACACCGCCACCGCGTCGGTGGTGACCTCGGCGACCGCGCGGTCGCCGTCGCGCACGAGCACGCCGGAGCGACGCGTGCGCAGGCGCGCGACAGGGCCGGGCCGCGCGCCTCGCAGGTGCGCGGCGAGGAGCGCCGCCACTTCGGCGGGCACGGTGCGCGGGCCGCCCTCGAACTCGAGCTCGAGCCGGTCGGGCCCGTGCGGCAGCTTCAGCTGCCAGGCGCCGGCGCCGCCCTCGCTGCGGTAGCGCAGGGTGACGCCGCCCGCCGCCAGCCGCAGGTCGCGCGTGTCGTGGTACGTCGAGTGCAGGTCCCGCTCCGGCAGCGGCTCGCCGTGCATGTGCGGGAGCCGGAATCCCGCCTCGGCGGTGAGCTTGCGCTCGCGCTCGACCGTGGACTTCACGCGCGCGATGCTACCAACTGGTCAGACGGGCCAACCGGTCAGACGGGCGTCCTCCGTGCGGCGGAGCGGAACGAGTGCCGTCGCGCCCGCCGGATCGCGGCGACGAGCTCCTCGCGCTCGTGCCGCCGGTACATGCCGGGACCCGGCTTTCGTGCACGGGGAACGGGGTGCTTCGTGGTGGCCATCGTGGGCCCTCCTGGATGGAACGCGTTGACCCCTCGATTCTCCCGCCGGCCGCCGCGATCCGCATCGGGGGGCGACCCGATCCGGGTGCGGGGAATCCCCAACTCGGGCCGCCGCCGTGACAGAATGGGGCCGTGCACGTGATCGCCGTTGTCAACCGGAAGGGCGGGGTCGGCAAGACGACGACCGCCGTCAACCTGGCGGCGGCGATGGCGCTCGACGCGCGCGGCGTCCTGCTCGTCGATCTCGACCCGCAGGGGTCGGCGGGCGCGGCCGTCGGCGTCGGCGAGGCGGCGGATGACGGCTCCGGTGGGATGTTCCGGGGCAAGCCGCGGTGGTGGGCGCGGACATCGCCGGCGCCTTCCCTGCACCGGCTCGGCGTCGTGCCCGCGGACGCGCGGCTGAGCGCCGAGGAGGTGGCCGTCTACACCGACCACGGTCGCGGCGCCCGGTTCGCGGCGGCCCTCGACTCGGCCAGCGAGCAGTGGGACGTGGTGGTGGTCGACACCCCGCCCGGCCTGGGTGGGCTCGCCGGCGCGGCGCTCCACGCGGCCGACGCGGTCGTGATCCCGGCCGCGGCCGACTATCTGTCGCTCGACGCGCTGCAGGGGACGATCGAGGCGGTGCGCAGCGTCGAGCGCGACATCGGCCGCCGATACACGCCGCTCGTGCTCCTGCCGACCTTCGTGGACGCCCGCCGCAGCGGCGCGACGGCGGCCGCGGCGCTGATGCGCGAGCGCTTCGGCGACCTCGTCTCGCCGGTTCAGATCCCTCGCAGCGCCCGTCACGACTCGGCGGCCCTCGTAGGCGTGCCCGTCGTCGTCGGCGCGCCGCGCTCGTCGGCCGCCGCGGCCTACCGGGGAGCGAGCGACGACCTGTCCGCCAGGCTGGGGCGCAAGCCCGCGAAGCGCCACGGCGCGCTCAAGGGGTTCGTCCGGGCCGACATGCGCGAGGCGCTCTCGGCGATGCGCCGCCGCCCGCGGCCGGCGGCCAGCGGCGACTGACGCGCGTTCGGACGGCCGGTGGCCGCCGTCCGGCCGGGACGCGAGCGGCTATGCTCGCCCCGAGATCTCGACGAGGAGGACGGGCGATGGCGACGGTGTCGGAGAGCGTCGACCGGCTGCGGGAGGCCGCGGCGGGCGAGTGGTTGTCGTGGACGCGGATGGCGGACTTCGCCGGCGCGGCCCCGCCCATCCTGGTCGGGGGCGAGGGCCCCTACGTCTACGAGGCCGACGGCACCCGGCTGCTCGACGCGATGTCCGGCCTGTTCACCACCCAGATCGGCTACTCCCACGGTGCCGAGCTCGGCGACGCGGCCAAGCGTCAGCTGGAGTCGTTCGGCTTCTACCCCAACTGGGCCGCCACGTCGCCCGCACCGGTGGAGCTCACCCGGCGGGTCACCAGTCTCGCTCCCGCGCACCTCACCCGCGCGTTCTTCACCTCCGGAGGCTCGGAGGCGGTCGAGTCGGCGATGAAGCTCGTGCGCCAGCACTGGCTCGGCCGCGGGGAGCCGCTGCGGCGCAAGATCGTGGCGCGCCGCGGCGCCTATCACGGCTGCACCCTGGGCGCGCTCTCGCTCACCGGCATCCCCGCAGCGCGGGCGCCGTTCGAGCCGCTGCTCGGCGACGTCCGTCACGCCGAGAACACCGACCGCCGCAACTACCCGCATGCGGTCACCGATGAGGAGTGGGCCGACGCGACCGTCGCCGCCGTCGAGCGCACGATCGTGGCCGAGGGCGCGCACACGGTCGCCGCGGTCGTCGTGGAGCCGGTGCAGAACGCCGGCGGCTGCCTCACCCCGCCGCCCGGCTACGGCGAACGGATCCGTGCGCTCTGCGACCGCCACGGACTGCTCCTGTGGTGCGACGAGGTGATCACCGGCTTCGGCCGCCTCGGCGCCTGGTTCGGGTCCGACCGGCTCGGCTTCGACGCCGACATCATCACCTTCGCCAAGGGCGTCACCTCCGGGCAGGCGCCGCTCGGCGGCGTGCTCTTCAGCGACGACGTGGCCGCGCCGCTGCTCGAGCAGCGGGCGGTGTACGCGCACGGCTTCACGTTCGGCGGACATCCGCTCTCGTGCGCGGTGGCGCTCGCCAACCTCGACATCATGGAGCGGCTGGACGTGCTCGCGAACGTGCGCGGCCTCGAGGACGAGCTCGGCCGGCTGCTGGACGAGGTCGCGGCGGCGTCGCCGATCGTCGTCGAGGCCCGCGGGCAAGGCTTCTTCCGCGCGCTCGAGCTGCGCGACGCCGCCATCCTGCCCGCCGCCCGCGACGCGATCAGGCGCGCGGGCGTGATCGTGCGCCTGGACGACCGGGTGAATCCCTGCCTCGCGATCTCCCCCCCGCTCGTCTGCACGAGCGAGCAGCTGCACGAGATCGCGTCCGGGATCGCGGAGGGGTTGGCGAACGCCGCGTAGGACACCCGGCGCCGTGCTCGTGCGGTGACCGGCGACCCGGATCGAACCGGGCGGCCGTGCTCGTGCTGCTTGCGCTCATCGGCCTCGGTGACGCCTACGCGGGAGCCCGTTGGATCGATCGTCCGGCGCGTGCCGCGGGCAACACCGACCGCCCCATGGCTGTTCCGTCCAGCTGGCGGGTCTCGGGTTCGACCTCCTGATCCTCGGCGGGGTGGCGCTCGCCCGGGGCCACGTCCGCTGACGCCGCCTCGGCCGGACGCCGGCGACCTCAGTCCACGGGGAAGCCGGAGAGGTCGACGGCCGTTTCCGGGAACTCCGGCCGCATGCGCCGCAGCGTGCGCAGGAGCAGCTCCGTCACGGCGGCGTTGCGCACCCAGCGGCGGTCGGCGGGGACGACGTGCCAGGGCGCCCACCGGGTCGAGGTCTGCGTGATCGCCTCCTCGTAGGCGGCCGCGATCGCGCCGAACCGGCGCCGGTCCTCGAGGTCCTCCGGCTGGAACTTCCATCGCTTGGCGGGGTCGTCGACACGGGCCCGCAGTCGCTCGCCCTGCTCCTTGCGGGAGATGTGGAGCATGATCTTCACGATCGTCGTGCCCTCGTCGGTCAGCATCCGCTCGAACTCGCGGATGTGCCGGTACCGGCGCCGCCACACCGCCTCGGGGACGAGCTCGCGTACGCGCACCGCGATCACGTCCTCGTAGTGCGACCGGTTCCAGATCCCGATCTGGCCACGGGCGGGGCAACGGTCGTGCACCCGCCACAGGTAGTCGTGGGCGAGCTCCGTGCTGCTCGGCTGGGCGAAGTCCTCGACGCGGCAGCCGTGCGGGTTCAGGCCCGTGAACACGTGCCGGATCGTCGAGTCCTTGCCGGCGGCGTCCGTGCCCTGCAGGATCACGAGGACGCTTCGCCGCCGCTCGGCCCACAGCCGCGCCTGCAGCGAGCGCAGCTCGTCCATGTCGGCGGCCAGGCTGCGGGAGCGGTCGACGCCGAGCTTGGCGGCCGGGTCGCGGCCGGCCAGGCCGGCCGGATGGCCGGGCTTCACGCGGAGGCTCGAGAGCACACGGGGACGCTACCGTGCACGAGCCGGCCGCGACGCGCGCGGTTCTCCGCCGCGCGCGCCGGGGATAGCTGTTCAGGCGTTCGCGGCCGCCGGCTTCGGCAGCGAGTCGATGGCGCGCAGGGCGCGCTCGATCTCGGCCTCCGGCAGCTCGTGATCCTCGAGCCGGCCGTGCAGGTAGGCGTCGTAGGCGGCCATGTCGAAGTGGCCGTGGCCGGACAGGTTGAAGACGATCACCTGCTCGACGCCCGCCTCGTCGGCACGCCCGGCCGCGTCCACGACGCCCTTGATCGCGTGGGCGGTCTCCGGCGCCGGCACGATCCCCTCCGCCCGGGCGAAGGTGACCGCGGCCTCGAAGACATCGTTCTGCCGGTAGGCCTCGGCCCGCACCAGTCCGTCGAGGACGAGCTGCGAGACGATCGGCGCCGCTCCGTGGTAGCGCAGACCGCCGGCATGGATCCCCGGCGGGATGAAGTCGTGGCCGAGCGTGTGCATCGCCACCAGCGGGGTCAGCTGGGCGGTGTCGCCGAAGTCGTAGGCGAACGGGCCGCGGGTCAGGGTCGGGCACGCCGCCGGCTCGCAGGCGATCACGTCGATGTCGGCGCCGGCGATCTTGTCCCGGATGAAGGGCAGCGCGAGGCCGGAGAAGTTCGACCCTCCCCCGACGCAGCCGATGACGACGTCGACACCCCGCTCGCCTGCGAGCTCGAGCTGGCGCTGCGCCTCCTGGCCGATGACGGTCTGGTGCAGAAGCACATGGTTCAGCACCGAGCCGAGCGCATAGCTCGTATCCTCGTGCGTGGCCGCGTCCTCGACCGCCTCGGAGATGGCGATGCCGAGGCTGCCCGGCGAGTCGGGGTTACGCTCGAGCAGCGCGCGGCCGGCGTTCGTGTCCGGGGACGGGCTGGGCACGACGGACGCGCCCCACGTCTCCATCATCATCCGCCGGTACGGTTTCTGGTCGTAGGAGACGCGCACCATGTACACCTTGCACTCGAGGCCGAAGAAGCCGCACGCGAGCGCCATGGAGCTGCCCCACTGGCCGGCGCCCGTCTCGGTGGCGATCCGGGTGCGGCCGGCCCGGGCGTTGTAGAAGGCCTGCGGCACCGCCGTGTTCGGCTTGTGCGACCCCGCGGGCGACACCCCCTCGTACTTGTAGTAGATGCGGGAACGGGTGCCGAGCGCGCGCTCGAGCCGGTGGGCGCGGTGCAGCGGCGTCGGCCGCCACAGCCGCAGGACGTCGAGCACCTCCTCGGGGATCGGCACCTCGCGGTCCGTCGAGACCTCCTGGAGGATCAGATCCATGGGGAACAGCGGCGCGAGGTCGTCCGGGCCGATCGGCTGGCCGGTGCCCGGGTGCAGCGGCGGCTGCGGGGGCGAGGGCGCGTCGGCGAGGATGTTGTACCAGGCGCGCGGGATGTCGCGCTCGGGCAGCAGGATCTTGGTGTCGGCCATGGCGGGTCTCCTGCGGTTCGGACGGTGCGACCGCCGGTCGGCGGCCGACCGATTGTGCCTGAAGCCGGCGCGGCGCGCTAACGGCTGGGCTTCGACGCCCGCTTGTGGGCGTACATCGCCAGGTCGGCGTGGCGCAGGAGCGCCTCGGCGGTCGTGCCGTCGGCCGGGCACATCGCCGTCCCCACCGCGACCCCGATCTGGACGGAGGTCGGGCCGACCGAGAACGTCGGGGCGAAGACCTTCAAAAGGCGCGCGCGCATCAGCTCGACCACGTGATCCGCCTCAGCGGCGGACAGGTGCGGGAGCAGGATCACGAACTCGTCGCCGCCGAGCCGGAACACCGGGTCGCTCGTGCGCACAACGCTCCCCAGCCGCTGGGCCACCAGCTGCAGCAGCGAGTCGCCGGCCGCGTGCCCGTGGTCGTCGTTCACGAGCTTGAAGCCGTTCAGGTCACAGAAGAGCACGCCCAGCACCTGCTCCTCGCCTCGGCGGGCGATCTCCTCCTCGAGGCGGCGGTCGAAGGCCGCCCGGTTCGGCAGGCCGGTGAGCGGGTCGTGGCTGGCGTCGTGCAGGGCGCGGGCCTCGCGCTGCTTCATCTCGGTGATGTCCGTGAGGACGACGACGCGGGCCAGCTCGCCGTGGTAGCGCGTCTCCTGGCTCTGGGCGGCGTACCAGCGGCGGGCGCCGCCGCGGTGCCTGCCGACGATCTCGTACACACCGCTCTCGCCGTCGGCGATGCGGGCCCGGACGATCCCGATCGACTCCGCGGCGATGTAGTCCTCGGGGCGCAGCGTGAGCGCCTCCTCCGGCGTCCACCCGAACTGGTCGCAGAAGGCCTGGTTCACCTCGAGGATCGTGCCGCCGGAGTGCACGATCACCGAGTCGCGGGAGGCCTCGGACAGGAGCCGGAACCGCTGCTCGGACTCGCGCGCCAGCTCCTCGGCGCGCTTCAGCGCGGTCACGTCCGTCTCGACGCCGCGGATCCGCCGCCGTCCCTCCTGGTCGATCGTGAGATGGGCGACGCTCGAGAGCCACACCACGTCGCCGCCGCTCGAGAGCGCGCGGTAGGTGAGCCGCGAGACGCCCTCGCGCAGCACGCGCCGCTCACCCTCGAGGAACGCGTCGCGGTCGTTGGGGTGGACGATCGTGTCGCTCCAGAAGCCGGGCACGGCGATCATGTCCATCGGCTCGTGGCCGAGCAGGTCGCGGACGCGGTCGTTCACGAACTCGACCGCGAGCGTATCGGCGTCGGACTCCCACACGATCGCCTCGATGTCGCTCAGGAGGTCGAAGAGGAATCCGGCGATGTCGCCGGTGAACGAGATGGGGACGGTGACCCGGCGCTGCGGGCGGACGGTGATGCCGTCGAGAGGGTCGGTGGCGTCCATGGCGATGCGGGGCCGCCGCGTGGCCCCTGCGCCCCGTAATCGACCCCGGCCGGCGGGGATTGACGGTCTTCGGCCTCCCGCGTGCGTCCTCGGCGTGTCCGGGCCGTCAGTCGTCGGACGTGCGCCGAAGCGAGCCGCGGGGAGGCCGCGAGAACCGCTCCCACGCCGACTGCTTGCTGATGCCCAGCGAGTCGCCGATCTCGGTCCAGCTGCGGCCCTCGAACCGTGCCTGCTGGACGAGCTGCCGCTGCAGCTTCTCCAGCGCCCCGGCGACCCGCCGTGCCTCCGCCAGCCCCTCGAGCGGCACCCGCTCCCACTCACCGACCGGACGGAGCCTCATCGCCTGGCCGCTGCCAACGATCCGCAACGCTCGCTGCCGGGGCATCGCTACACCTCCATCGTCAGGACATCCTGACGAAACACGATAGCCGAAGCCGCTCGAGCGTCCCGGCCCGACGCGACGCGGCCTGCGGGCTGTCCGACGACGCGCGGGGCGACGTCTGCGTGGAGTTCTGGTGGGCGCGTCACTTGTCACGTCGTACATGTGCCGTTTGCAGGTTCGGCACACTCTTGTGGCGCCTGTCGACAGACAGGTGACGGTGCCGTCGCGCACACTGTCAGCGTGCCCTGGATGTCACCGCCGACGTTGTACAAGGCCCGTGGCGTGCCGACCAAGCAGCCGGTGTGCGCGATCTGCGTGGACCGGACGCGGGGACGGACGAGCCAGGTGCGCTTGACGCACCGCGTGTCGGTGTGGCTATGCCAGGCGCACGCCAGCGCCGAGTTCCAACAACGGCGCGGCGGCAAGGATTTCGTGCGCACGCTGATGGGCGTGTGGAAGGCAAACGACTGCCTCACCCTCGCCCGCAGCCGCGCCCTGGACGCCCACCTCGACCGGCTCACCGGCCCACCGCCGCCACGCCCCCGCCCCGGCAGCTACTCCTGGCCGACGCTCCGCCGCGACCTCGAGGCCCGCTACGCCGCCGGCGCCACCCCCGCCCACATCACGCTGCACCCCCACCACCCCGACTGCACCGCCATCCCACCCAGCCGCCGCACACTCCAACGCTGGCACGCACAGCAACGCTGGGTCGCCCGCCCGCCCTAGCGCGAGCAACGGGTGGGCGGCGAGGCGCCGGGCACCGGGTCAGCCGGATGCCGGGCACCTCGCCACCGGACCGCTACGGCGTGTACTGCGCGTAGCCCTGCTGCTTGCGCTGGCCGGTGCTCGTGAAGTCGCCGCCGACCAGCATGTCGCCGTCGGAGTTCACGCCGCGGAGGGCGAAGACGCCGAGCACGCTGTTGGCGCTCGGGTTCCACGGCAGCAGGCTCCCGTTGGTCTCGTCGACCGCGAGCAGCTTGCTGCGCGCGACCGGCGTCGTGCACGTGTGCTGGCCATGCTGCGGCCCGCAGTAGGTCTGGAAGTGGCCGCCCAGGTAGACGACGCCGCGGACGACGCCGATCGCCTGCACGTTGCCGTTCGTGCCGCCCAGCCAGAGCGAGCGGCCCGTGGCCGGATCGAACGCGGCGAAGTTGCCGCCGCCGCCGGCGCCGGCGACGTACAGCCCGGCCGCGTCGTTCGCCAGCCCGATCACGGCGTAGCTGATGTGGCTCTGCCACTGGAGCGGCGCGCCGGAGTCCGAGTCGACGGCGCCGATGTCGGTGGCCGCCGCCCCCGCCAGGTGCGTGAACGAGCCGCCGACCACCAGTCGCGTCGCGGTCGTGAAGTCGATCGCCTTCACCTGTCCGTCGGTGCCGGGGTTCCACGGCAGCACCGACCCGTCGGCGGCTACAACCGCGGCCAGGTTGGCCCGGGCGCTCCCGTCGACGGTGCCGAAGCCGCCGCCGGCGTAGATCGCCCCGTGCTTGTACGCGAGCGAGAACACCTCGCCGCTCGCGCTCGCCTTCCACGTGGACACGACGGCGCCGGCGCCCGCCGCCGACACCTTGGCCAGGCGCGCGTGCGCCGCGCCGCCCACCTGGGTGAAGGCGCCGCCGAGGTAGACGTACCCGCCCGCGACCTTCAGCGCCCGCACCGTGCTGTTGGCGTCCGGGTTCCACGGGAGCAGCGCTCCCGTCGTCAGGCTCACCGCCGCGACGTGGTTGCGCGGCACCTCACCGGTGCCCGGCGCGGCCCCTGGAGGCCGTACCGACGTGAACTGCCCGCCCAGGTACACCGTGTTCTTCGCGACGACGATCGCGTTCACGCGCCCGTTCGTCTGCCACGTCGCCACCGGGTGCGACTGCACCATCGTCGGCACCGCCTGCGCGACGGCCGTGGCCCCCATTCCCGCCGCGGCCGCCACCGCGGTGGCCAACCCCATCCGACTCGCTCGACCCAGCATCGATTTTCCCCCAAGCCTCGAGATGACTGCCCTTCAGGCTACACGCGGAACGAGTCAAGTCAAGACGCGCGTACTCATTCAGTACCAACGAGAACCCGTCAAATACTTCCAGTCGCTACGCGGCCGCGGAGATGCGGGCGTAGACGTCCTCTGCGGCGGACCGCAGCCGGGCCAGGTCGCGGGCCCGGTAGGCCTCGCGCATGGCGTCCTTGCGCCCCTCCTTGTATGCCGACGGCCGCTGAGCGCGGTCCTCGGGCACCGCCGCGACCCGGCTCGGGTGGGCGCGCGCCGCCGTCTCGACGTCCTCGAGCGTCGCGAGACCGGACAGGTAGCCCTGGATGGTGCGCCCCCACGGTGGCCGCCGCGCGCGCATCTCGATCAGGTCGAAGCACGCCTGCGTCGCCTCCGGCGTTGCCTCGAAGGCGGTGAAGCGCGTGCCGAACCGCGCGTTCACCCGCTCGATGCTGCGGCCGAGGCGGGTCGTCACCTCGGGGAAGTCGGCCACCACCATCGCGTCCACGCACGGCAGCAGCCGGCGGTGGAAGCGCGCGTACGCGGACAGGCCCTGGCGGATCGTGACATAGGGCTCGCGGACGACGAGCGAGAGCACCGTGTCCTCGGGGGGCCGCACCGTCAGGAGGACGGGGATGGACATCCGCACCGCCGCGACCACCTGGCTGGGAGCATGCAGGTGGTGGGCGACGCGCACCGGTCCGGGCTGCGCGAGCTGGAAGGCCACCACCGCGAACGTGGACGCCGACCGCGTGAAGCCGTCGATGACGAGCTCGGTGTCAGCGGCCACGACGCCGCCGTCGTGCCGGTTCCGCACCAGGCGCAGGTAGCCCTGGTGCTCGGCCATGCGGCTGCGCAGCGTCCAGCGCAGATGGCGAACCCGGACACCTGCCGATGCGCGCTCGCCTGCGGCGATCACCCAGCCCGTTCGGACAGCGCCGCGGGCGCGTCCGACGCCTTGCGCGGATCGGCCTTGGAGCGGTCGAGCGCCGACACGACATGGATGGCGCCGCTGTCGGGTTCGACGTCGAAGACGATCGCACCGCCGGTGGGCATCGCGAACTGCCAGTCGTCGTCCGAGGCGCCCTCGACGCGCAGCACGGCCAGCCGCAGCATCACGCCGTGAGAGACGGCCGCCACGTTCTGGCCGGGGTGGGCGCAGGCGATCGCGCGCAACGCGGCGACAACGCGGTCGGCGGCGTCGGCGACGGCCTCGCCCTCCGGGCACACGGCCTGCTCGGGGTCGGCGACGTAGTTGCCCCAGGCGACCGGGTCGACCTGGGCCGACT
Source organism: uncultured Actinomycetes bacterium (assembly GCA_963843705.1). Classification (GTDB taxonomy): domain Bacteria; phylum Actinomycetota; class Thermoleophilia; order Gaiellales; family JAICJC01; genus JAICJC01. The sequence continues at coordinate 445,437 of CAWJLQ010000005.1, forward strand.
CCTCCTTCGTGAGGCCCTCCCAGGCGCCGTAGTCCAGGTTCACCAGATCCGGCTGGGCGCGCACGGCGCCGACGCCGTTGGCCTTGGCGATCGCCTCGGCGACCTCACGCGCGCGGCCGAGCGGGCTCGTGTAGACGGCGACCAGACCGGAGCCGACGAGCCCCCGGGCGGCCTCGCGCGCCTCGGCCCGGCCGACCTCGTTCAAGGGGACTTCCAGGCGGCCGCGGAAGCGCACCTGCGCGTTCATGACCGTCTGGCCGTGCCGGACGAGGTGGATCCGGGATGTGCGCCGTTCAACAGCCGCCGCTGCGGGCGAGTCGTCGTGCATCTACTACTCCTCTGAGGTGGTCGTGCCCGTAGCGCCGGAGGCCTCCTCGCGTCCGGCACTACACCAGTCGTTCACAAGTACACCGCGGCCACGGCCCGTTGTCAAGAAATCCGGCCGATTTCAGACGGTGTTCACCCGGTCGCGGCTCTCCGCCGGGACGTGCGCCGCCGCTCGCCGCTCCTCCTCCTCGGCCACGGCCGCGTACAGCTGCTGCCACCACTGGATCCCGCCCAGCCACAGCCCCGCCGCCAGGCCGAGGGCGGCACCGACGGCGCCGGCGGTGGCGGCGCCCACCATGCCGCCCGTGACCGCGAGGACGCCGGTGACGAGCCGCGAGCGCAGGCTGCGCCTGGCCGCCGCCATCGCCCGCAGGCCGACCGTCGCCGCCGTCAGCATGGCGGACGCGGCCATCACGGCGGTGTAGGGGAGGATCACGTCGTGGGCGGGATGCCACGAGCGCTTGAGAAGCGCTTCACCGACCCGGTCGGGAGCGAAATACATGCCGACGCCCCAGAGCACGAAGACGACCACGAGCACGACGCCGAGGATGGCGTCCATGCGCAGCATGCGCCGCGGCGACCGGCGCGCGATCCGAACCGACTCGGCGATGGCCGGCGAGCTGACGCCCATGTTCAGGATGTTCAGCGGTCCGAGGGCGACCTGCGCGCCGCGCAGCGCGCCGGCCGCCGCCAGCCCGGCGAACCCGGCCGTCGCGTACATCGCCCCGGACTGGGCGGCGTTGCGGGCGACGAACTCGACCAGGTAGCGCGGCCCCAGGTCGCGCTGGCGCACCAGCCAGCGGCGGGTGTGGTGCGGCATGGGCAGGAACCCCGCCTGCACCACCCCGAACAGGGCGGCGACGTTGGCGGCCCCGGCCCAGGCCAGGATGAACGCGGGCGATGAGCGGAAGCCGAGGACGAGCACGGCGGCGACCGTGACGACCTGCGCAAGCGCCCAGGCGAGGTCGTTGGCGAAGGCGTAGGCGCCGCGCAGGTGGCAGAAGAAGGCGCTGCGCCACGTGTCCTGGACGATCAGCCCCGGCATCGACAACCCGAGCACGATCAGCGACGGCCGCAGGCTGCCGCCGAACAGGAACGACCCGGCGATGCAGCAGACCCCGGCGAATGCGCCCAGCACCAGAGCGGCGCCCGTGGCATCCTCGGCGCCGGCCCGCCACGTGCGCTCGTCCGTGGCGCTGTGGCGTACCGTCAGCGGCTCCGAGCACAGCGCCCGGGTGGCGCCCAGGGTGATCGTGTAGGTCGTGAACGCCAGCCCGAAGGCACCCAGCGCGGAGGTGCTGACGGTGCGCGCGACGAGGACGGCGAGCACGAAGTTGGTCAGGCTGGACAGCGACTGGTCGGCCAGGCCCCAGCCGAGCCGGCGCACGCCGCCGCCGCCCGTCCCGATAGCGGTGGCCGTGCTCACGAAAAGATCGTAACCCCGCGCCGGCGTCCTGCATACCGGCGGCCCGCCGCCCGCGCGCGCCCCGATGTACCCTGGCTCGCACCGGCATGGCCCAACGCCACCATCCATCGCGTCGTCACGACCCCCTGCACCACCGGCGCGTCCCGGCGTGACCCGGCCGGCATAGATGCAGCCGTTCGGCGTCGCCGTCGCGGTCGTCAGCGCAGCGGTGCTCGCGGCGCTGGTCTTCCGCCGCGGGGCCGAGCGACTGCGGATCCCCGCGCCCGCCGTCTTCCTCGTGGCCGCCGCCGTGGCCTCGGACGTGAGCGACCAGCTGCGCGGCGCGCTCTCGCCGCGCGAGGTCGGATGGATCGCATCCGCGGCGCTGATCGTGATCCTGTTCGACGGCGGCGTGTCGCTCGGCTGGAGCCGCGTCCGCCCGCTCGTCGGCGTCGTCGCGACGCTCGGGATCGGGGCGACGATGGTCGCGGCGGCGGTGATCGCGGTTGCCGCCCACGTGGTGGCGGGCCTGGCATGGCCGACCGCGGCGGTGCTGGCCGTGGCCCTCGCCCCGACGGACCCGGCGGTCGTCTTCTCCGTCATCGGCGAGGGCCGGCTGGCCGATCGCCCGAAGACGATCCTCGAGGCCGAGTCGGGCGCCAACGATCCGATCGCGATTGCGCTCATGGCCGGAGTCATCGCCGCGGACGTCAACGGGAGCGCCTGGCTTCCCACCGTCGGCACGACCCTCGCCCGCGAGCTGGCGATCGGGCTGGCCGTCGGGATCGTCGGGGCGTGGCTCGCCCGCGTGCCGCTGCGACACCTGACCGAGCCCCGGGAGACGCTCCAGCCGATCGTGGCGCTGTCCGCCGCCGGACTCGTCTTCGGCGTCGCGGCCGCGCTGCACGGATCCGGCTTCCTGGCGGTGTTCGCTGCCGGGCTGCTGCTCGGCGACGCGGACGTGCAGGTGGGCGAGGACGTGCGGGCGTTCCATTCCGAGCTCGCGAGCCTGGCCGAGGTGGTCGTGTTCGTCGCGCTCGGGCTGACCGTGCATCTGGCCTCCCTGGGCACGACCGCCCTCGTTGACGGCATCGCCCTCACCGCCGTCCTCCTGACGCTCGCCCGGCTGCCGGCGGTCATCCTGCTGCTGGCGCCGACGCCGGTTCCGCGCGGCGAGCGGCTGTTCCTGGCGTGGGCCGGCCTGCGCGGCGCGGTGCCGATCCTGCTCGCGTCGCTCGCGCTCGTCGCCGGCGTGCAGGATGCGCGCCGGGTGTACGGGCTCGTGTTCGTCGTCGTCGCGGCATCGGTGCTCGTGCAGGGCGCGACGCTGCCGGCGCTCGCAAGCCGCCTCGGGCTGCGCGAGCCCGACCGCGGCGAGGCCGCGCACGCCGCGCCGGAGCGGACCGTGACGCGGCCTTGAGGGCATCGTGACCTGTTTGTGAGGGAACCGGCCCGGACCGTGATGCGGGGGTGATGCGGCCCCGGATACGGTCGGGTGGTCTGGTCATTTCGACGGTGCGCCGGGAAGCCTGGTCGGCAGGAAGCAGGCTTCGCCATGGCCGTCAGGCAGCTGACCGTACCCGGATCGCTTCGCGGCGTCCGCCGCCGCTTCGCATCGCGGCCGGTGCTCTTCCTCGCATTCGCGTTCGCGGTGATGGCCGACCCAGTCTCGTCGGTCGCCTACACGATCGAGGCGTCCCTGCGCTCGCTCGACGGGCATCTCGACCTGCTCCTGGCCACCCAGGTGATCGTGCTCGGGATCATCGCCCTGGTCGACGTGAACTACTGGCAGCTCGTCGGCCGCTACCCGCTCGGCGGCGGATCCGCCGAGGCGGCCTCGAAGGCCTTCGGCACCGGGTGGGTGTTCCTGCCCATCGGAGCGCTGATCGTCGACTTCGTGCTCACGATCGCGATCTCGGTCGCCGCGGGCGCAAGCGCGCTGATCGCCTACGTTCCGGCGCTGGCACCGGGCCGGATCGTGCTGGGTCTCGCCCTGCTCGCCGGCGTGGCGGCGCTGACGTGGTTCGGGCACGGCGGCCGGCTCGTGTTCGCCGCCATGACGCTGCTCTTCGTGGGCAGCGCCGCGATCGTGCTCGTCCACGGCTTCCTGCACCCCGTCACGGCCCACGGCCACGCCCCGATCACCGGCCCCACCGGACCGCCCGCGATCGCCGTGCTCCTGTCGTTCCCGGTCGCGATGGCGCTCGCCACCGGCACGGAGGCGCCGTCGACCGCGATCGGCCAGCTCGGCCAGCTGGGCGCCGACGACCGGCGCAGGTTCGCGCGCGGGACGCTCGTGCTCACGCTGGTCATCGTCGCGGCGCTGACGCTCGCCATCACCCAGCTGGCCGTCCGGCTCCACGTCGGCATCCCCCGCGCCGACTCCACCCAGATCGCCGACGTGGCCCGCGCGGCCGTCGGCAACGGGTTCACCTACGCGGCGTTCCAGGCGACCAGCGCACTGCTCCTGCTGGCGGCGGCCAGCTCGTCCTTCCAGGCCGGGCCCGGCCTGCTGAAGGCGTTGTCGCGCCATCCGCAGAGCGCGGGCGTCGGCATCCTGCCCCGCGCGATGGGCACCGCCAACGCCCACCACACGCCGTACTGGGCCGTTGCCGTCTACCTGGCGGTGTCGGCGCTCGTCCTGCTGGCGGCGGGCGGCCACGAGCAGGAGCTCGTGCTGGTCTACGCCGTCGCCGTGTTCGTGAGCTTCCTGGCCGGGCTGAGCGCGATGGCGCGGTTCTCGCTCCGTGAGGGGCGGCGCGGCCTCGCCCTGGTCAACATCGCCGGTGCGGTCGCGGTCGGGTTCACGCTCGTCGTCAACCTCGCCCGCGGCTGGCCGCTGCTGTCGCTGGCGGCGATGCTCGTGATCGCCGGCGCGCTGTACGCCGGATGGGTCCGGCAGGGCAGGCCATCGTCGGTCGAGGAGGTCGAACTGCTCGCCGAGGCGGACGATCGATGAGGCTCGCGGCCCCGACGGCGATCGGACGGACCGGCAGGCGGTCGTCGCTCGACCTGTACGCGGACACGGTCCGCACGCTCGGCGCCGGCCACCCGCTCGCCCGCGTGCAGCGCGCGGTCACGATCGCGACCCGCCAGGCCGCGACCGCCTCCGCACTGCTCGCCACGTCGCCCTGCATCGGCCTCGTCAGCCGCAACCTCGCGGTCGCGACGGCCGCGGCGGCGACGCTCGTCACCGCGATCCTGTGCGGTGCGGTGGCGGCCCTCGGCGTGCGGCGCCGCACCCACGTGCAGAACGTCATCCTCCGTGGCGGAGCCTCGACGGCCGAACTGGTCAGGGACGAGACGGCCCGCCTGCTGGCTCCGGCGCACCGCGCCGGCGTCGCCCACAGGCTCGCCCGCGCCCTGTACGAGGCCGAGCACTGGGAGGAGTACCTGCCCGCGTCGCGGCCGCCGGAGGGCGTGCGCCACCTGCGGCCGAGCGCGGACGTCATCCACGAGATCGCGACCGGGCTCGACGGCGACGTGGCGTCGCCGCGCGCGGTGATCCTGCTCGAGCGGTTCCTCCAGGGCGGGTACGGGGCCGCGATCTACCAGAGCAGCGGTCCCGACTCCGTCAGGCGAGAGCTGGGCCGGATCCGCTTCGAGCTCGGCGGATCCGGCCGTCGGGTATGATCCTCCCCGTTCCGAGGAGCGCCGGGAAGACTGGTCGGCACCATTCGCGTGCCTGCCACGACCCACTCCCCCTCGCCCGGATCAGGCTCGGCCTTCGGCCGGACCGTGCGGCGCGCGCTGTCCGCCCGGCCGGTGCTCCTGATCGCCTTCGCCTTCACGGTCATGGGCGACCCGGTGTCGTCGGTGGCCTACGCGATCGAGGCCGCGCTGCGGGCGCTCGACGGCAATCTGGCGCTGCTCTTCCCGACCATGGCGATCGTGGTCGCGATCATCGGCCTCGTGATCGGCAACTACCACCGCCTCGTGGCGCGGTTCCCGGGCGGGGGCGACGCTGCAGCGGCCGGGACGGCGTTCGGCGACGGATGGGCCTTCCTCCCCCTCGGCTCGCTGATCGTCGACTACGCCCTCACCATCGCGATCTCCGTCGCCGCGGCCTCGTCCGCGATCATCGCCTACCGGCCCGACATCGCGTCCGCGCGCATCCCGCTCGCGCTCGTCCTCCTGGTCGCGGTCGCCGGCCTGACCTGGTTCGGCCACCACGGCCGCACGGTGTTCGCGCTCATGACGATCAGCTTCGTCGTGATCGGGTCGATCGTCATCCTCACCGGGCTGATCAACCCGGCGGGGTCGGGCGGCGCGCCGTCGACGCCGCCGGGCTTCCACCGCGCCCCGCCGCTGGCGGTCCTGCTGGCCTTCCCGGTGGCGATGGCGCTCGCGACCGGAGTCGAGGCGCCGTCGTCCGCCGTGGCGCAGCTGGGCCAGCTCGACCGGGCCTCCCAGATCCGCTTCGGCCGCATCACGCTCTGGCTGACCCTGCTCGTCGTCGCCTGGCTGACGCTCGGCCTGACGGGAGTCGCGGTGCGCCAGCACGTGGGCATCCCGCCGACCGACTCCACCCAGATCGCCGACCTGGCAAAGACCGCGGTCGGGTCCGGCGCGCTCTTCGCCAGCTTCCAGCTCTCGAGCGCCGTGCTCCTCCTGGCGGCTGCCAGCTCGTCGTTCCAGGCCGGCCCGGGCCTGCTGAAGGCGCTCTCGCACGCGCCCGGAGGCGTCGGCATCCTGCCCCGCCCGCTCGGCCATGCGAACGCGCATCACACCCCGTACTGGGGCGTGGCGGTGTTCCTGATCGTGGCCGCGGCGATCGTCGTCGCCGCGCGCGGCTCCGAGCAGGAGCTCGTGCTGTTCTACGCCGTGGCCGTGTTCCTCGCCTTCCTCTTCGGGCTCCTGTCGATGTTCCGGTTCGCGCGAGCGGAGCGGGCCCGCCGCTACCAGGCGCTCACCGTCACCGGCCTGACGGCCGTCACCCTGACGCTGGCAGTCAACCTCGGCCGCATCTATCCGATCGCGAGCCTGGCGGCGGCGGTGGCGATCGCCGCCGGGCTGCACCGCATGTGGGTGCGCGCGGGCCGGCCCAGCGGCGCCGCCAACGCCGAGGCCCTGGCCGAGTCGGGCGGCTGACGGCGGGTTGACGGCGGCTCACCCCGGCGGCCACATCAGCCGGTAGCCCGCCCCGGGCTCGGTGACCAGGCAGCGAGGATGGCGGGGATCGCGCTCGATCTTGCCGCGCAGACGCGAGACGTACACGTGCAGGTAGTGCGACTCGACCTGGTAGGCCGGCCCCCACACCTCGCGCAGGATGGCGCGGTGGGTGAGCAGCTTGCCCTCGTTGCGCACGAAGAGCCCGAGCAGCTCGAACTCGATCCGCGAGAGCGCGACGGGAGCGCCGTCGACGGTCACCAGGCGGCGGTCGAAGTCGACGGTGATGCCTCCGACCGTGATCGAGTCGGCCTCCCTGGGCGCCGCCCGGCGCATCGCCGCCCGCAGCCGGGCGAGCAGCTCGCCCATGCCGAACGGCTTGGTGACGTAGTCGTCGGCGCCGGCGTCGAGCGCCTCCACCTTCTGGCGCTCCTCGCCCACCGCCGAGAGGATCACGATCGGCATCTCGCTCCACGTGCGCAGCTCACGGCACACCTCGACCCCCGAGATGTCCGGCAGGATCAGGTCGAGCACGACCGCGTCGGGCGGGCGCGCCGCAGCCTGGGCGAGAGCCTGCTCGCCCGTGGCGGCGCGCACGACGTCGTAGCCGGCTCCGCGCAGGTTGGTGGTCAGCGCGCGCAGGATCTGGGGCTCGTCGTCGACCACGAGGATCCGGCCCTCGCTCATCCGGGCACCTCGTCGGCCGGCGGAAGGGCGAGCGCGAAGCAGGCGCCCTGCCCCGGCCGCGACTCCGCCCACAGGCGGCCGCCGTTCGCCTCGGCGAACCCGCGGGCGATCGCGAGCCCGAGCCCGGTCCCGGTCTGGTCCTGCGCCGGCGCGCCGCGGTAGAACGGCTCGAACACGTGCTCGAGCTCGTGCTCCGGCACGCCCCGGCCCTGGTCGATGACGCGCACGATCACCTCCTTGCGCGTTCGGGTCACGCGGACCGTCACCGGACTCTGCGGCGGCGAGAACTTGAGCGCGTTGTCGACCAGGTTCCACAGGATCTGGCGTACCTGCACCGCATCGACGAGGACGGGCGGCGCGTCGTCGGGGACGGCGACCGTCACCCGGTCGGTGTTCGCCGCGACCTCGCCGAGCGCCCCGTAGACCAGGTCACCGATCGTCCACACCTCGCGCGTGGGCTCGACGGCGCCGGCCTGCAGGCGCGAGAGGGCGAGCAGGTCGTCGACGACGCGCTCCAGCCGGCGCACCTCGACCCCGATCGTGTCGACGAGCTCGCGCCGATCGGAGGCGGAGAGCGCGAGCGTGTCGTCGCCGAGGCCGTCGCTCGCCGCCCGGATGGCGGTCAGCGGCGAGCGCAGGTCGTGGCTCACGGCCCGCAGCACCGCGGTCTTCACCGTATCGGAGCGGCGCAGCGCCTCGGCCTCGAACGCCTCGTTCGCCAGTCGCTCGCGGTCGATCGCGACGGCGAGCAGTGAGGCCAGCGCGGGCAGCAGCCGCCGGCGCGCCTGCAGGTTCGGCTCGCCGCCCTCGACCAGCTCGAGCGTGCCGACGCGGCGCGCGCCTGCGCGGAGCTCGATCGGCGCCGCCCCCGTCGACGGCTCTGCGCGGTCGCCCAGCACGACCGTGGCCGACCGCGCCCGCAGCACCGACGCGACGCGCTCCCCGATCGGGCCGAGTTGGCCGGCCACATCTCCGCCCTGCAGAAGCGAGGTGGCGACGTCGGCCAGGAGCGAGTTCTCCACCTCCCGCTGCTCGGCGTCGGTCGCCCGCCGGCGCGCGCCGGCGGCCAGTCCGCTGACGACGCTGGCGGTGACCAGATAGACGGCCAGCGCGAACCAGTTGCGCGAGTCGGCCAGGGTGAAGGTGTGCACCGGCGGCAGGAAGAACCAGTTGAACGCGAGCATGCTCGCGACCGACACCAGCACGCCGTACACGAGCCCGAAGGCGACCGCGATCGGCAGCACCGCGAACACGTACAGCACGCCCAGGCTGAGGACGGGGACGAAGGACTTGAGCAGCACGATCGCGACCGTCACCGCCACGAGCACGGTGAGGCTGGCGCCGGCGGCCAGCGCGTGGCGACGCGACCCGGAGGCCGAGTCGAGCATCGCGTTCGCACGCGCGATCACGGGCGCACCCTCTCACGCAGGCTGCCGGACGCGGGCCGCAGGGCGAGGGTCTCGGTCGGCGCGTGCATGAGGATCCAGGCGACGTCGCGTTCGTCGAAGCCGACCCGCGCATCCGCGGAAACCGGTAGCAGGATGCGGTCGAAGCGCTCGACCTCCCACAGCCGCCGCAGGGCGTCGCGCAGCGAACGGCCGCGCTCGAGGCGCGCGTCCACCGGGATGCCCTCCTTCTGCGCCCGCAGCTCCACGGCCTCGAGCAGGGGCAGCGCAACCTCCACCTCGTGGGTCAGCGGCGCGTCCAGCGGCAGCGAGAACGGCACGATGATCAGGTAGGCCGGGACGAACACCGCCGCGTCGGCGCGGGCCAGCCGCAGGGCCGCATCCAGCACGGCCGGGTCGAGGCTGCCTCCCGCGATGGGCACGAGCAGCCGGGGCGCCCCCGCGCCGGCGACGGCCGGCCGCCTGCGCCACGGCCTCACGATCCCAGCTCCCGGCGCCGCCCGCGGTCGGCCGCGATGCGGATGTCGACGCCCGGCAGTGCCTCGATCAGGCGGGAGAGGAAGGAGCCGCGCACCACCTCCTCGAGCCGCCGCCGCTCCGGGGTGCCGACGTAGACGTAGGTCGTGCCGCGGTCGATCACCGTCGCCCGCACCGTGGCGATCACGTCGTCCGCCTCCTCCTCGAGGAAGTGCGCGCCGAGGATCTGCGCCAGCCGCCGCAGCGCGGCCAGCGAGACGGTCTGCTCGTCGGGCAGGCTCGCCCCCGGCGGCCGCACCCAGAGGACGTCGATGTCGGCGCCGAGCCGCTGCGCCGAGCGCCACGCCCGCCGCAGGAGCCGCTGCGAGCTCGGCTGCGGGGTGACGAGGACGAGGATGCGCTCGAGGATCGCCTGGCGGGCGTCCGGGTCGAGGACGAGCGTCTCCCGGCGGGCCTCGACGTCCTCGGACAGCTCCCGCAGCGCCAGCTGGCGCAGGGCGCCCAGGTTGTCTGCCCGGAAGAAGTTCGCGAGCGCCGTCTCGACGCGGCCCTTCGGGTACACCTTGCCCGCCCGCAGGCGCTCCTGCAGCTCCTGCGTGGCGAGGTCGACCAGCACGATCTCGTCCGCCCCGTCCAGGATCCGGTCGGGGAAGGTCTCCCGGACGCGCACGCCCGTCAGCTCGTAGACGGTGTCGTTCAGGCTCTCCAGGTGCTGCACGTTGACCGTCGAGATGACGTCGACGCCCGCGTCGAGCACCGCCTCGATGTCGAGATAGCGCTTCGGGTTGCGCGACCCCGGCGCGTTCGTGTGCGCGAGCTCGTCGATCAGGGCGAGCTCGGGGGCGCGGCGGACGACCGCGTCGGTGTCGAGCTCCTCCAGGATCACGCCCTGGTGGTCGACGCGCTTCCGCGGGACAGTCTCGAGGCCCTCCGCGAGCGCCGCGGTCTCGGGCCGGTCGTGCGGCTCGAGGTAGCCGATGACGACGTCGACGCCCTCCGCGGCGGCGTGGCGCCCCTCCTGGAGCATGCGGTACGTCTTACCCACACCGGCGGCCGCGCCCAGGAGGATCCGGAAGCGGCCGCGCATGGGGCGAGCCTACGCCCCGAGCACGTTGTGGATCAGGAGGTCGATCAGCTTGATGCCGGCGAAGGGCGCGACCAGGCCGCCCAGGCCGTAGATCAGCATGTTCCGGCGCAGGAGCGCGGTTGCGCCGATCGCCCGGTACTTGACGCCGCGCAGCGAGAGCGGGATCAGCAGCGGGATCACGAGCGCGTTGAAGATGATCGCGGACGTGACGGCCGAGAGCGGCGTGCCGAGCTTCATGATGTTGATCGTCCAGAGCGGCCCGTGCCCGCCGGGATGGGAGGCGTACGTGAAGGCGAACATCGCGGGCAGGATGGCGAAGTACTTGGCCACGTCGTTTGCGATCGAGAAGGTCGTGAGCGCGCCGCGCGTGATCAGCAGCTGCTTCCCCACCTCGACGATCTCGATCAGCTTGGTCGGATTGGAGTCGAGGTCGACCATGTTGCCGGCCTCCTTGGCCGCCTGCGTGCCCGTGTTCATGGCGACCCCGACGTCCGCCTGGGCCAGCGCGGGGGCGTCGTTCGTGCCGTCGCCCGTCATCGCCACCATCCGGCCCTTGCCCTGCTCGTCCTTGATCAGCACCATCTTGCGCTCGGGGGTCGCCTCGGCCAGGAAGTCGTCGACGCCCGACTCGTTGGCGATGTAGGCGGCCGTGATCGGGTTGTCGCCGGTGATCATCACCGTGCGGATGCCCATCCGGCGCAGCTCGTCGAAGCGCTCCCGGATGCCGCCCTTGACGATGTCCTTCAGGTAGATCACACCCAGGGTCCAGTTATCGCGGGCGACGACGAGCGGCGTGCCGCCGTCACGGGCGATCCGTTCGACGGCGGCGTCCACCTCCGCCGGCACCCGGCCGCCGCTCTCCTCCACGAAGCGCGTGATCGCGTCGGTCGCGCCCTTGCGGATCAGGCTGCCGTTCATGTTCACGCCGCTCATGCGGGTCGTGGCCGAGAACGGCACGAACTCGGCCTCGATGGTCGCAAGCTCGTGCTCCCGCACCCCGAACTGCTTGGCCAGGACGACGATCGAGCGCCCCTCCGGGGTCTCGTCGGCCAGCGAGGAGAGCTGGGCCGCCTCGGCGAGGTCGCGGGGCTCGACGCCGGGCGCGGGGATGAACTCGACCGCCTCGCGGTTGCCGAGCGTGATCGTGCCGGTCTTGTCCAGCAGGAGCACGTCGATGTCGCCCGACGCCTCGACCGCGCGGCCGGAGAGGGCGAGGACGTTGCGGCGCACCAGCCGGTCCATCCCGGCGATGCCGATGCACGAGAGCAGGGCGCCGATGGTGGTCGGGATCAGGGCCACCAGCAGGCAGATCAGCACCGTCGTCGAGACGCCGCTCTTCGCGTAGAGCGCGAACGGCTGCAGCGTCACGACCGCGACGAGGAAGATCACCGTCAGGCCGGAGAGCAGGATGTTCAGCGCGATCTCGTTCGGCGTCTTGCGCCGCTCGGCGCCCTCGACCAGGCCGATCATGCGGTCGAGGAACGACTTGCCCGGCTCCTGAGTCACAACGACGACGAGCCGGTCGGACAGGAGCCGCGTGCCGCCGGTGACGGCCGAGCGGTCGCCGCCGGACTCGCGGATGACGGGTGCGGACTCGCCGGTGATGGCCGACTCGTCGACCGAGCCGATGCCCTCGATGACGTCGCCGTCGGCGGGGATCGCCTCGCCCGCCTCGACGACGACCACGTCGCCGCGCTGGAGCTCGGCCGCCGGCACCTGCTCGAGCGAGCCGTCGTCGCGGCGGCGGTTCGCCAGCGCGGTGGTGCGCATCGAGCGCAGCGTGTCCGCCTGGGCCTTGCCGCGACCCTCGGCGATCGCCTCGGCAAAGTTCGCGAAGAGCACGGTCAGCCACAGCCAGACGGCGATGTCGCCGGTGAACCAGAGCGGCTGGCCGCCGCCGCCGATCAGGTTGATGAAGAACGTGGCGGTGGTGATGACCGATCCCACCTCGACCACGAACATCACGGGGTTTCGCAGCTGGATGCGCGGGTCGAGCTTCCCGAGGGAGTCGATGGTGGCGCGGGTCATGATCTCCCGCGTGAAGAGCTTGGCGGACTGCCGGGCCACGTCAGTGCTCCTGGTCGAGTGCGAGGTTGAGCTCGAGCACGTTCACGCCGGGCTCCCCGAGGAAGCCCAGGGAACGGCCGACGGCGTGGGCGTCGATCAGCTGCTTCACCGTGGCGAGCGAGAGGTGCCGGACGGCGGCGATGCGCGCGGCCTGCAGCTCCGCGTACGCCCTGGAGATGTCGGGGTCGATGCCCGACCCCGACGCGGTCACGGCGTCGACCGGGATGTCGTGCGCCACGAGGCCGGGGTTGTAGGGGCCCTCGAGCCTGATGATCGTGCGGATCCGCGTCTTCACGACCGCGGCCAGCGCCGTGCTGTTCGGGCCGAGGTTCGAGAAGCTGGTGGCGTCGGCGTTGTAGGCGACCGCGGACGGGCGCTCGTGGAAGTAGCGCGGACCGGTGAACGCCTGTGCGGCGAGCTTCGAGCCCACCGTCGCACCGTTGCGCCGGATGAGGCTGCCGTTGGCCTGATTCGGGAAGACGACCTGGCCGAACAGCACCATCACGGCCGGGTAGGCGAGCCCCAGCACGAGGGTGGCGGCGACGATCGTGATCGCCGAGCGGATGATGTCCTTGCGCATGCGGATGCCTCGCTAGAAGAGCCTGGTGGTGAGCGCCTCGACCACCGGCCCCAGCACGAGGGCGGGCAGGATGGTCAGGGCCGGGAGCAGGATGACGACGCCGGTGAGGAGCACCGCGAACGTCGGCCCGTCGGTGCGCATCGTCCCCGCCGACGCCGGCGCCGTCTTCTTGACCGCGACCGATCCGCCGATCGCAAGCGCCGAGATCAGCGGCACGAACCGGCCGACGATCAGGCCGACGACGCCGAGCATCGTCGAGAAGTGGGTGGCGCCGTAGCCGGCGAAGGCGCTGCCGTTGTTGTTCGTCTGGGACGCGTAGGCGTAGAACGCCTCGGTGAAGCCGTGCGGGCCGGCGTTGAAGAGCGAGGCCCGGCCGGCGTACGTCGACATGGCGACCGCCGTCAGGACGAGGACGACGATGGGGACGACGATCGACCCGATCGTGGCCAGCTTCATCTCCCGCGCCTCGATCTTCTTGCCCAGGTACTCGGGCGTGCGTCCGACCATCAGGCCGCCGACGAAGACCGCGATGATGACGAGCATCAGCATCCCGTAGAGGCCGGAGCCCACGCCGCCGAAGACCACCTCGCCGATGAAGATGTTCGTGAGCGGCACGGCGCCGCCGAGGGCGGTGAACGAGTCATGGGCGCCGTTGACGGATCCGTTGGAGGCGTCCGTGGTGACGTCGGCCCACAGCGCGGTGTTGGCGATGCCGAACCGCACCTCCTTGCCCTCCATGTTGCCGCCCGGCTGGCTGCCGCCGGCGGCCAGGCTGACGCCGGCGTCGTGCAGCACGGGGCTGCCGTGCTGCTCGGCCGGGGCGGCGACGGCGACGCCCGCGATCATGAGGACGAACATGACCGAGAGGATCGCCCAGCCCTGGCGCGTCGCCCTGACCATCTTCCCGAACATGAACACCTCGGACGAGCCGATGACCAGGATGAACAGCATCTCGACGAAGTTCGTGAGCCCGGTCGGGTTCTCGAACGGCACCGAGGAGTTCGCGTTGTAGTAGCCGCCGCCGTTCGTGCCCAGCTGCTTGATGGCGATCTGGGACGCCACCGGCCCGCGGGCGATGGACTGCGTGTGCCCCTGGACGGTGTGGGCGACGGCGTGGCCGGAGAACGTCTCGGGGACGCCCTGCCAGATCAGGATCGCCGCGGTGACGACGCAGATCGGCAGCAGGATGTAGGCGACGGTGCGGTAGAGGTCGACCCAGAAGTTGCCGAGCCGGGTCGTCTCGCGGCGGGCGAAGCCGCGGATCATCGCGGCGAGCACGGCCATTCCGACGGCGGCCGAGATGAAGTTCTGCACGGCCAGCCCGGCCATCTGGCTCAGGTAGCTCATCGTGGACTCGCCGCCGTAGTACTGCCAGTTCGTGTTCGTCACGAAGCTGGCCGCCGTGTTCGCGGCGACGCCCGGGGTGACGCCGGAGAGGTGGTCGGGGTTGAGCGGCAGGTGTCCCTGCAGCCGCAGGAGCGCGTACAGCGGGAGGATGAACAGCAGGCTGAACACGAGCACGCTGGTGGCGTAGCCCTTCCAGTCCTGCTCCTCCTCGGGCGACGTGCGCAGCAGCCGGTAGAAGCCCCGCTCCGCGACGCCGAACCAGCGCGCGAGCAGCACGCGGTCACCCTCGTACACACGGGCCATGTAGCTGCCGAGCAGCGGCGTCACGGCCAGGAGGACGAGGACGTAGAAGGCGATCTGCGCCGCGCCCTCGGCGGGAATCATGGTCATCTACAGGTTCTCCCCGCGGACGAGCGCGTAGCACAGGTACACGAAGAGGATCGCGGAGACCACGAGTCCGAAGATGTCGCTCGCGGCCATCAGAGCCGCTCGAATCCCGCGAGGAACCCGTACATCAGCCCCAGGCACACGACCATCACCACGATCGCCTCGACGTCCTGCATTCCTCGAACCCTCCTTCGGCCGGCGGCCGGGTCTCCGGTGCAGCCACCGGTGAACTGAAGCGACCGGTGACGGCCGTGGTTGCTCATGCTCTTGACGCTATGACCGGGCCGCTCAACCGGGTCTCCAAATTCGGGCCCCCGTCTCAACGCTCCGTCACAGCCACCCGCTGGCCGCGCACCCCGGCGCCGGCGCGGCCCGAACGGACGCCGCGATCGCTCACGACGGAGACGGGAGCGACGCCGTGCGCGGCGCGGCGCAGCCGCCAGCCGGCGGACCCGGCGAGGATCACCTCGTCGGGCCGCCGAGCTGACGCGGCCCGCAACGCGGCGCAGACGTCCCGGGTGAGGATGACGTCGACCCGGCCGCGGGCCTCGAGCCGGGCGAGGGTCTCGATCGCCCGGTCACGCAGCACGCTCAGCCGCTGCACCAGATGGCGCGGCATGGCCGAGATGGGGAGGGTCGGCGGCAGCACCGCCGGGATGAGGACGTCGATCCGGCCGCAGGCGGCGTGCGCGCGCAGCATCGCGCGCTCGACCGTCTCCGGCGCGACGCGCGCCCCGGTGACGACGAGCAGGCATGAGCCGCCCGGCGTCGTCGCTGGAGGCGTGTTCGCGTCCATGCGGCGAGGCTATGAGCGGCCGCGTCAACCCGGGCTCACGATCCGGGCCGTCCGCCTCAACGTTGCGTCACACGCGCGGACAAGCGCCTGCGCGCGGGCGTACGGGTCCTGCGCGTCCCCGCCCTCCGGCGAACCCGCGGCCGACGTTCACGCGGGCGGCGATTCGTGCCGTCCAGCGGCCCGGCCCCCCCGGGCCGCCTCCCGCTGCAGCGCCTCTGCGGCCTGGCGGCCGGACCGCTCCTCGTCCTCGTCCAGCAGCCGCAGCAGCGTGAACGCCACCGCGGTCAGGAACACCGCCGACTGCTCGGCCGTCATCACGACGCCGCCGAGATTCTGGTCGCGCGCGGGGGAGATCCCCCACAGGCGGGGCACATGGACGTAGTAGGGGTAGAGCGGCCGGGGGATGAACGTGTAGGCGAGCCCGAGGAACGACGACGCCACGAAGGCCCCCAGCAGGTAGAGCACGGCGACGCCGGATGTCAGCCGCCGTTCGACGGGGACGATCACCGGCCACCAGAAGCACAGCCCGATGAAGATCAGGAACACGTGCTCGCCGTCCAGCGCCAGCGGGTGCTCGAGGGCGTAGGTATAGGGGCGGGTGAGGTGGACGGCGTACCACCCGACGACCCAGAGCGGCCAGGCGAAGCCGGAGCCGAGCAGCCGGCCGGGCGGGCCGAGGACGCGCAGGATGGACGCGCCCATCGCGGGCGTGAGCCCGAGCAGGACGAGCGGCGGCGCCACGTCGGCGATGAGCGCGTTCTGCACGAGGTGGCCGAGCAGGAGGTAGTGCACGGCGATCGTCTCGAGCGGCGAGTTGAGCGGCGCGGCCACGAGGAACAGGCCGGTGACGCATGCCCAGCGTCGCCACCACGGAACGGCCTGGGCGCGGGCGGCGCGCAGGTAGACGACACCGGCCGCAGCGGCCGCGACGGCGAAGCCGGGCTCGAACGTGAAGGACGTTGCGGACGGTGTCACTTGGCGCGCTTGCGACGGGCGCGCGATTCCTGCCAGGCCGCAAGCTCCTGGTCGCTCAGGTCGGGGGGCGGACCCGTGCGCAGGTGCCACGAGAACCAGCCCAGGAAGCCGATGCCGGCCACCGCCGGGATCAGGTGCGGTAGGTGCTCGGCCACGAGCTGCACCCGGGAACTGTAGAACCTCGTGCCTCCCGCCCGTACGCACGGGCGCGGTAGAATCGGATCCGGATGAGCCGGCGACTGTCGCGCAGGCACCTCTTGCGATGGGCTGGAGCAGCCGGCGGCGGCCTGGCCCTGGGAGCGGCCGGCTACACGAAGCTCGAGGGCGGCTCGGCCGGCGCCGAGGCGCAGGTGGAGCCGTTCTACGGCGTCCACCAGGCGGGCGTCGTCACCCCGCAGCCGAAGTACCTGCAGTTCGCGTCGCTCGACGTGCAGGGGAGCGGCAAGACGCACCTGCGCGACCTCATGCGGACGCTGACGCAGACGGCGGCTGAGCTGACGGCGGGCAGGACCGCCGCGGGCGCGGAGTTCGACCCGCACGGGCTCACGGTCACGTTCGGGCTCGGGGCGAGCGTCTTCGACTCGCGCTTCGGCATCGCCGACCGGCGGCCGCCGGCGCTCGTGGACATGCCCCGCTTCAAGGGCGACAGGCTCCAGCCCGAGCTGTGCGACGGCGACATCGGCCTCCAGTGCACCTCGGCCAGCCACGAGGTGGTGAACCGGGCGCTGCACGCCCTCGCGGCCGGGGTGGCGGGCGGGGCGAGCGTCAAGTGGTCGAAGGAGGGCTTCGTGCGCGACCGGCTGCGGGGCGACCCGCCGAACGCCTCTCCCCGCAACATCGTCGGCTTCCGCGACGGCACGAACAACCTGCACGGGTCGGACGCGAAGAAGATGCGCACCAACGTGTGGGTGAACCCCGGCGACGGGCCCGAGTGGATGACGAACGGCAGCTACCTGGTCGTCCGCAACCTGAAGGTGCTCGTGGCCAACTTCCTCACCGAGCCGCTGGACGTGCAGGAGTACGCGTTCGGGCGCCACAAGGCGAGCGGCGCGCCCTTCGGACAGAAGCACGAGTACGACCCGGTGATCCCGTCCAAGGAGCCGAGCGACTGCCACATCATGGTCGCGAACCCGCGCACGCCCGGCAGCGAGGCGGTGCGCATCCTGCGCCGCAGCTACACGTTCACCGACGGGTACGACGCCGACATCAGCCAGGCGCTGGGCGGCCTCTTCTTCATGTGCTTCCAGCGCGACCCGCGCCGCCAGTTCATCGCGATCCAGTCCCGGCTCGCCGTGCACGACCGGTTCACGGTCGAGTACCCGGTGCCGGTGGGAAGCGCGATGTACGCCGTCCCGCCCGGGTTCCGCCGGGGCGGGTTCGCCGGCGACGCGATCCTGGCGTGAGGGCCGCGCCGGCGACGATCGCGATCGGGAGCCTGGCCGCGGCGGACTGGGACGGCGTCGCCCGCATCTACGCCGAGGGGATCGCGACCGGCGACGCCACGTTCGAGACGGAGGCCCCGGACCGGCGGGACTGGGACGCCGCCCACCTGCCGACGCCGCGGCTGGCCGCCCGCGCCGAGGGGCGCATCGTCGGCTGGGCGGCGCTCTCCCCCGTCTCCGGCAGATGCGTGTACGCCGGCGTTGCGGAGGTGAGCGTCTACGTCGCGGCCGCGGCCCGCGGGGGCGGCGTGGGAGCGGCGCTCCTGGCCGCCCTCGTGGCCGGATCGGAGGCCGAGGGCGTGTGGACGCTGCAGGCGGGGATCTTCCCGGAGAACGCCTCCAGCCTGCGCCTGCACGAGCGGGCCGGGTTCCTGGTGGTCGGCCGGCGCGAGCGGCTGGGCGCGCTGCACGGCGTCTGGCGCGACGTCGTCCTGCTCGAGCGCAGAAGCGCGGTGGTCGCGTGAGCATCGCCGTGCGCACGGCCGGCGGCGGAACGCCGGTGCTGGAGCGGTTCGGCGTCGACTCCGAGACCGGCGTCCTGCGCGACGTGCTCGTGGGCGACCCGGCCTGCTTTCGCTGGCTCGGCCCGGCCAACGCGGCCTACTCGGCGCTCGTGCGCGACACGCTGCGCCGCGGGCTGACCTTCGACCACGGGCTCGCCGTGCGCCAGCACGCCGAGATGGTGGACGCCTTCCGCTCGGCCGGCGTCACCGTGCACCTGCTCGAGCCGCGCGAGGAGCTGGCCTACGGCGTCTACACGCGAGACTCGAGCGTCATGACTCCCTGGGGCGCGATCGTCTGCCAGCTGGCCAATCCGCGCCGCCGCGGGGAGTACGCCACCTGCCTCGACTTCTACGCAGAGAGCGGGATCCCGGTCTACGAGCTCGTCACCGCCGGGAACTTCGAGGGCGGCGACCTGGCGCTCGTCGCCCCGGGGAGCGCCCTCGTCGGCTCCACCGGCCTGCGCACGGAGGAGGCGGGCGCCCGCCAGGTGGGCGGCTGGCTCGCCGCCGAGGGCTGGGACGTCTGCTACGCGCCGATCGACGAGTTCTACGTCCACCTCGACCTGATGGTGTGCATGCTCGCTCCCGGGCTTGCGGCCGTCTGCACCGAGATCGCCGACCCGGCCGTGGTGGCGTGGCTCGGCTCGAAGCGGATCGAGGTGGTCGAGGTCGGGTTCCGCGAGACCATGGCGCTCGGCTGCAACGTCGTCGCGCTGGGGAACGACCGCGTGCTCTCCTCCGCCGTCGCCGCCGACCTGAACGCCCGGCTGCGGGCATTGGGGATGGAGGTGTACGACCCCGACCTGAGCCAGTTCCAGCTCGCGGGCGGCGGCGTGCACTGCCTGTGCCAGCCGCTCGCGCGCGACCCCGGCTAGATGATCCCCGCCCCGTCCGCCGCCCGGGTCACCATCGGCGCTGTCCGCCGGCCGGTGCGCGCGCGGTAGCCGGCGGCGACCGCGGCGGCGACGGCCGGGCAGGCGTCCAGCGGCGCGAGCGCGACGATCGACCCGCCGAATCCGCCGCCCGTCATCCGGGCGCCGACCGCGCCGGCTGACAGGGCCAGCTCGACCAGCAGGTCGAGCTCCGGCGTCGACACCTCGAAGTCGTCGCGCAGGCTGGCGTGCCCCGCCGCCAGGATCGGGCCGAGCGCGGGCATGTCGCCGGCTGCGAGCGCCGCCGCGGCCCGCTCCACCCGGGCGTTCTCGGACCGGAAATGGCGCACGCGCCTCGCCGCCACCGGGTCGACGTCGCCCGCGAGCCCGCGCTCGAGCTCGGCCCGCCGGGCCGCGTATCCCGTCTCGGCGAGGCTCCGGCGCACGCCCGAGTCGGCCACGACGAGCCCCAGGCCGGACGGCAGCGGCACCAGCCGGTGCGCGAGCGAGCCGCAGTCGAGCAGGAGCGCCGCGCCGGCCCGGCCGAGCAGCGAGACGGCGGGATCCATGATCCCGCAGGGCACGCCGACCGCCTCCGCCTCGGCGCGGCGGCAGGCGCCGGCGAGGGTGAGCGGATCGAGGTCGAAGCCGGCGGCGGCGCACAGCGCGAGCCCAACGGCGACGAGCAGCGCCGCCGACGAGGACAGCCCGGCGCCGGACGGGAGGTCCGACTCGAGCACGCCGTCGATCCCGGCCGGCGGGCGGCCGAGCGCGGCCAGCTCGCGCGCGAGCGCGGCGACGTAGCGGCCGTACCCCTCCGCGGCGCCCGTCCCGTCCGCACCCAGCTCGACGGCGCCCGGCGGCTCGCCCGAGCGCAGCCGGATACGTGCCGCGGGCGCACACGTCAGCGTGACCGCGCGGTCGATCGCGACCGGCAGCACGAGGCCGCCGGCGTAGTCGGTGTGCTCGCCGATCAGGTTCACGCGGCCCGGAGCGCGGTAGCGCGGCATGCGGACATCCTCGCATCCGGACGGGCCGCGGACGTCCGCGTTTGCAGGAGTGATGCGGTCGTCGTCGTATCCTGCGGGGGTACGGACCGGGGTGCGGCGACGCAGCGGCGGACGCGGGGAGGCGAGTCGTTGGGACGGCGACGAGGAACAGCGGGGCGGCTGCTCGCGTCCGCGGCGGCGCGAGGCGGGCGATGATGCGCCGGCGGCGGCGACCGGGCACTCTCTCCGAGGTGATCGTCGCGTCGGCCCCCGACGCCGTCATCGTGGTCGACGAGCAGGGCACGGTGACCGAGTGGAACCGGGCCGCCGAGCGGCTGCTGGGACGATCGCGTCGGGACGCTGTGGGGGCCGCCCTCGACGCGAGTATGCTCCTCCCCGTCGCCGCGCCCGACGCAGAGGAGCCGTTCTGGTCGAGGAACGGCCGCCACGAGGCGACCGCCGTGCGGCCGGACGGGGAGACGTTCCCCGCCGAGGTGCTGGTCGGGCCGGTCGTCGGCGCCGACGCGATGCTGCGCGTCCTGCACGTGCGCGACATCGGCGAGCGGTGGCGATCGCGGCGGGCGGTGTACGACCTGGCGGCGATCATCGAGTCCTCCGACGACGCGATCGTGTCGCTGACGACCGACGGCATGATCGAGTCGTGGAACCCGGGCGCCGAGACCCTCTACGGCTACGCGGCTTCCGAGGCGCTGGGGCGGCGGATCTCGCTCGTCGAGCCGCTGGGGCGGCCGGACGACTCCCGCGCCGTCCTGCCGCTGATCCGGCGCGGCGAGGCCGTCAAGAGCTTCGAGACCGTACGCGTGCGCAAGGACGGCACGGAGGTGCACGTCTCGCTGACGATCACGCCCATCGTCGACGCCGCCGGAACGGTGATCGCCGCGGCCGAGATCGGTCGGGACATCACCGCCCGCAAGCAGGCGGAGCGGCGCGTCGCCTACCTCGCCTACCACGACGACCTCACCGGGCTGCCGAACCGGCTGATGTTCGCCGAGCACCTCGACCTCGCGCTCGCGCGCGCCCAGCGGCACGGCTACGCGGTGGCCGTCCTGTACGTCGACCTGGACGACTTCAAGCACACGAACGACACCTTCGGGCACGAGGCCGGCGACGAGCTCCTGCGCCAGGTCGCCCGCCGGCTCGAGCGGGCGACGCGGGCCACCGACCTCGTCGCCCGGCACGGAGGCGACGAGTTCCTCGTGCTGATCGCCGACCTCCCGGCCGACTCGTCCCCGCCCCCCCGCGAGATCGCCCGGACGATCGCGGAGCACGTCTCCCAGGCGCTGGCCGCCCCCGCCTCGCTCGACGGCCGCACCATCTCGGCAGCCGGCAGCGTCGGCATCGCCCTCTTTCCCGACGACGCCGTCGCCGCCGACGAGCTGCTGCGCCGCGCCGACGCGGCCATGTACCGCTCGAAGGAGGCGGCCGGGCGCGTGCCGTCGGCGGGGCTCGCCGGCGGCGGCGCGCCGGTGCCGTTGACGGCGCGCATGCAGCTCGCCCTCGACCGCGGCGAGTTCGTCCTGCACTACCAGCCGATCCTGCGCCTCGACGACATGCGCATGGTGGGAGTCGAGGCGCTGATCCGGTGGCAGCACCCCGACGACGGCCTGCTGGCGCCGTCGGCCTTCATCCCGCTGGCGGAGCGCTCGGAGCTGATCACCGCGATCTCGGACTGGGTGGTGGACGAGGTCTGCCGCGTCTCCCGGCCCTGGGTGCTGGGCGAGATGAGCCTGCAGGCGGCCGTGAACCTGCCCATCGCCCGCTGGCCCGCGGACGCGGCCGACCGCCTGCTGCGCAGCATCCGGGCGGGCGGCCTCGACCCGAGCCACATCGTCGTCGAGGTGAGCGAGTCGAGCGCCATGACCGAGCCCGACCGCACCCAGGCGATCCTGCACGACCTGCACCGCCGGGGCGTGCGGCTGGCCATCGACGACTTCGGCACCGGCCACTCGTCGCTGAGCCGGCTGACCGAGATGCCCGTCTCGACGCTCAAGATCGACCGCGCGTTCGTGCGCGACATCCCGGCGAGCCCGCACGCGAACGCGATCGCGATCACCATCATCCAGCTCGCCCGCAACATCGGCGCGGACGCGCTCGCGGAGGGCATCGAGACGCCGGAGCAGTACGAGTTCCTGAAGCGCGAGGGGTGCGCGCTCGGGCAGGGCTTCCTGTTCAGCCCCGCCGTGCCCGCGGACGAGGTGGAGGGGCTCTACCGCCGCTTCGCCCGCGAGCCGGCTGCGCGCTGAGGGCCGGTCGGCAGCTCCCCGAGCAGGTCGGCCAGCGTGGCGACCGTGCGGTCGGGCGGGGCGCCGTCGCCCGGGGCGATGCCGGCCGGGTTGATCCAGACCCCGCGGATCCCGAGCCGCTGCGGCGCACGCACGTCCCATTCCAGGTTGTCGCCGACCATCCACGCGTCGCGGGCGGCGCACCCGAGCGCGCGCAGCGCCACCAGGTATGCGCCCAGGCACGGCTTGCCGACGCCGACCGCGCCCTCGATCCCGATGTAGCTGAAGTACGCGCCGAGGTCGAACCGATCGATCTTCGCCCGCTGCGACGCCGCGGCGCCGTTCGTGACCAGGCCGAGCGTGGCGCCGGCCGCCCGCAGCCGGTCGAGCGTCCCGATCGCGCCCGGCAGCGGGCGCAGCGCGGCGTCGCGCAGATCCTGGTACCGGTGCCCGATCCGGCCGGCGAGCGCCGGGTCTGCGATGTCGAGCCGGCCGAGCGCCAGGGCGGCGATGCGGGTGGACGCGGCGCGCAGGTCGTGCCGGCCGACCCGGTGCCGTTCGGCGTCGCTCCAGTACCACCGCCGTGTCGTCTCGATCGCCGCACGCAGCTCGTCGCGGTCGATCCCGCGTCGCTCCAGCGCCACCTCCGAGCAGACGGTCAGCCAGCACTCGTCCGAACCGCCCGAGTCGTCCAGGATGGTGTCGTCGAGGTCGAGCAGCAGCACGCGCGGGAGCGGCGTCGCCGTCGCCGGCACGCTCACTCGGCGGCGGCGGGCGCCTCGCCGAGCGGCGCGCCCGCGGGCGCGCCCTCGCCCGCCGGCAGGATGACCGTGTCGTAGTAGCGGGTCATCGTCACGCCCGGCGTGAAGCTGCCGACGTGCGGATCGATGCGCTCGCCGCAGGCCAGCCGCAGCACCAGCTCGGGATAGCGCGAACCGGCGGCGAGCGGCAGCGGGAAGGCCCCTCCGAAGCGGCAGTTGATGTCGGTGACGGGCAGCCCCTCGGGCTCGTCGAAGCACTGGATCGTCGCCGGGCCGACCAGGCGCAGCCCCTCGGCCACGCTGCGGCCGAGCTCGATCAGGCGCGGGTCGGCGATCGTCGTGCCCTTGATCGACTCGCCGCCCTTCGACTCGATCATCGTGCGCGGGATCACGTTCAGGGCACGGCTCTCGAGGTCGCACAGCACGTCGATCGAGAACTGCTCGCCCGGGCAGAACCGCTGCACGATCACGGGCACGCCGGCGTAGCGGACGAAGAAGCGCACCTCGGCGAGCGTCTCGCACCGGTAGATGTCGCGCGAGGCGTACCCCCACCGCCGCTTCACGAGCAGCGGCAGCGGCGGGTCGGCGGGCAGCTCCTCGGGCACCCAGGTGTCCGGCGAGGGCAGGCCGGCGGCCAGCAGCGCCTCGTGGCAGCGGTACTTGTCGAACATCGCCTCGGCCACGGGCAGATCGGGCAGGAGGAGGACGGCGCCCGCGCGTTCGAGCAGGTCGCGCTCGGCGACGAGCTCGACGTTGTCGAGATCGGCCAGCGGCAGGACGGCCCGGACGCCGTGCTCGGCGACGAGGCCGGCCAGGGCGGGCACGTAGTCGGGGCTCGAGGCCCGCGGCACGACCACTCCCCGGTCGGCGCGCATGAGCGCGGGCGAGAGCGGGTTCGCATCCACCGCGACGACGTCGCCGTCCCAGCCGAGCCCGTCGAGCGCCTCGCGGAACGCCCGCACGACGTCGACGCGCTGGCCGGCGCACGTCAGCAGCACCGACCGCTTGCTCACAGATCCCAGCCGCCCGTGGCGCCCTTGTAGGTCTGCGCCGGCCGCATCATCTGGCCGATCGTGCGCACCAGGATGCGCGCGTCGAGCCGCAGCGACCAGTTCTCGACGTACCAGTTGTCGAGCTCGATCCGGCGCGACCAGGGGATGGACGTGCGGCCGTGGATCTGCGACCAGCCGGTCAGGCCGGGGCGCATCCGCAGACGCACCCGCTGGCGCGGCGTGTATGCGGCGACCTGCTCGAGCAGCGTCGGCCGGGGCCCGATCAGCGACATCTCCCCCCGCAGCACGTTCCACAGCTGGGGCAGCTCGTCGAGGCCGAAGCGGCGGTAGAGGTCGCCGCTGCGCAGGATGCGCGCGTCGCCCTCGTTCACGGCCATCCCGGCGCCCTGGGCGTGCGCGTCGCGGATCATCGTCCGGAACTTGAGGATCGTGAACGGCTCGCCGTCGAGCCCGGCGCGCTCCTGGCGGAAGAGCACCGGCAGGCCGTCCTCGACGACGATGACCGCGGCCAGCGCCGCGAGCACCGGCGACAGCACCACGATCCCGGTCACGGCAAGGGCGACGTCGGCGGCCCGCTTGACGGCGAGCGCGGCGGGGCGGGCGGAGGCCGGCAGGGGCCGATCGCCGTTCGTGGGTGCGACCGATTCCACCGGCCAACCATAGCCAACGCATCCCCCGGCGCCGGGCGGGAACCGGCTCCCCGCGCGCCCGTGAGCCCGCTCGCGGACCTGCTAGAGTCACCGGTTGCGCCGGGACGCCCACGCGTTCCGGCCCGCGCCGCCCGCCGCCCACCGCAGTCCTCTCCGCGCCTCCGTGCGCCGCCTGCGCACGCCCCGCGGAGCCACCCATCGCACCCCGGGAGCGATCAGCGTGTCCGCCCACCCCGCCGTCCACGTCCACGACCTGCGCAAGGAGTTCGTCCGCCGCGACGGCCGCCGCCGCGGCCGCGTCCGCCGCCGCCGGGTCGCCGCGCTGCAGGGGATCTCCTTCTCGGTCGCGCGCGGCGAGTGCGTCGCCATCCTCGGCCAGAACGGCTCGGGCAAGTCGACCCTCGTGCGCGTGCTCTCGACCCTGCTCCTCCTCGACGGCGGCACGGCCGAGGTGTTCGGCATCGACGTCACCGCCCGGCCGCGCGCGGTGCAGCGGCTCGTGAACCGCGTCTCGGTCGAGGCGTCGTTCTTCAAGCGGATGTCCCCGGCCGAGAACCTGAGCTACTCGGCCCGCTTCTACGGCCTCACGCCGCGCCAGACGCGCACGGCCATCCCGGCCATCCTGCGCAGCGTCGGGTTCCCGCCGGAGCGCCGCGGCGAGCCGATGGAGGATCTCTCCCGCGGCATGCAGCAGAAGATCGCGCTCGCCCGGGCGCTCCTGACGTCGCCGGTGCTGCTGCTCCTGGACGAGCCGACCACGGGCCTCGACCCGCGCTCGAAGCTCGAGGTGCAGGAGCTGGTGCGCGACCTGCGCCGCGAGCACGACTGCACGATCCTGCTCTGCACCCACGACATGTCCGAGGCCGAGGCGCTGGCCGACCGGGTGGGGATCCTGCACGGCGGCAGCCTGCTCTGCCTCGACACCCCCGCGGCGATCCGCGCACGGTACGGCGCCGGCACGCTCGAGGCCGCGTTCATGGCCGCCACGGGACGCAGCTTCGCGGACGAGGGCGACGAGGAGCGGGCGTCGTGATGCGCGAGGCATCGGTCGCGGTGCGGCGGGAGCTGATCGGCTTCGCCGGCATCGTCGAGCGCAACACCTACCTGATCCGCCGCTTCGCGTGGTGGGAGCTGGCCTGGTTCCTCTACACCATCGCCAACACGCTCACGATCGTCTTCATCGCCAAGGGCGCCGAGGCGGCCGGCTACCGCCTGGACGTGAACCGGGAGACGATCGTGCTCCTGATCGGTGCCGTCGTCTGGTCGTACCTCGGGCTCGTCTTCGAGATCGAGACGGAGACCGTCGCCTGGGAGCGGTGGGAGGGCACGATCGAGTACACGTTCATGGCGCCGCTCTCGCGGCCCGCCCACCTGCTCGGGATGGGCGCCTTCGCGGTGCTCTACGGCGTCGTGCGCACCGTGCTCCTGTTCGGCGTCGTGGCCGCGTTCCTCGGCGTCCACTTCGGACACCCCGACTTCGCCTCGGCGACGCTCGTCCTGGCCGTGTCGTCGGTGTCGTTCGTCGGCATCGGCATGATGACGGCCGTGCTGCCGCTGATCTCGCCGGAGAAGGGCACGCAGCTCGGCTTCATCGCCCAGGGCCTGCTGCTGGTCGTCTCGGGCGTCTACTACCCGGTCAGCGTCCTGCCGCAGTGGATGCAGTGGATCTCGGTCGTGTCGCCGGCGACGTACACGCTCGAGGGCGCCCGCCGGGCCGTGCTCGACGGCGCCGGCCCGGCCGCGCTCTGGAGCGACATCTGGCCGCTGATCCTGACCGGGGCGATCGCGATCCCGCTCGGCCTGTTCGTGTTCCGGACGGGCGAGCGCTACGCCAAGCGGCACGGCCGGCTGAAGCGATCGGGCTGACGACCCGGGGACTAGGACCAAAGTCCATCCCGATCGCGACTCCGGCCCCAGGCGGGCGCGCCGCCGCGTGCCTAGCCTGGACGCATGGACATCGCACTGATCACAGGCGCGTCGCGCGGGCTGGGGCTCGCGCTGGCGCGGGCGCTCGCCGACCGCGGCTACGGCCTCGCGATCGACGCGCGCGGCTCGCAGGAGCTCGAGCAGGCGCGGGCCGAGCTGGCCGGGCAAACGGCCGTCACCGCGCTCGCGGGCGACGTCGCCGACCCCCGCCACCGCGAGCAGCTGGTCGCCGCGGCCGTTGGCATGGGCCGGCTGCGGCTGCTCGTGAACAACGCGTCGGTGCTCGGGCCGAGCCCGCAGCCGGAGCTGCGCGACTACCCGCTCGAGGTGCTCGAGGCCGTCTACCGGATCAACGTGCTCGCGCCGATCGCGCTGATCCAGCTGGCCCTCCCGGTGCTGGCGCGGGACGGGGCGATCGTGAACGTCACCTCGGATGCGGCGGTCGAGAACTACGCCGGATGGGGAGGCTACGGGTCGTCGAAGGCCGCCCTCGAGCAGCTCTCGAACGTGCTCGCCGCCGAGCTGGCGGACGTCCGCGTCTACTGGGTCGACCCGGGCGACATGCGCACCCGGATGCAGCAGGAGGCGTTCCCCGGCGAGGACATCTCCGACCGTCCCCGGCCGGAGGCGAGCGTGCCCGGCCTGCTGCGTCTGATCGCGGGCGACCTGCCGTCCGGCCGCTACCGCGCCCGCGAGCTCGGCCGCTCCGAGGCGGCCGCGTGAGCGCGCTTGCGCCGGCCGAGGCCACCGCCCCGCCCGAGCGGCGCGGCGTGCCGCGCGACGG
This sequence comes from uncultured Actinomycetes bacterium, assembly GCA_963843705.1. Classification (GTDB taxonomy): domain Bacteria; phylum Actinomycetota; class Thermoleophilia; order Gaiellales; family JAICJC01; genus JAICJC01. Next base: position 473,270 of record CAWJLQ010000005.1, read on the forward strand.
CGTCCGCATGCTGGTCGGGCGCGGACGCGGCGCGGTCGAGCATGCCCACGCGCGCGACCTGCCCCGGCTGCTCGCACCCGGCGACCTCCTGGTGGTGAACACGTCCGGCACGCTGGCCGCGGCGATCGACGCCGTCGCTCCCGACGGCCGCCCGCTGCGGCTGCATCTCTCCACGCCGGTGCCGGGGTCGGCGCCCGGCGAGGGCCGGTGGATGGTGGAGCTGCGCATCCCCGCCGGCCCGGGCACGCTGCGGTTCTCGGCCGCCCGCCGGGGGTGGAGGCTGCGGCTCCCCGGCGGCGGCAGCGCGCGCATCGTGCGCGGCGGGACGCGACTGTGGGAGGCCCGGCTCGACCTGCCCGTCGGGCTCGAGGAGCACCTGGAGGCCCACGGGCGGCCGATCCGCTACGCGTACGCGGGCGCTGACTGGCCGATCTCCGACTACCAGACCGCCTTCGCCACCGAGGACGGGAGCGCCGAGATGCCGAGCGCGGGCCGGGCGCTCACCCCCGAGCTCGTGACCGCCCTCGTCGCCGCGGGCGTCGAGCTCGCGCCGGTCCTCCTGCACACGGGCGTGTCGTCGCCCGAGACGGGCGAGCCGCCGTTCCCCGAGCGCGTACGCGTGACCGCGGCGACGGCGCGGCACGTGAACGCCGTGCGCGCGGCCGGCGGCCGGGTGGTCGCCGTCGGGACGACCGCCGTGCGCGCGCTCGAGTCGGCCGCGGCGGCCGACGGCACGGTCGAGCCGTGCGAGGGCTGGACCGACCTGGTCATCGACGAGCGCCGCGGCGTGCGCGTCGTCGACGGCCTGCTCACGGGATGGCACGCGCCGGACGCGACCCACCTCGACCTGCTGCGCGCGGTCGCCGGGCGCGAGCTGGTCGAGCGCTGCTACGCGGCGGCCGCCGCCCACGGCTACCTGTGGCACGAGTTCGGCGACCTCAACCTGCTGCTGCCATCGGCCGCAGGCGGCCGATCGCGGTGAGCGCGGCGCCGCTGCGGCGGGCCGGGGCGAGCACCGCCACCGTGCCGCCCCGGCGGTCGGTCTCGACGGCGAACACGCCGTTCGCGGTCGCGTACAGCCGTGCCGTGCGCCCGCCCACCGGGAGCTGCTTGACCGGCACGGCCAGGTCGCTCAGCAGCGCGGGCGGGATCACCGGCCCGTAGTTCCAGACCCGCAGCGGCCCGTACCGCAGGAGCACCGCGTCTCCGCCCGTGTAGCGGTAGAGCGCGATCGACGCGAGCGGGAGGCGGCCGTCGCGGGCGCCGAGCCACAGCAGGCCCGGCCGCATCGCCCGCGCCCGGGCCAGCGTGATCCGCGAGACGGACACGAGTCGCACCGGCCGGCCCGACGGCGCCAGCTGCCTGGTCGCCGTCCCCGGCGGCAGCGGCAGGATGAACGCGTCGAGCGGCGCCAGGTCACGTCCCATGACCGTCACGGAGACGTCGATGACCGCGATCGTCCGCGCCCCGCCCGACGCGCCCGTCGAGCGCCACACGATCCGTTCCGGCAGGAGGGTGCGGGCGTCGACGGTCACGATCTGCGCGATGCGGGTCGCGTCGGCGAGGCGGGTCACGGGCAGGCTGAAGCGGTAGGCGCTGCGGCGCCGGAAGGTCACCGTCCGCGCCGAGGTGCCCCCCACCCGCAGGAGCGCCTGCCGGTAGACGGCGATCGGGTCGACGGCCGTCGCGCAGCCGGTGGCGAGGCCGCGGCACGAGGCGGTGAGCACCGCGCTGCGCGTCTGCGGGTCGTAGCGGGTCACGGCGCCGCGGCGGTCGAGCGTCTCGTCGACGACCCTCCCGGCGGCCGTCCGCTGCGTCCAGCGGGAGAGGCCGCGGGAGGGGTCGATCCAGCCGGTGCGCGTCGACGCCGTGAACCCGCCCGCCGGCCCGGGCACGATCCGCTCGGTCACCTCCAGCACCGAGTCGTTGCCGCCGAGCGCCGCGAGCGCCTGGGCCTGCACGTCGCGGGTCGACGGGCCGCCGAACGGCCACGCGAGGACGAGCGCGGCGGCGGCGGCGACCACCAGCGCGGCCGCGAGCGCGAACGCCGGCATCCGGCGGCGCGGGGCCGGCGGCGCAGGCCGGGCGGCGGCGAGCGCGCGCTCGGTCTCTTCGGCGCGCACGTCGAGCCTCGCCTCGGCGGCGGCCGCCTCCAGCACCGAGATGAGCCCTGCGACCTCGCCCGTCGGCTCGGCGCGGCCGTCGAGCGCGTCGGCCAGCCGGCGGGCGAGCAGCGTCTCGTCAGCGCGGCGCATGGATCCCCTCCCGCTCCAGGGCCTGCTGGAGGTCGCGGCCGGCCCGCAGCACCAGCATCTGGCAGGCGCCGACGCTGCGGCTCATGATCCGGGCGACGTCGGCGAACGGGTAGCCCTCGACCAGGCGCAGATGGACGGCCAGCGCGTGGTCGGGCGGGAGCGTCCGCAGCGCGCGCCGGAGCGCGTCGCGTTCGACGACCGCCGCGGCCTCGTCGGTCGCGGCCGCCTGCTCCTGCGCTGCCGCCACGGGGAGCGGCTCGCGGCGGCGGGCGGTCACGCGGTCGGCCGCCATGTTCGCCGCGACGCGGTAGAGCCAGGCCGTGATCGGCCGGCCGCGGTAGCGCAGGGACGGCGTCCGCCGCCAGGCCTCGACGAAGACCTCGGAGGCGACGTCGAGCGCCTCGTCGCGCGATCCCAGGCGGGCGGCCAGGTAGCGCACGATCTCGGCGTGGTGGGCGCGGAACAGGGCATCGAAGTCATGTTGCTCGCGGCGGAAGCGGGCCTCACCGTGTCCCCCCTCCGTCACGAACTCGATGCCCGGGGGCGATACCCGCGGGTGTCCGGGCGGCTAGACAACGCGCTCCTTCCGCGACGGCCGCTGGCGCAGCACGAGCACGGCCACCGCCGCGAGCGCCACGAGGGCCGCGGCGACCGGCGTCCAGTCGATGCCGCCGCCGGCACCCCCAGCGGGCCGGTGCCCGCGCAGGTCGGACGCGATCATCGCGGCCTGGCCGCGGCCGACCCGCACCCAGGTGCCGTCGGGCACGTGCAGCAGGTGGACGGACGGGAAGTACTCGGCGGCGCCCCAGTCCACCCACGGCGTCTGGCCCGCCAGGGCGATCCGGATCTGCACATCGGCGCGCTTCCACACGCCCGCAGGCGCGTGCACGCGGGCGGCGTAGAGCATCGTCGTGTAGGCCGCCGGTTCGGCGGCGCGGCGCCCTCCAACGGTGACGCCGGTGATACGCGGCGGAAGGGGCTGCAGCGACCCGAGCTGCGCGCGCAGGCGCGCGGCCGTGGCGCGGCCCACGGCCACGGACTCGCCGTTCAGCTGGATCCGGCGCGAGCCGGGAAGGTAGAAGTCGAGCTGCGGCTGGTTTCGGTCCGGTCGCAGGGCCAGCCGGTAGTAGGGGCCGAAGGGGGCGTCGCCGTGCCCGGGGCCGGCGACCGCGCGCTCGACCGCGCGCAGCACGTGCGCATCGGTCAGGCGAACGCAGCCGGTCAGCCCGCAGGCGCGCACCGAGCGCAGCGGCGCCTCCTTGGCGGCAGCGGGAGCCGCCGCGAGCAGTGTCAGCACGATGGTGGTGAGCGCGGCAAGCGCGCGGGTTCGGTGCATCTGAACGCTCCTCCTCGGAATCCTCACCCATCCATCCGTCCTGCGCGCACGAACCTCACGCGACCGTAGGATGCATCTGTGGACGGCTCGTCGACCACGCCGCTTGCGAGGAAGCTCGGCGTCAAGCCCGGCGCCCGGCTGGCGCTCGACCGCGCCCCCGACGGCTGGAGCGTCCCCGAGCTGCCGGCGGGCGTCGTGCCGACGGCCGAGACGGAGCCGGCCGATGTGGTCGTCGCGTTCTTCCGCGAGCCGGCCGAGCTTCCGGCACGGCTGCCGCAGCTGGCCGGCCGGATCTTCCCGGCGGGCTCGTTGTGGGTGGCGTGGCCGCGGCGCGCGGGTGGGCACGAGAGCGACATCACCGAGAACGACGTGCGCGACCACGCCCTGCCGCTGGGGATCGTCGACACCAAGGTGGCGGCGCTCGACGGCGACTGGTCGGGGCTGAAGCTCATGTGGCGGCGGGAGCTGCGCTCGGCGCCGCCGGACGTGACGGCCTGATCGAGCCGCTCGGCAGTACCATCGCAGCGTGAAGATCGCCCTGCTGGCACCCGCCTGGTTCGCCGTCCCGCCGGTGCGCTACGGCGGCATCGAATGGGTCGTCTCGATCCTCGCCGACGGCCTCGTCGACCGCGGCCACGACGTGACGCTCTACGCCGCCGGCGACTCCCAGACGAAGGCGCGCCTCGTCACCACGTACGACGAGCCGCCGTCGTACCGCATCGGGATGTCGATGCCCGACCTGCACCACACGCTCACCTGCCTCGAGGAGGCCGGCGCCTACGACCTCGTGCACGACCATTCCGGACCGCTCGCGTGCGCACTCGGACAGGCGATCGACACGCCGTTCTGCCACACCGTGCACGGCCCGCTGACGGGCGAGCCGGGGCTCGTGTATGCGCAGATCAACCGCGTGTCCCCGCGGGTGCGGCTGATCTCGCTGTCCGAGAATCAGCGCAGGCCGCGGCCCGAGCTGAACTGGCTGGCCACGTGCCACAACGCGATCGACCTCGACAGCTACCCCATCCACCGCAGCCACGACGGCTACCTGCTCTTCCTCGGCCGCATGTCGCCGGACAAGGGCGCGGGCAACGCCGTGCGGGTCGCCCGCGACGCGGGGATGCCGCTGCGGCTCGCGGGCAAGATCCACGATCCCATCGAGCACGACTACTTCGACGCGTCGGTGCGCCCGTTCCTCGGCGACGGCGTCGAGTACGTCGGCGAGGTGTCCCACGACGAGAAGGTGGAGCTGCTGCAGAAGGCGGCGGTGACGATCTTCCCGATCCAGTGGCCGGAGCCGTTCGGGCTCGTCATGGTCGAGTCGATGGCCTGCGGTACGCCCGTGCTGGCGACGCGTCTCGGTGCCGTCCCCGAGGTGGTCGAGCACGGCCGCGGCGGCCTGGTGGTCGACACGATCGACGAGATGGCGGCCGTCGTTCCGCGGCTGCTCGAGCTCGACCCCGACGGCGTGCGCGCCGTCGCCGAGGAGCGGTTCTCCGCCGCGCGCATGGTGGCCGACTACGAGCGCGCGTACGGCCTTCTCCTGGACGGGGCCGCGTCCGGCCGTTGACCCCCCAAAAGGGGGTTTGCCTGGTGGGGACGGCGCTCTAGTGTCCCGCTCGTTCCGTTCGTCACAGAGAAAGGGCGACCCGTGGGCACTCGCTCCACCCGCCGTGGATTCCTCTCGCAGACCGCCGGCATCGCCGGCGCGACGCTCCTCGCGGGCCGCGCCGGACTCGGCGCCGCCACGGCCTCCGCGGCGCTGCCGCAGCGCGATCCCTCGATCGTCGGCACCTGGGGCGGCCTCGTCATCCCCGGCCAGGGCGCCTACTTCGGCGCCGACGACACGGTGCGCGGGTTCACGAAGGCGAACGGGATCGAGACGCAGCTCGGCCGGCGGATGGCCATCCGCAACCGCCGCTACGGCTGGCTCGCCACCTGCCCGTCGCCGGCCGCCGTCGCCGACGCCGCGCTCAAGGGGCCGCCGGTCGTGGTCATGTGCTCGTTCGGGCAGCCGAGCACGTTCCCCGTGAAGGCGGCCGGGTGGAAGGGCAAGGGCGACCTGACGACGACGGCCTACGGACAGGGCATCGACCGCATCACGAACGGCGAGTTCGACGCGTACTGGACGAAGGTGGCCACCGGCCTGCGCGCGCTCTCCACCCCGGTCATCTTCCGGCTGTGGCAGGAGCCCAACGGCGCCCACAACCCCTACTACGCCCAGTGGCAGGGGGGCATCGGCACCGGCGGCGAGGCCGCGTTCATCGCCGCGTGGCGGCACGTGAAGACGGTGTTCGCCGCCGCGGGCGCGACCATCCAGGCGGGCGGCAACTGCATCTTCGTGTTCTGCGCCCAGCGCCGCAGCACCGTGGGCACGTGGGAGGTCTACTACCCGGGCGACGACGCCGTCGACTGGGTGGCGACCGATCTCTACCGCGACACGCTCAGCCACGCCGCCCAGAACGACCCGGCCGACTGGAACACCTACAACTTCGCGGTCGCCCACAAGAAGCCGTACATCATCTCGGAGGGCGGCTTCGTCCAGGGCCAGAAGGTGTCCAACCCGGGCGGTGCGCTGGACAAGGACGGGTCGAAGACGGGCCGCAGCCTGATCCTGAACACGTACCAGGCGATCATGCAGAACCCGCAGTGCGTGGCGTACTGCGTCTGGAACTCGATCGGCCCGAACGGCGACAACTACATCGACACGAGCAAGGCCTCGCTGTCCCAGTACCGCACCTGGGCGAAGGACCCGTTCTACGGCCTGACGCGATGACCACGACACCGGGGCCAGGCCCCGCCTGACCGGGGCCTGGCCCCATGCCTCGCGCCGGCCCCACGCCTCGCGCTCAGTGCAGGAAGTGGCGGCGGCCGGTGAACACCATCGCCGCGCCGGCGGCGTTGGCCGCGTCGATCACCTCGGGGTCGCGCACCGAGCCGCCGGGCTGGACGATCGCGCGCACGCCCGCGGCGAACGCAGCCTCGGGGCCGTCGGCGAACGGGAAGAAGCCGTCCGACGCCAGCACCGCCCCCTGGGCGCGGTCGCCCGCCTTGGCGACCGCCATCTTCACGGCGTCCACCCGGCTCATCTGGCCCGCGCCGATCCCGACCGCGGCCAGGTCGCGGGCGATGACGACGGCGTTCGAGCGCACGAAGTGCACCGTGCGCCACGCGAACAGCATGTCCTCCCACTCCCGCTTGCCCGGCGCCTGCTCGGACACGACCTGCATGTCGGCGCGATCCTCGGTCTCGTTGTCGCGGTCCTGGATCAGCAGGCCCCCGAGCACCCGCCGCATGTCGCGCTCGCCGGGGCTGGTCTTGCGCCGCTCGCGGTCCTCGAGCACGCGGGTGGTCGGCTTCGACCGCAGCGTCTCGCGGGCGGCGTCGTCATACCCCGGCGCGAAGAGGACGTCGACCTTCGTCTCGAGCATGCGCTCGGCGAGCGCGCCGTGCACCGGCCGGTTGACGGCGATCACCGCGCCGAACGCGGACAGGGGATCGGACGCGAGCGCGCGGGCATAGGCCTCCTCGAGCGTCGCCCCGACGGCCACGCCGCACGGGTTCGCATGCTTCACGATCGCGCACGCCGGCAGCTGGAACGCGGTCGCAATCGTGCGCGCCGCCTGCAGGTCGGCCAGGTTGTTGAACGAGAGCGGCTTGCCGCTCACCTGGTCGACGCGCGAGAGCACGTGGCGGCGCGCGCCGGCCTCGCGGTAGAAGGCGGCCCGCTGGTGCGGGTTCTCGCCGTAGGCCAGGTCGCCGACCTTGACGAGGTCGACGGTGAGCCGGTCGGGGAAGGGCTCGGTGTCGGCGAACCAGGCGGCCACCGCGGAGTCGTAGGAGGCGACGTGCGCGAACGCCTCCCCCGCCAGGTCGCGGCGGGTGTCGAGCGACAGCTCGCCACCCGAGGCGTTCAGCTCGCCCAGCACGAAGCCGTAGCGGTCCGGCTCGGTCACCACGGCCACCGAATGGAAGTTCTTCGCCGCGGCACGCACCATCGTCGGCCCGCCGATGTCGATGTTCGCGATCACCTCGGCCTCGGACACGCCCCGCCGCGCGGCCACCGACCGGAACGGGTACAGGTTGCACGCGACCAGGTCGATCGGCTCGATCCCGGCCTCCTCCAGTGAGGCCATGTCCTCGGCGTGGTCACGCCGGGCCAGGATCGCCGCGTGCAGCGACGCGTGCAGGGTCTTCACCCGCCCGCCCAAGAGCTCCGCCGAGCCGGTGAGCTGCTCCACCGTCGTCACCGGCACGCCCGCCTGCTCCAGGAACGCGGCCGTCCCGGAGGTCGAGATCAGCTCGACGCCGAGCGCGTGCAGCCCCTGCGCGAACGTCGAGAGGCCGTTCTTGTCGCTGACCGATATCAGCGCCCGCTTGATCTTCATCCGCTCACCCTCACCCGGCGTCCCTCCACATGGATGCGCCCCGCCCGGTACAGTCGCACCGCCTCGGGCAGCAACCGGTGCTCGATTCGGTGCAGACGGTCCGCCACCTCCGCGGCGGTGTCATCATACGAGACCGCCAGCGGCTCCTGCAGGACGATTGGCCCGGTGTCCGCCGCCACGTGGCCGGCGTCCACCAGGTGCACCGTCACCCCGGTCACCTTGACGCCGTGCGCGACCGCGTCCTCGACCGCGTGTCCGCCCGGGAACGCCGGCAGGAGGGCGGGGTGCACGTTCAGGATCCGGCCCGACCACCGGACGACGAACGCCTCGGAGAGGATGCGCATGTACCCCGCCAGCACGACCAGCTCCACGCCGTTGCGTATGAGGAAGGCGGTCGTGCCGGCCTCGTCCGCGGTGGCGAGCACCGGAATGCCGGCCCGCTCCGCCCGCTCGAGCCCAGGCGCCCCGGCGCGGCTGGCGACGACGCAGGCGACATCGATGTCGCCGGCGTCGATCAGCGCCTGCAGGTTCGTGCCCTCGCCCGAGATCAGCACGCCGACCCTCAGCGGAAGCGCACCCCCGCCCCGGCGACGACACGCCCGGCGAGGAAGCCGGGGCAGCCGCCGCGCTCGAGCGCCGCCAGCGCCACGGGCGCCGACTCCTCCTCGACGACCGCCGCGTAGCCGAGACCGAGGTTGAACACGCGCCGCAGCTCATCCTCCTCGACGCCCAGCGACGCGAGCCACGCGAACACCTCCGGGCGCTCCCAGGCGCCGAGGTCGATCTCGGCACCGAGGCTCTCGGGGAACTGGCGCCCCAGGTTGCCCGGGATGCCGCCGCCGGTGATGTGGGCCATGGCCCGCACGTCCACCGTGCGCGTCAGCTCGTTGACCGCCGCCGCGTAGATCCTGGTCGGCTTCAGCAGGGCGTCGGCGACGCTGGCGCCGGCGAGCGCGTCGGGCGTCGCATCGAGCCCGATCCCGGCCCGCTCGAGCAACCGGCGGACGAGCGAGAAGCCGTTCGCGTGCGGGCCGCTCGACGGCAGGCCGATCACGGCGTCGCCGGCCTTGACGCGGCGGCCCGAGATCAGCTCGCGGCGCTCGGCGATGCCGACGCAGAACCCGGCCATGTCGAACTCCTCCGGCCGCATCATGTCGGGGTGCTCGGCCGTCTCGCCCCCGAGCAGCGCGCACCCCGCCTGGCGGCAGCCCTCGGCGATGCCGGACACGAGCTCGGAGACGACGTCCACGTCGATCTTCCCGCACGTGATCACGTCCATGAAGAAGGCCGGCCGGCAGCCGGACGTGAGCACGTCGTTCACGCTCATCGCCACGAGGTCCACGCCGAGCGATGCGTGCCGGCCGGCGGCGGCGCCGAGCAGGATCTTCGTCCCCACCCCGTCGCAGCCCGCCGCGATCAGCGGGTCGCCCACCGAGGGCGTGTACAGGCCGGCGAAGCCGCCGTGGCCGCCCAGCACCTGCCTGCCGTGGGTCGAGGCGACCGCCGCGCGGATGCGCTCGACCACCTCGTCGGCGGCGCCGAGGCTCACGCCCGAGCCGGCGTATGTCAGCGGCGGCTGCTCGCCGCTCACCGGATCTCCACCGGCACCGACGCCGGCTCGAAGCGGAGCTTCGCAAGGCGCATGTCGGCGGGAATCTCGGTCGGGTACTCGCCGGTCAGGCAGGCGCGGCAGAACCCCTCCGCGGGGCCCGCCGTCGCCTCCAGCCCCTCGAGCGAGAGGTAGGCGAGCGAGGTCGCGCCCAGGCGGTCGCGCACCTGCTCGATCGACCGGCCGGCGGCGATCAGCTCGTCCTGGTCGGCCATGTCGATGCCGTAGAAGCAGGGCGAGACGATCGGCGGCGACGACACCCGCAGGTGCACCTCGCGCGCCCCCGCCTCGAACAGCATCTGCACCAGCTTGCGGGTCGTCGACCCGCGCACGATCGAGTCGTCGACGACGACCACGCTGCGCCCCTCGAGCACGGAGCGCAGCGCGTTGAACTTCAGCTTCACCCCGCGCTCGCGCAGCAGCTGGTCGGGCTGGATGAAGGTGCGGCCGACGTAGCGGTTCTTGACGAGGCCCTCGCCGAACGGGATCCCGCTGCGGCGCGCGTAGCCGACCGCCGCCGGCGTTCCCGAGTCCGGCACGCCGATGACGACGTCGGCCTCGACGGGGGCCTCCTCGGCCAGCCGCTCGCCCATGCGCCGGCGCACCTCGTGCAGACCGTGGCCGCCCATCACCGAGTCGGGCCGGGCGAAGTAGATGTACTCGAACACGCACAGGGACTCGGAGCGGTCGCCGACGCGGCGGAAGCGGGCGCCGCGCTCGTCGATCACGACCATCTCGCCCGGCTCGAGCTCCCGCTCGGTGCGGGCGCCGATGAGATCGAACGCGCACGTCTCCGAGGCCAGCACCCACGAGTCCTCCAGCCGCCCGACCGCGAGCGGGCGGATGCCGTCGGGATCGCGGAAGCCGGCCAGCCCCCGCTCGCTCATGACGACGGCCGCGAAGGCGCCGTCGATGCGCTCCATCACCGCGGACACCGCCTCCTCGAGGTCGCCGGACTCGGCACCGGCGATCATCGCCGCCATCACCTCGGTGTCGGAGGTCGAGCGCAGCTGCACGCGGCGTGCGAGCAGCTCCTCCCGCAGCTCGGCGGTGTTGGTCAGGTTGCCGTTGTGGCCGAGCGCCACCGTGCGCCCGCCGGCGTGGCGGACGACGGGCTGGGCGTTCTGCCACACGGTCGAGCCGGTCGTCGAGTAGCGCGTGTGGCCGATCGCGATGTGGCCCTCGAGGCCGGACAGGCGTGCCTCGTCGAACACCTGGCTGACGAGGCCCATGTCCTTCATCGCGGTGATCCGGCTGCCGTCCGAGACAGCGATGCCCGCGCTCTCCTGGCCGCGGTGCTGCAGGGCGAAGAGGCCGAAGAACGTCACCCGGGCGACATCGCGGTCAGGCGCGTCCGGCGGGGTGTAGATGCCGAAGACGCCGCACATCAGGAGGCCCCGTCCATGATCCCCGGCAGCGCCCCCTCGTAGAGGCCGCGCGCCTCGGCGAGCGGGATGCGGGCCGGCCCGACGGCGATCTCCGACCCACCGACGGTGCCCAGCCGCCGCAGCGGCAGCTCGGCGGCGAGCCGGCGCAGGCCGGGCACGTCGCCCCTGGCGGCCGACACGATCACGCGCCCCTGCCCCTCGCCGAAGAGGTCGTCGGCCTTCTCGACCCGGACGCCGATGCCGCCCGCCATCGCCGACTCCGCGACCGCGACCGCCAGGCCGCCGCCGCCCACATCGTGCGCGCTTCGCAGCAGCCCCCGCTCGGCCGCGCCGGCCAGGAACGCGTGCAGGGCACGCTCCTGCTCGAGGTCGGGCTGGGGGATGCGCCCGGCCACCCCGCCGAGCACGACCTTCTGGTAGTCCGAGCCGTCGAGGGCGCTCGCGCCCGCGCCCGCCAGCAGGACGACGTCGCCCTCGGCCCGGAAGCCGATGCGCACCGCCTGCTCGGCGTCGTCGAGGACGCCGACCACGCCGACCACCGGGGTCGGCGGGATCGGGTTGCCCTCGTGCTCGTTGTAGAGCGAGACGTTGCCGGAGACGACGGGCAGCCCGAGCGCGCGGCAGGCCTCGGCCATGCCCTCGATCGCCTCGGCCAGCTCGTAGCCGATGTCGGCGCGCTCGGGGTTGCCGAAGTTGAGGCAGTTGGTCACGGCCGCCGGGCGGGCGCCCGTGCAGGCGACGTTGCGGGCCGCCTCGCAGACGGCGCTCATGCCGCCGCGGCGGGGGTCGAGCCAGGTGCGCCGCCCGTTGCCGTCGAGCGCGATCGCGATCGCGCGCCGCGACGGGGTGAGCCGGACGACGGCGGCGTCGCCGCCGGGCCGGACGACGGTGCCCGAGCCGACCAGTTGGTCGTACTGGCGCGTCACCCAGGCGCGGCTGGCCACGCCGGGCGAGGCGAGCAGCGCGCGCAGCGCGGCGTCGTCGGAACCGTCGGAGACGTCGTGGGCCAGGGGCTCGTCGGCGAGCCGGGCGGGCCGCTCCCGGCCGACGTCGTAACGGGGAGCGTCGTCCGTCAGGGCCGCCACGGGGATGTCGCCGACCGGCTCGCCGTCGTGGCGGACGCGCAGGCGGCCGGTCCCGGTCACCGCGCCGATGACGGTCGCGTCCACCTCCCAGCGCCGGCACACCGCCTCGACCGCGGGCCAGGCGCCCGGCTCGACGATCGCCGCCATCCGCTCCTGCGACTCGGAGATCATGATCTCGAAGGCCTCCATGCCCGGTTCGCGCACCGGGACAGCCGAGAGGTCGATGTCAAGGCCGACGCCGCCGGCGGCGGCCATCTCGGACGTCGACGAGGCAAGCCCGGCCGCGCCGAGGTCCTGCAGCGCGCGCAGGAGGCCGGCGTCGAGCAGCTCGAGCGTGCACTCGATCAGTTTCTTGCCGGTGAACGGATCGCCGATCTGGACGCTCGGGCGCTTCGCCTCGGCGCCCTCCTCGAAGCCCTGCGAGGCGAGCACGCTCGCCCCGCCGATGCCGTCGCGGCCGGTCTTCGAGCCGTACAGGACGAGCAGGTTGCCGGGCCCGGCGGCGCCGGCGGACTGCAGGCGGCCGGCGGGGAGCACGCCCACGCACATGGCGTTCACGAGGCAGTTCTGGGCGTATGCCGGCTCGAACTCCACCTCGCCGCCGACGTTGGCGACGCCGACGCAGTTGCCGTAGTGGCCGACGCCCTCGACCACCCGCGCGAAGAGATGCCGCTGGCGCTCGGAGTCGAGCTCGCCGAAGCGCAGCGAGTCGAGGATCGCGATCGGCCGCGCGCCCATCGCGAAGATGTCGCGCAGGATGCCGCCGACGCCGGTGGCCGCGCCCTGGAAGGGCTCCACGGCGGAGGGATGGTTGTGGCTCTCGACCTTGAGCGCGACCGCCAGGCCGTCGCCGACGTCGATCACGCCCGCGTTCTCGCCCGGGCCCTGGAGGACGCGCTCACCCGTCGTCGGGAAGGCGGAGAGCAGCGTGCGCGAATGCTTGTAGGCGCAGTGCTCGCTCCACAGCAGCGAGAAGACGGCCAGCTCGAAGTCGTTCGGCTCGCGTTCGAGCAGCTCGCCGATGCGCTCGAACTCGGCGTCGGTCAGGCCGAGCGAGCGGTGCAACGGCGTCGACTCGATCGTGCTCACGTCTGCACCCTACGCGACCGCCTCGACGGCGAGTGCCTGGGCGAGGAGCCCTTCCAGCAAAATGCGGCCGTCCACGGAGCCGAGCAGCGGGTCCACCGCGTGCTCGGGGTGGGGCATGAGCCCGGCGACGTTGCCCGCGGCGTTCGTGACGCACGCGATCGACTCGACCGAGCCGTTCGGGTTGCGCACGTACCGCAGCAGCACCTGGCCGCCCGCGTCGAGCTCCGCCAGCTGCTCGTGCGTTGCGAAGAAGCACCCGTCGTGGTGCTTCACCGGGATCTCGATCACGTCGCCGGCGAGGAGGCCGGGCAGCCAGGCGGACCCGCGCTGGACGCGCAGGCCGGCGTCCTCGCACCGGAACTGCAGGTGCGTGTTCGGGCGCAGGACACCCGGCAGCAGGCCGGCCTCGGTGAGCACCTGGAAGCCGTTGCAGACCCCGAGCACCGGCCCACCCGCCGCGGCCAGGGCGCGCACCGCGGCCATGGCCGGCGACAGCGCGGCCAGCGCCCCCGGCCGCAGGTAGTCGCCGTAGCTGAAGCCGCCGGGCACAACCACCGCGGCGGCGCCGTCGAGATCCTCGTCGGCATGCCAGACGCGCACCGGCTCGGCGCCCACGAGCTCGACCGCGCGCAGGGCGTCGCGGTCGTCGCACGACCCGGGGAAGGCGATGACGGCGACGCGAATCACGCGGGCGCGGGCTCCCTGGCGAACACCTCGAAGTCCTCGATCAGCGGATTCGAGAGCACCCGCTCGGCGATCTGGGCGGCCAGCCGCAGCGCCTCGCGCTCGTTGGCCGCGCCCAGCTCGAGGTCGAACACCTTGCCGGCGCGCACGTCGGAGGCGTCGTAGCCGAGCCCCTGCAGCGACCGGCGCAGCGCCTCGCCCTGGGGGTCGAGGATGCCCGCCCGCGGGCGCACGGTGACGCTCACCCTCACGACGGGCTCCCCGTCTCGGAGAGGTACTCGGCGAACGGCCGTCCGGTCAGCCGCTCGTAGGCTTCGACGTAGCGGTTGCGCGTGCCCTCGACGACGTCGGCGGGAATCTCCGGGCCGGGAGGCGTCTTGTCCCAGTCGAGCGTCTCCAGCCAGTCGCGCACGTACTGCTTGTCGTACGACGGCGGCGAGCCGCCGGGCGCGTACTCATCGACCGGCCAGAAGCGCGAGGAGTCGGGCGTCAGCACCTCGTCGCCGATGACGACCCGGCCGCCGGCGCCGATGCCGAACTCGAACTTCGTGTCGGCGATGATGATGCCGCGCTCGAGGGCGTAGTCGGCGGCGGTGCGGTAGAGCTCGATCGAGAGTCGCTCGATCTCGTCGAAGCGCTGCTCGCCGACGAGGGCGACGCCGGCGGCGCGGTCGATGTTCGCGTCGTGCCCCTCGGTCGCCTTGGTGGACGGGGTGAAGAGCGGCCGGGGCAGCTTGTCGGCCTCGCGCAGCCCGGCGGGCAGCGCGTGCCCGCACACCGAGCCGGTCGCCCGGTAGTCCTTCCAGCCCGAGCCGACCAGGTAGCCGCGCACGACGCACTCGATCGGCAGCATCTCCAGGCGCGCGGCCAGCATCGTCCGGCCGGCCAGGTCGGGCATGCCCTGCGCCTCGGCCGGGAAGTCGGCCACGTCGACGCTCAGCATGTGGTTGGGCACGAGGTCGCCGGTGCGCTCGAACCAGAACTTGGAGAGCCCGGTCAGCACCCTGCCCTTGTCGGGGATCGGCGTCGGCAGGACGACGTCGAACGCCGAGATCCGGTCGGATGCGACCAGCAGCAGCTTGTCGCCGAATCCGTACAGCTCGCGCACCTTGCCGGAGGCCTCGTGCAGGTGGGACAGGGTGTCAGGCATGGGCAACCTCCGTGCGTCGAAGCGTGCGGTCGAAGATCTCGTCCACGTGGACGAGCAGGGAGTCGAGGTCGAAGATGCGGTCGAGCTCGGCCGCGTCCAGCACCGCGGCCGCGTCCGGGTCGGCCTCGAGCAGTCCGCGCAGCGGGACCTCGCGGTCCCATGCGGCCATGGCGTTCCGCTGGATGATCTCGTAGGCGCGCTCGCGGCTCACGCCCGACTCGACCAGGCGCAGCAGCGCGCGCCCGGAGAAGACGAGCCCGTGCGACGCCTCCAGGTTGCGCAGCATCCGCTCGGGGTCGACGGCCAGGCCCTCGATCAGCCAGCGGGCGCGGTCGAGCATGTAGTCGAGCGCGATCGTCGAGTCGGGCAGGACGACCCGCTCGGCGGACGAGTGCGAGATGTCGCGCTCGTGCCAGAGGGCGACGTCCTCGAGGCCGACGAGCGCGTTCGCGCGCAGCACGCGGGCGAGGCCGCAGATGCGCTCGCACACGATCGGGTTGCGCTTGTGCGGCATCGCCGAGGAGCCCTTCTGGCCGGCGGCGAACGGCTCGAACGCCTCGCGCACCTCGGTGCGCTGCAGGTGGCGCACCTCGAGCGCGAACCGCTCCAGGGAGGCGCCGGCGCCGGCGATCGCGCTGAGCAGGGCGGCGTGGCGGTCGCGGGGAACGACCTGGGTGGCGACGTCCTCGCGCTCGAGCCCGAGCTCGGCGAGGGCGAGCGCCTCCATGCGCGGGTCGGAGTTCGCGTAGGCGCCGACCGCGCCGGACAGCTTGCCGACGCGCACCCCGGCGAACGCCTCGCCGAGCCGGGCGCGCTGGCGGCGCAGCTCGGTCACCCAGCCGAGCAGCTTCAGCCCGAACGTGGTCGGCTCGGCGTGGACGCCGTGCGTGCGGCCGATGACCGGCGTGTGCCGGAACTCCTCGGCGCGCACCGCCGCCGCCGCCTCGACCGCCTCGACGCCCGCGAGCAGGAGCTCGCCCGCGTCGCGCAGCTGCAGCGCGAGCGCGGTGTCGACGACGTCGGAGGAGGTGAGGCCGTAGTGGAACCAGCGCGCCTCCTCGCCCACCAGCTCGGCGATCGACTCGGTGAACGCGAGCACGTCGTGGTGGGTGCGGCGCTCGATCTCGCCGATCCGGGCGACGTCGATGCGGGCGCGGTCGCGGACCGCCACCACCGCCTCGGGCGGGAGCGCGCCCAGCTCGGCCCATGCCGCCATCGCCGCGATCTCAACGTCGAGCCACCGCTGGAACCTGCGCTCGTCCGACCACACGGCGCCGATGGCGGGGCGGGTATACCGAGAGATCAAGCCTGAATCGTCGCCTTGGGTCGGAGGGGCGGCTGAGGGTTCAGTCTACAGGAGGGGGTGGCGCGCACTCGCCGGGTGCGGCGGCGCCGGAGGGCCGTGCTCACTCGATCAGGGGATGGGGGCGCACCCCTTCTCCGCGTACGTTGGAGTTGCCCCCAACACGCTTTATCGAGGTTTGCACATGTCCCGCCTGCTCCGCTCCGGGCTGCCCGCCCTGCTCGTCGCCGCCGCGCTCGTCGCCGTCCCGGCGGCCGGCGCCACCGATGCGCCCCAGTCCGTGGTCGTCTCCGCGACGCCCGCCAAGTTCACGCCGAACATCCTGAACGGCCGGGTGAACGCCGTCGCCCAGGCCGGCAACCTGATGGTCGTCGGCGGCACGTTCACGAGCGCCAAGACGAGGGGCGCCGCCACGGCCACGCCGGTGCACGAGCTGGTCGCGTTCGACGCCCGGACGGGCGTACTCGACACGAAGTTCCTCCCGGACGTCGAGGGCGGAGAGGTGGACACGATCTCGGTCGCACCCGGCGGTCAGGCCGTCTTCGTCGGCGGCAAGTTCGCCACCGTCAACGGCCTGAAGGTGAAGCGGCTCGTGAAGCTCAACCTGTCCAACGGATCGGTCGACACGGCCTTCAAGGCGACCGTCACGCTGGGAAGCTGGGTCGAGGACTCGCAGGTGCTCGGATCCGAGCTCTATATCGGCGGGGCGTTCTCGAAGATCGACGGCGTCGCCCGGGGCCGGCTCGCGGCCGTTGACGTCACCACCGGCGCGCTCGACCCGAACGTGAACGTGAACTTCGCCACCAAGCGCCAGGGCACCCTGCGGGTCGCGCACTTCGACATCTCCCCCGATGGCACGAAGCTGGTCGCGACCGGCACGTTCCTGACGGCGAACGGCCTCGACCGCGCCCAGATCGCGATGCTCGACCTGACCACGACGCCGGTGTCGGTGTCGAGCTGGCAGACGAACTCCTTCAAGCCCGCCTGCTCGACCCACTTCGACACCTACATCCGCGACGTCAAGTTCGCGCCGGACGGCGGCTACTTCGTCGTCGGCGACACGGGCGCCTACTTCGGCGGCCCCGGCGCGGGCGTCGTCTGCGACTCGGTGTCGCGCTGGGAGGCGAACGCGACCGGCGCCGGCCAGACGCCGACGTGGGTGGACTACACCGGCGGCGACAGCATCACCCAGGTGGCCGTGACCGGCACCGCCGTCTACGCGGGCGGACACCAGCGGTGGGAGAACAACCCCTTCGCGGGCGACGCCGCCGGCGCGGGCGCCGTGTCGCGCATGGGCATCGCCGCCCTCGACCCGGTGAACGGCATGCCGTTCTCCTGGAACCCCGGCCGCCACCCGCGCGGCTCCGGCGTGTGGGCGCTGCTCGCGACCCAGGACGGGCTGTGGGTGGGCAGCGACACGGCCTACATCGACGGCCTTGTGCGCAACCGCATCGCGCTCATGCCGACGGCGGGCGGCGAGACCGTGCCGGCGGCGACCGTCGGCACGCTGCCCGGCGACCTGTGGACGCTCGGCGCGGGCGCCGACCCGGCTCACCGCAGCTTCACGGGCACGTCCGCCGGGGCGCAGGCGACCCTCCCCGGCACCGGCATCGACTTCTCCCACGTCCGCGGCGCGTTCATGATCGGCTCGACGCTCTACACGGGCTGGGACACCGGGCAGCTGCTCGCCCGCAGCTTCGACGGCACCGCGTTCGGCGCCGCCGCCGCCCTGCCCCTGAACGGTCTCACGTCGGCGCAGTTCCCGATCGCCTCGGTCACCGGGATGTTCTACGACCCCGCGACGGGGCGGCTCTACTACACCGTCTCCGGCGACAGCCACATGTACTACCGCTACTTCGAGCCCGAGGACGGCATGGTCGGGGCGCAGACGTTCACCGTCTCCGGCAACGGCGACGGCCTCAGCTGGGGCACGACGTCCCAGATGACGATGGCGAACGGCCGGATCGACTACGTCCAGAGCTCGCTCGGCCAGCAGAACCTGTGGTCGATCGCCTTCGCCGGCGGCAGGCCCGTCCCCGGCACCCAGCAGCTCGTCAGCGGCCCGGCGAAGGGCGACGGCCAGACCTGGGCGGGGCGCGGCATGTTCGTGCTGCCGAGCTAGAGCTCGCTACGGCGGGCGGGTCAGCCAGCGGCGCTGTGCGTGCCAGCGCTGGATCGTTCGCCGGCTGGGCGGGACTGCGGCGCAGTCGGGATCGTGCCGGTGCAGGGTGACCTGGCCGGGGGTGGCGCCGAGGGCATAGCCGGCTTCGAGCTGACGGCGCAAGCCCGGCCACGAGTAGCTGCCCGGCCGCGGCCGTCGCGGCGGCGGCCCCGTCAGGCGCTCCAGGTGCGCGTCAAGCGCGCGGCTCCGCGCCAGGGTGAGACAGTCGTTCGCCTTCCACACGCCCATCAGGGTGCGGACGAAGTCCCTGCCACCGCGCCGCGTCTGGAAGTCGGCGGAGGCGTGGGCCTGGCACAGATGGACCGACACGCGGTGGGTGAGGCGCACCTGCTCGGTGCGGCCCCTCGTCCGATCCACGCAGATCGCGCACACGGGCTGCTTGGTCGGCACGCCTCGTGCCTTGTAGAGCGTGGGGAGCGGCACCCAGGACATGCACCCAGTCTGCGCCACCGCCATGTTGCGTGTCTGTCGCGAACAGTGACAAGACCGCTTCGAACCTGCAAAGGGCATGTGCACCACACGACAAGTGGCGCGACACCGCGGATCCGGACACCCCCGCGTCGTCCCGCTCGCCCAGGCACCGACCGGCTCCCACCGACCCGAACCACCCACCGGCCGACGCCGGCCGGCGCGCCCTCAGGAAGCGCAGGCCGGCCGGCGACGACGAGCGCGCATCCCACTGACCACGCTCCGCTCGACGGAGGCTCAAGGAGGCCCTCACGGAACGCCCCGTCGACCGCGCCCGACCGAGGCAGACGCCGCACGCCCGGCCAGAGCGGGCTCGGGTCGCCCGGCACCCCGCGTCGTCCCGCTCGCCCCGGCACCGACCGGCTCCCCGCCGACCCGGACCACCCACCGGCCGACGCCGGCCGGCGCGCCGTCAGGAAGCAGGTTCCCCGGCGGCCCCGCGATGGGCCGATGGTGGCCTAGAACTCCGCGGTCGGCGGGCCCGACTGGAGCGAGCCCTGCGCCAGGATCTTGGCGGCGAAGATGGCGGCGTTGCGGGCGCCGTTGATGGCCATGCAGGCGACGGGGACGCCGGGCGGCATCTGCACGATCGAGAGCAGCGAGTCCATGCCGCCCAGGTCGGAGGTGCGGATGGGGACTCCGATCACCGGCAGCTCCGTGTAGGCGGCGACGACGCCGGGAAGCGCGGCGGCCTTGCCGGCGCCGGCGATGATGACGCGCACGCCGCGCAGCGCGGCCGTGGACGCGTACTCCGCCACGCCGCGGGGATTTCGGTGCGCGGACAGGGCCTGCATCTCGTAGCTGATCCCGCGCTCGGCGAGCTCGTTCGCGGCGGCCTCCATCACCTCCCGGTCGGACTCCGACCCCATGATGATCCCCACGTCGGGGCCGTCGCTCTCGAGCTGCTCCCAGATGTCCTTGACCTCTGGGGCAGGTGCGGGCTGTTCAGGCATGCACGTGCTCCGTCTCCCGGGCGGTGCGCCCGATGTCGCTGCGGTGATGGGATCCGGCGATCCGGATCAGGTCGACGCCGGCGTACGCGCGCCGGCGGGCGGTCTCGAAGTCGGCGCCGACAGCGGTGACGTTGAGGACGCGGCCGCCGGAGGTGACGAGGCCGGGCCCGTCCGCGGCCGTTCCGGCGTGGAAGACGGTCACGCCCTCGACCTCCTCGGCCTGCTCGACGCCGCCGATCGGGTCTCCGAGCTCCGGAGCATCGGGGTACCCCCTGGAGGCGACGACGACGCTGACGCATGCGCCCTCGTCGACGCCGGCGTCGGCGCCGGCCAGGTTCCCGCCGGCGCACCGCGCGAGCAGTGCGAGGACGTCGCCGCCGGTGCGGGGCAGGATCGCCTGCGTCTCGGGGTCGCCGAAGCGGGCGTTGAACTCGATCACCTTCGGACCGTCGGCCGTCAGCATCAGGCCCGCGTACAGACAGCCGTGGAACGGGGCGCCGCGCCGGGCGAGCTCGTTCACCACCGGCCTGTGGACGCGGGCGAGGATGTCGGAGACCATGTCGTCGTCGACGCCGGGCACCGGCGAGATGCAGCCCATGCCGCCCGTGTTCGGCCCGCGGTCGCCGTCGCCGGCGCGCTTGTAGTCGCGCGCGGGCGCGAGCGGGAGGACGTGCTCGCCGTCGCAGAGCGCGAGCAGGGAGACCTCGGGGCCCTCGAGCCGCTCCTCGATCAGCACGCGCCGTCCCGCCGCACCGAAGCGCTCGTCCACGAGCGCCGCCGCGACCGCGGCGTGCGCCTCGCGCGTCGAGGAGCACACGACCACCCCCTTGCCGGCCGCAAGGCCGTCGGCCTTCACGACGACTCCGCCGTCGGCCTCGGCGATCGCGGCCTGCGCGGCCGACACCGTGTCGCAGACGGCGAAGCGCGCCGTCGGCACGCCGGCCGCCGCCATCACCGACTTGGCGAACGCCTTCGAGCCCTCGATCTGCGCGGCGGCCGCCGACGGCCCGAAGGCCGCGATGCCCGCCGCCGAGAGCCGGTCGACTAGGCCGGCGACGAGCGGCGCCTCCGGGCCGACGACGACGAGGTCGGCGGCGAGCTCGGCCGCCAGCCGCGTCAGCCCCTCGAGGTCGGACACGGGCACCGGGTGCAGGCGCGCGAGCGTGCCGATCCCGGGGTTGCCGGGCGCCGCATGCAGCTCGCCGAGGAGGGGCGAGCGCGCGAGCGCCCACGCCAGGGCGTGCTCGCGACCGCCGGATCCCACCAGGAGCACTCGCATCGACACGGAAGACGCGAGTCTACCCCGGGCCGCCGCCGCCCGTCCCGGAGCCGTCGAGCGGGACGAGGTAGACCGGCACGTGGGCGCGCCGGGCGACCCGGTACGGCTCCTGCGACCAGAGGAAGTCGCCGACAAACCTGCGCCTCGGGTCGGCGCCCATGACGATCGCGTCGGCGCCGAAGCGGCCAGCCTCGGCCACGATCCGCTTCGCCGCCCGGCGGGTCCCGATCACCTGCCCGGTCGCCTCGAACCCGGCCTTCTCGAGCGCTTCCCGGGCCTCGCGCACGAGCCGGCGCTGATCGTCCCACTCGTGCCGCGTCGGGTTGAGGCCGGGGTTCGGGAAGCCGAGCGACGTCCCCCACACCCGCGCGATCGAGACCACGTGCACCGCGGCGCCGGCCGGGCGCGCCAGCTCGAACGCCTTCTGCAGCACCACCCACGGGATCCTGCGGCCCTCGGATGCGACCACGAGCCGCTCGATCCGCAGGGCGGCGGGATCGGGTGGGGGCGATGACCTGCGCAGTATCGCCCCCACCCGAAACGGCCGTTCAGTCGCCGGTGGCCATCTGCTGCGCCTGCGCCGCGCTCTCGGCCGCGTGCTTGGGATCCTCCACCTTGACGCGGTACCAGTAGAAGAACACGTACGAGAGCAGGATCGCCCAGCCGATGAAGAAGTACACCTTCGTGTCGTTGTTGTTCAGCGCTGCGTTCGGCAGCGACGCCTCCACCAGCCCGCCGTAGCTCCAGATCACGAAGTAGAAGGCGGCCAGGATCAGGGCGATGTACTTGAAGAACTCCGGCAGGCGCACGGGCCGGCGCATGTCGGGCCGGTACTTGCGCAGCAGGTAGTAGCCGACCAGCACCGGCAGGAACGACGCCGTGTAGCCGACGTTCGAGAGCGTGTAGATCTCGACGGCGCCCCCGGTGAAGATGAGGGCGATCGAGCATGCGACGTTGAAGCCCATCGCGAATCCGGGCACGCCGTGCTTGTTCACGCGGGAGAAGATCCGCGGGAACTCGCCGTCGATCGACATCTGGTGCAGCGCGCGGGCGGAGCCCATGATCGCGTTCAGCACCGAGAGCGAGAGCGCGATCACGAGCATGATCGCGATCAGCCAGTCGAGCCAGCTCGCCCCCGTTCCGAACACGGCCGACGCGAAGTTCGTGAAGATCGTCTTCGGATCGACCAGCGCTCCGTTCGAGAGCTTGGAGATCCCGAAGACGATCACGAAGCTGATCGGGATCATCGTGTAGATGAAGAGGCCGTACAGGCCCTCGAGGTTCATCGCGATCTTGGCGTCACGCTCGGGGTCGCGGCACTCGCCGATGTAGCAGGCCGCCGCCTCCATCGCGATCACGTTCCAGGTGAGCAGGAACCCGAACGCGATGTAGATCGTGAGCCAGTTGTGGCCGAACGCGTTCGTGAAGAAGCCCGAGCCGTCGATCTGGTGGAACCCGGACAGGTTCCCGAAGTTGCGCGACGACGGCTTGAACAGCGGCAGGATCGCGAGCAGCGTCAGGGGCACCATGGAGAGCAGCCCCAACACCGTCGCGAAGAGCGCGCCGAGCCGGATCCCGAGCCACGCCGGGATGAAGACAAGCAGGATGCCGACGATCGCGATCACGATCGTCCAGTACGCGATGAACGTGTGGATCGGCGTGATCCCGCTCGAGGTGTTCAGGTTGAACTTGTCGGCGATGTAGAACGACGCCAGGATCATGTTGAGCGGCGCCACCGGGAACCAGCCCAGCCAATAGGCCCACGACGTGAACCCGTTCACGTGCTTGGCGAACCGCGGCCACTTGTCCTTGTAGGCGACGTACGCGTACGTCGGCGAGCCTCCGGTGCGCTCGGGCATCATCGCGGAGAGCTCGGCGAGCAGCAGACACAGGAGATAGCCCGTGATCGTGACGAGAATGATGATCGGAATGGAGGCGGCTCCGAGCGAGGTCACCATGACCGGCGCGATCCCCGTCACCAGGATCGTGCCCGCGAGCCCGATCACGAACGCACCCCACCAGTTCGTCTCCCGGCTCAGACCACCGCCCTCGTAGTCGGGAGCGCCACTGTCGACCGATGCCATGCGACCTCCTTCGGGACTGGAATGCCGCGCCTAGTGAAGCAGGTCGCCCGGCCGGAGTAAAGCCTTCCCCAGGAAACGTGTTCATCGCTACATGCCCAGCGGGACGAACCTGGCGAGCGCGCGCTGCGCATCGGCGACGGCGTGCAGGGCGTTCTTCAGCTGGGCGCGGGTCAGCGGCGGCAGATCGGCCGGAGCGAGCCGGTTCGTCGGCGGGCGCCCGGCTTCCACCTCGGCCGCCTGATGCTCGAGCCGCAGCCGGGCGACGAGCTCGAAGGCCTCCTCGAGCCCGGCCGCGCGATCGGCCTCGAGCGCCCCCACCTCCGCGGCGGCGCGCAGGCGGCCGATCGTGTTCGAGAGGGTGATCCCCGACCGGATCGCGTGGAACCGGGCCAGGTTGGCGATCGGGACCGCGCCTCCGCGCTTGATGTCGATGCACCCGTCATCGTCCACCTGCAGCTTGCCCCGGAACCCGAGCGGCGGTTCGAAGTCGGTCGCCGTCCGCGCGAGCCGGCGGACGAAGTCGGGATGGTCGGGCGCCTGCCGTTCGATCTCGACCAGCGGGCGCACGATCTGGAGGCCGCCGCAGACGTGCCGGAAGTCGAACGCCACCGCCGCGCGCGTGAGATGCGAGCGGTCGGGCTGGTCGAGGCAGTCGCGGAAGACCCGCTTCCAGTCGGCCTCGGACATGCGCCACTGCCGGTTGCGTGCCAGCACGTCGGCGTTGTCGGCTCCGAACCCGCACCGCGCCAGCCCCTCGTTCACCTCGGTCGCGACCGCGGCGAACCAGTCGTCGTGGCCGTCCTCGGCGTAGGCGAGCGCGTTGTCCTGGTCGGAGTTGAGCGACGCTTCGCGCCGCGCCGTCGATCCCAGCGCCAGCCACGCCCACCCGCTCGGAGAGCCTCCCCGGGCCGCCATGGCCAGGTCGATCAGCCGCATCGTGGCCGTGTCGGACTGCAGCGCCATCACCCGGCCCACATCGGTCGCGGCCACGCCCGCGCGGATCAGGGACACGACCACGTGGGGCAGATGCGAGGCGGCGGCGACCACCTCGTCGACGGTGCCGGCATGGCTGATCGAGCGCCGGATCGCAAACGGCGTGCGGCTCTCGAGGTACATCAGATCGGTCGCGGTGACCACCCCGACGGGCGTGCCGTCCGCCCGCACGACAGGCAGGTGGTGGATGTCGGCGTCGAGCATGTCGATCATCGCGTCGACCGCCAGCCGCTCGGGGCCGAAGACGACGGCGGGGGCGGTCATGAGCTCGCGTACCGGCGTGTCGTAGGGACGTCCGGGGGCGACCAGCTTCAGCCGCAGGTCGGAGTCGGTGACGATGCCGAAGCCCTCGTCCAGGCGCACGAGGAGGCACCCCACGTCCGCCTCGGCCATCAGCCGCGCCGCGGCGCCCGCCGGCGTGTCGGGCGTGCACTCGACGACGGGGCGGTGCACGAGCGCGCCCAGGTGGGCGGTGCGCTGCTCGGGCTGCGCGTGGGCGACGTAGCCGGTGCGCACGAGCCGCTCGCGCAGCGAGCTGGCGACGAACTCGACGCCGGCGGGGCTCCCCAGCAGCCGCCGCGCCGCCCCGGCGTCGATCAGGATGCATGTGGTGGGCTCGCGGGCGCGGACGTCGAAGGCGGGCGCCATGCCCGAGAGCAGCGACGGATGGCCGAACGCCTCGCCGGGCGAGAGCACGTCGATGACCTCGTTCTCGTGCACGAGCTCGACCGCGCCGGTGCGGACGACGAAGAGGTACAGCGCCGGCGTGCCGTCCTCGACGAGGATCACCTCGCCCTCCGCGTATGCGTGCTCGAGCATCGCCGCCTCGGCCTGCTCGAGCTCGCCGTCGGGCAGGTCGTCGAAGGGTGGAAACCGGCGCAGGAACGCGGCGCCGCCGGCTACCACGGGATCCGCCCGGGCGACATGGCGGGGATGGTAGATCGGCGGGCCGGCGGGCGGGCAGGCGCGCGTGACCGTCCCCACGCCGCCCGCTCCCGGCTCACGGCGGGAAGACGCGGAAGAGCCGCTCGGTCGCCGAGTCGAGCACCCAGGCGCCGCGGCCGTCGGTGACGATCGCGGTCGGCCGGGCGCCCACGGCCACGCGGTGGCCGATCCCGAGGCCGTTCGACGCGTCCAGCAGGCGCACCGCGCCGCGGCCGCGCCCCTGGGTGCGGGTGATGACCCAGACGCCGCCGCTGCCCGCGGCCAGCGTCCCGCCCGGGGCGGGGGCGACGCTCGTCGTCCCCACGACGAGGTTCGTCGCCGGATCGATCCGCAGCACGCGGCCGCGCTCGTACACCCACACGTATCGCCCCTGGACGGTGATCTGGGTCGGTGCGCGCACCGGCGACTCCGGCAGCGAGATCGTGTGCGTGCGCTTCACGCGCGCCTTGCCGACCGCGAACCGCGCGATCGACTGCTGCGCCCGATCCGTCACCCAGACGGAGCCGTCGGCGACCGTGAGCGCGCTGGGATCGGGCCCGGTGGCGACCTGGGCGGCCACCGCGCCCGCCGCGTCGACGCGCACGAGGCTCCCGCCGGCCGCGGTGTCGACGGTGGCCCAGACGGATCCGGCCGCGTCCTGCAGGGCCGTCGCCGGACCCGGCAGACGGGCGGTGACGGCGACGGTGCCGGCGGCCGGGTCGACGCGCCACAGATGCGCTCCCGAGGCCAGCCAGACGCCGTCGGCGCCGACGGCGAGCAGGTACGGCGCCGCGGCCGGCGGAAGCGGCGTCGGCTGGCCGGCGCGCCGCCCGGTCGAGGTCGAGACCATCACGAGGGAGCCGAGCAGGCCCGGCCCCGGGTAGACCGCGCACCAGAGCGTGCCGGCGTCGTAGGCGAGCGCCGCCGGCGCCCCCAGCACGACGCCCGCGCGCGGCCGGTGGTGGACGCTCGAGGTCGCCGGCGCCGTCGGCCGCGACACGCTGTGCAGCTTCACCGTCCGGCCGCCGTCCTCGATGTGCAGGCCGTTGCCGGTCCCACACCCGGCGCACGCGGCCAGCAGCGCCGCCAGCAGGCACAGCCCGTGCCGGCTCACGCCGGCTCCTCCCCGCCCGGAGAGCGGTCGGAGAGGACGACCGTCACCTGCGCCCCACCGCCGGGCGCGTTGGCGACGGAGAGCGACCCGCCGAGCACGCGCGCCTGCGCGGCGGCGATCGCGAGGCCGAGGCCGATCCCGCCGCCGCGGGCGGCGTCGCCCGTCGCGAACCGCTCGGTGGCCCGCGTCAGGATGTCGGACGCGAAGCCCGGGCCCGAGTCGGTGACGGTGATCGCGCGCCCGCGCACGGCAACCACCACCGGCGGCGTGCCGTGCTTGGCGGCATTGTCGAGCAGGTTGTCGATGATCCGCTCGAGCCGGCGCGGATCGGTGAACGCCCGCGCGGGCTCAGGAGCGTCCGCGGCGACGCCGCTTCGGCGCGACACCACGCGGCGTACGAACGCGTCCACCTCGACCCAGCGTAGGTCGGCCGTCACCGCGCCGTTCTCGAGCCGCGAGATCTCCAGCAGGTCCTCGACGAGGGTGTGCAGCCGCGACACGCGCTCACGCACCACCGACCCGACCTGGTCGGGCTCGAGCAGGCTGGCGGCCGCGACGAGGCCCGTCACCGGCGTGCGCAGGTCGTGGGCGACGTTGGCGACGAACCGCTGCTCGTGCTCGATCCGCTCCTGCAGCGAGTCGGCCATCCGGTCCATGGCCGCGCCGAGCGCCGCCACCTCGTCCCGGCCGCGCGCGTTCACGCGCGCCGAGAGCGACCCGGCCGTCACCTCCTCGGCGGCCGCGGCGGCCATGCGCAGGCGGCGGGAGAGCCTCCACGCGAGCGCGAGACCCAGCATCGCGCCGCCGGCCGCCGCCGCGAGGCCGACCTCGACCAGCGTGCGCCGCAGATCGGCGATCGTCGCCTGGTCGGCGGCATACGACTGGCGCACGTACACCGCGTGGGGAGGGCGCGAGGACGGCACGCCGGCCCAGATCACGGGCCCGCCTCCCACCCGCTCCATGTAGGTGGCGACGTGCCTGCTCGCCACCGCCCGGCGGAGGGCGGCCGGGACGGCGCGGCCGGAGACGACCGACCCCGGCGCGAGCACGTCGAACTGGTCGTAGAACCGGGCCGCCGACCGGGCCGACTGCACCGCCTTGGCACGGCCGCGATCGAGCAGATCCTGCTGCGTCAGCTCGTAGACCACCACCCCCACCGCCGCGGCCACCAGTCCTGCCAGCAGCGCGAAGGCGAGCGCCAGCCGCAGGCGCAGGCTCATTCCGGGCGCACCAGCTTGTACCCCGCGCCGCGCACCGTCTCGATCGCGTCCGCCCCGATCTTGCCCCGCAGGCGGCGCACGTGCATGTCCACCAGGCGGGTATCGCCCGACCACACGTAGCCCCACACGTTCTCGAGCAGCTGCTCCCGTGAGAGCACGATCCCCACGTGCTCGGCCAGCTCGAGCAGCAGCCGGTACTCGGTCGGCGTCAGCGAGAGCGGGATCCCGTCCCGCGTCACGACCATGCCTTTGGGGTCGATCTCGAGGTCGCCGAAGCGCATCCGCGCCCCCTCCGCCAGGCGGGTCGCCCGGCGCAGGACGGCGCGCAGGCGGGCGGACAGGATCGGCGGCTCGAACGGCTTCGTCACGTAGTCGTCCGCGCCGGCCTCGAGGCCGAGCACGACGTCGATCGGATCGGTGCGCGCGGACAGCATCACGATCGGGACGACGCTCTGGGAGCGGATCCGCCGGCAGACGGTGACGCCGTCGATCCCCGGCAGCATGACGTCGAGCAGCACGACGTCCGGTGTCGCCCGGGCGAAGGCGTCCAGGCCGGCCTGGCCGTCCCCGGCCGTCTCGACGGCGAACCCGTCGCGCTCGAGCGTCATCCGCGTCATCTCGCGGATGGTGGCGTCGTCCTCGACCAGGAGCACCCTGTTCACGGTCGAATCATCGCCCGCGCAGCGGCGGCTGTCACGTGGATGCGACTGCCGTTACGGAGCCGATACGCGTTCGATCAGCGCCCGCGGTGATGCGCCGACGGCCGCGGCGTGGCCGCCGGCCCCTGCGTCTGGCCGCGCTCGCTCGCCGCCGCGCGGCCCACGCGCTCGTAGCGGGGATCGCGGACGGGGGCGTCCACGACCTGCACCTCGCGCGTCGTGCCGAGCAGCAGGCCGAAGAGCCCGAAGGCGACCGCCACGGCGGCGGGCACGCCGAACGCCACCGTGAAGGGGTCGGAGGCGCTGCCCGTCGTGAGCCGCGAACCGACGGCGTACTCGAAGGCGAAGCCGAGCACCCAGCCGAGCACCAGGCCGGCCACGAGGCCGGTGAGCTGGCGGCGGCGGCGGCCGCGGCGGCGGCCGGTGCCCTCCTCGTTCAAGGTCTGCTCGGGCGGATGCGTCGATGCTGCCATGCCGCCGACCTACCCCGCGCCCGCGGTGGGCGAAACCTACGCCCGGTCGGCGTGCATGTAGGCCTCGACGGCCCGCTCGCGGGCGCGCGTCGCGCTGGCCAGGCCGGGTCGCAGACGCTCGAGATGCGCGTCCGCGATCGCGTGGCGCGAGAGCATGCTCACGTTCAGCTGGGCGAGCGTCGCGGCCGAGCGGGCCGCGGCCTCGGCGAGGAGGGCGCCGGTGATGGCGTCACCCTCGAGGTTGCGGTTGCCGCGGGCGGCGACGTCGGCAGCCAGCGTCGCCACCTCGGCCGCCGTCTCGAGCAGCTCCATCGGGCACTCGATCGCCCCGCCCACGGCGGAGTCGAGCCGGCGCGTGCGCTCCGGCCCCGCGGGCATCCTCAGCGCGTCGAGCACGCCGGCGTAGGCGCGGCCGTCGGCCTCGGCCAGCGCCGCCGCCCTGCCGCGTAGCTCGCGCGCGCGGGCGCCGACCTGGTCGAGGGCGCCGCTCGCGTCGAACGCGGACGCCATCTCCACCAGGCCGGCCGCCATCGCGCAGGTGATCGACGCCACCGACCCGCCGCCCGGCGCGGGCGTGCGCGCGGCCAACCGGTCGAGGAAGTCGGCGAGCGTCGCGCCCAGATAGGGGTCGGACGAGGACCCGTCGTCCCTAGAAGAGTCCAACCGTCCTGCCGTTCTCGTCGATGTCGACGTTGAAGCCGGCGGGCGTCTTGCCCAGCCCCGGCATCTGCATGATGTCGCCGCAGAGCGGCGTCAGGAAGCCCGCGCCGGTGTAGGGGCGGATGTCGCGCACCGGGATGCGGAAGCCGGTGGGCGCGTTCACGAGCGCCGGGTCGGCCGAGAGCGAGAGGTGCGTCTTGGCCATGCAGATCGAGAGGTTGCCGAGACCGTCGCGGGTGAACTGGTCGATCTTCTGTCGGGCCGCGGGCGAGAAGTCGACGCCGTCGGCCTGGTACACCGTGGTCGCGATCTTCTCGATCTTCACGTCGATCGGGTCGGAGTCGTCGAACGTGAACGCGAACGTGTTCGGCTGCTCGCAGGCGTCGGCGACCGCCTCGGCCATCTCGGCCGCGCCGGCGCCGCCCTTGGAGAAGCCCTCGTTCAGCACCGCCGCGTGGGCGCCGTGATCGAGCGCGAGCTTCTGCACCAGCGCGACCTCCTCGTCGGTGTCGCCGGGGAACCGGTTCGCCGCGACCACGCACGGCAGGCCGAAGTGCTTCACGTTCTGGATGTGCCGGGCGAGGTTGGCCGAGCCCGTCTCGATCGCCCTCAGGTTCTCCGCGGCCGAGTTGCGCGGGTCGTCCTCGAGGCCGGCGTGGTGCTTGAGCGCCTTCGCGGTCGCCACGATCACGACGGCGTTCGGGGCGAAGCCGCCGGCCCGGCAGACGATGTCCATGAACTTCTGCATGCCCAGATCGCTGCCGAATCCGGACTCGGTCACGAGGTAGTCGCCCAGCTTGCGACCGACGAGGTCGGCCACGATCGAGCTGTTGCCGTGGGCGATGTTGCCGAAGGGCCCGATGTGCATGAAGCACGGCTGACCCTCGAGCGTCTGGATCAGGTTCGGCTTGAGCGCGTCCTTCAGGAGCACCGTCATCGCGCCCGCGCAGCCCATCTGCTCCGCGTTCACGGGCGTGCCGTCGACGTCGTAGCCGACGGTGACGCGGCCGATCCGCTCGCGCAGGTCCTGCAGCGACGTCGCCATGCCCATGATCGCCATCACCTCGGAGGCGGCGACGATGTCGAAGCCCGTCTCGCGGGGGATGCCGTGGGTGGCGCCGCCGAGGCCCGTGATGATGTTGCGCAGATGGCGGTCGTTCATGTCGACGGCGCGCCGCCACGTCACCCGGTGCGGGTCGATCCGGCAGTCGTTGCCGTAGAAGATGTGCCGGTCGACGAACGCCGCCAGCATGTTGTTCGCGGCCGCGATCGCGTGGAAGTCGCCGGTGAAGTGCAGGTTCAGGTCCTCCATCGGCACGACCTGCGTCAGGCCGCCGCCCGCGGCGCCGCCCTTGATCCCGAAGATCGGCCCGAGCGACGGCTCGCGCAGGCACAGCACCGGCCGCTTGCCGATCCTCCCCAACCCCTGCGTCAGCGAGACGGACGTCGTCGTCTTGCCCTCGCCCGCCTTCGTCGGGCTGATCGCCGAGACGCACACGACCTTGGCGTCGGGGACGCCGGCCAGGCGGCCGAGCGCGTCCAAGCTGACCTTGGCCTTGTACTTGCCGTACAGGTCGACCTCGTCCTCCTCGAGGCCGATCTCGCGGGCGATGTCCATGATCGGGCGAAGGGTCGCTTCCTGTGCGATCTCGAGGCTCGACTTCAACGGGGTCTCCTTGCTGGGTTGGAACTCGACGGTCAGTGGGATACGGCGGCCGCGCCGCGCTCGGATACGAGCTCGTTCTCGTAGAAGCGTGCCAGGCGGAAGGGCTTGATCAGTTCAGGTGTCGCGCCGGTGGCGGCCAGTTCGGCCATCGTCTTGCCGACGATCGGCGACGCCTTGAAGCCGTAGGTGCCCCAGCCGGCGTCGATCAGGAAGCCGTCCGCCTCGGTCACCCCCATGATGGGGGCGTAGTCCGGCGACACGTCGCAGAGCCCGGTCCACTGGCGCAGGATGCGGGCGCGGCCGAGCATCGGCAGCAGCTCCACCATGTGCATGGCCAGGTCCTCGATGAACCTGAACGTGCCCCTGTTCGAGTAGCCGGAGTAGGGCTCGATCTCCGAACCCATCACGAACTCGCCGCGGTCGGACTGCGAGATGTAGATGTGCAGCGTCCCCGAGACGATGATCTTGCGCAGGAGCGGCTTCACCGGCTCCGTCACGCACGCCTGCAGGATGTGCGTCGTGATCGGCACCTCGATCCCGGCCAGGCGCCCGACGAGCGTCGACCACCCGGACGTGCAGGAGATCACCGTGCCGGCGGAGATGGCGCCGCGGTTCGTCTCGATGCCCGTCACACGGCCGTTCTGGCGCGTGATGCCCGTCACCTGGGTGTACGGATGGATCTCGACGCCGAGGCGGTCGGCCTCCTTCGCGTACCCCCACACGACGGCGTCGTGGCGGATGATGCCGCCGGGCGGGTGGTAGAGCGCGGCCAGGATCGGAAACGTCGGGTGGTCGGAGACGTCGAGCATCGGCTCGAGCGCCTTGATCTCGTCCGGGTAGATCACCCGCGAGTCGACGCCGAGCAGGCGGTTCACCTCGGCCCGCTCCATCATCGTGTTCACCGACCGGTCGGAGTGGGCCAGGGTCAGGTGCCCGTGCTGGGAGAACAGCATGTTGAAGTTCAGGTCCTGCGACAGCGTCTTGTAGAGCTGGACGCTGGCCTCGTAGAACCGGGTGCCCTCGGGCGTCAGGTAGTTCGAGCGGATGATGGTGGTGTTGCGGCCCGAGGCGCCGGCGCCGATGTAGCTCTGCTCGACGACGGCGACGTTCTTCATGCCGTGGTCCTTGGCCAGGTAGTAGGCCGTCGCCATGCCGTGGGCGCCGCCGCCGATGACGACGGCGTCGTAGCTGGCCCGCAGCGGGTGCGAGCGGAAGAACCGGTGCTTGCGCAGGAGCCCGATCATGCGGTCGCCTCGGCCTCCGTCGCGGCCGGCAGCTCGCGCACGACCGCACCGGCGCGGGCGATGCCGAGCGTCTCGCCGGCGTCGAGGACGGCGTCGTAGAAGTACTCGCCGTACTCCCAGGCGACCAGCATCAGGAGGTCGTCGCCCCGATTGAGGACGAGCGTGGGCACGCGCATCACCGAGCCCGCCATGCACCGGCCCGGCCCGAAGCGCGACTCGCGCACGTCCAGGCCCGACGAGCGGTTGAAGACGTCGCGCCGGCGCGCGCCGCCGAGCGCCACGGCGGCCAGGCCGCAGCTGACGTCGATCGCCGCGGCGCCGATCCGGCGGCGCAGCTCCGCCACCTGCCCGAACGGCGCCAGCACGTAGCCGTGCGTCGGCGTCAGACGCAGCGTCCAGACGTCGCCGTCGCGGCGGGCGGCGCCCTTCTCGAGGCCGCCGGTCAACGCGTCCAGCTCGGCGGCCGTGCCGCGCACGTCGAGCTTGCCGAGGTGCGAGAGGTCGCACACCCACGCATCCGCGTCGACGGCGTCGTAGGCGGCCACCCGCCAGCCGTCGACCGTCTCGATGGCGGCGCCGGCGGCCAGGTGGGAGCGCTCCATCGGCGTGCGCAGGCCGACGCCGGCGGACGCCGCTGCCGGCGACAGGAACGCGTAGGGATCGCGCTCGGTCACGACCGCAGCCGCTCCTGGTCGGGGTCGTAGAACGCCTTCAGCGTCACCTGCGCCGGGATGGTGGCGCCGGACGGGTCGGACAGCGTGATGGCGGTGCCCTCGCCCGAGAGGTCGGCCGGCACCCAGGCGATGCCGATCGCCTTGCCCAGACGGCGGGAGAAGCGCGACGAGGTGACGCGGCCGACGGGCTCGCCGTTCCTGGTGACCTGCGCGCCCTCCTTCGGCACCTTGCCGTTCGCGCCCTCGAAGCCGACCAGGGCGACCCGGTTGCCGCGCTCCTGGTACCACTCGATCGAGTAGCGCCCGATCCAGTCGCTCTCCTTGTCGAGCTTCACGATCCAGGGCATGCCGGCCTCGAGCGGCTGCGACTCGGCGTTCGTGTCCTGGCCGACGATCACGTGCATCTTCTCCAGGCGCAGGACGCGCTGCGGCTCGAGCCCGAACGGCTGCACCCCGAACGGCTCGCCGGCGGCCATCAGCGCCTCCCACAGGTGCTCGCCCGCCGCCGCGGGGCAGTGGATCTCGTAGCCCAGCTCGCCCACGAACCCGATCCGCAGGAGCAGGCAGGGCACGCCCGCGATCTCGGCGTGGCCTGCGCCCAGGTACGGGAAGGCGTCGTTTGCGAGGTCGAAGCCGGTGAGGCCGGCGAGGGCGGTGCGGGCGTTCGGGCCGGCCAGGTTGAACGCGGCGATGGCCGAGGTGACGTTCACGATCTGGCAGTCCATGCCCCAGACGGCGTTCCACCAGGTGAACCACTGCTCCATGCCGCCCGCGCCGGACGAGGTGGTCGTCACGTAGAACTCGGTCTCCGACAGGCGGGCGACGGTGCCGTCGTCGAGGATCGACCCGTCGTCGCCGCAGACGATGCCGTAGCGCACGCGCGCCGTCTTCATGTCGCCGTAGCGGTTCGGGTAGATGCGCTCGAGGAACGCCGCCGCGTCGGGGCCGCGCACGATCAGCTTGCCCAGCGTGGACACGTCGATGAGGCCGAGCGACTCGTGCACGGCGGCCGTCTCGGACTCCGGCTCGCCGTAGTCGTAGGGGCGCTTCCAGTCGCCGGCCCAGAGCATGCGCCCGCCGCGCTCGGCGTGCCAGTGGTGCACCGACGTACGCTTGACCGGCTCGTAGCCGCGACCGGCCAGGAGCGAGAAGCTGGTCGGGTTGTGCGGCGGCCGGGCGGTGGTCACGCCGACGCGCTGCTCGTCGGCGTCGACGCCCAACTCGCGGGCCATCACGAGGCCCGAGTTGCGATGGCACATCTTGCCCTGGCAGGGCCCCATCGTCACGGTCGTGTAGCGCTTGGAGAGCTCGAGCGACGAGAACCCCTCGGCGACCGAGAGGTGGACGTCCTTGGTCGTCACGTCCTCGCAGTAGCAGACGAACTGCTTGCTCCCGGCGGCCTCGGCCGAGGCCGGCACGGCGGCGGTCGTCCCCACCGCCTCGCCGGCGACGCGCACACCATCGGGCACGTGCTCGGGGACGTACACCCGCCGGTCGGCGTCGTAGCGGATCGACCCGCCGGCCTGCACGAGCGTGCCGAACTGGGCGACGGTGCCGCCGCTCATCGCCACGAGGTCGGCCGCGAGCGTGCGCCGCTCGCCTCCGCGTGCCACGACGATGCCCGTCACGTGGTCGCGCCCGCGCGCCTCGACCGGCGCGAAGCCGCGCAGGTGCTCGATCCCGCACGCCCCCAGCCGCTCGTCGGGCTCGCCGTCACGCGTGTCGACGACCGCCGCGACGGGGACGCCGGCCTCGGCCAGGTCGACCGCCGTCTCGATGCCCAGGTCGTCGACGGTCACGACGACGGCCTCCTCGCCGGGAGCGACCCGGTACTGGTTCGCGAGCCGCCGGGCGCCCGAGCCGAGCATCACGCCGGGCAGGTCGTTGCCGCCGAAGACGAGCGGCTGCTCGATCACGCCGGTCGCGAGCACGATCTCGCCGGCGCGGAAGCGGAACATCGTGTCGCCCCGGTAGACGGGCACGAGGTTGCCCTCGTAGACGCCGCCGGCCCAGGCGGGCTGCAGGATCTCGACGCCGGCGTCGCGGGCAGCGTCGGCGAGCTCCGCGGCGCGGGTGGCCGCCGCGATGCCGGAGAAGGCGAGCCGGCCGCCGAGCGCCAGGCCCTCCTCCACGAGCGCCGTGTCCCTGCCGGCGCGCGCGCTCGCGATCGCCTCCTCGAGCCCGGCCTCGCCGCCGCCGATCACGAGCACGTCGACGTGCCGGTGCACCTTCTCGTAGCGGCGGTCGCGGCGGTGGCCCGGGTCGAGCCGGCCGAGGCCCGCGGCGGTGCGCAGGAACTTCTCGTAGTACTTCCACGCCCACCTGGGGCGCATGAACGTCTTGTAGTAGAAGCCGACCTGCATGCCGAACGCGGGCGTCACCTTGGTCAGCGCGTGCAGCGCGTCGCGTTCGAGGGAGGGCCAGGCGTTGATGTGCTCGACGCGCATGCCGTCGGCGACCGGCGTCATGCACGCCCGCACCGTCGGCTCCCCGTCGACCTGGACCAGGCAGTTCGGGCACTGGCCGGAGCAGCACAGGAGGCCGCGCTTGCGGTGGTACTTGAACGAGCGCGAGAAGACGCGCACGCCGTCGGCGAAGAGCGCGGAGGCGACGCTGTCGCCTGCGAGGCCCTCGACGGCGCGCCCCTCCCACGTGAACGTGACGGTGCGGCCGCGGTCGATCAGCTCGCCGCGGCGCCGGCCGAGCCGGTTCATGCGAGGCCTCCGGGGGGTGCGACCTGGAGCACGTGGTTCGAGCGGGTGTCGCGCTCGGCCTGGAACCACTCGCGGCAGCCGGAGGAGTGGAACCACCACTCGCGCTGATCGCCGGCGTCGTTCCGCTTGAAGTACAGGTACGAGAAGAGCGCGCGGGCGTCCTCCGACGAGGTCGGCCGCACCGTCACCTCGCCCCCATAGCTGTACTCGTCGACCGGCCTGCGGCCGCAGTTGGGGCACTCCAGGAGAAACGACATGCCTAGTGAGAGGCTCCCTGCGGCGCCGCGTGCCCGTTGGCGGCCGTCGCCGCCGCCATCGCCTGCATGACGGCCTGCGCGAAGCTCTCCGGGCGGAAGGCGAAGTTGGTGCCGACCAGGGGGATGCCGGTGATGGCCGACGCCTCGATGGTCATCGCGCGCATGTCCTCCGGCTCGAGGTCGTGCACCGCCGACTTGCCGCACGCGCGCGCGAACATCTGCATCTCCTGCGTCATCGAGTGCAGGAAGCCCTCGACCCTGTCCGCCGCCTCGTCGACGGGCAGGCGCGCGATCAGGTCCTCGTCCTGGGTGGCGATGCCGACGGGGCAGAGGCCGGTGTGGCAGTGATGGCAGGCCCCCGGCTCCGTGCCCATGCGGGCGTAGTCCTCCAGGTGCACGGGCCGGTTGCAGTTGAGCGCGATCATCGCGGCCGTGCCGATCGACACCGCGTCGGCGCCGAGCGCGAGCGCCTTGGCGGCGTCCACGCCGTTTCGGATCCCGCCGGAGACGATCAGGTTGACGACGCCTTCGAGCTTCATCTCGCGGATCGCCGCGACCGCCTCGACCGTCGCGGCCAGGGTGGGGATGCCGGTGTGATCCATCAGCGAGTCGGGCGAGGCCCCCGTGCCGCCCTCGAGCCCGTCGATCACGATCACGTCGGCGCCGGCCTTGCAGGCCAGCTTCACGTCGTCGGGCACGCGGCAGGCGCCGATCTTCACGTAGATCGGGATGGCGCCGTCGGTGACCTCGCGCAGCTCCTCGATCTTGATCTGCAGGTCGTCCGGGCCGATGAAGTCCGGGTGCCGGCAGGGCGAGCGCTGGTCGACGCCGGGTGGGAGCGTGCGCTGCCCGGCGATGATCTCCGACACCTTTGCGCCCAGCAGGACGCCGCCGGTGCCGGGCTTCGCGCCCTGGCCGATGACGATCTCGGCCGCGTTGGCGATCCGCAGATGATGCGGGTTGAAGCCGTAGCGGCTCGGCAGCACCTGGTAGACGAGCTGGTCGGAGGCCTCGCGCTCCAGGTCGAGCATGCCGCCGTCGCCGGTGGTGGTCGAGATGCCGACGCGGGTCGCGGCCGTTCCCAGCGCCGCCTTCGCGTTGCGCGACAGCGCGCCGTAGCTCATGCCGGCGATCGTGATCGGCGTGCGCAGGCGGATCGGCTTCGCCCCGTGGCGGGCGCCGATCTCGATGTCGGTGCGGCAGGTCTCGCGGTAGCCCTCGAGCGGCACGCGCGAGAGCGTGCACGGGACGAAGGTCAGGTCCTGGAAGTGGGGCGTGCGCCTGGTGGTGCCGAGCGCCCGGTTGGTGTAGCGGCCGAGCTCGGCCTTGGTCTGGATGTCCTGGATCGTCTCCGGCGACCACACCCACAGCTTCTGCAGGACGTGGCCGTCGGCCGCGCGGGGGATGAACTCGCTCACAGGGCTCCCCTCCAGGCGTCGTACTCGTGGCGGGAGAAGTTCCACAGCTTGCGCCCCGCGACGAGCTTCTTCCAGTCGCCGCCGGCGTCGATGCCGTGCGGCGCGAGCTCGGCGGAGATCAGCTCGCGATCGGCGGCCGTCATCTCCGCCTCGATGCAGTCCGCGCCGAGCGAGTGCACCGAGCCGGCGACGAACACGGTGCCCTCGTACATCGAGTCGCCGATGCCGTCGGCGGCGTCGCCGCAGACGATCATCGTGCCCCGCTGCATCATGAAGCCCGACATGTAGCCGACGGAGCCGCCGACGACGAGCGTGCCGCCCTTCATCGAGATGCCCGCGCGGGCGCCGGTGTCGCCGGCGACGAACACGCGCCCGCCGCGGATGGTCGCGGCCGCCGAGGAGCCGGCGTTGCCGTGCACCTCGATCGTGCCCGACATCAGGTTCTCGCCCAGGCTCCACCCGCAGCTGCCCTTGACGGCGATGCGGGGACCGTCGCACATGCCGCCGCAGAACCAGCCGACGGGCCCCTCGAAGACGATGTGGATCGGCTGCATCACGCCCACCGCCAGGCTGTGCCGGGCGGCCGGGTTGGCGAGGTGGATCTCCGGCACGCCGTCGGCGGCGGCCAGCTTGATCGCCTGGTTGATCTCGCGCGTCGAGTGCCGCGAGCAGTCGATCTCGGACGTCAGCGTAGCCACCAGCGCACCTCCCCCGCCGCCAGCTCGCGCGGCACCAGGGCGGCATCCGCGTCGACCGCGCGGATCGCCACCTCCTCGGATGCGATCAGGGCGACCTCGTCCGACTCGGCGAACAGCACCGGCTTGAGCGCGAACGGGTCACGGGCGACGCCGATGCCCTCCGGCGTCGAGACGAGATACGCGAAGGTGCCGTCCAGGTCGGAGACCGACGCCCGCAGCGCGTCCTCCAGGCTCTCGCCGCGCGCGAGCTTGTCGGCGATGTAGACCGCGATCACCTCGGAGTCGTTGCCGGTGGCGAAGCGGTGGCCCTGGTTCTCGAGCCGCCGGCGCAGCTTGTGGTAGTTGGTGATGTGGCCGTTGTGGACGACCGAGATGTCCGGGAACGGCCGCGCCCAGAACGGATGGCTGTGGGCGACGTCGACGACCGACTCCGTGGCCATCCGGGTGTGGCCGATCGCGTGGCTGCCCTGGAAGGAGGCGTACGGGTCGGCGGCCTCGACGGCGTCGGCGTCGCCGACGTCCTTCACGATCTCCATCGAGCGTCCGATCGAGAACACCTCGACGTCGGGCTCGGCCTCGATCGTGTCGGTCAGACGGCCCAGGTCGCCGGAGTAGGCGACGCGTGCCCGCAGGTTCGGTCCCTGCTGCGACCGCTCGCTGACCGCTCCGGCCGCCTCCATGGCCGCCACGACGCGGTCGGGCGTCCCGTGGTTGGCCTCGATGCGGGCGCGCACGACGTAGGAGCCGGGTTGCGGCGGCCCGTAGAGCGCGATCCCGGTGGAGTCGGTGCCGCGCCGGGCCATGGGGCCGAGCATGGCGTGCAGCACCTCCCCGACGGGGCCCTGATGTTCCGAATCCTTATAGAGAAATCCACACAGCCCGCACATGGGCCCAGACCTCCGGCAGCCGTGCGAAATCCTAGACCCCAAGCGGCCCGGACGTGAATGCCAGGCGGCAACCAATTCACCCAGGGGCTATGTCCACACCCGACACTCGGGGTCAGACCCCGAACGGACGCGTCACGCAACTGTCACGCCCCCCGTTCGGGGTCTGACCCCGGTTCGGCCTAGAAGAGGGTGAGGTACCTCGTGACCTCCCACGGCGTGACCTGCTCGTGGTAGGCCTTCCACTCGTCCTGCTTCGTCTTCACGAAGTAGTCGACGTAGTCCTCGCTGCCCGTGTGTCCGAGCGCCTTTCGCAGCACCTCGTCCTGCTCGAGGTTCCGGGTCGCGTCGAGCAGGTTGGCCGGCAGGAGCTCGATCCCGCGCGCCTCGAGCTCGGCGGACGAGAGCTCGTACAGGTTCTCGTCGTTGTGCTTCCCGGGGTCGATGCCGCGCTCGATCCCGTCCAGGCCGGAGGCCAGGATCACGGCCGCCGCCAGGTACGGGTTGCACGATCCGTCGACGGTGCGGTCCTCGACGTGGCCGCCGGGGAGCCGCAGCATCTGGGTGCGGTTGTTCGCGCCGTGGGTGATGAAGATCGGCGACCAGGTCGCGCCCGAGGTCGGCGTGCCGGCGGTCGTCGTCAGCCGCTTGTAGCTGTTCACGGTCGGCGCGGTCACGGCGATGTAGGCCTTTGCGTGCTCCTTCAGGCCGCCGGTGAAGTTGTAGCCCAGCTTGGACACCCCGAGGCCGTTCGGGTCGGAGTCGTCGGCGAACAGGTCGCGATCGCCGGACTCGTCCCAGAGCGACATGTGGAAGTGGCCGCCGTTGCCCGTCAGATGGCCGAACGGCTTGGCCATGAACGTGGCCAGCATGCCCCGCTCCTGGGCCATGGCGTGCACCATGTAGCGGAAGAAGATCGCCCGGTCGCACGTCGTCAGCGCATCCGCGAACTCGAAGTTCGACTCGAACTGGCCGTTCGCGTCCTCGTGGTCGTTCGCGTAGCTGCCCCACCCCAGCTCGTTCACGTAGCGCGAGAGGGTGCTCAGGAAGTCGTAGTGGCGGGTGAGGCCCTTCATGTCGTAGCAGGGCTGGTCGAGCCGGTCGAGCGGATCGGCCAGCTCGATCCCGCCGTCTGCGGTCTCGCGGAGCAGGAAGAACTCGAGCTCCATGCCGATCTTGAACGTGTAGCCCATGCTCTTGGCCCGCTCGAGCTGGCGGCGCAGGATCGTGCGCGGGCAGTAGGGCCACTCCTTGCCCTCGACGTAGATGTCGCAGGCGAACCGCGCCAGGTTCGACTTGAACGGGACGGGCGTATAGCTGCGCAGGTCGGGGATCGCCATCATGTCCGGCGACGCCGGGGTCTGCCCGATCGGCCCCGCCGCGAACCCCGCGAACCCGGCCCCCTCCGTCACCAGGCCGTCGAAGTTCGACATCGGCACGAGCTTGGCCGACGGCTTCGCGTTCATGTCGACGAACTGGGCGAAGAAGAACTCGATGCCGTCTTGCTCGGCCCGTTTCTTCACGGACTCCGCGGCGGGCCTGGCCATCGTGGTCGCCATGCTTCGACTCCTTTGCGCGTATGCGGACATCACACCTTCCCATGAATGCGAAACGATTTCCACCGCCCGGCAGGACGTCGCGTACACTGCGGGAATACGAGACTGGTGCTTGAAGCGCGCGGCATGGGGCCGGCGCGACGAGGGTGATCGAATATTCCGAGGGCCTTCCGGCACTGAAGATGCGGACGTGATCGTCCGATTGAGGAGTATTCGATGAATGAGAGTTTCTCAGGCCTCGGCGTGAGCGAGGGGGTGACCGCCGCCCTCGCCGCCACCGGTATCACCGAGCCGTTCGCGGTCCAGCGCATGTGCATCCCGGCGGCGCTGGAGGGTAAGGACGTGATCGCGAAGAGCCCGACGGGGAGCGGCAAGACGCTCGCCTTCGGGCTGCCGCTGATCATGCGCGCCGACCCGGCCGCGACCGCCCCGGAGGCGCTCGTCCTCTGCCCCACCCGCGAGCTCGCCCAGCAGATCGGGGAGGACCTCGAGCCGCTGGCGAAGGCCCGGGGCGTGCGGGTCGCCGTCTGCTACGGCGGCGCGGGCCTGCTCCAGCAGGGCAAGCGGGCCGCGACCAGCCAGATCGTGATCGCCACTCCCGGCCGCCTGATCGACCTGTCCGGCCGGCGCATGGTGAACCTCTCCGGAGTCAGCCGGCTCGTCCTGGACGAGGCCGACCGGATGGTCGACATGGGCTTCCTGCCCCAGGTCGAGCGCATCCTGCCCAAGCTCGCCCGCTCGCGCCAGACGCTCTTCTTCTCGGCCACGGTCGAGGGCGCCGCCGGTGTCGCGGCGCGACGGTTCACGAAGAACGCCGTCCACGTCGACGCCACGAGCCACGTCACGGTCGAGCGGGGCGAGGTCGACCACGCGTTCATCTCGGTCACCGAGGCCGAGAAGTACGCCCATCTGACAGCGCTGCTGGGTGAGGCGAACGGGTTGACGCTCGTCTTCTGCGAGACGAAGTACGGCTGCGCCTGGCTGGCCCGCCGGCTGGAGGGCAGCGGCTTCAGCTGCGAAGCCATCCACGGCGACCGCAGCCAGGTCGAGCGAAACCGCGCGCTGCGCCGGTTCGCGACGGGCGACGTGAAGGTGCTCGTGGCCACCGACGTGGCCGCACGCGGGATCGACCTCGACGGCATCGGGCTGGTCGTGAACTACGACGCGCCGACGGCGCCGGACGACTACACCCACCGCGTCGGGCGCACGGCCCGCGCGGGCGCCGACGGCCGCGCGGTCACGCTCGTGACGCGCGACCAGCAGGCCGATGTCAGCCGAGTCGCGAGCCGGCTCGAGATCGCCGACGAGTTCCGCTCGGCCGGGATGACGGTCTCCCCACCGCGGCTGGTCTACTCCAGCCGCCGCGGCCGCCGCAGATTCTAGGCCGTGCGGCCGAGCGCGTGCTCGAGGCGCAGCAGCTTCAGCTCGATCTCGATCATCAGCCAGTCCTCGTTCTGGACGTCCAGGCCGGTCAGATCCTGGATCCGGCGCAGGCGCTGGCGCAGCGTGTTCGGGTGCACGAAGAGCGTCTGCGCGGCCGCGGCGATGTTGCCGCGCCGCTTCAGGTACTCCTCGAGCGTCGCCAGCAGCTGCGAGCGGTGGCGGCGGTCGTACGACTCGAGCTTCTTCAGCGCGTCGCCGCGGTGGTCGCGCGTGCGCCCGTCCTGGGACACGCGCAGCAGGTACTTGTAGGCGCCGAGGTCGTCGAAGCTGACGACGCCCGGCTCCGGGCTGATGACGGCGGCCGCCGTCACGGCCTGCTGGGCCTCCTCGAACCCGGTGGCGAAGCTCACCGCGCCCTCGCACCGGTGCGAGAGCCCGATCGCCAGCGGATGGCTCGCGTTCAGGCCGGCGTGCAGCTCGCGCAGACGGGCGATCGCGGCGGCCTCGTCGGCCGAGCCCAGCCGCACCAGCCCGCG
This sequence comes from uncultured Actinomycetes bacterium, assembly GCA_963843705.1. Lineage (GTDB taxonomy): Bacteria > Actinomycetota > Thermoleophilia > Gaiellales > JAICJC01 > JAICJC01. Next base: position 515,593 of record CAWJLQ010000005.1, read on the forward strand.
CACCGCGCCGTCGCGGCGGTCGAAGAGGGAGCCGGGGAAGGCGCGACCCGCGGCGGTCTCGAGCGCGCGGGCCACGTCCTCCCACGTCTGCGTGCCCGCACCTGACCGCGGGGCGGCCTGCAGCACGAGGTGCGGCCGGGAGAGGTCGCAGCCAAGCGCCCGGCCGCGGTCGGACAGGTCGGCCGCCGCGGCACCGCCGCGGGACAGGTCCTCGAGGAAGTCCTTGATCGCGTTGTGCTCGGTCAGGCGCTCGATCAGCTGCAGGTTCTTGACCGCGATCGCCGCCTGGCCGGAGATCGACGCGGCCACCTCGCGCGCCTCCGGGTCGCCCGGCCGGTCGCCCGGGAAGCGGAGCGTGAGGAAGCCGAGCAGCTCGTCCGCAGCCACCATCGGAGCCACCAGGGCCGACGACGCCGGATCGCCCCACAGCAGCTCGGACAGGCGCCGGCTCTCGCTCGCGTCCGCCCGGCCGCGTGCGAGCACGACGCCGAGGTCGGACGCGCTCGGCGGCCGCTCCCGCACCCCAGCGGCCGGTGATGCGGCGCTGAGCCGCAGCGAGCCGTCCGGCTCCGAGACGTACACCTCGCACGCGGCGGCGCCCAGTAGCCGCTGCGCCCGCCGGGCGACGGCGGGAAGCAGCTGGTCGAGCGTCGACGCGGCCGACACCGCCCGGGCCAGGTCGGCCATGCCCTCGACCAGGGCGAGCCGGCGGCGGGTGTGCTCGTAGAGGCGCGCGTTCTCGATCGCGCCCGCGACCAGGCTGGCCGCGTGGACGAGGAAGTCGGAGTCGGCCTCGGTGAACTCGCGCGGCGCCTCGGCGTGCAGCGAGATCACGCCGACCACGTCGCCGGCCTTGCTGCGCAGCGGCACGGCCACGATCGACTGGTACTGCTCCTCGTCGGCCTCGGGCACGACCTTCGCGCGCGGGTCGGTGAGCGCGCCCTCGGTGAGGAAGACCGGCTGGTCGTGCTCCGCCACCCATCCGGCCAGGCCCTCGCCGCGCTCGAACCGGAGCCGGTCGACGAGCGCGCCATACGGATCGGACACCGAACGCAGGACGAGCGATCCGTCCGGGGCGACCAGGTAGATGAAGCAGGCGTGGCAGTCGATCGCGTCCGACACCAGGTCGACGATCGCCCGCAGCACCCGGTCGAGGTCGAGCGTCGATGAGACGGTGTTGATGATCCGGAACAGGTGCCGCGTGTCGGTCGAGCGCGCGGTTGTGTTCGGAACCGACATAGCGAAAATTCTACATGGGTGGGCGGCTCCACACGCGGCGAGGCGGCATGCCGTCGTCCGGCCGACCGGGTTGCGCCCGTAAACCCGCCTCGCAAGGCGTGCATCCTCCACCGTTCAGGCGCATTCCGGTGTGTCGGCTGCGGAGGCGACTCCGGCGACGGACGTGGCGTACCCTCCATAGACCCGTCTCGAGGGTGGGCAGTAGGATACGGCCGCCAGAGCAACGACCAAGGAGCTTCGAGTATGGCAACGGTCGCACCTCAGTCGGCCATGGACGGGCTCGACCAGATGTTCAACCCGGAGTGGTTCTTCACGCAGGAGCAGCTTGACCTCCTGGCCCGGCTGCGCGAGATCTGCACGGAGACCATCCGGCCGATGGCGGCCGAGAACGACCGCACGCTCACCTTCCCCCGCAAGAGCCTCGAGGCACTCGGCCCGGACGGCTTCCTCGGGCTGATGCTGCCGAAGGAGTGGGGCGGCCTCGGCCAGAACCACGTCATGTACGCGGCCGTCACCGAGACGATCGCGCGCTACGGCGACGCCTCCTGCGCGATGTGCTACGTGATGCACATCGGCGCCGTCGAGGCGCTCAAGCTGCGCGCCACCGAGCACACGATCGAGAAGTACCTGAAGAAGGTGCGCGGAGGCCTGCTCGGCACGCTGTCCTACTCCGACCCGGAGACGGGCTCGCACTTCTGGTACCCGATCGCGTCCGGCGCCCGCAGCGCCGACGGGGGCTACGAGGTGCTGAAGAAGGCGTCGTGGACGACGTCGGCCGGGTTCGCCGACTTCTACGTCCTGCAGACGACCTCGCCCGACTACAACGGCGACTACTCCAACCTGTCGGTGTTCGTCGTCGACGCGGCCGACATCCAGGCCAAGCCGGAGGAGTGGGACGCGCTGGGCCTGCGCGGCAACCAGTCCGGCTCGCTGCTGCTCGACTGGAAGTTCGTGCCCGAGAACCAGCTGGTCGGCCCGATCGGAGACGGCGCGAACTCGAACGACGAGTCGGTCGACCCCAACTTCCTGGTCGGATCGTCGGGCACGTGGAACGGCATCTCGCTCGGCGCGATCGACATCGCCGTCCGGCACACGACGCGCAAGACGCACAAGGACGTCGGCCTGCGCGTGTGCGACTACCCGACCATCCAGGACGCCGTCGGCGAGGCGATCATGGACACGAACGCCTCGCGCATGTTCGTCTTCTCGGTCGCCCAGGCGCTCGACCAGGTCACCGACGGCTCACAGACGAATCCGGCCGTGGGCGAGCTCGCCCGGGGCAACTACCTGCACTGGCTGTGGCAGATCAAGTTCAACGCGGCCAAGAACGTGGCCCACGTCGTCGACAAGATGCTGCACTGCTGCGGCGGAACGGGCTTCAAGAAGGAGCCGCTGCAGCTCGAGCGCTACCTGCGCGACGGCAAGGCCGGCTGGGTGATGGGCCCGACGAACGAGGTGCTGCGCCAGTTCGTGGGCAAGACGGCGCTCCTCGGCATGGAGTCGCTCGACTACTGGAACCAGGTCATCAACCGGCGGGCACTCGAGAACGAGTTCAAGAAGATGACCGCCGACCAGAAGCGCGAGTTGGCCGAGCAGCTCATGGCCGAGGCGGGCGCCTCGGCGAACGGCGGCTGAGGGCAGACCGACGAACGGTGGGCCGGCTCGTCGCGGGCCGGCCCACCGCGTCAGAAGGTCGTCCAGCGCTGGCGGGAGAGGAAGAACCCGTGCCCGGCGCCGTTCACGCAGACGATTCCCGACTCCTGGCCGAAGCCCGCCGGGCACCTGGCCGACGGCGGAGTCGGCTCAAGTCCGCTGTCGATGTCGCAGCCGACGATGCTCGGCGGCGAGGCCGACGCCAGGCACTTGATGTTCCGGCTCGGCGTCTGGAAGTCGACGCACGTGACGCCGCAGAGCTTGCGCATCCGCACTCCTGAGCCGCGGTCGGCGTCACGACCAGGTCTGCGGCGGGGGTGCTGCTCGTCACCGTCCGGGTGCTTGTCACCGTCGCCGCTGCCTGCCCGCCGCACCCGCCGGCCACGGCGAGCACGACCGCCGCAACCACGAGTTGCAGCGAGAGCAACGGCCGGTGCACGTGGACAATGCGACGACGCCCGGCGGACAACTCGCGGGGGCCGGCTCACGTGAGCCGGCCCCCGTCACTTCGCGGTTGAACCCTCAGACGGTCGGGGTGCCCGGGACCGCCGCCTCTTCCTCCGGCATCGTCGCCGCGGGCAGCCTCAGCTGCAGCGACTTGTGGTCCTGGACGACCACCCGGAAGATGTACAGCCCCAGGGCGATCGCGAGCACGGCCAGCGACGGCACCAGCGTCGAGCGGGTGCTGGCGCCGTAGGCGAGGCCGACGTTGGCCGCGCCGAAGATCAGCAGCGTCAGATCGAACACGAACAGCGCCGCGCCGATGGCCACCCACAGGGAGTTGACCTTGATCGGCCGCGGCCACGCGGGCCGGTCGCGGCGCAGGAGCAGGAACCCGGACGTCGCGAACACATGGCACAACACGTAGCCGAGGTTCGAGAACACCAGGATCTTCAGCGCGCCGATCGGGTCGGACGCGTACGTGCCGAGCAGGGCGATGTTCAGCAGCGCGTCGACGGTCATCGCGTTGGCGGGCACGTGGTAGCGGTTCAGCCGGCCCAGCCACTTGATCGTCATCCCGTCCTGGGAGATGCCGTACAGCGCCCGCGACCCGTCGGCCGTCGCCGTGTTCATCGCCAGGACGATCCCCGCACAGAGCAGGATGATCGCGAGGCCGGTGCCGGTGCCGAGGATGTCGTGGAACGTGGTGGCATAGAAGTTGCCGAGGTAGTTGTCGAGCGTCACGTTCTTGTCGCCGAACGTGCCCACCGCACCGAGCGGCAGCAGGCCGTACACGATCACGCCGAAGACGGCCGCAACACGCAGCGCCTTGCCGGTGTCACGGGCCGTGTCGTGGTACTCGGGGGCGAAGGTCGCGCAGCACTCCATCCCGTACGACGACCAGCACATCACGTACAGCCACACGACGACGAGCTTGATCCCGTTGTCCCCGGTGAGCGAGTGCCAGTTGACGGCCGAGTGCAGGTTGCTCGAGTGCCAGTCGCCCGTGATGTACGGGAGGAACATGATCACGGCGAGCGGGATCAGGAGCAGCGCGCCCGTGACGTAGCCGACCCACACGGCCGGCCGCATGCCCAGCACGTTGAACACCCAGATCGCCACGATGATGCAGATGGTCAGCGCGATCGGGAAGGAGAAGTACAGCGGGATGCCCAGGAAGTGCCCCGAGTGGTTCCACGACGACGAGGCCGCCGCCGAGCTCGTGTAGAACTGGGCCTGGACGAGGAATCCGACGACGACGCCGGTCGCCGACAGCACCACCGACCAGCCGATCCAGTAGCCGAAGGCCGCGATCGGGCCGACGAACGACAGGTACCGCTTCCACGCCTCGTGGGCGTAGATCGCGATCCCGCCGGACAGCTTCGGGAACATGGAGGCCAGCTCGGAGTAGACGTAGTTGTGCATCGCGCCGACGAGGACGGACGCGGTCCACAGGATCACGGCGCCCCAGCCGCCCAGCCCCAGCACCGACGCACCGAGTCCGGTGATCAGGAAGCTGGGATTCGCCAGCGCCACGACGAACCCGTCGAACCAGCTGATGGTCTTGAGGAGCTCGCGTTCCTCGACTGCGGCTACGGCCATGCAAACCTCCCGGTAATCGGCCTACCTGCGGATGATTGACCGCCGATGTAACAGGAATACCGGGCTCCGGTCAATAGAGTCCTCCCACGATCTTCCGCTCCCCTTGCGGAAGCTTCCACACATCCGCGAAGATCCCTCCGATGGCCGCCCCCCGAATCACGCTGCGCTGTGACTGCGGCGCCGAGGCACTGGTCGCCTACGGCGAGCGGTGGACGTGCGGGTCGTGCGGCCGCACCTACGACACCAGCAGCATCCCCGCCGGCGACTACGCCGCCATCCAGGCGCTGCGGCGCCGCTACCGGATCGTCGGATACACCGGCGTGGCGCTCGTGGCCGCGTTCGTGCTCCTGCTGGCGCTGACGGCGCAGGAGTTCCAGCTCTTCATCGGACTGCCGTTCATCCTGCTCCTCTGGTTCATGTACGTGCGCCCCTTCATGCACTCGCGATACCGGCGCCGAGTGGGCGAGCTCCAGCGCACGTGGACGATCAGGGCCGAGGGCAAGCTGTGAAGCTGCGCGACCGCCCCGCGCCGCCGCCGCCGTCCGGAGCGGCGCACGGGGAGGTGCGCACGAAGCCCGTCGTGCTGGCGACGACCGCGGTGCCCTTCGAGGACGACGCCTTCGCGGTCGCCCTCTCGGCCGCGATCGAGGCGCGGGCCACGCTGATCGTGGTGGACGCGGTCGAGCTGCCCTTCTGGCCGCAGTCGATCGCGACCCGCCACGCCGACACCGAGCTCGACGCCGACCGCGCCCGCATCCGCGAGCGGGTCGACCAGGCGGCCGCCCTGGGCGTGCGCGTGGAGCATCTGCGCGTCCGCAGTCCCCGCCCGGTCGACGCGCTGCTGCAGGTGACCGGCGAGCGCGAGGCCGGCCTGCTCGTGTTCGGCCCCGACCGCTCCCGCCTGCGCCCGCGCGCCTTCGCGAGGATGGTGCGCCGCATCCGCCGGCGGGCGGTGTGCCTGCTCTGGGTGGCGGGCGAAGGCCCGTAGGGCAGCGGCCGAGGGCGGCGCCCACAGCGGTGCGGGGAGGACGGCCAGCCTGGCCCGATCGCAGGCCGCGCAGCTCGAACGTCGTGGTCGGCCGCAGGCCCGACGCCGGGGTGATGGCGGCGGGCACCTCGAGCAGTCGCCGTCGACGACGCCGGTGCCGCCCAGGAGACCGCAGTCGCCAACCGACCGCCGGAGGCTGTGAGGCGCGCGATCCGCTGCGGGCTGCGGTAGACAACCTGGGCGATCGCCGTCGCGAGGGCCGCAGGGACGCGGGGCGCTCCGTCCACGCTACCATCGCAAGACGACTGCGGTACCTCCGAGACGAAGAGGGGCGAGTGTGGATTCCGGCACGCCGCGCGCTCCCGGCGCAGCACCCGATCTCTGCGAGGCCGTGCACGGCTGGCGGCTGTGGTTCGTGGTCATGGAGGGCGGGCGCGCGCGGCTGATGAGCCCCGTCTATCCGACCGTGTGGCGGCCTGGGCGCGAGGTGGAGGCGGTCTGCGACGCCCGCCGCCGCGAGCTGCTGCGCCCGTGGCGGCTGCGGCCCGCCGAGCACGCGGCTCCCGACCCGCGCTGCTGCTGCGGCGTCCACGCCGTGTCGCGCCCCGGCGACCTGGCGGCGTACGTGCCGTCGGTCGCCGCCCGCAGGATCGTCCACCGGGTGGTCGGTCGCGTGTCGCTGTGGGGCGAGGTGGTCGAGGGTGCGCGCGGCTGGCGCGCGTCGGCGGCCTACCCGGACCGCCTGTACGTCCCCGAGGTGCACGTGAACCGGCGGCGGGTGCGGGGCCTCGAGACGCTGGCGCTCGACCTGGCCGACTACGGCGTGCCGGTGCGGATCCGCGACGGGATGACGGCGCGCGACGTCGTCGACGATCTCGCCGGCCGCCTGGCGCCGCCCTGGCGCCGCCCCGGCGCCGCCGCAGCGTGAGCTCCTAGTAGTCCCGCGCAGTCACGAACCGGGCGATCCCTGCCATGTCCTCGCGCGCAGCCGGGTCGATGTCGACCGCTGCGAGCGCGCCGAGCGCCAGCCGCAGCTGCGTGTCGGCCTGCTCGGCCGCCCCGGCCCGGCCGCCGCAGTCCTCGACCAGGCCCGCCGCCGCCTGAAGCTCGGCGGCGTCGAGCGCCGGACGTGCCAGCAGCGACCGCAGCCGCTCGGCGCCGGCGCCGCCGGACGAGAGCGCGATCGCGACCGGAAGCGAGCTCTTGCGCTGGACGAGATCGCCGTACACCGGCTTGCCGGTCGCGGCCGGGTCGCCCCAGATGCCCAGCAGGTCGTCGACGGCCTGGAACGCCAGCCCGAGATGGGCGCCGAACGCGCGCAGCCCGCCCACCGTCTGCGCGTCCGCGCCGACGAGCACGGCTCCGATCGAGGCCGCGCACTCGAGCAGGGCCCCCGTCTTCCCCGCGCACATGCGCGTGCACTCCTGCGGCGTCACGTCGACGCGGCCCTCCAGCTCGAGGTCGCCGGCCTGGCCGTCGATCAGCCGCGCCGTCGTCTCGGCGAGCGCCTCGACCGCCGCCGCGCGGTGCGGCGAGCCGGCGCCGAACAGCCGCTGGAAGGCGAGCGCGAGCGCGGCGTCGCCGGCCAGGATCGCCCGCCCGCGGCCGAACACGACCCACGCCGCCGGGCGGTGATGGCGCTCCTCGTCGGCGTCCATGATGTCGTCGTGGAGGAGCGAGAACGTGTGCACGAGCTCCACCGCGACCGCACCGGGCATCCCGTCTGCCTCCGTCCCACCCGCGGCCCGGGCCGAGAGCAGGGCGAGCGTGCCGCGCACCGACTTGCCGCCGTCCCCCGCCGCCGGGTGGCCATCGGCATCCAGCCACCCCAGGTGGTACCCGACGACGTGGCGCATGGCCGGGGAGAGCTCGTCGGCAGCGGCGCGTAGCTCGGGCGCGACGGCGGCCGCCGCGCCCTGCAACGCCGGCGGAAGCGTCACTCCTCGCCGAGGACCTGGATGAAGACCTTGCGCGGCCGGGCGCGGTCGAGCTCGCAGAAGAAGATCTTCTGCCACTTGCCCAGAGCCAGCTTGCCGTCCATCACGGGAATCGTCTGCGACGCCGAGCCCATCAGCGCGGCGCGGCAGTGCGAGTGCCCGTTGGGCACGGTGTGCGGGTCGCCCTCGAGGCCCTCGGTGCGGATCGAGAGGTCGTCGTGGCGGTAGTAGATGCCGTCCCTCGGCGCGATCGTCTCGAGCATCTGCTGGAAGTCCTCGATGAACCCGCTCTCGCGCTCGTTGATCACGACGGCGCAGGTCGTGTGCGGGGAGTAGACGACCGCCATCCCCTCCCGCACCTCGCTCCGCTCCACGACCCCGACCACGTCGTCGGTGAGGTCGATGAACTGTCCACAGCCCTCGGTTTCCAGGTCGTGGTTCTCGAATCGAATCCTCATGTCGTCTTCCCCTCGGATCCTCCGGCGGACGTGCGAAACGTACCACCTATTTCTTTGAGAACGCCCTGCTCGACCCAAGTCCGACGGCCGCCGAGTAGGCACGGCGGATGTCCTGCGCCGTCCACGGATACGGGCTCACGGTGAGGCAGTAGTCCTCGAGCGCGACCGGCACGAGGTCGTCGACGTCGTCGATGTCGATGCCCGCGGACGCACACGTCGGAAACCCGATCTCGGCCAGGATCCGGCGCACCGCGCGCACGGAGCGGGCACCGTCGCCTGCGCCCTCCGGCGGCTCGCCGAGGGCGTCGGCGACCCGGTCGAGGGCCTGCGGGCAGGCGCGGCGGTCGACGTCCAGCGTCTCCGCCAGCACGAGCCCGACCGCCAGCCCGTGCGGCAGGCCGCGGAGGCCGCCGAGCGCGTGCCCGAGGGCGTGGTCCGCGCCGCAGTCGGACAGGTTCATCGCCAGGCCGGCCATGAGGCTGCCGAGCGAGAGCCGCGCCCGGGCGGCTCGGTCGGACCCGTCGGCGACCGCGGCCGGGAGCCCCGCCGCCACGTGCGCACAGGCCTCCAGGCCGAGCGCGACCGAGCCCGGATTGCCGTTCGTCACGATCACACCGCCGATCGCCTGGGCGAGGGCGTCGGCGCCCGTCTGCATGGTGGCGGCCGGCGGCAGCCCCAGCGTGAGCAGCGGGTCGACGAGGGCGTGCTGCGCCCGCATGAGCGGCGAGGCCACGCCCAGCTTGCGGCCGGAGTCAGGGTCGACGACGACGGCCCCGCCGGAGACCTCCGATCCGGTGCCCGAGGTGGTGGGTACGGTGACGAGCGGGAAGGCCGGGGCGGCGACGGCGACCTCGCCGGACAGCAGGCCGGCGAACGCGACGTCCTGCGAGAGCGCCGCCCGGGCCGCCTTGCCCAGGTCGAGCGCGGAGCCGCCGCCGACCGCCACGAGGGCGTCGAACGGGCGGTCCCGGAGCCGCTCGACGAGCGCGTCCACGCGCTCCGCGGTGGGCTCGCCCGGGTCCTTGAGGACGACGTCGAGGCCGGTGAGCGCGGCCTCCACCGCCGGGATCGCCGCGACGGGCGCCTCGACGATCGCGACCGCCCGGCCCGCTCCGAGCTCCGCCAGCACCTCGGGCAGCGCGGCGACGGCGCCGTCGCCGAACCGGATCCGCACCGGCAGATGGAACGAGAAGGGATCGATCACGGCGATCAGCGTACCGATCCGCGGGCCGGCCGATTGCCGGACGGCCCTCCGGGGCATGCACACGGCCATGTCCGGCGCCGCCCCTCCCACCGCGGGCTCCGTGGCCCGCGCCTACGCATGGGTCGTCGTCCTCCTGCGGTGGCCGATCCTGCTCGCATGGGCCGCGGCGGCCGTCTACGCCGCTGCGATGCTGCCGACGCCCGCCCAGCGCGCGGACGGGCTGGTCTCGCTCGTGCCCGCCCACGCCCGCGCGCTGCGGGCGAACGCGCTCGCCCTGCACCGCTTCCGGGTGCCGCTGACCGCCGAGACGGAGATCGTCCAGCGCGACCCGCACGGGCTCGCGGCGAACACGATCGCCGCCATCGTGCAGCTGGCGGCCCGGACCGACCGCCGGGCGCTGCGGAGCGGCGGCTCGAGCCTGGCCGCCATCCCGATCGTGAACGCCGCGGGTGTCGTGCCCGGGTCGCGTGAGACGGGCACGACCGCGATCACGTATCTCGAGGCACCGGCGTCGATGCCCGCGGGGCGGCGGCGTGCGCTCGTCGACCGCTACGAGGCCGCCTCGGCACGCATCGGCCACGTGGCGGGGGTGACCGGGATCGTCCCCGCGCAGGCGCGGGAGGGCGTCCTCGTGGACGCCGCGCTGCCGCTGATCGAGGCCGCCACGGCGGTGCTCGTGGCGGTGATGGTCGGCATCCGCTTCCGCGCCCCCGGCGCGCCGCTGCTCACCATTGCGGCGGTCGGCGTGGCCTACGAGCTCGCCGTGCAGGCGCTGGCCCACGTCGCCCGCCAGGCCGGGCTCGAGCAGCCGTCGCTGCTGCGCCCCCTGCTGGTCGCGCTCGTCCTCGGGATCGTCACCGACTACGCCGTCTTCTACCTCTCGAACGCACGGGCCAAGGCCCTGAGCGGTGCCGGCCGCCTCGACGCGGCGCGCCGCGCCACCGCCGAGACGACACCGATCGTGCTCGCCGCCGGCGCCATCCTGGCCGCCAGCCTGTGCGCCCTGGAGCTCGCCGGCGTGCGCGCGTTCCGCGAGCTGGGGCCCGGCCTCGCCCTGGCGGTGGGAGTGGCCGTGACGGTGTCCGTGACCTTGCTCCCGGCCGCGCTCGCGGTCTTCGGCCGCCTGCTCTTCTGGCCGCACGTCCCGGCCCGGCAGCAGCCGGAGGCCGCGCCGCCGCGGCCGCGCAACTGGATGGGCCGCCTGATCGCCCGCCGCCCCGCCGCGCTCGTGATCGCCGCGGCGTGCGTCGCCGCGCTGGCCTTCGCGGCCGCCCGCATCGCCGACGTCCGGATGGGCGTCACCGCAGTCTCGGGGCTGCCCGCGAGCGCGCAGGAGCGGGCGGCGGCGAACGCGGCCGCCGACGGCTTCCAGCCCGGGATGCTCGCGCCGACGCAGGTGATCGTGACCGGGCGCGGCGTGGCCGCGAACGCCACCGGGCTGGCGGCGCTCGGCTCGGAGCTCGGCCGCCAGCCCGGCATCGCATCCGTCGTCGGCCCGCCCGAGGTGCCGGTCGAGCACGGCCTGGGCGTGCTCACCGCGCGCTCGGGGAACGCCGCCCGATTCCTCGTCGTCTACGACTCCGACCCCTACGGGGCGACCGCAATCGACCGCGCCCGCACCCTGCGCTCGCGGCTGCCGTCGCTCGCCGCCGAGGCCGGCCTCGGCCACGTGGGCACGGCCGTCGCCGGGGACACGATCGTGGCCGCCGACACCGTCGCCGCCACCCGTTCCGACCTCGACCGGGTCGTGCTCGCCGTGCTCGGCATCAACCTGCTGCTGCTCGTGGCCTTCCTGCGGGCGCTGATCGCCCCGCTCCTGCTGGTGGCCGCGAGCGCGCTCTCGGTGGCGGCGACGATCGGGATCACGAGCGTCGTCTTCCAGGTCGTGCTCGGCTACCACGAGCTGACCTACTTCGTCCCGTTCGCCGCCGGCGTCCTGCTCGTCTCGCTCGGCTCCGACTACAACGTCTTCGTCGCCGGCCGGGTGTGGCAGGAGGCCCGCGCCCGGCCGCTGCGCGAGGCGCTGCGGGTGGCGCCGGCCCGCACGACCGCCGCCGTCCGCACGGCCGGGATCACCCTCGCCAGCAGCTTTGCCCTGATCGCGATCGTCGATGTCCGCGCATTCCGCGAGCTGGCGTTCGCGATGGCGGTCGGCATCCTGCTCGAGACGTTCGTCGTCCGGCCGTTCCTGGTCCCGGCGCTGATCTCGCTCTTCGGAGAGTGGAGCGGATGGCCGGGCGGGCACCTCGCCCGCGGGCGGGCCGTGGCTGCCGATGGCGACTGACGGGCAATCATTCGGTATCGAGGACGCTCGCTCGACACCGCTTCGCCTGGGGCTCGCGCTGGCCGTCGCCGTCGTGCTGGCGGACTCGTCCGTCGTCGTGCTGGCGCTGCCGGACGTGCTGTCCACGTTCGACGTCTCGATCGAGCGCGTCTCCTGGGTGATCACCGCGTTCAACCTGGCGCTCGCGGTCGCCGCAGTTCCGGCGGCGGTGCTGGCGGCCCGCGCCGGCCCGGGCCGGGTCACGGCGGCCGGCCTGGCCGGATTCGCCGTCGCGTCCGGCGTGTGCGCGGCCGCGGGCAGCTTCGACGTCCTGCTCGCCGCGCGCTGCGTCCAGGCCCTGTTCGGCGCGGCCGTCGTCTGCGGGGCGATCTCGATGCTGGTGCAGACGGAGCGCTCGCACGCGCGCGCGGTCGGGCTGTGGGCGGCGGCGGCGGCCGCCGGGGCGGCGGCCGGCCCGGCTGCCGGAGGCGCACTCACCCAGGCGTTCTCGTGGCGGGCCGTGTTCGCCGCCCAGGTGCCGCTCGCGCTCGTCCCGCTCGTGCCCGCGCTTCGCCGCCGGGCGCTCGCCCGCGCCGAGCCGGAGCCGGTGCGGACGCTGCCGCGGCCGTGGCCCAACCTGGCGCTCGCGCTCGTCTCGGCCGCGCTGACGGCGGCGCTCTTCCTGCTGGTGCTCATGCTCGTCCGCGGCTGGGGGCTCTCCCCGCTCGCCGCCGCCGCGGACGTGACGGTGATTCCCGTGGCCGCCGTCGCGATCTCCCGCGTGGCCGGCCACGCGGCCGCGTCCTGGGCGGCGATCGCCGCGGGCATGATCCTGATCGCGGGCGGCCTCGCGGCGCTCGCCGTCGTGCCGTCGGCCGACGTCGGCTGGACGCTGCCGCCGCAGGCGCTGATCGGCGCCGGCCTCGCGCTCACGCTCCCCGGCCTGACCCACTCGGCCCTCGACGGCGCCGGGTCGGCCGCGATCCACGGCGGCTGGACGATCGCGGCCCGGCACGCGGGAGTCGTGATCGGGCTGGTGATCCTGACTCCCATCTTCACGTCCGACCTCGTCACCCAGCAGGCCGCGGCGGAACGCTCCGGCACGGCCATCGTCCTGAACTCGCGGCTCTCGATCAGCGCCAAGCTGCGGCTCGGCGACGCCCTCGACTCGGAGCTCGCCCGGGCCGGGAACCGGATCCCGAACCTCAAGCCGGCCTTCCGCGCCCAGCACCCGTCGGCGGCCGACCGGCCGGTCTACACCCGGCTGCAGGCGGCGCTCGAGGATCAGATCCGCCGCGCCGCGACGCACGCGTTCTCACGCGCGTTCCTGGTCGCCTGCGGGATCGCCCTGCTGTCGCTGCTGACCCTCGTTCCCCGCTGGCGGGAGCCGCCGGCGTGAGCGCGCTGCGATGGCCCGCGGCCGCGCTCATGGCGGCGGTGGCGCTCGTGGCGGCCTACGTCGCCCTGGGCGGGCGCAGCTATGCCCCGGCGGCCGTGCCCAGCCCATGCCTGGCGCGCCACTGGCACCACGTCGGCAGCTTCTCGGATCTCGAGAACGAGGTGGCCCTGTCCGCGATCGACGGCGCCGCCTGCCGGCTGCACGTGTCGCAGTCGACGCTTGCGCTCTCGCTCACCAGCACCTCACGCCTGCAGCGGTTCGCCGACCGCCACGGGCTCTCGACGGCGGAGGTGGCCGCCGCCGTGCGCGACGGGCTCCTGCGCGCGATCTCGGACGGCCAACGGTCGGGCGCGATCAGCGGGGTCGAGTCCGTGCTCCTGCGCACGGCGTTCGACCACATCCCGACGGATCAGCTCATCCGGCTGGTGCGCGGGCTGATCGGCTGACCGGCCGGCTACCCGAGCGCCCGGCGCAGGATGGCCGAGAGCGCGGCCTGGTCGTCCGGGGAGAGCCGCGCGATCGGCTCGGGCGGCGCCGCCAGGCGGGCGAGCAGCCGCGTTCGCAGGTCGAGCCCGCTGTCGGTGACCACGAGCACCTTCACGCGCCTGTCGCGCACGGCCGGACGCCGCTCGACGAGGCCGCGCGCCTCGAGCCGGTCGACGACGCCCGTGATGTTGGACGCGTCGCAGCCGAGCGCGCAGGCGAGCCGCCCCATCGGCACGGACGTCCCCGGCTCGAGCACGTGCAGGACGTGCACCTGGGTCGGGGAGAGGTCGAACTCCGCCGCGATCGCCGGCATGCGCGCGCGCTCGGTCAGGAGCAGGTCGAACAGCAGCTGCCAGCACTCGGTCATCTGATAGCGATCATAATCCATCGAGCGGATATTTGCCAATCTCAACTACTTCTGGCAGAATGCGGACATGACGAAACTTCTTCTGATCCCTCTCGAGGACACCGTCGTCTTCCCGGGCATGGACGTGACGCTGCCCGTGGACGTCGGCGACGAGTCCCGTGTCCTGCTCGTCCCCCGGCACGGCTCGGACTACGCACATGTCGGCCTGGTCGCCGAGGTCGGCGAGACCATGCGGCTGCCCGGCCGCATCAGCGCGGTGTCGCTCTCCGGCCTGCACCGCGGCATCGCCGGCGCCGCCACCACCGACCCGCAGGGCCGGCTCTGGGTCGAGGTCGACGAGCGCCCCGACGAGACACCGCCGCCCTCGCGCACGCGTGAGCTCGAGCGCGAGTACCGCGCCCTGGTCGAGGAGATCCTCGAGCTGCGCGGCGACGACGGCCGCGTGAGCGCGTTCGTACGCTCGATCGCCGATCCGGGCGCCCTGGCAGACACGTCGGGCTACGCGCCCGACCTGACGTACGACCAGAAGGTCGAGCTGCTGCAGACGACCGACGTGGTCGAGCGGCTGGAGCTGGCGCTGCGGCTGCAGCGCGACCGCCTGGCCGAGCTGCAGGTGCGCCGCCGCATCCGCGACGACGTCGAGTCCGGCGCCCAGAAGCAGCAGCGCGACTACTTCCTGCGCAAGCAGATGGACTCGATCCGCAAGGAGCTCGGCGACGACGACGCGTCGGTGGCCGAGGAGTACCGCACCAAGATCGAGGAGGCCGGCATGCCCGACGCCGTCCGCGAGCAGGCCGAGCGCGAGGTCGCCCGGCTCGAGCGGATGGGCGAGTCGACCGGCGAGTCCTCGATGATCCGCACCTATCTCGACTGGCTGATCGCCGTGCCGTGGTCGAAGCGCAGCGAGGAGCGGCTCGACCCGGTGTACGCACGCGAGGTGCTGGACAAGGACCACGCGGGCCTCGACGACGTCAAGGAGCGCATCACCGAGTACCTGGCGGTGCGCAAGCTGCGCGCCGAGCGCGGCGTGCCCGACGACCGCCGCTCCGGCGTCATTCTGACCCTGATCGGCCCTCCGGGCACCGGCAAGACCTCGATCGGCGAGTCGATCGCCCGGGCCACCGGACGCGAGTTCGTGCGCATGTCCCTCGGCGGCGTGCGTGACGAGGCCGAGATCCGCGGCCACCGCCGCACCTACATCGGCGCCCTGCCGGGGCGCCTGGTACGGGCGCTGCGCGACGCCGGCACGATGAACCCGGTGATCATGCTGGACGAGGTGGACAAGGTCGGCGCCGACTGGCGCGGCGATCCCTCGTCGGCCCTGCTCGAGGTGCTCGATCCGGCCCAGAACCACTCGTTCCGCGACCACTACCTGGACGTCGAGCTCGACCTTTCGCACGTCCTCTTCATCGCGACCGCGAACGTCGCCGACACCATCCCCGGCCCGCTGCTCGACCGCATGGAGGTGATCCGCTTCGACGGGTACACCACCGCGGAGAAGGTGGCGATCGCCAAGGGCTACCTGTGGCCGCGGCAGATTGAGCGCAACGGCCTGCGGCCCGACGAGGTCGAGGTCTCCGACGAGGTCCTCGACACGGTCATCACCGAGTACACCCGCGAGGCGGGCGTGCGCCAGCTCGAGCGCGAGCTGGGAACGGTGCTGCGAAAGACGGCCACGAAGATCGCGTCCGGCAGCGCCGAGGCGCCGGTGGAGGTCGATCTGGCGGCCGTGCGCGACGCTCTCGGCCGGCAGAAGTTCTTCCAGGAGTCGGCGGTGCGCACGGCGGTGCCGGGCGTGTCGACGGGCCTGGCGGTCACCGGCACCGGCGGCGACGTCCTCTTCATCGAGGCGACCCGGATGCCGGGCACCGGCGGGCTGACCCTGACCGGCCAGCTGGGTGACGTGATGAAGGAGTCGGCGCGGATCGCGCTCTCCTTCGTGCGCAGCCACGCGCATGAGCTCGGCATCGACCCGGCCGAGTTCGACAACACCGAGTTCCACGTCCACGTCCCCGCGGGCGCCATCCCCAAGGACGGGCCGTCGGCCGGCATCGCCATGACGACGGCGATCGCCTCGCTCCTCACGGGGCGGCCGGTGAAGCACACGGTCGGCATGACCGGCGAGGTCACGCTGCAGGGCCGGGTGCTGCCGATCGGCGGGCTGAAGCAGAAGGTGCTCGCCGCCCACGCGGCCGGGCTGACCGACGTGATCCTGCCCGAGCGCAACCGCGGCGACCTCGACGAGGTGCCGGAGGACGTGCGCGAGCACATGTCGTTCCACCCCGTCATGAGCGTGGACGAGGTCCTGCGCCTGGCTCTCGAGCCGGCGCCGGTGAAGGCCGTCGCGTAGACCCCCGTCGCGACGACGGCCTGTTCCCTGAACCCCGCGGCCGGCCGACCCCTCCGGCCGCGGGGGATCCGGGGCTTCCCGGGTAGGATCGGGCCATGCGCTACGGCTGGGTGCTCCCGTACGGCGACGCCCGCACGGCGGCCGAGCTGGCCGCGGTGGCGGAGGAGTCGGGATGGGACGGGTTCTTCGTCTGGGAGCCGGTCTGGGGCATCGACGCCTGGATGGCGCTGACCGCCGCCGCGATGACCACCGAACGGATCCGGCTCGGCACGATGCTGACGCCGCTTCCGCGCCGCCTGCCGTGGGACGTGGCCGGCCAGGTGGCGACGCTCGACAACCTCTCCGGCGGCCGCGTGATCCTCGCCATCGGCCTGGGCGCCCCCGACGACCGCTGGTGGATCTTCGAGGACGACCCCGGCCGGCGCGAGCGGGCGGAGCGGATGGACGAGGCGCTCGAGCTGATGCAGGGCCTGTGGAGCGGCGCGCCGTTCGCGTATGCCGGCACCCACTACCGTGCGCGGCCCGCCGACCGGATGATCCCGCCGGCGCCCGTGCAGCGGCCGCGGCCGCCGATCTGGGTCGTCGGCGCGTGGCCGCGGCCGAAGTCGATGCGCCGGGCGGCCCGGCTCGACGGCTGGCTGCCCGCGCACATGCCCAAGGGCAAGGGCGACTGCGAGATGACCCCCGCGGTGCTGCGCGCGGGCATCGAGTGGCTGCGGGAGCGCCGCTCGGCGACGGGTCTCGGCATGGACCGCTACGACGTCGTCGCCGAGGGCACGACGCCGCCCGACCCGGCCGCGGCGGGCGCGATCGTGCGGCCCTGGCTCGACGCCGGCGCAACCTGGTGGATCGACGCCGACTGGGAGGACATGGACCCGGAGCGCGTGCGCGCGGCGGCCCTCACGCGCCTGCGCGCGGGCCCGCCGAGGCCGTAGCATCACCGCCGTGGACGTCCGCGAGTACCTGGCCCGGATCCGCTACGACGGATCCCTCGATCCGACCCCCCGGACGCTCGCCGCCCTCCACCGGGCGCACATGCTGGCCGTGCCGTTCGAGAACCTCGACCTGCACCTGGGCCGCCGCAACGTCATCGACCCCGAGCGCAACTACGCCAAGATCGTCCGCGACCGCCGCGGCGGCTGGTGCTTCGAGCTGAACGGGACGTTCGCGCGCCTGCTCGAGGCGCTGGGGTTCTCGGTCACGCGCTACTCCGCGGCGGTCGTCCTGTCCGAACCGGGCACGCCCGACTTCGCCCACCTCACGCTGCGTATCGACCTCGACCGGCCGCACCTCGCCGACGTCGGGTTCGGCGACAGCTTCACCGAGCCGCTGCTGCTCGACGAGCCGGGGCCGCAGGTGCGCGAGCGCGGGCGCGTCTACCGGCTCGAGCACCGGGACGGGCGCACGCTGCTCACGCAGGACGGGCGGCCCCAGTACCGGTTCGCCCGCGCCGCCCGCGAGATGCACGAGTTCGAGGGCATGTGCCGTGCGCTGCAGACGCCGCCGGGCCACTTCACCGACGCGCCCATCTGCTCGCTGGCGACGGCGGACGGCCGCGTCAGCCTGGCGGGGATGCGGGTGATCACGACCCGGGGCGACGATCGCGACGAGCGCGAGCTGGCCGGCGACGACGAGCGGCGGGAGCTGCTGCGCGAGGCGTTCGGGATCGACCTCGGGGGCGCCCGGTTCACGGATAGCGGCACCCGTGCGGGTGCTTCCGCAGGCTCCACGCCCCGGTGAACGTGACGTCCACGATGACGCACCGGGACTGCGGCGGTGCGCCCACCCGGCAGTTCCAGGTCGAGCCGTTGCCGCTGCGGTCTGCGCACCTGGCCGGCGAGGCGTGCAGCTTGGCGGCGACGTCGCGCTGGAGCACGGACGCCGAGATCCGCTGCCGCCACTGGGTGAGGTAGAGCACGCCGAGCAGCACGAGCAGCGCCAGCCCGCCGCGCGTGAGGACGATCACGAGGGTGCGCGGCGGCTGCACGTGCTTCCACGTCGGTCCGGGCCGGTCGGACATGCCGGTAGTCTGCCGGAGGTGAGCGATCGGCTGCAGGCGGTGCACGTCTTCGCCGGCATCCCCACGGCGGCGTACGCCGCCGCCCTGCCCTGGTACGAGCACGTGCTGGGCCGGCCGCCGGACATCCTGCCGAAGGAGGGCGAGGCGATGTGGACGCTCTCGGTCGGCGGGTCGGTCTACCTCGTGACCGACCCCCGGCACGCCGGCGGCGGGGTGGTCACGGTCGCCGTGGAGGATCTCGACTCGCTGCTCGCGGGCTGGTCGGAGCACGGGATCGAGCCGGCCGCGATCGACGTCATGCCCGCCGGCCGCAAGGCGACGCTCATCGACGCCGAGGGCAACCTGATCGCCTTCGTCCAGCTGGTCGACTAGATGGTTGACTCCGAATTCGACGCGAGCCTGGACGCATGGACGGTTCGCCGCAGGGCGTGGCGCTGGTGGGGCTGCGCCTCGGCGTCTGCGTGATCGCAGACGCCTCGGACCGCGGTCAAGGGCATTCGCCCTTGACCGCTTGAACCGCCGCATCGCGCTTGGGGGTCTGCGTCATCGCACACCCCTCAGACCGCGTGCAAGCGCGTACGCGCTTGCACGCTTCTCGGTCGCGCCCATACAGCACCGGTATGGACGCTCCCTGCGTCCTTGCGCTGCTCGGTTCGCACCCCGGTGGGAGCCTCCGGCTTGCGCCTTGGACATCACGCGGATTCGGAATCAACCATCTAGGTGTTGGCGCGCGCGATCGCGCGCGCCGCGGCCACGGCGCGGAGGTTGGTGAAGCTCGCGGCCGGGCCGCGCACCTCGAACGTCCGGCCGCCCTGGCGCCACGTGACGACGCTGGGGCCGCCGCCGCCCGCGCGGATCGCCCCGGAGACGCCCCGCGCCAGCCGCACGAGCCGGTTGTGCGTGCAGACGTGGCACGACTTGGCCAGATGCGCGATCGTCCGCGCCGGGGCACCGCTCCCCGGCGCCCACACCGTGAGCAGGTACACGCCGTAGCGGGAACCGCTCGGGTAGCGGACGCGCACGCTCTTCGCCGCCTGGTAGATCCCGGCGGGGCGGCCGGCAGCGGCCGGGAGCTTCACCTTCACCGGCAGCCGGCGGAGCGCCGCCGGCACGGGGGCGTCGATCTGGCGGTAGCCGGCCTGTACGGCGCCCCACGGGCTGGCCGGGGCGGTGGCCGGCGGAGCCGTCGTGCCCGACGAGGAGTCGCTGCTCCAGGGCAGGTGGGTGACGATCGACGCAACCGCAGCCACGCTCCCGACCAGCATCCCGGCCGCGAGCACGCGCACGCCGAGGCGAGAGAACCGCACGCGCGCGTCAGGCGCCTCACTCATGTACCGATTGTCATCGCAGGAGCGCCGCCGCGCAACTCCCGGGAGTAACGGTTTGCAGGCGTTTCACCTCTCCGGGTGGCGGTAGCGGTCATACCACACCTCCTTCCCGAATTGCATCGCCCAGGAACGCGAACGCCGGCAGCGTGACGCCGTCCCAGTAGGCGCGGGTATGGGCGCCGTCGCCGTAGGAGAGCACCTGCGGCCGCCGCGGCAGCTTCGCGACGAAGGCGCGGATGTCGGCGTACAGCGGGTCGGAGCGGCCGCACCAGACGCCGAGCGGCGTCGCGCCGTAGACGGCGTCGTCGGCCACGAGCGCGGGGCTGTGGGTGACGTCGGGGCTGAACGCCGCCACCGCCCGCAGCCAGCCGGGCCGCACCTCGCCGAGCCGCAGGACGCCGTAGCCGCCCATCGACCAGCCCCAGGCCACCGGCCGGCGAGGGTCGAACCCGCGCGCCTCGAGCCACCGCGGCAGCTCCTCGGTCACCATCCGCTGCGGGTCGTCGGAGCCCGACGGATCGGGCTCCCAGTACAGCACTCCGCCGTCTGCGCCGGCGAGCACGAACGGGGGCGCGCCGGCCCGCACGGCCGCCGTCAGGAAGCGGCCGAGGCGCGAAACCCCGGTAGTCGGACGGCCGGCCGCTGACGCCGTGCAGGACGAGGCACACCGGCAGCCGCCTGCCGTCACCGTAGCCGTGCGGCACGGCCGTGAACAGGTCGACGGTGCGCCCACGGGCGTGCGAGTAGACGTGCTCCAGGCGGACGACGCCCTCGGGCGCCGACGGGATGTGGGCGTGCGGCCCGAACCAGTGGTGATACTCGTCCTTCAGCCAGCGCCGGTTGGGGCGCACGCCCGCGACGGCCGCGGCGGCGACGGCCGCCGCGCCGGCGCCGCCCGCGAGCACCGCCCGCCGTGTCACCGCCCGCCTCGCCCTCACGCCGCCTCCGTTCAGTACTTCTGGAAGTGCCCCCGCTGCTCGAACCGCTCGTCCTCGGCGGAGTACGCCTCCCACTCCGAGCGCCGCACCGCCAGGTAGGAGGTCGCGAGCACGTCGCCCATCGCGCCCGTCAGCACGTCGTCGGCCGCGAGCGCGTCGAGCGCGTCGCGCTGGCTGGACGGGAGCGGCCGGATCCCCCTGGCGGCCCGCCTGGCCTCGGGCAGCGTGGCCGGGTCGACCTGCACCGGGTCGGGCGGCTCCAGGCCGCGCTCGATGCCGTCGAGGCCGGCCGCGATCAGCCCTCCCACCGCCAGGTAGGGGTTGCAGCTCGCGTCGGCGGCCTTCAGCTCGGCGTTCGTCGAGGCCTCCTCGCGCCCGGCGTAGAGCGACGGCACCCGCACCGGCGCCTCGCGGTTGTCGAGCCCCCAACAGGTGAACGCGCCGGCCCAGTAGTGCGGCAGGATGCGGTGGTAGGAGTTGAAGCTCGGCACGGTCAGGCCGCACAGACCGGGCAGGTGCTCGAGCAGGCCGGCGATGAACGCGAGCGCCTCGGCCGAGAGGCAGCCGGGCCCGTCCGGGTCGTGGAAGCGGTTGCGGTCGCCCTCCCACAGCGAGAAGTGGATGTGGCAGCCGTTGCCGGCGTTCTGCGGCCACGGCTTGGGGGCGAGCGACGCCACCAGGCCGTGCGCCGAGGCGACGGCGCGGATGGTCTCGCGCGTGAAGATCTGGTCGTCGACGGCCTCGAGCGCCGGCGCGTGCCCGGTCGAGATCTCGTGCTGGCCGTGGCCGAGCTCGGCGTAGTACTGCTCGAGCACGATTCCCTGCGCATCGAGGGCGCCGACGAGGTCGTCGATCACGTCCTGGGCG
This sequence comes from uncultured Actinomycetes bacterium, assembly GCA_963843705.1. GTDB lineage: Bacteria > Actinomycetota > Thermoleophilia > Gaiellales > JAICJC01 > JAICJC01. The sequence goes on from CAWJLQ010000005.1 coordinate 537,133, forward strand.
GCGGTCATCCCGATCGTCGAGAAGCACAGGCTCTGGTCCACCGGCTCGTAGCCGCCGTCGACCTCCCTGGCGAGCGAGAACTCGTTCTCGAAGGAGATCTCGATGCGCAGGCCGTGCGCGGCCAGGCGGTCGCACATGCGCTTCAGGAACGAGCGCTGGCACACCGGCGCGGGGTTGCCGTCGAGACCGATCATGTCGACGAACATCGCTCCCGTCTGCGGCGCGTACGGGAGCACCCGGAAGGTGTCCGGATCGGGCACCAGCCGCACCTCGCCGACGGGCCCCATGTCCGGCACCGGCTGCAGCTGGTCGAGGCTGTTCATCGCCTGCATGGCGACGGTGAGGCCGATGCCACTCGCGATCCGGCCCTCGAGGCCGTGGCGGCTGGACGCCTTGCCGCGGATGGTGCCGCCGTTGTCGCAGTAGAGGAACCGCACCAGGCGCAGCCCGTGCTCGTCCACGGCGCGGATGACGGCATCGGCGGTCACGGTCGGCGAGGTTACCGAAAACGGGATGTGCGCGGGTGGCCCGTGAGATGACACACTACGGCCGATGGGACTGCGCGGCGGCATCGATCTCGGCGGGACGAAGATCCAGGCCGCAGTCGTCGGCGCGCGCAACGACGTGCGCGGCCAGGAGCGGGTGCCGACCCCGAAGGACGGCGGCCCCGAGGGCGTGCTCGAGGCGATGGCGGGGGCGCTGCGCGCGGCGGCCGGGCAGGCCGGCATCGAGACGTCGGCGCTCGACGGCGTCGGCATCGGCTCGCCGGGCGACGCCGACAACGACGCGGGCACCGTCACGAACGCCTTCAATGTCGTCCCCGACTGGACGCGCACGGTCGAGGTGCGCAAGCTGCTCGAGCAGGAGCTCGGCACGTCGATCGCCATCGGGAACGACGTGCGCGTGGCGACGGCGGCCGAGTTCCGGCTGGGAGCGGGCCAGCCGTACCGGAGCCTGCTGGGCGTGTTCTGGGGCACCGGCGTCGGCGGCGGCGTGATCCTGAACGGGCGGCCGTGGCACGGCCGCGGCGCCGCCGGCGAGATCGGCCACATGGTCGTGCGCCGCAACGGCGCGAGGTGCACCTGCGGGCGGGTGGGCTGCATGGAGGCCTATGCCGGCCGCCGGGCGATGGAGCTCGAGGCCCGCGAGCGGCACAAGCACGGCGAGAAGACGCACCTCTTCAAGATCATGGAGAAGAAGGGCCGGCCCGCGCTCACCAGCGGGGTGTGGGCGGACGCGCTCGACGACGGCGACAAGCTCGCCCACGAGCTGATCGAGCGGGCCGTGCACGCGCTCGGCGCCGGCATCGCCTCGGCCGTGAACCTGCTCGACGTCGAGGCGGTCGTGATCGGCGGCGGCCTCGGCACCCGCCTCGGCGACCCCTACGTCGAGCGCATCACCACGGCCATGCACCCCCACCTCTTCGTCGACACCCGCCCGCCGTCCGTGCACTTGGCGGCGCTGGGCGACCTCTCCGGCGCCCTGGGCGCCGCCCTGCTGGTCAAGGGCCGAGCGCACACGTGAATACCGGTGCCTGGCACCGGGTATTCACGCCGGGCAGTGCCGGGCCAGGAAGTCGACGACGCGCTGCATGCGGTCGATGCGGCGGTCGGGGCGGGCGGTGGCCATCATCACGTGGTGCTCGTCGGGGTAGAGCACCATCTCGACGTCGCGGCCCAGCTCGCGCAGCGCCACGAACAGCGACCACGTGTCGTCGAGGGGACACACCCGGTCGGCCTCGCCCTGGAGCATCAGCACGGGCGCCGTGATGTGGCGGACGTGGCGCAGCGGCGACGCCGCCCACAGCGCCTGCTCGTGCTCGTACACGGGCCCGTAGCCGATGTCGCGGTCGTAGCCGGGTCCGATCGCCGACGCCGCGTGGGCCGTCACCATGCTGGCGACGCCGTTCTCGGAGATGACGCACGCGAACCGCCGGCTCGTCCCCGCCAGCCAGTTGGCCGCCCAGCCGCCGTAGGAGAGGCCCATGACGGCGATCCGCTTCGGATCGGCCAGGCGCCGCCGCACCGCCCATTCGAGGGCGGCGTTCAGGTCGTCGGCGTCGGGCCCGCCCCAGCGGCCCTGGATGGCCTCGACCCACGCCCGCCCGTAGCCGGACGAGCCGCGGATGTTGGGGGCGAGCACGCGGTAGCCGAGCGACGTCAGCAGCCAGGTGTCGAGCTCCGGCGTCGGCGCATGGGCGCCGTAGGGCCCGCCGTGCGGCGCCAGCACGAGCGCCGTGCGCCCATCGGCGCCCGCCGGCTCGTAGAGGAAGGACGGGATGCCGCCCGCGTCCACCTCGCGCACGACCGGCGCCTCGCGCCCCCGCAGCCACGCGCCGCCGTGGCGCGTGAGGCGGCGCAGCCCGCCGGGCTCGACGGCGCACACCTCGGGCGGGTAGGCGTCGTCCGTGATCGTCGCCACCACCCGTCCGGCCGCCACGGCGATGGCCGAGAGGCTGGTGTCGCCGGCGGTGAGCGGGTGCGGGTCGCCCTCGAGCGGCACCCGCCACACCTCGTCGCGGCCGCGCCGGTTGACGGGAACGACGAGCGCCGGCCCGTCCCAGAGCGGCGGGCCCTGCTCCGGCCCCAGCCAGTCGTGCAGGTCGGATCCGAACGCGACCATCACCGGCAGGTCGAGCGCGCCGGTGAGGCTGCGGGCGTGCGCGCCGTCCCAGACGAAGAGCTCGGGCTCGGCGTGGTCGGGCGCGCCGGGCAGGTCGGTGCCCACGAACGCGAGCAGGCGGCCGTCGGGCGACCAGGAGGGCAGCCGGGCCATCCCGGCCAGGCGCACGATCGCTCGTACGTGCGCGCCCGCACGGGCGCGCACGGAGAAGATTGCAGGCTTCGGGCGCAGGTCGGCGTCGTCCCCGGTGGCCGCGGCGAAGGCGATCCGCTCACCGTCGGGATGCCAGGCGACGTCGGCGACGTCGAGGTCGCCCGTCGTGACCTGCACGGGCCGGGCGCCGGGGCGGGCGGCGACGACGAAGAGGTGGGTGCGGTACTCGCGCTCGCCCTCGTCGTCGCGCCAGTCGACGGTGCGGATGACGCGGGCCGTGCGCCGCTTGGGATCGCCGGCCCAGAAGCGTGGCGGGCCGGCCTTCGCCGCGAACGCGATCCGGCGTCCATCAGGTGACCACACCGGTGCGCCGGCTCCGCCGTGGGGCGCGCCGCACACGCGCTCGGCCTCGCCGCCGTCGGGCCGGATCAGGTGGAGCGCCGCCTCGGCGTCCCCGCCGCCGCGGTCGCTGGTGAAGGCGACCGTGCTCCCGTCCGGCGACCACGCCGGCGCGGCGTCGGTCCAGCGGCCGCTCGTCAGCCGGCGCGGCCGGCCGCCGGCGTAGGGGACGAGCCAGAGGTCGGTCTGGTAGCGGTCGCCGGCGACGGTGCGGCGGGTGTGGACGGCGCGGGCGCCGTCGGGCGAGAGCGCGACCCAGCCGATGGCGGCCTGGCGGCGGACGATGTCGGGCTGAATTGGCGGCACGAGCGCAGGAGGATACGTCAGCCGACGACGACGCGAAGCGCCTGGTGCGCCGCGCGCAGCGCGGCCTCGACCCGTTCCGGCGCGTCCGCCCGGGCGAAGGCGAAGCCCAGGTAGCGGTCGCCCTCGGGCAGCGGCACCACCTCGCGCCCGCGCGGGATGGTGATGCGCACGTCCTCGATCCCCGGCACGGCGCGGGCCTCGTCGAGCCCCTCGACGGCCAGCAGCGTGCCGGCGGCGGCGATGGGCAGCATCATCACGCCGGAGGCGGAGCGCTCGCGGCCGTGCTCGCCGAGGGGGAGGCCGAGCGCATGGCGCAGGATCACCTCCTCCAGGCTGATCCCGGCCCCGAAGCGCAGCGCACGCGAGCACAGGCCGCCGATCGAGCGCGCGGCCAGCTCGAGCACCGTCACCGTGTCGCCGTCGACCCGCAGCTCGGCGTGCACCGCCCCTTCCCGCAGCCCGAGCGCCGCCGCCGCGGCGGCCGCCGCCCCCTCGACGCGGGCCAGCGCCGCGGCGGGCTGCCGGGAGGGCGTGACATAGATCGTCTCCTCGAAGAACGGCCCCTCGAGCGGGTCCGGCTTGTCGAAGGCCGCCAGCACCTCGAGCGTCCCTCCGCGCAGGAGCGCCTCGACCGCCACCTCTGCGCCGGGCACGTAGCGCTCGGCCAGGAGCGGGCCGGCGGCGTCTTCTCCGGCGGAGCGCAGGATGGCGCGGATGCGGGCCTCGGCCCGGCGGGCGGCGGCGGGGTCGTCTGCCCGGATCACGCCGCGGCTGCCCGAGAGCGCCACGGGCTTCAGCACCGCCGGCAGCGGCACCGCGCCGGCGTCGTCGCCGGGCGCGAGCAGGGTGAACCCGGGCTGGGGCACACCGGCGGCGGCGAACGCGCGCCGCATCGCGCCCTTGTCGCGGGTCGCCGCTGCGGCGGCGGGCGGGTTGTGCGGCAGGCCCAGCCGCTCGCTCGCGAGCGCCGCCGCCACGACGCCGCCGTCGTCCACGGCCACCACCGCGTCCAGCGGCGCGCGCTCCGCCAGCGCGGCGATCGCGGCCGCCGCCCGCTCCGGACGGCGCAGGTCGACCGCGAGCGCGCGATCCTCCATCGAGCGGTGCAGCGCCTGGCGGCGGTCGGACGCCACCACCACCTCGGCGCCCACGGCAGCGGCGGCGGCCAGGAAGTCCTCCGCCCGGTAGCTGGCCGTCGGCAGGAGCAGGAGCACGCGCGGCACGCCGGTACCCTACGTGCATGGAGACCGTGCTCCACGTCACCGGCGCCGCCGTCGAGAAGACCGTCATGGTGCGCTCACGCGAGACCGATCCCGGGCGCTACGCGCTCTGGGTCGAGGTGACGGGCGTCGCCGCGGGCGAGTACGCCTACGACCTCTCGCTGCAGCCGCTCGAGGACGCGCCCGCCGACGCGCACATCCAGGATCTCGGCCCGATCGCCGTCGTCATCCCGGCCGGCAGCGTCGAGGCCCTGCGCGGTGCGACGCTCGACCGGCAGGGCGACCTGGCCACCGGCGGGCTCGTCATCCAGAACCGCACCCCTCCCGGCCCCGGCCCGGGGACACACCCGCCGGCCGACGTCTCCGGTGACCTCGCCCAGCGGCTCATCCGGGTGCTCGACGAGCAGATCAACCCGGCCATCGCCGCCCACGGCGGCAGCGCCGAGCTGGTCGCCGTCGAGGCGGACACCGCCTACCTGCGCCTGGGCGGCGGCTGCGTCGGCTGCGGCATGGTGTCGGTGACGCTTCGGCAGGGGATCGAGGTGGCGCTGCGCGAGGCCGTGCCCGCGATCACCCGCGTGATCGACGTGACCGACCACGCCTCCGGGACGAACCCCTACTACGAGGCCGCGAAGAAGTAGCGCACGACCCCCCGCGCGGGGTAGGCGCGGCGGATCGGTGGCCGGTACGGTGAGCGGCAGGGGACCGCTGCGGCGGTCCGGGGTTCCATCTTGGGGGAGACGACACGTGGGCGTTGCCATCATCCACTCCGCCGGCATGCGGGCGGGTCTCGAGGCCGGCGCGGCCGCGCGCGGCGACTTCCACTGCGCCGACTGCGGCTACGGCGTCACGGTGCGGCGGACGCTGCCGGTGTGCCCGATGTGCCGCGGCGACGACTGGCTGCCGTGGGCCGGCCGGCGCATGCCCGAGGCGCCGGACACCGCCGATCTGCAGGGATAACGCTCAAGCGCGGCATGCGCGCGGTCGATGACTCGGCCGTGGCGCCCCCCGGCCGTCAACCTGCGCTGCTCGCACTCGCGCGCGTGCTCCTCCAGACGCTCGACCCCGACGAGGTCGCGCGCCGCTTCGAAGCCCATGCCCCGGCGCTGATCGACGGGCGGGCGCGGATCTGGCTGACCGAACCGGGCACCGACCGCCTCCGCGCGCTCGGCGGGGATCGGCCCGAGTCGCGCGCTGCCGACGCCGACTGGCAGGCCGTGATGGCCGAGCGCCGGCCACGGTCGGCCGGAGCGGAGTTCCTGGTCCCGGTCGTCTGCGCGGGCGAGTCCATCGGCGTCGTGCAGGTCGCGGGCGCCGCTCAGGCGGACATCGCCTCGGGCGGGATGAGCTTCTGGCGCATGCTCGGCGAGATCGTGGGCGAGGCTGTGCGGAACGCGACGCTCCACCGCGAGGTGTCGGAGTCGCTGCGCCGGTTCCAGGCGCTGGTCGAGCAGATGCCCGCGATCACCTACGTCGACCGTGTCGGCACGGGCGACCCGATCTACGTGAGCCCGCAGCTCGAGGAGCTCTCCGGAGTCTCGGTCGCGCAGTGGATGGACGGCACGGACGGGTGGTCGGTGCGGGTGCATCCCGACGACCGCGACCACGCGATCGAGGCCTACCGCGCCGCGTTCGCGGCGGGGACGTCCTACCACGACGAGTACCGGCTGATCGCCGCCGACGGCCGCGAGCGCTGGTTCCACGATCAGACCGCCGTCGTCCGCGACGACGAGGGCAAGCCGACCGAGATCCAGGGCGTGATCCTCGACATCACCGACCGCAAGCGCGCCGAGCAGGCGCTGCACGAGTCGGAGGCGCGGCTGCGCGAGGCGGAAGCGCGCTACCGCAGGCTGGTCGAGGAGCTGCCGCTCGGGATCTACGTGAACGCCCTCGGCGAGCCCCCCGCGGGGCGCTACCGCAGCCCCGCGATCGAGGCGATCAGCGGCCGCCCGGCGGCCGAGTGGCCGGCCGACCCGGCCGCGCTGGCAGCGGTCATCCACCCCGAGGACCGGGCACGGGTGCTCGAGGGCCTCGCAGCCGCGACCGCCGCCGGCGAGCGCCACTCCGCCGAGTACCGGATCGTGCGCCCCGACGGCAGCGTCGTGTGGGTGCTGGACGAGTCGTACCCGGTGGGCGATCCGGCCGAGCCGTGCCGGCAGGGCTACCTGCTCGACGTCACGGCGAACCGCGCCGCCGAGGAGCGGCTCGCCCACGTCGCGCTGCACGACCCGCTGACCGGCCTGCCCAACCGGGCGATGTTCCAGGAGCACCTCCAGCGCGCCGTCGCCCGGGCCGAGACGACCGGCGGGGCGGTCGCCGTCCTGCTCTGCGACCTGGACGACTTCAAGCTCGTGAACGACAGCCTCGGCCACGCCGCCGGCGACACGCTCCTGCTCGAGATCGCCGGCCGTCTCGGCGAGGCGGTCGCGGAGACCGGCACCGTCGCGCGTCTGGGCGGCGACGAGTTCGCGATCCTGCTCGCCGGCCTCGACCCGGCCGACGCGGGCGCGATCGCCGAAGCCATGGCGGGGCGCGTGCGCGCCGCGCTGCGCGTCCACTCCGAGCTCTCCGGCACCGAGATCTACACCTGCGGGAGCGTCGGCATCAGCGTGTGCCCCGCCGACGCCCGCCGACCCTCCGATCTGCTCCGCCACGCCGACACCGCCCTCTACCGGGCCAAGGAGACCGGCCGGGACGGTCAGCACCGCTACACGCCGGCGTCCGAGGTCGGACTCGAGCAGCTGGCGATGACCGGGCGGCTGCGGCGCGCGATCGACGAGGGGCGGCTCGTGCTCCACTACCAGCCGCTGGTCGAGCTCGAGTCGCGCGCGATCGTCGGCGTCGAGGCGCTCGTGCGCTGGCAGGACGGGGCGAAGCTGGTGATGCCCGGCGACTTCATCCCGCTCGCCGAGCGGACGGGCCTGATCGGCGCGATCTCCGAGTGGGTGATCGCCGAGGCGTGCCGGCAGAGCCGCGCCTGGCGCGACGCCGGGCTCGACCTGTACGTCGGCGTCAACCTGCCGCCGGCGTTCTGGGAGCCGACGGCGATGCGCGAGGTGCTGCGCACGATCGAGTCGTTCGGCCTTGCACCCGACCGGATGATGATCGAGATCACCGAGTCGGCGTTCATGAACGCCCCCCGGCGGAACGAGCCCGTCATGGCCGAGCTCCAACGCCGCGGCCTGCGCCTCGCAATTGACGATTTCGGCACCGGCCACTCGTCGCTCGCGCGCCTGAGCCAGATGACGGTGACGACGCTCAAGATCGACCGCTCGTTCGTCTCGGACATCCCGGACGACCACGGCGCGGGCGTGCTCGTCTCGTCGATCATCAGGCTCGCCGACGGCCTCGGCCTGCAGCCCATGGCCGAGGGCATCGAGACCGAGGAGCAGCGCGCCTTCCTGATCGAGCATGGCTGCCCCCTCGGGCAGGGCTACCTGTTCAGCCGGCCGGTGCCGGCGGCCGAGATCGACCCCCTGGTGCGGGGCCTGGCGGACGCGGCGTAGTTCGGCCTGCTGCACCGCGCCACTCTCATGTGAGGGACGCCGCCCGGCCCTTCCGCCCGCAGCCACCCGGGCTCACTCGGTAGAATCGCCCCACCGATGAGCGCCGACATCGCCCCATTTCTCCATCAAATCCTGCTCGCCGCGCAGCAGATGACCGCCCCCTACAGGGCCAAGGCGAACATGACGAGCGCCGAGTACGCCGGGCTGCAGCACCTCGTCCACCACCGCGACGGGCTCACGCCGGGGCAGCTGGGGGCGCGCCTCGCGATCACGAGCGGGAGCGTGACCAAGCTGGTCGACCGGCTGGAGGCGCGCCGGCTGGCACGCCGGATCCGGAAGCCCCACGCCGACCGCCGCAGCGTGACCGTCGTCGCGACGCGCGAGGGCGTGAACCTGATCTCGCGCGACCTCGAGTCGCTCGTCGGACAGCTCGAGGGGGCCGCAACCCCGCTCGATCAGAAGCAGCGCGAGGCGGTGGGCAGGCTGCTCGCCGCCATCACGCCGCGGGAGCAGGGCGCGTAGCTCACGCGGCCCCGCGGGCGCGGGCCGGCCGCTGCACCCAATCCGGGTCGACCGCGAGGCCGAACACGGCCTCGAGCCCGGACGCCCCCTCTTCAGAGAGCCACACGGCCCTTCCGGCGGGCCGGCGAATGATCCAGCCCAGATCGAGGGCCCGATCGAGCAGCGCGGCTCCCACGGCGCCGGAGAGGTGGTGGCGCTGTTCGCTCCAGTCGATGCAGTACCCGATCAGCGGCCTGCGGCCGGTGTCCGGGAGCCTGACGCCCAGTTCGTCGAGCGTATGGACACCCGTCGGGGTGAGCCGGTAGTCGAGGTCATGGCCGCGTCCAGACAGGCGGTCGCTGCGGGCTGACCGCGGGTCGAACCGTCCATCTCCACCCGATATCAGGTCGCCTGCGATCATGGCCGCCATGATGTCAGTGCCCAGGCGCCCGGCCAGGTGGTCGTAGCATGTCCGCGCCGTGCGCAACGCGTTCGCGCGCGTGCCCTCACGGAGCGATGTCACCGGCGCCGGCGGCGAGACGCACGCCATCGCCTCGAGCATCCGGGCGACGTCCGCACCGGCCAGGCGGTAGTAGCGGTGGCGGCCGTGGCACTCGACCGTGAGGAGGCCGCCGTCGAGCATCCTCCCCAGATGCGCGCTCGCCGTGGACGCCGCGACGCCGGCCTCGCCGGCGAGCACGCTGGCGGCGAGCGCCCGGCCGTCGCCGAGCGCGGCGAGGATACGCGCTCGCGTGCCGTCTCCGAGCAGCGCCGCGGTACTCGCGATGTCGGCGTCGCCGGCCATGCCCGCAGGCTACCCCCGGGACGCTTCGACGCCGGCCGAAGCGTCAGGTGACGCGTCCGGCCTCGGCGGGCATACGCTCGTGCAGGCCCTCGTCGACCAGCGTCTCCAGGCGGTCGACCGCGTCCCAGACGTCCACGAAGCGGGTGTAGAGGGGCGGCAGTCCGAGGCGGATGCTGTCGGGATGGCGGAAGTCGGGCACGACGTTGCGACGCTCGATCAGCGCCCGGCAGATCCGCCACCCGTCGGGATGGCGCAGCGAGACGTGCGCCCCGCGGCGGGCCGGGTCGCGCGGGGTGCCGAGCGTGAAGCCGAGCCCGGCCAGGCGGGCGTCGTGCAGGTCGATCGCGAACCCCGTCAGGTCGGCCGCCTTGCGCCGCACGGAGGCGACGCCCGCCTCGGCCAGCATCGCCGCTCCTGCCCGCACCGCGGCGAGCCCGAGCACGGGCGGCGTCCCGGCCATGAAGCGGCCGATGCCCGCGACCGGCCGGTAGTGCGGCCCCATCGCGAACTGGTCGGCCTGCGAGAACCAGCCCTGGATGGGCGAGCGCAGGTCGAAGTGGTGGCGGCGGGCGACGTAGAGGAAGGCGGGCGAGCCCGGGCCGGCGTTCAGGTACTTGTAGGTGCAGCCGACGGCCATGTCGGCGCCGGCGTCGTCGAGCGCCACCTCGACCGCGCCCGCCGAATGGCACAGATCCCAGACCACGAACGCCCCGACCTCCTGCACGGCCCGCGTGATCGCGTGCATGTCGGCGAGCGCGCCGGAGCGGTAGTTCACGTGCGAGAGGACGACCAGAGCGGCGCCGTCGGCCGCCTCGGCGACCGCATCGGGCTGCGGCCCGTCCACCGGGTCGCTCGCCAGCAGCCGCAGCTCTCGCCCGTGTGCGGCGGCCAGACCCTCGAGGACGTAGCGGTCGGTCGGGAAGTCGTCGGCCGGCACGACGATCGCGCCCGGCCGCGCCGCCAGGGCCGCGCCGGCGAGCTTGTAGAGGTTGACGGTGGTCGAGTCGCACGCCAGCACCTGGCCCGGCGCTGCGCCGAGTGCGGCCGCGCCCAGCTCGTCGCCGACGGCGATGGGGAGGTCAACCCAGTCGTGCCAGCCGGCGACGAGGCGAGCGCTCCACTCGTCGATCGTCGCCTCCAGGGCGTGGCGGGCGTCGGCGGAGAGGCGGCCAAGCGAGTTGCCGTCGACGTAGATGCGGTCGCCGTCGCCGAGCTCGAACCGCTCCCGGAACCCGACCAGCGGGTCGGCGCGGTCGAGCTCGAGCGCCTGCGCGCGCGTCAGCGGTCGCGAAGCCACGCGCGCACCGTAGCCCACGCCGACGACTCCGGATCGATGTGCTCGAAGTGGCCGTCGCGCTCGCCCACGACGAGGTCGCAGACGTCGCCCGCCGCGGCGGCCGCGGCGTGCAGGTCGACGCTGAACTCGACCGGGACGGTGTCGTCGCGCGCGCCGTGCACGAGCAGCACGGGGACGCCGAACGGCAGCCGCTCCGCCGGCGAGGCCGCCGCGTAGCGCTCGGGCACCTCGTCGGGCGTCCCGCCGAGGAGCTCGATCGCCGCGCCGTCGCTCAGGCGCAGGCGGGCGGCGGCGCGCAGATCGCTCACGGCCGCCTGGCCCACCGCCGCATAGACGGGGACCTGATATTGACGTCGTGCGGCCGCCCACAGCGCCAACTGGCCGCCTGCCGAATGGCCAATTGCGACGACGCCGGCTCGGTCAATTGGCGCGTCGGCGCACGCCAAGTGATCGATGGCGGCCGCCACGTCGTCGAACGTCTGCGGCCAGCCGCCGGTGCCGCCCGGCCCGATGCGGCGGTACTCCAGGTTCCAGGCCGCCCAGCCGTGGGCGGCCAGGTCGACGCAGACCGGATCCATGAGCGTGCGGTCGTAGCGCACCCGCCAGTAGCCGCCGTGGATCACGACCGCCACCGGCCACGGCCCCGCGCCGCCGGGCAGGTGCAGGTCGGCCACCTGGCTCGGGTCGGGGCCGTAGCGATGCGTCTGGGGCACCCGCATAGGATGGCAGGCCCGTGGACGCGCCGACCTCCAGCCTGCGCGCCGACCTGCGGTGGATGCCACGCCCGGTGTGGCTCCTGCTCGCGGGGTCGTTCGTGAACCGCTTCGGCAGCTTCGTGCTGCCGTTCCTGGTCCTGTACCTGACCCACCGGGGCTACACCCCCTCACAGGCCGGTGTCGCCGTGGGTGCCTACGGGATCGGCAGCATGACCGCATCGGCCGCGGGCGGCCACCTGGCCGACCGGATCGGGCGGCGGGAGACGATCGCGGCGTCGATGTTCTCGTCGGCGATCGTGATGCTCGCGCTCTCGCAGGCGTCGGGGCTCACCGTCATCCTGCCGTTGACCGCCCTTGCGGGCCTGTGCACGGAGGCGTACCGGCCCGCCTCGTCCGCCCTGCTCGCCGACCTCGTCCCGGCCGGACGGCGGCTGACCGCGTTCGCCGCCTACCGGCTCGCGATCAACCTCGGCTTCGCCGCCGGTCCGGCGGTGGCGGGGCTGCTGGCCGAGCACGCGTTCGTGCTCGTCTTCGTCGGCGACGCCGTCACGTCGGCCGCCTTCGGACTGATGGCGCTCACCGTCCTGCCCCGGCGCACACGCGGGCTGCACACCCAGGCGGACGCCACCGCCGCGCCCGCCTCGCTCCTGCGCACCGTCCTCTCCGACACCCCGTTCCTGCTCCTGCTCGCGGCCTCGTTCGCCGGCGCGCTCGTCTACTTCCAGCAGGAGGCGGCCCTGCCGCTGCAGGTCGTCGCCGACGGCCACTCGACCGCAATATACGGAGGCCTGATCTCGCTGAACGGGCTCATCGTGACGCTCGTCGAGCTGCCCTCGTCGGCGATCACGCGGAAGTTCCCGGCGCGGCGGGTGATCGCGTGCGGCCTCGTCCTCACCGGCGCCGGATTCGCGGCGACGGGACTCGTCACCTCGACCGCCGCCCTGGCCGCGACGGTCGTGGCGTGGACGCTGGGCGAGATCGCGACGGCCCCCGTCTCCGCCGCCTACGTGGCCGACCTCTCGCCGCCGCACATGCGCGGCCGCTACGCGGGCGCGTTCGGCATGACGTTCGGGCTCGCACTCGTCCTCGGCCCGGCGGCGGGCACCGCGCTCTTCGCCGCGAGCCCCGGCAGCCTCTGGGCGGCGTGCGCCGGCCTCGGCGTCATCGCCGCGCTCGTCATCCTCCTGCCCGCGGCCCGCCCGAAGGGCTACGCGACGACGGCGTCGCGCTCGACCAGCGCCGCATAGCGGCCGCCCATGGCCACCAGCTCGGCGTGCGTGCCGCGCTCGACGACGCGGCCGGCGTCGAGCACGATGATCAGGTCGGCGTCGCGGATGGTGGAGAGCCGGTGGGCGATGACGATGCTCGTCCGGCCCGCACTGAGGTCGTCCAGCGCCTCCTGGACGGCCCGCTCGGTCTCGACGTCGAGCGAGCTCGTGGCCTCGTCCAGCACCAGCACCGGCGGGTCGCGGAGCACGGCGCGGGCGATCGCCAAGCGCTGCTTCTCGCCGCCGGAGAAGCGATAGCCGCGCTCGCCGACAACGGTGTCGTAGCCGTCGGGGAGCGAGCGCAGGTGCTCGTCGATCTGGGCCGCCCGCGCCGCCGCCACGACCTCCGCGTCGGTCGCTCCCGGCCGGGCGAAGGCCAGGTTCTCGCGCACGCTGCCGTGGAAGAGGTACGTCTCCTGCGAGACGACCCCGACGATGCTGCGGAGCGAGTCGAAGGTGAGGTCGCGCACGTCCGTCCCGTCGATCGTGACCGCGCCGGAGCCGACGTCGTAGAGCCGCGCCACCAGGTAGCCCAGGGTGGTCTTGCCCGACCCGGTCTCGCCCACGATCGCCACCTTGCTGCCGGGGTCGGCCACGAACGAGATCCCCTCCAGCATCGCCGCCGCGTCCGGGTCGTACCCGAAGCTGACGTCGTGGAACTCGACGCGTCCCGCCACACGGGAGCGGTCGAGCGCGACTGCGTCCGGGCGCTCGTCGATGTCGACCGGCAGGTCGAGGTACTCGAACACGCGGTCGAAGAGGGCGAGCGACGACTGCACGTCGGTCTGCACCGAGAGCAGCGACGAGATCGGGAAGAACAGCCGCGTCTGCAGGGTCGTGAACGCGACCAGCGTGCCGATCGAGATCGACGGGCCGCCGCTCGAGAGCAGGTAGCCGGCGACGCCGTACATGACCGCGGGCATGATCGCGAACGTCGCCTGGATCGACCCCATCACCCACCGCCCGGCCATGCGCGAGCGCTGCTCGAGGTCGGCCAGGAGCCGGCTCTCGGCCACGAACCGGTCGGTCAGCTCGTCGGTCTGGCCCATCGTCTTCGCGAGCAGGACCCCTGACACCGAGAGCGACTCCTCGACCAGCGTGGAGATGTCGGCCAGCGTGCCCTGCATCGTCGAGGTGAGCGCGCGCCGCTTCTGGCCGATCCGGCGCGTCATCAGCACGAACACGGGCAGGAGCGCGAACGCGGCGATCGAGAGCCGCCAGTCGAGCAGGATCATCGCCGCCGAGGTGGTCACGACCGTGGTCACGTTGGAGACGACCGACGTCGCCGTCGTCGTGACGACCGTCTGGACGCCGCCGATGTCGTTCGCGATCCGCGACTGCACCTCGCCCGTGCGGGTACGGGTGAAGAAGGCCAGCGAGAGCCGCTGCAGGTGGCGGTAGACCGCGGCCCGCAGGTCGTGCATCACCTGCTGGCCGACCAGGTTCGACTGCCAGGTCTGGGCGACGCCCATCGCCTGCGTCACGATCGGGATCGCGACCATCCCCGCCACCAGCACGGCGAGCCGGTGGGTGTCGAGCGCCTGCCCCTTCGAGAGCACGTTGTTCAGCAGGTCGCGGAGCAGGAACGGCGGCACGACGCCGAGCGCCGCCGAGATGAGGATCATGGTCAGCAGCCACGACAGCCGCAGCCGGTACGGCCGGAACAGGCGGACGATGCGGCGGCCGTTCGCCGCCCCGCTCACCGGGCCGCCTCCGCCAGGTTCTGCGCCGCCCGGTCGAGCAGCGCCGCCAGCCGGCCGAGCTCGCGGTCGGAGAAGCCCGCGGTCATCGCCGAGTCCACCTCGCGGCTCAGGTGCGGCAGCGCGGCGATCTGGCGCCTGCCGGCCGCCGTGAGCTCGATCAGGCGCCGGCGGCGGTCGTCCGGGTGGGGCGTGCGCCGGATCCAGCCCCGGTCCTCGGCCGAGTCGATCAGCACGGACAGGGTGGGGGGCGTGACGCCGAAGCTGCAGCACAGCTCGCGCTGGTCGGCGCGTCCATCCGAGCAGCGCAGCCGCCGCAGGAGCTCCCACTGCTGCATCGTCATCCCGTGCCGGCGGGCGATGCGGTCGGCGTGGGCCTGGGCGAGCCGGTTCACGCGGCGGACGTCGCGCAGGACGGCGTGGGCGGGTGAGTCGGGCGGAGCGTGGGTCTCGGCTTGCGTATTCATTCGATCACGAAAGGTTAGCACCCGAACGATTTGCCAGCAACCGGCCGAGCACGTGCTCCATCGCGGCGTCCGCCTGCGCGTCCAGCTCGGCGCCCGTGAGCAGCTGCACCGGGTGGGGGATCAACACCATCCGGTAGCCGGGCATGCCCAGCAGCGCCGCCTGCTCGAGCGCCTCGTCGGCGAACGGCAGGGTGCCGACGCCCGCCGTGGCGACTCCGCGGGCCTCGAGCCGCACCAGGTCGTGCACACTGCACGACACGCACGACCCTCAGTCGGCCAGGGCCTCGATACAGACGTCGGCCCGCGCGGCGATCCGCTCGATCAGCTCGCCGTCCGCCGGGCGGGAGAAGAGCTGCTTGGCGTAGCGCTCCACGTCGGCGCCGAGCTCGCCCATGCGCGTCTCGATGCGGTCGAGGAACTCGGCGCCGCGGTTCTTCGAGATGTCGAGCAGCGCGACGGTGCGTCCGGACAGGGCGTCCGGCCTCGGCGCCGGCTCCACCGGCGTCCGCGCCGCGGGGTCGTAGGGGCTCACGTATCGCATCGCACCTCCCGGGAGATGGGTGTCCAGTCCATGCCGACGCAGGGGCCGAAGACGGCCGAGAACCGGCCCGCCTCGCCGCCCGCCACGATGAGGACGATGTCGTTCGGCGAGTCCCACTTGGGGATCGGCTCGCCGTCGGCGGCCGCGGCGACGCGGGCCGTGAACTCGCCGTGGCGCAGCTCGTGCGCCGGCCGCCGCACCGCCTCGAACATCGCCCGGCGCACATCGTCCTTGCTCCAGCCGCCGCCGGCGAGGGTGTCGGCGTGCTCGGGGCAGATGACGACGAGCGTGGCGGCGCCCACCGGCCACCAGTTCGGGGCCCACAGCGCCGCCGCCGCCCAGCCGAGGGCGGCCGCGAGCTCCTCCGGGGTGCGGCTGCGGTGCTCGGAGATCGAGAACGGCGCGTCGCCGGCGAACATCGTCACCACCGAGGTGCCGGCCGCGAAGCCGCGCTCCACGTGCAGCGGCGGCCACGGGCTTCGGCCCTCGTGCTCCGCCACACACATGCCCACCTTGCCCGGATTCCCGAGCGTCGAGCGGTCGAGCCGCCCGGGCATGCCCTCGCCCGTCAGCGAGACCAGCAGGCGCAGCGCCCGGCCGATGGTCGCGTTCGCGCGGGTGCCGGGGCCGAGCGCGCCCATCCCGAAGTTGAGGCCGGCGGCGTGGCGGACGGGGCCGTTCACGACGGCGATCTGCCCGGCCGGCTGCGTCGTCACCGCCTGGCCGTGCAGGTTGAACTCGGGCGCGAGCATGGCCGCGGCGGCCGCCTCGACGACGGCGAAGTGCCCGGGCCTGCACCCGGCCAGGACGGCGCAGGCGGCCACGCGCTCGAGCGTCGCCTCCCCCATCCCCGGCGGCACCTGTCCGAGCGAGGCGTGCGGGTCGCGGCCGGCCAGCATCGCCGCCACCCGTTCCGGCGTCGGCGCAACGGTGGGCAGGCCGTCGGTCCAGCCGAGCTCGTACATCGCCTCGGGGTCGTCGCCGTCGCCGGACGCGTCGGCGGCCAGCTGGGCGGCGGCGTAGGTCGACTTCGCGGCGCAGCCGGGCTTACGCAGCGGCGGCTCGTCCGGCAGGTCGGCGCCGAGCAGGCGCGAGAGCGCCGCGGCATCCCAGCCGACGACCGTGCCGGTCACGCGGCCGTCTGCGGCGATCGCCACGGTGGTCGGCACCGCCTCCAGCCCGAAGGCGCGCGAGGTCTCGTACGGGGCCGGCTCGGCCAGCACCCGCCCGCCGAAGCCGGTGCGCTGCGCCAGCCGCGCCGCTCCGGCCGCCGAGGCCTCGCACACGACCGTGACCGCCGCCGCGACCGCTCCCAGCCGGCGCAGCGCGAGCTCGCACGTGGGGCAGTCGTCGGTCACGAACATCACCGCCGCGGGACCGGTGCGGAGCAGGTCGTCGAGCCCGACCATCTCCTCCCCGGTGGCCGCCAGCCGGAAGGCCGGAGCGGGGGTATTGACCGCGACCGACATATCCGCAACCTACCCTGCAGGGGTTTCCGCCGTCGTCGCGAAGGGCACCCCAAGCACCCATGGCCCATCCGTTTCTCATCGTCTCAGGCGCCGTTGCCGCGGTGATCCTGCTTCTGATCACCGCGTCGATGTTCGGCGTCAGCAGGCGCGCCGTCGAGGCGGAGATGCGCCGCGCCGCCGAGCATGACCACGAGTCGGGCGGGCACCGCAGCGAGCGGCGCGACGACATGGCGGCCTGACGGCGGCGTTCGCCTACCCCGATCCCCCGCTCACCGACGGCGTCGCGCTGCTGCGGCGATGGGAACGGACGGACATCGCCTGCGCCAGGGAGGGGAAGGGGTTCGGGCCCGAGGAGGCGATCGGCTGGATCGAGGCGCAGTGGCGCCGCCGCCAGGACGACGCCGGACTGTCGCTCGCGATCGCGGACGCGGAGTCGGGCGAGGCCCTCGGCTGCATCTCGTTCAGCCGCCGTCCGCGTCCCGGCGTCGCACCGAGGGGCCATCCCGACGGGCTCGTGTTCGAGCCGCAGCCCGCGACGGTCGGCGTCGGCTACTGGGTGCTCGAACGGGCGCGCCGGCGCGGGCTCGCATCGCGGGCGGTGGGGCTGCTCGTTGCCTGGGCGCCGGCCGGCGCGGCCGTGGCCCGCATCGAGGCGCTGGTCGAGCCGGCGAACGTGGCCTCCCGGCGCGTGGTCGAGCGGGCGGGATTCACGCGCGAAGGGCTGCTGCGCGCCTACCTCGGCCCGGAGCCCGACGGCGAGCGCGGGGATGCGTACGTGTACTCGCTGCTGGCGGGCGACGCGGCCGACGGGTAGAAGCGGGGCCTGGCCCCGCAAGGCGGGGCCAGGCCCCTAACCCCTCACCCCAGCGCCTGCTCCAGGTCGGCGATCAGGTCCGAGGCCGACTCGATCCCGACCGAGAGCCGCACCAGCGTCGCCGGCGTCGCGAACGGCGAGTCGGCCGTCGACGCGTGGGTCATCCGGCCGGGGTGCTCGATCAGGCTCTCGACGCCGCCCAGGCTCTCGGCCAGCGTCCAGATCCTCGTCCGCGCGACCAGCGCGACCGCCTCGTCCTCGGACCGGGCCAGGAACGAGATCATGCCGCCGAAGCCGTCCATCTGCCGCCGCGCGATCTCGTGCCCGGGATGGCCGGGCAGGCCCGGGTAGAGCACCCGCTCGACCGCCGGGTGGCCCTCCAGGAACTCGACCACCTTCGCCGCGTTCTCGCAGTGCTGCCGCATGCGCACGCCGAGCGTCTTGATCCCGCGCAGCACGAGCCACGCGTCGAGCGGGCCGGGGACGCCGCCGAGCGAGTTCTGCAGGAACCCGAGCCGCTCCGCCAGCGCATCGTCGTTCGCGGCGGCGAACCCGCCGACCAGGTCGGAGTGGCCGCCGAGGTACTTGGTGGTCGAGTGGACGACGATGTCGGCGCCGTGCTCGAGCGGCCGCTGCAGGTACGGCGAGGCGAACGTGTTGTCCACCACCACGATCGCGCCGGCGGCGTGGGCGGCGTCCGCCGCGGCGCGCAGGTCGACCACGTTCAGCAGCGGGTTGGTCGGCGTCTCCAGCCACACGAGCGCCGTGTCGTCGCCGAGGTGCGCGCCGAGCCCGGTGTTGCACTGCTCGGCCGCGAGGTACGTGAACCGGTACCCCTTGGGCGCGTACACCTTCGAGAACAGGCGGTAGGTGCCGCCGTAGACATCGTTCACCGACGCCACCCGCCGGCTCGGCTCGACCAGGTGCATCACCGTCGTCGCGGCCGCCATCCCGGACGCGAAGGCGAAGCCGTGACGGGCACCCTCGAGCGATGCCAGGCACTCCTGCAGCGCGTCGCGGGTCGGGTTGCGGGTGCGCGAGTAGTCGTAGGTGAACTCGCCGACGGCCTTCTGGGCGTACGTCGAGGTCTGGTAGATCGGCACGGTCACCGCCCCGGTGCGCGGGTCGGGCTCCTGGCCGGCGTGGATGGCGCGGGTGTCGAAGTCCACCGGCCGCGAGTCTAGTGGCCGGCCGGCGCGGACAGGGCGGCTTCCATGCGGACGGCGAGCTCGACCCTGTCGATGCCGGCGCGGTCGAGCGCCCGCGGCACCGTCCCGGCCGGGGCACGCACGATCGCGAGCGCGACGTGCGCCGGGGTGTAGCGGCGGTCGTGCCGGCCGCTCGCGATCTTCGCCCCCCGGCGCAGCGCAAGCGCCGCCGATGCGCCCCATCGCGGCGTGCGGGTGCGGTCGACGGTCGCGACCAGGTCATCCTCGGAGACCACCACTCCGACGGCGGCCAGCGTGGCCTCGAAGTCGGCCGCCAGCGCATCGCGGAGGGCGTCCTCGTCGAGCCCCGCCTCGGCGAGCACCAGCTGCGCGGCGGTGGCCGGGCGCCGGGTCAGCGCCAGCAGCAAATGCTCGGCCTCGAGCGTCGGCGATCCGAGCACGCCGGCAATGCCGCGTGCATCGGCCACGAGCCGGCGGGCGTCGGGTGTGAACTTCGCGAACATCAGCGATCGCGCCTCCGCAGGTCGATGCCGGCGCCGGACAGGCGCCGGGAGTGCTTCTTGTGGACGGCCTGACGGCTGACGCCGAGCGCCTCGCCGACCTCGGTCCAGCTCCAGCCGTCGCGCAGCGCCCGCTCCACCTGCGCGGCCTCGAGCCGCTCGGCCAGGCGGCGGAGGGCCACCACCGCGGCCAGGCCGTCGGCCGGATCCATCGGCGAGGAGAGATCGACTGTGTCCACGTAGCAACTGTAGTTGACAGACGCTCATCTGTCAACCTACGGTTGCTAGGGGCCGTCGTGCCGCGGCTCGAGCCCGAGCTGCCCCGCCAGCCGCACGAACGCCCGCTCGAGGGGCTCGGTGCTGCGGAAGCGGCCCTCGGGATGCCAGGCCTTGAGCGTCAGGGTGCCCGCCTTGCGGTTGGCGCGCACGTCGGCCCGCCCGACGATGCGGTCGCCGGCGAGCAGCGGCAGCACGTAGTAGCCGTAGCGGCGCTCGGGCTCGGGCTTGTAGACCTCGATCAGGTGGCGGAAGCCGAGCACGCGCTCGGCGAACGGCCGGTCCCAGAGCAGGTTGTCGAAGGGCGAGAGCAGCACCGCCCCGGCGGGCGCCGCCGCCTCCGGCTCGGCGTCGGCCGCCAGCAGCACCGGTGGGCCGCCGTCGTCCACCGCGACCCGGCGCACGTCGCCGGCCGCGATCGCCGCCTCGACGTGCGGCCGGATGCGGGCCGTGCCGCCGCGCAGCCGCCAGTGCTCGACCACGCCCGCCTCGGTCAGGCCGCCGCGGGCGCGCACCGCCAGCACGACGAGCCGCCGCAGCACCTCGTCGTGCGGCGGCACCGGCGCGCCCAGGACGGCGTCGGGCAGCACCCGCTCGGGCAGGTCGTACAGCCGCTGGAAGCCCTGCCGGCCGGCGATCACGACCTCGCCCGCGCTCCAGAGCGCCTCGAGCATGCGCTTGGCCGGCTTGAGGTTGGCCCACATCCCGGCGCCCGAGCCCTGTCCCTCGAAGTCGCGCGAGCCGAGCGCGCCCTGCTCGCGGATGCGCGCCATCACCTGGTCGTGCAGGGCGGGGTCGCGCTCCATCAGCGGCCCCCACCACGGGTGTGCCGGTGCCATCAGCCGCCGCATCAGCGGCCACGACTCGACCGGGAGCAGACAGGCCTCGTGCGCCCAGTACTCGATCAGCCGGCCCTGGCCGAGCAGCGCCGACACCGTGCCGGGCGGGTACACCCCCACCCGGGAGAGCAGGGTCAGCCGGTGGCTGCGCGCGACCGCGGCGATGGAGTCGAGCTGCACGCACGACAGGCGCGTGACGGCGGCCTCGACGTCGGCGGCGGTACCGCGACGGCGCCGGGTGGCATAGCCCTGGGCGGCGACGGCGTGGCGCCGCAGCACCGGCAGCGGGAGCGCGCTCACCCGCCGTTTCGGCGGTGGGCCAGGAACTCGAGCAGGTCGGAGCGGGTGAGCATGCCCGCCGGCCGGCCGTGGCGGACGACGACCACAGCCGGGCTGCCGGCGGTGAGGTCGGCAAAGACGCGGTCGAGCGAGTCGCTCGCGTCGACGGCGGCGAGGGGCGGCCCCATCGCCTCGGCCACGTTGTCGTTCAGCGCGTCCGGGTTCTTGAACACGCGGTCGAGCAGGCCGCGGTCGTGCAGCGAGCCGACCACGTCCGCCAGCGAGTCGGGCGGCTGCGTCCGCACCACCGGCAGCTGCGAGATCGAGTAGCGCTGCATCAGCTCGATGGCCTCGCCCACCTTGTGGTGAGCCTCGATCGTGACCAGCTCCGGCACCTCCGCGCCGTGCTTTCCGTGCAGCACCTGGATCACCGTGGGAACGGGTGCGGTGCGCTCGAGGAAGCCGTACTCGAGCATGTAGTTGTCGTTGAAGAACTTGCTCAGGTAGGCCCGCCCGCCGTCGGGGACGAGGGTCACGATCGTCGCGTCGCGGCCGAACTTGCCCGCCGTCTCGAGCGCCGCCCAGATCGCGGTGCCCGCCGATCCGCCGACCAGCAGCCCCTCCTCCCGCGCCATCCGCCGGGCGGTCAGGAACGAGTCGCGGTCGGACACCGTCACGTACTCGTCGACGAGCGCCGGATCGAACGTCTCGGGCCAGAAGTCCTCGCCGATGCCCTCGACCAGGTACGGGTGCATGGTCTCCGAGGAGTAGATCGAGCCCTCGGGATCGGCGCCGACGACCAGCAGGTCGGGCTTGTGCTCCTTGAGATAGCGGGCGCAGCCCGAGATCGTCCCGCCGGTGCCGACCGCCACCACGAGCGCGTCGAGCTCGCCGCCGGTCTGCTCCCAGATCTCCGGGCCGGTGGTGTCGTAGTGCGCCCGGGGGTTGGCGGCGTTCGCGTACTGGTTCGGCTTGAAGGCGCCCGGGATCTCCTCGGCCAGGCGGTCGGAGACGGAGTAGTAGCTCTCCGGCGAGTCGGCCTCGACCGCGGTCGGGCACACGATCACCTCGGCGCCGAACGCGCGCAGGAGCGAGATCTTCTCCTGGCTCATCTTGTCCGGCATCACGAAGATCATCCGGTAGCCGCGCAGCGCGGCCACCATGGCGAGGCCGACGCCCGTGTTGCCCGACGTCGGCTCGACGATCGTGCCGCCGGGTCGCAGCAGCCCCTCGCGCTCGGCCGCCTCGATCATGCGCAGGCCGATGCGGTCCTTCACCGAGCCGCCCGGATTCATGTACTCGAGCTTGGCGAGCACGGTCGGCTCGACGTCGTCGGCGACCCGCTGCAGCCGCACCATCGGCGTGCCGCCGATCAGGTCGAGCACGGTCGGATAGTCACGCGCCATGACGGGCCAGTCTACTGGCGCGGACCCATCTGCCAGAAGCCGACGACGTTCCCGGCCGGATCCCGGAACGTCGCCACCCACAGGGTGCCCTCGGGGTAGGGCTCGTTGACGATCTCGCCGCCCTGCGCCTGCACGGCGGCGACCGCGGCGTCCACCGATTCGACGTAGACGTACGGGCGCACGCCGGCGTCCTCCGCCGCGGCCAGGTCGGCCCGGAAGTGACCGATCACGTGACCGGTGCCGTCGGCGAAGCTCGGGTCGGGGCGGTCGGTGTCGACGTCCCACCCGAACACGGCGGCGTAGAACTCCGCCGAGCGGCGCGGGTCGGCCGCCGGGATGCGCAGGTACGAGATGCCGCCCGGGCGGGCGACCGTGGGCTCTACTCCGGCCACCGGTAGGAGAAGTAGAACTGCCGCCACGCCGTCCACCAGTCGTCGCCGCGGCTGACGATCGTGCGCGGGTCGGCGATCTCGACGGCCGGGTGGTGGCGGAACTGCTCGGTGTGGTCGGGCGTGCCGAGCGCGACCCGGATCTCGCATGGGCGGCCGGGGTCGTAGGGCGCCACGGCCGTCAGGTCGGAGAGCGCCCGCCTGGAGCCGTCCTCGATCATGCGCCGGGCGACGCCGGGCGTCTTGTGGCGGGCGCTGAAGCGGCCGAGCGCCGTCTTCACCTGCACGGTCGTGAGGCCCGCGCCGAGCAGCTCGCGCCCCTCGCGGCACGCGGCCTGGTCGCCCGTCACGAGCAGCACCGGGCAGCCCCACGTTCCGCACAGTGCGGCGTTGATGCCGGTCTCGCCGACCTCGCGGCCGTTGAACCACAGGCCCTGCCACTGCGTGCCCGAGACGGTGTGGCTCATCTGGCCGTCGCCGATGCCGGCCATGGCGTGCATGCCGACGAGGAGGGCGGCGTCACAGCCCTCCTCGAGCAGGCCCGTGTACTCGGTCCACTCGCGCTGGACGACGAACTCGCAGCCCTCGTCGAGCAGCTCGGGGCGCAGCGAGTTGAACGAGCTCCAGCCGCCGGCGCCGTGACAGTCCATCACGACGATCTCGGTCGCGCCGCCGGCGCGGGCGCCGCGGACGGCCGCGTTGATCTCCTCGGTGTAGAGCGTGCGGCCCTCCTGGTAGAGAGGACCTTCGTGGTCGACGCCGCCCCAGTTCGTGATCCCGGCGACGCCCTCCATGTCGGTGATGATGAAGACGCGCATCGCGCGCACTCTATCGAGCGCCGCGGTGGGCGTCGCAAGTTCGCAAAGTGCGTGAAGTTTCGGGTTGCAGTCCGCTTTCGGATGGCGTACCTTGACCACTGCGCCGTCGCGGGCAGCCGAGTAGGTCGAAGCCGGACGGAGGAGCTGTAGAGGTGACTCGAAAGCTCTTTCGGCCGGGGGACGAAAGGCCAGCCACGACGGCGAATCTCTGGTCCCGCCCCCCGCTCGGAGACCGCCGCCCCGGAACCTCGCAAAGTGCGAGAAGTTTTGGGTTGCAGGCGACTCCGCGGTGCCGTAGGTTCTCTCTGCGCCGTCGCGGGCAGCCGAGTAGGTCGAAGCCGGACGGAGGAGCTGTAGAGGTGACTCGAAAGCTCTTTCGGCCGGGGGACGAAAGGCCAGCCAGGGCGGCGAATCTCTGGTCCAGCCCGATCTCGCCTCCACCTTCGTGAACGCCCCCGAACAGCTCACCGTCCCGGCCCGTGAGGGCAGGGCAGTCGAGGTCCGGCGCGGCGACCGCGTCCGCGTGATCGACCCCCAGGGCGGCCAGGTGGCCGACGTCTTCGCGTTCTGCGCCGGCGACCCGAGCGAGTACCACAGCGCCCAGCACACGCGGGTGTGGGTCGGACGGCTCTTCCCCCGCGTCGGCGAGCAGTTCGTCACGAACCACCGCCGGCCGATCCTGACGCTCGAGGAGGACACGTCGCCGGGCATCCACGACATGCTCTGCGCCGCCTGCGATCCGGCCCGCTACGCGCTGCTCGGCGCGCAGGGGTGGCACGCCTCGTGCGAGGAGAACCTGCAGACGGCGATGGCTGCGCTCGGGCACGAGGGCATCGTGATCCCGCAGCCGATCAACCTGTTCATGAACATTCCTCTGGGCGAGGAGGGCACGATCGGCTGGGAGCCCGCCCCGACCGGCGCCGGCGACTCGGTCACGTTCCGCGCCGAGCTCGACATCGTCGTGGCGGTGTCGGCGTGCCCGCAGGACCTCATCCCGATCAACGCGGGAGCCCCGACCGCGATCGTGATCGAGGTCAGCCGGACGGGGTGAGACCGCGGGCGGCGGGCTCCCTGGGCGCCTGAGTCGCGGCGCGTGCACAGGAACGCCGCGGTCGTCGAGATGCGGGTTTCCGGCAACCTGCAGACGGCAGATAGGTATTTCCACCGATGTGCGGGGGAACGCCGCGTGCGACCGTTGAGACGTGAGAATTGACGGACGCATGCGCTCGCCGCTGGCGGTGCTCGCCGTGGCGGGCGTCTGCCTGTCGCTGCCGGCCGCCGCCGCGGCGAGGCCGACGCAGATGTTCGTCCGCACGCCGGGCACGATCACACAGATGGCGCTCGACCGATCCGGCAGGGCGGCGTGGATCCAGCTCGCAGCATCGGATCAGTGCTACCGCATTCGCCGCGGCACGCTGCTGCGGCACGAGAACGTGATCGTCACCCGCTGTGCGATGCCGCAGGGGCCCGAGGACATCTCCGCGCTGGTCGGCCCGATCGTCGCCAGCGCACGCACAGCCCGGTCTTCGCTGCACATCGCGTGGGCCCAGCACGGCGAGTCCTACGGCGAGACATGGGCGTCCGTCTGGGTGCCGGCGCCTGACCGCGGCCGGGTGCGCGTGGCGAACTTCGACATCTTCTGCGGCAGCTCCGACTGCGCCGGCGGGGGCCGCCTGCTCGGCGCCATGGCCTCGAACGACGGGGTGGTGCTCTACGGAGTGAACGACATGGCCGCGCCCGCCTCCTGCCCGCCCAACCAGGAGTGCGCGGCGCTCGTCACCTCCGGCCGGATCCGCCGGATCCACTACACGGCAGCCGGGGTGCGCGTGACGACCGTCCCGGGGGCGCCCGCCGCCGCCGCGCTCGCCACCGCAGGAGGCCGACTGGCCGAGCAGCTGTACACGCCGGGGGGAGCGCCGGCCGCGACGATCCAGGTGCGCAGCGTCTCCACGGGCGCCCTCGAGGCCACCATCGCCGTGAACGGCCGGCTGGACGGGATGGCCATGTCGCGGAAGGTGCTGGCGGCCCTGGTCACCAACGCATCGGGCAACCACCTCGTCCGCTACAACCCCGCGACGGGCGCCCGGCTGGGCTCGACGCCGCTTCCCGCGACGCTCGACACGAAGACGATCACCGTGTACGGCCACCGCATCCTGTACCAGACCGGGCGCGGGATGTGGATCTACCGCACCGACCTCGGCCGCAGCATCGCGGTCGGCATCGGCGCGAGGACGAACGCGACGCTCGACGTCAACGGCATCCGCTGGGTCACCACCGGGATCTGGACGGTCGCCCACGGCGGACCGCCGTCCGCAATCCGCGGGCGCCCCTACTGAGCGCGGCCCTCCCTGCCCCGAATGGGGCTTGACGGAAGGCGACGAGCGGCCGCATGGTGGGACAGGCACGTCTCACAACCTGGCAGGAGTCCCCCCGCATGCTTCACCGCCTCATCCGGCCGCTCGCGGCCGCGCTGGTCGTCCTCCTCTGCGCCGCCTCCGGCACCGCGTCGGCGGCCGTTCCCGGCACGACCCTCCCGCTCACCGGCTTCAGCCACATGGTCGTGGACGGCGCCCACGGCCACGTGTTCGTCACCGGCTCGTCCTCCGACTCGAAGATCGCCGTCCGCAACGAGGACGGCACCTCCGCCGGCACCATCACCGGCGAGTCCGGCGCCGGCGGCATGGTGCTCGACGGGAACACGCTCTACGTGGCCCGCTGCGGGTGGGGCGTCATCGACGAGATCGACACGGCGACGCTGAAGGACGTCGGCAGCTTCGCCGCGCCCGTCGGCGGGACGTGCGACCTGGCCGAGGCCGGCGGCCGGCTGTGGTTCTCGGACTCGACGACCGGTCAGACCGGCCATCTCCAGTCCGTGTCGCTCGACGCGTCGCACACCGTCGTCGACTCCGGCGAGAACCTCTACGGCATGATCTTCGCCACCACCCCGCTGCACCCCGACGAGCTCGTGGTGGCGGAGGCCGGCATCAGCCCGACCGTCGCGTACGTCTACGACGTGACCGATCCGGCCAACCTCGTCCAGGAGACGTACGCGTTCGACCTCGGCGGCGCCGACAACCCCGAGGACATCACGATCGCGCCCGACGGGACGACCCTCCTCGTCGCCTCGGGGAGCGCGGCCGCGCTCGACGCCTTCACGCTCCCCGGGCTGGCGTCGGCGGGCGTCTATCCGACAGACAGCTACCCGACGGCCGTGGCCGCGTCGCCGGACGGGTCGCAGTACGCCGAGGGCCTCAACGGCATCTACAACCCCGACGTCTACCTCTTCGACGCCGGCAACTCCACGGCGCGCACGCACTGGGACTTCGGCGGCACGGACGACGTCACCTACCCGCACGGACTCGCCTTCAGCCCCGACGGGACGCGCCTCTTCGCCGTCTCCCGCGGCTCCACCGGCCACGGGGCGGTCTTCCACGTCATCCCGACCGTGCCCGGCGGCTCCGTGACCGTGAAGGCGTCCCGGGCGGCGATCACGGACGGCGGCTCCGTGACCGTCACCGCGCATCTGGGCACGTCGAGCTCGAACCGCACGCTCTCGATCTATCGCACCCCGGTCGGCGGGACGCGGGCGCTTGTGAAGACGGCGGCCGTGGGCGCCGCGGGCAACATCAGCGTCAAGCTGCGGCCCACGGCGGACGTCAACTACACCGCCGTCTGGAGCGGCGACTCCACGCACGCCCCCACCACGTCGAAGGTCGCCAGGGTGAACGTGCGGCTGGTGATGCACGCGGCCACCCAGGGCGGCTACCGGACCGCCGCGGGCGTGCGCCTCTACCACTACTCCGGGGCCTGCGTGAAGGCGCCGCACACGGGCTGCCCGCAGTTCCTCACCTGGGCCTCGCCGCTCCAATCGGGCCGCAACGTCGGCTTCCTGATCCAGGGGCGCACCGCGTCCGGCGCGTGGAAGAAGGTGCTCTCGGGCACGCTTCGGACCGCCGCGAGCGGCAAGGCCGGCGTGATCGTCTACTACAACGGGCGTGCCGTGGTCGGCATCCAGCAGCGGATCCGGTTCTCGATCGCGAAGGACTCCAGGCACCTGGGCAACACGTCCGCGTGGCTGCACTTCCGCGTGACGAGCTGACGGAACGCACACCCGGGGCCAGGCCCCAGAACGGAACGCGTGACGCTTTCGTGCGCGTTCCCGGGTGGGGCCTGGCCCCGGTTCAGGCGCCTGGCGGTGGGAGGACGCCCGGCGCCTTCCCTCAGCGATGCGCGTCGGCGTAGGCGGCGAGGGTGTCGACGATCACCTGGCAGGCCGCCATCGCCGACTCACCGTTGTCGTAGGCCGGAGCCACCTCGCAGACGTCCATCGCGATCAGGTCGGCGCGGCCGATCACCGACACCATCGTCAGCGCCTCGCGCGCCGTCAGGCCCCCCATCGTCGGCACGCAGGTGCCGGCGCACACCGAGCTGTCGAGGCTGTCGACGTCGAAGCTGAAGTACACGCCGTCGGTGCCGTCCGATGCGATCGCGACCGCCTCCTCGGCCACCGCCCGGGCGCCGCGCCGGTCCACGTCGGAGACGTGGTAGACCGTCACGCCGGCCTCGCGGACGTAGGCGTACTCGCTCTTCGGGTTCATCGCCCCGTGCGGGCCGATGATGACGCACTTGGCCGGGTCGAACGCATCCAGCTCCATCGCCCGCGTGATCGGGCAGCAGTGGTTGACGGTCTCGCCGCCCACGTCCGGCGCCGTGTCGAGATGGGTGTCGACCAGGATCAGGCCGTACGTGCCCGCCGGGGCGTGGCGGTCGACCGCCATCGAGCCGCCGATCGTGGTGATGTGCTCGCCGCCCATCAGCACGGGCAGCGCGCCCGCCCTGATGGCCTCGCCCATCGCGTCGGCCACGCGGTCGACCGTCTTCGGGGCATTGGCGGGGACGACGTTCACGTCGCCGAGATCGACGACGCCCAGCTCCTCGAAGATGTCGAGGTCGTACTCGCCGTGGTAGGAGAGCGTGTGGCTCGACCAGTCCCGCACCGCCCGGGGGCCCAGCTGCGCCCCCGGGCGGGCGATCGTGGTGGAGTCGAACGGCATGCCCAGGAACGCCGCCCTGGCGCCCGCGGCGCGGATCGCGTCGGCGGTGGGTTCGACCTGGGGCGCGCCCATGAAGGTGGCGATCCCGGAGACGAGCACCGAGTGCCAGCCCTGACGTGTGTGCTGCGAGGCGATCGAGGACATGCCGGCTCCTTTCGCGCTACTCGGGCGGGATCTCGGCGAACACCTTGTCCACCGAGACGCCGCGCTGCTTGCTGGTGTACCAGGCGATGGCGTAGATGACCGTCGCCGTCGGGATGATGAGGGCCATCACCCAGCGCAGGGTGGTGCCCCACGTGTCGAAGCCCTGGATCGGGTCGTACCAGAACCAGTACTCGCAGAACAGGAGGCAGACCGTCGAGAGCCCGCCCAGCCACGTGATGTTCGGGATGCCGAGGGTCGAGCCGTTCCAGGGTGAGGCCTGCCACAGCTCACGGCGCCGGTACGGGAACACCATCGCCGCGATCGAGCACAGGATGAACGAGAAGATCCACGCGAAGATCCCGTTCAGGGTGTTGAAGATCTGGTCCACGTACAGGTAGAGGCAGATCTCCGACGCGATCCAGATCAGGACGATCGCGTAGATCGGCGTGTGGTAGCGCTCGTTCACCTCGGACAGCTGCCGCGGGAACAGGCCGTCGAACGCCCACGCCAGGATCGCGCGGGTGGCCGCGAGAAAGTTGATCGGCAGCCACACGTACGTCCAGAACACGAAGCTGACACCGAGGATGACGACCAGCCAGCCCTGGTTGTGGACGAGCGCCGCGGTCAGCTCGTTGTAGGTCGGCGTCGAGCCGAACCCGAGCGCGACCGGGTCGGAGAACCCGATCTGGCCGAGCAGCGTCGTCCCGAACGCGTGGCCGAGCCCGATCACGAGCAGCAGCATCAGGATCGTCACGTAGACGATCGAGCCGGGCATGGCCAGGAACTGCGAGCGTTTCGCATTTCGTACCTCGCCGCCGATGAAGCTCGACGTGATCGCATACAGCGTGATGAAGAGCGGCCACACCATCGCGTAGAGCGTCTGCTTGAGGTGGAACCCGGCCTGTGTCAGGTTGCCTGATGACTTGGCCGCCGCGGCCACGGCGTCGTGTGGACCGCCCAGCCCCGCCGAGTACGCATTCACGCTTGAGACCGCGTCGGAGTGGCCCTTGATCGCGAGGATCACGATCCCGACGACGACGCCGACCATGGCGATCGCAAACGTCGCGTTCTGGACGCGGAAGTAGAGCCGGGTTCCCAGCACGAAGATGACGGCGAACAGCGTGAGCAGGATGGTGCCGGCGGCGAAGATCCACCACTTGTGGGTGAAGTTGTTGCCATCCGCGACGAGGCGCGGGCTGTCGAACACGTAGCCCAACTCGCGGAAGAGGCCCGACAGGCCGTACTGGGCCATGTAGGCCGCCGGGATGCCGGTGTACGTGACGAGCCAGATCATCCAGTTCCACGACGACAGGAACCCGAGGTACGGGTGCAGCGTGCGGCTGATGTAGACGTAGTCGCCGCCCGAGCGCGGCATCGCCGAGGCGAAGTAGGCGTACACGCCCGCCATCGGCAGCGAGAGCAGGCCGGCGAAGATCGTCGCCCAGACCATGCTCGCGCCGACGTAGAGCGGCGGGATGAGCAGGACCATGAACGCAACGCCGATGCCGATGTTCTGGTTGTTCGTGTTGTAGATGAAGACGTCACGGGCCGATGCTTCGCGGCGCAGGCCGGTCGCCTTGCGGGCGAAGACCTGTGGTGCCTCAGATGCGTCGGTGGCCAAGGTGCGTTCCCTCCTTTATCCGGTCACGAGCTGGCACGATCTGATCTTGGCGCCGCGGAGCTCCACCACCGCTCCGTCGATGACGCCCTCGGAGTAGGCGCTTCCGGGGTTGACGCAGGTGGTCTTGCCGATCTTGGCGATGGCCTTGGACTCGTGGATGTGCCCGTGCAGCGAGAGCACGGGCTGGATCTCCTCGATCAGCGTCCGCACGGCCTTCGACCCGACGGGCACGATGCGAGGCTCGCCGCCGTCGAGCACCACCTTCAGGTCGGGCGTCAGCTCGGGCGCGCGGTCGAGCTGCGTGCCGTACGGCGGGCAGTGCAGGTTGAAGATGGTGACGAGGCCGGGCTGGAGGTCGGCGGCGATGCGCCGCAGGCGCTCGAGCAGGACGTCCTCGGCCTCCTCGCGGGGGCTGTCCCACGGCGTCGGGTTCGTCCACGAGCAGGAGAGCATCTGCGTGCCCTCGTCGATCCGCACGACCCGGTTGTCGGGGTTCACGATGGTGGTCGACTCGAGCGCGGCGTCGACGGCGAACTCGTCGTCGTTTCCCGGCATGACGAAGCAGCGCACGCCGGTGCCCGCCAGGCGCTCTTCGGCCAGCTCGATCCAGCGCCGCACCTCCGCGACCATCAGCTCGGTGAAGACGCGCTCGCGGTACTCCGTGTCGGCGGAGAGGCGCTCGTACTCGGTGCGGTCGCAGCGGTACGGATAGAACCCGTTGAAGCGGATCCGCTTCTCCAGGTCGTCCAGCCCGTCGGCGGTCACCGTCTCCACCCGGCCGAGGACGCTCGCCTGGGAGCGGCCGTCCCCGGTCTCGACGACGGGCACCATCAGCTTCCCGGTGATGTCGCCGCCCATGATCAGCGTGTCCGCCTCGTAGAAGCGGGCGGCGCCGAGGAACTTGCGCCAGCACTTCTCCGATCCGTGCACGTCGCCGGCGTAGTAGAGCCTCATGCGGGCGCCTCCGCGGCCGCGCGGGCGCCGGCGTGCAGGGAGATCGCCTCCCAGGCGATGGTGGCGCCCAGCAGCGCCGTCGGCTGGCCGGGCGAGTCATACGGCGGCGACACCTCGACCACGTCGCAGCCGGCGAGCTGGACGCCCTTCAGCGCACGCACGAACTCGAGCGCCTCGGTCGTGCTCGGTCCGCCGATCTCGGGCGTGCCCGTGCCGGGGGCGAAGGCCGGGTCGCAGAAGTCGACATCGAACGAGAGGAACGCCGGCCGCCCCCCGGCGCGGGCGCGGACGAGCTCGCCGAACGCCGCCGCGCCCAGCTCCCGCAGCTCGCGCGTGGAGAGCACGGTGAAGCCGAGGTCGCGGGCGGCGGTGATGTCCTCGGGCCCGTAGAGCGAGCCGCGCATGCCCGCCTGGACGGAGGCCGCCGGGTCGATCACGCCCTCCTCGGCCGCCCGCCGGAACGTCGTCCCGTGGTAGTAGCGCTGGCCGAAGTACTCGTGCCACGTGTCGCCGTGCGCGTCGAGGTGGACGAGCGCGAGCGGCCCGTGGCGGCGATGGAGCGAGCGCAGCTCGGCCAGCGTGATCGAGTGGTCACCGCCGAGCACGACGGGGAAGACGCCGGCCGCGACGAGCGGGGCGAGGCCCTCCTCGACCAGGGCGTAGGTGGCCTCGGTGTCGCCGGGCGCGAGGGGCAGGTCGCCCGCGTCCACGGCGGAGAGATGGGCGAAGATGTCGACCTGCTGCTCGGGGTTGTAGGGGCGCAGGAGGGCAGAGGCGGAGCGGATCGCCTCGGGGCCGAACCGGGCGCCGGAGCGGAAGCTCGTGGCCGTGTCGAACGGCAGGCCGAGCACCGCCAGGTCGACGCCGTCGAGGTCGGTCACGTGCGGCAGCCGCATGTACGTGCGCACGCCCGAGAAGCGCGGATGGCGGAACGCGTCCGCCGGGGCGTAGCGGCCGCTCATGCCAGCCCCCCGTCCACTCCCACCACCTGCCCGGTGATGGTGCCGGCCGCGTCGGAGCACAGGTGCGCGACCATCGCGGCCACCTCCTCCGGCCGGCCGATCCGCCCGACCGGCACCCGGTCCGCGTAGCGGACGCGGATCTCGGCCGCGGAGACGCCCGCGTCGGCCGCGTCCACGTCGAGCTGGGGCGTGTCGATGATGCCGGGCGCGACAGCGTTCGCCGTGATGCCGTGGGGGCCGAGCTCGCGGGCGACCGCCTTCGTCAGCGAGATGATCCCGGCCTTCGAGGCCGAGTACGCGCTCGCGCGCGGGTACCCGGTGACGCCCCACCCGGAGGCGACGGTGACGATCCGGCCCCACCCGGCCGCCGTCATGCCCGGCGCGCACGCCCGCATGCAGTTGAAGCTGCCGGTCAGGTTCGTGTCGACCACGCGCCAGAAGGCGTCCGGGCCGACCTCGTCGATCGCGCCCATGACCATGTGCGCGGCGTTGCAGACGAGCACCGACACCGGGCCGAGGTCGGCGCGGACCCGGGCCACCATGGCATCGACCGCGTCCGGGTCGGCCACGTCCGCCGGCGCCGAGTAGCCCGGCACCGACTGCGCGGGCAGATGGTTGCGGGCCACGGTGAGGCCGCGCCGCTCGAGGAGCGCCGCGGCGGCGGCTCCGATGCCGGTGGCGGCGCCGGTGACGAGCGCCACCGTCAAATCACCGCCCCCGAGTTCGGTGACAGCACCTGGCCGGTGACGTAGCCGGCGGCGTCGGAAGCGAGGAAGGCCACCGTGGCCGCGATCTGCGCCGGCTCGGACAGGCGCCGCAGCGGCAGCGTCTCCAGATACTCGCGGGTCCGCCACATGTCGGTCAGGAGCGCCGTGTCGGTGGCGCCCGGCGCGACGGCGTTCACCCGCACTCCGCGGCCCGCCAGCTCGAGGGCGAGCGACTTCGTGAGACCGACGATCGCGCCCTTGGCGGCGCAGTAGTGCGCGTGCAGCTCGGCGCCGCAGAGCGCCAGCTCGGAGCTCGTGTTCACGATCGCGCCCCGGCCGCGTGCGGCCATGCGAGGAGCGACCGCCCGGCAGGTGTTCCACGTGCCGCCCAGGTGCACGCGCAGCATCCGGTTCCAGTCGGTCGGGGTGATCTCGTCGATGGGCTGCTCGGCCACGTAGCCGGCGCAGTTCACCAGCACGTCGATCGGGCCGAGCCCCGCCTCGGTGCGCTCGACGAGCTTCGCGACCGCGCCGGCGTCGGCCACGTCGAGCGGCAGGTCGGTGCGCGCGACCGCCATCCCCGCAGCCTCGAGGGCGTCCGCGGATGCGCCGCCGATGCCGCCCGACGCGCCGGTGACGAGGGCGACGGGCCTACTCAACCGGGATCTCCGCGAAGCGCTTCTCGATGTCCACGCCGCGGCTGCGGTTGAGCGCCTTCGCCACGAAGTAGATGACGAAGCCGGAGCCGAAGATGGCGAGGTTGTAGATCACGCCCCACCAGTAGCGGGAGCCGTCGTTCAGGTTGCGCAGGCCCGCGTACGGGTCCTTCCAGAAGATCACGAGGCACGCGATGCAGGCGGCCAACGAGACGGCGCTCACGATGCTCATGACCGGCATCCCGCCGGCCCGCCAGCGAACCGGCGAGGACTCGAACACCTCGGGCAGCCGGTAGGGGAAGACGATGCCGGCGATCGAGACCAGGCAGAACCCGAGGATGAACCCGAAGATCCCGGTCAGCGTCTGGAAGATGTGCGTGTAGACGTACAGGTAGAGGAACACGATCGAGCCGGCGCCCACCAGCCAGATGGCGACGAAGGGCGCGTGGGTGCGGTCGCTCACGTACGCCAATTGGCGCGGCATGACACCGTCAATTGCGTAGGCGACCAGGTTCCGGGACGCGTTCAGGATCTGGCCCGGCAGCCACGTGTAGCTCCAGAACACGAATCCGCCCAGGATGAGCACGCCCACGATGGTCGACCCGCTGGCCGCCGCGGCGATCTCGCTGTAGACCGGCGTCGATGACAGACCGAGGCTGGCGCCGAAATCGTTTCCGAGCCCGCTCCAGAGCGTGAATCCGATCGAGTGCAGCGCCGCCCAGGTGAGCAGCAGGAGCACGCCGACGGCGGCGATCGCGGCGGCCGGCATCGACCACAGCTGCACCCGCGACGCCCGCCGCACCTCCCCGCCGATGTAGGCCGACGACTGGTTGAACACCAGCTCGAGGTAGAGCCAGGTCATCGGCAGGATCGTGTTTCGCAGGTCGAGCGAGCCCTGCGGCGACCCGGCCTTGAGCGCCCCCTTCACGCTGCCCGCGCCGAACGTCGAGTTGATCGCCGCGACGACGTCACCCTGGCTCTTCACGGCGAAGACGACGATCGAGAGCACGATGCTCGCCATCGCCGCCAGGAAGAGCACGTTCTGAACGCGGAAGTAGAGCCGCAGGCTGCGCGAGAAGATCGCGCACAGGACGACGATCAGGATCGTGCCGCAGACGACGGTGCCCCGCCGGCCCACGAGCGTGTTCCCCCAGCTCACCATCGTGCCCGAGCCGGCCATGTCGCCGACCGTGCGCAGGAACGGGCCCAGGCCGTAGCGGGCGAAGAAGGCCGAGGGGACGCCGCCGTAGATGAACCACCAGACGGTGTTGTTGAACGACGACATCATCCCGAGCGCCGGGTGCAGCGTCCGCGAGACGTAGACGTAGTCCCCGCCCGAGCGGGGCAT
Source organism: uncultured Actinomycetes bacterium (assembly GCA_963843705.1). Lineage (GTDB taxonomy): Bacteria > Actinomycetota > Thermoleophilia > Gaiellales > JAICJC01 > JAICJC01. The sequence goes on from CAWJLQ010000005.1 coordinate 572,039, forward strand.
GGCGGCGGCGAACATCGCGAACACGAGCGAGAGCGGGATCACGAGCGCGAACGCGATCAGCTCGTTCAGGTACACGTTCACGCCCGGGTAGAACGGGATGGTGGTGTTGAAGAGGAACGCCGCCATCAGCCCGATCGAGATGAAGTTCATGTTGTAGACGAGGACGTCCCACCAGCCGGCCTCGCGCACGAGCCCGGTGGCCTGGCGCTCGAAGGCGCGCGGCGCCGACGCATCAGCTCCCATAGACCCCCTCCTCGACGTGGACGCTCGGTACCGGCCGGGCGTCGGCCTCCGCCACGACCGCCCGCGTGTGCGCGGCGATCTGCGAGAGCGGCGCGATCCAGATCCCGCCCGCCGCCCGCGCGTGCTCGACCACGCGCTCGAGCGTCGCCACCCGCGACGCCCGGCCCGACAGGAAGGGGTGGCTCGTCAGCACCATCAGGCCGCCCTCCGCCGCCAGGGCGTCGAGCTCGCCGGTCCACAGGTCGAGCACCTTCGCGGGCGACTCGATGACGGAGCCCACGGTCGGCTCGGGCAGGAACGCGTACTGCTCCCAGTCGTCGAGCATCCAGTGCACCGGCAGCTCGGCAAGGATGCCCTTCCCGCTGTCGAGCAGGTACGGCCGGTCGTCGTCCATCATGCTCGAGTCCCACGTGAACCCGTGCTCGGCCAGCAGCGCCGGCGTGCCGTCGGTCAGCTCCCACCACGGGGCGCGGAAGCCGTCGGGCCGCAGGCCCGTGATCCGCTCGAGGCTCGCGAGCGCCCGCTCAACATCGCGGCGCTGATCGTCGTCTGAGAGAGTGTGGTACGGCACGTGCGAGTAGCCGTGGTGCCCGAGGTCGTGACCGGCGGCCACGATCGCCTCGACGGTGCCGGGGTAGCGGTCGGCCGTCAGCCCGGGGACGAAGAAGCTGCCCGTGACGCCCTGGCGCTCGAGCATGCGCAGGATGCGGGGGACGCCCACCTTGGGCCCGTACGCCTGGTGGCTCATGGTCGTCAGACGGCGGGCGTACGCGGGGTCGACGGCCAGGATGGCCGACTCGGCGTCGACGTCGAAGGTGAGCGCGAGCGCGGCGCGGTGGCCGTCTGGCCAGGTGAGGCCCCCCATCGCCGCGAGTCTCACGGATGGCAGCCATCGTCACAAGGGTCGAACCCTGCAACGTTGTACCATCGCGCTTGGAGGTTCATCCAATGGCGATGCGCGTAAGCGAGCTCCTGGCGGTGCCGTCACTCGACCTCCGGGTGGTGGTCGGCGGCGACCTCGGGCGCGTGATCCGCTGGGTGCACACGACCGAGCTGGCCGACCCGACCCGCTACCTGCAGGGCGGCGAGGTGATCCTCACGACCGGCGTCTGGCGCGACGCCGGCGTCTCCAGCGCCGGGTTCGTCGCACCGCTGCGCGCGTCGGACGTGGCCGCGCTCGGCTACGGCCTGCCCGAGCCGCGGGCGGCCGTCCCGGACGATCTGTCGGCGGCCTGCGCCGAGGCGGGGCTGCCGCTCTTCGCGGTCCCCTTCGAGGTGCCGTTCATCGCCGTCTCGCGGGCGTTCGTCGACCGCGTCTACGGACAGCGGGAGGAGGCGCTGCGGGCCAGCGTCGTGCGCAACGACCGGCTGGTGCGTGCCGCCGGGCACGGCGGCGGCCTCGACGGCATCCTGGACGTGCTCGAGCCGCGGCTGCGCGCGTGGATGCTCGGGCGCGGCCGCAGGGTGATCGCCGGGACCGCCGGCCCCGGCGAGGCCGCCGAGGTGCACGCCGCCTCGTCGCGGGCACCCGAGCCCGCGCCGGTGGCGGTGAACGGCTGGCTCGCCTTCCCGATCCTCGCCGTCGGCCGTACCGAGGCCCACCTCGTCGTGGCGGCGGACGCCGGCGGCGGTCTGGCCGACGACGACCGGGCCGCGGTCGACCAGACGCTCCCGTTCCTCGGGCTCGAGCTGGCCCGGCTCGAGGCGTTGCGCGAGAGCGAGCGCCGGCTGGCCGCCGAGCTCGTCGACCTGATCATGGCCGGGCCGTCCCAGGCGCAGGCCGCCACGGCGCGGCTGGCGACGTTCGGGCTCGACGGGGAGGCTCCCCTGGCCGCGGTCGCGTGCGAGCCGGAGGATCCCGACGTCGGCCTCGACCGGCTCGAGCGCGCGCTCGCCGACGCCGGCGTGCGCGGAGTGGCGGCGGTCAAGACGCGCGAGCTGGTGGCCGTGGTCGGCTGGCCCGGGGCGGAGGACGGCCTCGCCGCGCTCGCCGCCGACCTGCACGAGCGCGTCGAGGCGCCCGTCGGCGTCGGCGGCCTCGCCGCCGACTCGGCCGGTCTTCGCACCGCGGTGGTCGAGGCCCGCCACGCCTGCCGGTTCGCACGCCTGCGCCGGGACGCGGGCTGGGCGACCCACCACCAGGTCGGGTCGCACTCGCTGCTCCTCGCGCTCCAGGACGAGGAGGTGCTGGCGGCGTTCCGGCGGGCGCTCCTGCGGCCGCTCGAGGAGCACGACGCCCGCCGCCGCTCACGTCTCGTCGAGACCCTCGACCGGTTCCTCTCCTCCGGCTGCCGCTGGCAGGAGACCGCCGCGGCCCTGCACGTGCACGTGAACACGCTGCGCCACCGGCTCGACCGGGTGGAGCAGCTGACCGGCCGCGACCTGTCCTCGATGGAGGACCGGGTCGACCTCTACATCGCGCTGCGCTCTCGCCCGTGATGCATGACTAGCCGACCTCTTCGGGCTCCTCGTACCAGCGCACCTTGTCGCCCACGCGGTTGCGCATCTTCCAGCGGCCCGACTTCGGATGCGCCTCGATGCGCTCCCACAGCGCCTCCAGCCGCGGTCTGGCGACGCTGCCCACGTCCGAGGCGGTGCCGTCGCCGGCGAGCGCCTGGCGCGTGCGCTCCACGTTCATCTTCGTCGTCCGCCAAAGGCCCCAGTCCGACGCGCACAGCTCCGCAACCCGCGTGCCGTTGATGACCCCGTCGTCGCTCTCGCCGACGTCATGGTGGTAGAGCATCGTGATGATGTCCGACTGATCCTTCGCGTTCAGCTCGATGATCTGCATCTTCGTCAGCATCAGCTCGGCCAGCGGCACCGCCGTGGGGTGCACGGCGATCCGCTCGGTGATCGGGATGGAGTGACACATCTCGAACGCCCCGACGAAGACGTCCACCTGGCGCTGGTGCGGGACGTCGTAGTAGAGCAGCCGGCGATGGCCGTTCGTCGTGTTGAACACCCGGTCGGCCTCGTAGCCCTGCTCCGCCATGAACGCGCTCACCGCCCGCCCGCGCCCCTTCAGCGTGACGAGGTCGATGTCCTTGTACTCGCGCGTGATCACCGGGTCGGTGCCCGCGGGCAGGTGCGCCCGGACGGCCAGACCCCCGACCAGGCGGACCGGGACATCGGCCTCCACGGCGGCGCCCAGAAGACGATCCGCCTCGACGACGATATCTGCGTTCGGGACTGGGTCGGACACAGCGTGTGGCGGACAGGGTACACTCGCCCGCCATGAGGATGCAGGCAGCGGTGCTCGAGGAGTTCGGCGCGCCGCTCGTGCCCCAGGAGGTCGACCTCGCGGAGCCCCGGGCGGGCGAGGTGCTCGTCCGGCTCGTCGCCTGCGGGGTCTGCCACACCGACCTCTACACCGCGTCGGGCGCCGACCCGTCGGGCTACGCCCCGACCGTGCTGGGCCACGAGGGCGCGGGCGTCGTCGAGCGGATCGGCGAGGGGGTCGCGCTCGTCCGGCCGGGCGATCACGTCGTCACCCTGTTCTCGCCCCAGTGCGGCGAGTGCGTCCACTGCCTGAGCCCGCGCACGAACCTGTGCCTGTCGATCCGCGACATGCAGGGCAAGGGCTATCTGCCCGACGGCACCACCCGGCTCTCGCGGGCCGGCGAGCCGATCCGCCACTTCATGGGCACCTCGACGTTCGCCGAGTACACCGTGATGCCGGAGATCGCGCTCGCGAAGATCAACCCGGAGGCGCCGCTCGACCGCGCCTGCCTCTTCGCCTGCGGCCTCTCGACCGGCCTCGGCGCGGCGATGAACACGGCCGGGGTGGAGCCCGGCTCGACGTGCGTCGTCTTCGGCGCCGGGATGGTCGGGCTGGGCGCCGTGGCCGGCTGCCGGCTCCAGGGCGCGGAGCGGATCGTGTGCGTCGACATGTCGGCCGACCGGCTCGAGCTCGCGAAGGGCCAGGGCGCCACCGACGTCATGACCGGCGGGCCCGACGTCGTCGCCCGGATCCTCGAGATGACCGGCGGCTTCGGGGCCGACTACACGTTCGAGGCGACCGGCAACGTCGCCGTCATGCGGCAGGCCGTGGAGGCCGCACGGATGGGCTGGGGGCTGGCGACGGTCGCCGGCGTCGCCGGCAAGGGCGAGACGCTCGACGTCGTCCCCCGTCTCCTGATCACGGGGCGCCGCATCGCCGGCTCCTCGTTTGGCGGCGTCAAGGGCCGTGAGGGCGTGCCGGCGCTGATCGAGCGCTGGCTGGCCGGCGAGATCGACGTCGACCCGTTCGTGTCGCACCACATCACGCTCGCCGACGTGAACCGCGGGTTCGAGCTGATGGAGGCCCAGGACGGCATCCGCAGCGTGATCGACTTCTCGTAGGCGACGTGGAGGCGTTCGTCTGCGTCACCTGCGGCACGCAGTTCCCGCCGTCGGCGGCGGCGCCGGCCGCGTGCCCGATCTGCCTCGACGAGCGCCAGTACGTCGGCCACGACGGCCAGCGGTGGACGACGGTGGGAGAGCTGGGCGTCGGCCACACGAACCGCATCGAGGAGGTCGAGCCCGGCCTGACCGGCATCGGCACGGAGCCGCGCTTCGGCATCGGCCAACGGGCGCTGCTCGTCGCGGGGCTCCTGTGGGACTGCGTGACGCTGATCGACGCCGCCACCGAGGCGGCGGTCGCCGCCGCGGGCGGCATCCACACCATCGCGATCTCGCACCCGCACTACTACTCGGGCATGGTCGAGTGGGCGCAGCGGCTCGACGCCCGGATCCTGCTGCACGAGGCCGACCGGGAGCACATCATGCGGCCCGACCCGCGCATCGAGCTCTGGTCGGGCGACCGCCTGGACGTGTCGGACGGCCTCGTGCTGCACCGGCTCGGGGGCCACTTCGAGGGCGGCACCGTGTGCCTGTGGCGCGACGGCGCGGGCGGACGCGGCGCGCTGCTTTCCGGGGACATCGTCCAGGTCGTTGCCGACCGCCGCTGGGTCAGCTTCATGCGCAGCTATCCGAACCTGATCCCGCTCCCGGCCGCCGAGATCGTGCGCATCCGCGGCATCGTCGAGACGCTCGCGTTCGATCGCGTCTACGGCGCCTGGTGGGATGCGATCGTGCCCGTCGACGCCCACGCGAAGGTGCTGCGGTCGGCCGACCGGTACCTGCGCGCCCTGGGGTCCTAGGCCGAGCGAGCCTCGAGCAGCATGCCGATCGTCATCGCGAACGCCCCGATCGCGAGCGGGATCAGGCTGAGCTGCTCGCGCACGAGCTCGAGCACCGCGCCGAGCGGGAAGGCGATCACCACGGCCGCCAGGTAGCAGAGGATCGCGAGCGCGAAGAACGGAGCGTGGGCGGCGGAGCGCATCGGCGCGCCCATCCTACTCGACGGAGCGGTGAGGTCTAGATGATTGATTCCACGCCCCGCGCGCCTGGACGTCAGGCTGCTGGTGCGGGTATGGGGCGCCGGCGGGGCTGCGGCTGCGAACCGTCGCATCGCTGTGTCCTCGGTCGCGCCCATACAGCCCGGTATGAACGCTCCCTGCGTCCTTGCGCTGCTCGGTTCGCAGCCGCCCAGGACGTACGGGGCGTGGAATCAATCATCTAGCGCCGGAAGCGGCGGCGCCAGCCGCCCTGCTCGGGCTTCTCGTCGTCGGCCGCGAGCACGCGCAGGCGGGACACGTCGAATGTGGCCGGCGGCGGCGGCGCGTGGTGCTGCTCGCCTGCCGCGAGCCGCTCCACCCGGGCCTGGTTCTCGGCGTCGATCTCGATGAAGGTGCAGCCGACGATCTGGCGGCCGGCCGCGCTCGCCTCGCGCACGGAGGTGACGCGCACCTCGGCGTCGACCTGGTCGGCGAAGAAGCGGCCGTGGAAGGTGAGCCGGTCGCCGGGACGCAGAACGCGGTTTGTGGCAAAGGCGACGCCCTCGCGGGACAGGTCGATCATCGTCCCGTCGACGCGGTCGCCGTCGACGACGTGCTGGCAGTTCACCGCGGCCAGCCACGCGATCCCGCCCGCGGGAGTGCGCGGGTTGCGGCGGCGGCTCTCGTCGGCGGCGACCCCCTGAGCGCGCAGGCGCACGCGCGCGAGGTCGTGGCTGTGGTAGTCGGCCTCGTCGACGACGAGCGCGATCACCCACGGCTCGCCGTCGGCGGTGACCAGCCGTCCGCGCAGGTGCATCCCACCGGAAACCTGCAGGCGAGGGGCGGTCACCCACACCGTGTCGCCGGCCATCCCGGAGGGCTGGACGGTGACCGCGGCCCCGTCATCGGACTCGAGCGTGGCCTCGAGGCCCGAGAAGAGCATGGAGATGGCCTGCTGACGCGAGAGGGGCATCCTGTCTCCCTCATCGGCGCAACGCAGGACCGACATGAGCGCGAGTTGTGTTTGCGCCGCCGTCCGCGCGGGCATCTACACTGCCGCCTTCACTCCGGCAGGCAGGGGCGTGCTTTCCGCCGGAGGATGAGGCGCGTCGCCGTTCCGAAATGCGTGAATCCGGCGACGCGATGCGGCGCCCTGTGCCCCGGGGGAGCCGTCTGCGCGGTTGGACAAAGAGGGCGTCCAGCCCGCGGTGCCCATGTTGTCAATCGAGGAGGGAAGCCCTGAAGAAGACACTGACGGCCGCCACGGTGCTGGCGGCGACCGCAGTCACAGCACCGAACGCCGCCGCCGCCGATCAACCGATCCCGTGGTGGCAGGCGCCCCATCCCCAGGTCGTGCGCACGCTGCGCCATCAGATCCGCCACCGCCGCGCCCACGCGGTGCGGCGAGCGTGGAAGCTCGGCACCATCCTGCATCCGATCCATCGCGAGCGCTACACGGTCAACGTGTCCAGGCTCGAGCGGATGGATGCACGCTGGCACCGCCGCGCGCAGCGCGACAAGCGGCGGCTGATCAAACGCGCGCCGGTGTATGCCGCGCTCGCATGCATCCACGGCTACGAGGGGCCATGGGACGCGTACTCGCCCGCCGGCCCCTACTACGGCGGATACCAGATGGATCCCACGTTCGAGGCCACCTACGGCCCCGCGTACGTGCAGCTGTGGGGCGATGCGTCCAGCTGGCCGCCGGTGATGCAGCGAGCGGCCGCGTACCGCGCGACCCGGGTCGCCGGCTATACGCCGTGGCCCAACTCGGCAGCGCTCTGCGGGCTGCTCTAAGGCCCGCACGGGGTGCGGGCGGCCGCCGCCGCCCGCACCCACCCGGTTCCCCGGCCAGTCCCGGTGAATCGTCACTAACCTTCGGGCCATGGTGATGGAGTGCACCCGCCTGACGGCCGGCGAGCGCCGCCGGCTGATCCTCACCGCGGCGCGGCACGAGTTCGCGACCCGCGGGTTCCGGGGCGCGCGCACCGCCGCGATCGCGGCCGGCGCGGGCTGCTCGGAGCCGATGCTCTACAAGCACTTCCCGTCCAAGCAGGCGCTCTTCGCCGCGGTGCTCACCGACGCGACCGAGGCGATGAAGGCGATGGTCGACCGGCTGATCGGCGAGTCCGCCGGCCCGCTGGCCGGCATGCTGGCCGTGGCCGAACGGGCCGCGACCGACCCGCTCATCATCGAGACGATCCGCCTGCGCATCCTGGCAGCGAGCCTCGTCGACGACCCCGAGGTGTGCGCGGCGCTGACCGCCAGCCTCGCCGAGGTGCACCAGCGCATGACCGCGAACATCGCCGCCGCTCAGGCCGCCGGCGAGGTCCGCACCGACATCGACGCCGGCATGGCGGCGTGGATCCTGTACGGCTACACGCTGGCCGGCGGCCACGCCCACGCCGTCCACGGCAACGCCGCCCTGGCCGACTTCGTCACCGTGGCCGAGACGCTCGGCCGCATGTTGCAGCCTCCAGCTCCCGAGGAGACCCCGTGATGCACCAGCACGAGAACCACAAGTGGTGGACGTTGTTCGCGATGTGCTTCGCCCTGTTCATGATCATGCTCGACAACACGATCGTGAACGTGGCGCTGCCGTCGATCCAGCACGATCTGAAACCGACGGTCGAGAACCTGGAGTGGACGGTGAACGCCTACATCCTGGTGTTCGCGACGCTCATCCTGCTCGGCGGGAAGCTCGGCGACCGCTACGGGCGCAAGCGCATCTTCCTCGTCGGGCTGCTCGTGTTCACGCTCTCGTCGGCGGCGTGCGCGCTCGCCCAGAGCGACACGCAGCTGATCACGTTCCGCGCCGTCCAGGGCATCGGCGGCGCACTCCTGAACCCGCTCTCGCTCTCGATCCTCGTGGCCGCCTTCCCGCGCAAGCAGCTGCCCCAGGCGATCGGCATCTGGGCCGGCATCTCCGGCCTTGGCCTCGCCATCGGCCCGCTGCTCGGCGGCTTCCTCACCCAGCACTTCTCGTGGTCGGCCGTGTTCTGGGTGAACGTCCCGATCGGGGTCATCGCGATGGGCGTGACCGCGTGGGCCGTGATCGAGTCCCGCGACCCGTCGGCGCGATCGCTCGACATCGTCGGCACCGTCCTCGTCAGCGCGAGCCTGTTCGCCCTGACATGGGGGCTGATCAAGACCGCGAACCACTCCTGGCTGGGCGCGTACACGCTCGGCTTCCTGGCGGCGTTCGCCGTGCTCATGGGGCTCTTCCTGCTGTGGGAGTCGAGGATCGCCGACCCCATGATCCCGCTCGGCTTCTTCCGCATCCGGGCGTTCTCGGTCTCGAGCGTCGTCGTGGCGCTGGTCGGCGTGGCGCTCTTCGGCGTCATCTACTTCCTCACCCTCTACTTCCAGAACGTGCGCGGCTACGACCCGATCCAGGCCGGCCTGCGGACGCTGCCGACGACGATGATGATCCTCTTCGTTGCGCCGATCGGCGGGCGGCTCTCGTCCCGGATCGGCCCGCGCTGGCTGATGACGGTCGGGATGCTCTCGGCGTCGATCGGCCTGTTCGGCCTCTCGCAGGTGCACGTGCACTCCTCCTACAACGCGATCTGGCCGTTCCAGATCCTGATGGGGGCGGGCATGGCGCTGACGATGCCGGCAGTCTCGGCGACCGGCATGGCCGCCGTCGAGAGGACCAAGGCGGGCATCGCCTCGGGCGTGATCAACGCGTCGCGCCAGGTCGGCGGCGCGCTCGGCATCGCCGTCCTCGGCGGCATTGGTACGACGCTCGCCGCCAGCTCGTGGTCGGACCGGATCGCCGGCCTGCCGGCGCCGCTGCACGCGCAGGCCGAGAAGCTCGTGCCGCTCGTGCAGGGCGGGCAGGGCAAGCGGATCCTGGCGATCACGCACAGCCAGACGGCGACCGCGGACGCGCTCGCGGCGTTCGTCCACGGCGTGGACGTCGCCTTCCTCGCCGGAGGCGCGCTGACCTTCGCGGCGGCGCTCGTGGCCTGCTTCGGGCTCGCGCACATGCGGGTGGCGACAGCCCCCGAGGGCGCGCCCGAGGGCGGCGAGGCGTCGGAGGCGGCGGAACCGCCCCCGGCGGTGGTGGAGATGTAGGTGGCCGGGCGCGACGGCGGCCCCGCGGCCGCGCTCGACCACGTGCAGCTGGCGATCCCGGCGGGCGGCGAGGAAGCCGCCCGCCGGTTCTACGGCGGCGTGCTCGGGCTGTCCGAGCTGGCCAAGCCCGAACCGATGCGCGCGACCGGCGGCGTGTGGTTCGAGCCCGGCATCCACCTCGGCGTCGAGGCGGACTTCCGCCCGGCGAGGAAGGCCCATCCCGGCCTGCGCATGGCCGACCTGGACGCAGCGGTCGAGCGGCTCACGGCGGCCGGGGCCGACGTCGAGTGGGACACCCGCTGGCCCGGCGTGCGCCGGCTCTACACGCACGACCCCTTCGGCAACCGGCTCGAGCTGCTGGCCGCCCCGGCCGGCCGTGCCCGCCGCCGCCGGTAGGCCTGCATAAAGGTGCCTGGCACCGGTTATTCACGCCCGCGCTACGGGGCGCGGCGGTCGTTCGCCACGAAGGCGGCGTGCGTGATCGGCATGCGCTCGGCGAAGAGCTGCTCGACCGCGGCGGCGTAGCGGCGGATCTCGCGCTGGGCGGCGGCGGCGTTGCGCAGCGACAGGAAGTTCATCAGGCTGCGCGCGTTCACCGTCCAGTAGAACTGGGTGTAGATGGCCACGGGCAGCACGTTGCGGGCCACCTCCTTGGCGACCCCCTGCTCGAGCAGCTCGGCGTATGCCTTGTAGGCATGCTCGTAGACCGCCGCCTGCGTCTCGCGCGTGTGCTCGGCCAGCGCCGGGTCGACCGGGTCGAAGCTGTACGAGCCGGGCTTGCCGACCTGGGTGCGCACGTCCTCGGCCTGCGGCACGTAGAACTCGGGCTCGAGCTGTGAGTAGCGCGCGCTCCACTCGTTGAACGAGCCCACGCGGTGTCGGGCCCACTCGCGCATCACGAAGATGGGCAGCTTCACGTGGAAGCGGAACGCGTTGTGCTCGAACGGCGTGCCGTGGCGCTCGCGCATCAGGAACCGGATCAGGCCCTGGTCGCGCTCGCCCAGCTCCTCGGAGCGCTGGGCGAACGAGACGCGCGCCGCGTTCACCACCGACAGGTCGTCGGCCATGCAGCCGTCGAGCCGCACGAACCCGTGGTCGAGCACCGGGATCGCGCCCGGCCCCCGCTCCTCGGCCGCTCGCTCGCGCGCATCCACCACGTCCGTGCTCATGCCCACCATCGTACTCCCGCGCCCGGCTGTGGTAGGTCCCCCTCGATGCCACGCGCCGCCGTCTGCCGCAGCTTCGCCGCGCCGCTCGCGATCGAGGACGTGCGGCTCGAGCCGCCCGGCCCCGGCGAGGTGCGCGTGCGCATCCGCGCGTGCGCCGTCTGCCACTCGGACGTCGCCTACGCCGCCGGGGCGTGGGGCGGCGAGCTGCCGGCGGTGTACGGCCACGAGGCCTGCGGTGAGGTGGTCGAGGCCGGGGCGGGCGTGGCCGGGCCGCGCGTCGGCGAGCGCGTCGTGGTCAGCCTGATCCGCAGCTGCGGGGCCTGCGCCCGCTGCCGCGAGGGCGCCCCCGCGCTGTGCGACGTCGTCTTCCCGCTCGACGAGCGCTCGCCGATCGTCCTCGCCGACGGGACGCGAGCCGTCCAGGGCATGCGCTGCGGCACGTTCGCCGAGGAGGCGGTGGTGCACGCCTCGCAGGCGGTGGCGATCGCCGACGACGTGCCGGACGCGAGCGCCTGCCTGATCGCCTGCGCCGTCATGACCGGTGCCGGCGCCGCGATCCACGACGCCGGCGTCGCTCCCGGCGGCTCGCTCGTGGTGATCGGGGCCGGCGGGGTCGGCCTGAACGCGGTGCAGGCGGCGGCGGACGCCGGGGCGCGCGTGACGGCCGTCGACGTCTCGGCGGCGAAGCTCGACGCCGCGCGAATGCTGGGGGCGGCCGAGACGATCGACGCATCCGCCGGCGACACCGTCGAGCGGGTGCGGGCGGCGACCGGCGGCGCCGGGGCCGACGCCGTGGTCGTCACCGCCGGGTCGGCCGCCGCGGTCGACCAGGGCCTGGCCTGCCTGCGCCGGGGCGGGACGCTCGTCTGCGTCGGCATGCCGCCGACCGGCCAGGCGGCGACGTTCGACCCGGGCGCGCTCGCACACGACGGCAAGCGGATCGTGGGCAGCAAGCTCGGCTCGTCCCGCCCGGCGCAGGACGTGCCCCGCATCGCCGCGCTCTACGCGCAGGGCCGCATGCGCCTGGACGAGCTGGTCACCGCCACGTATCCGCTCGAGCGCATCAACGAGGCGATGGACTCGATGCGCCGCGGCGAGGCGATCCGCAACGTGATCGTGCCGTGAGCGGCGCCGGCATCGCACGCATCGAGACGTTCGCCGACGAATGGGTCGGGTTCGTGCGGGTGCACACGCGGGACGGCGCCGAGGGCTGGGGGCAGGTGTCTCCCTACCAGGCCGACGTCACCGCCGAGGTGCTGCACCGGCAGGTGGCGCCGCATGCGCTGGGCGCCGACCCGGACGACGCCGACGCGCTCGGCAGGCGGGTGCTCGAGGCGGAGCACAAGTTCCCCGGCTCGTACGTGTGCCGTGCCCTTGCGGGCGTCGACACGGCGCTCTGGGATATGCGGGCGAAGCGGGCCGGCGTTCCGGTGTGCGTGCTCGCCGGCGGAACCGCCCGGCCGCTGGAGGCGTACGCGTCCAGCATGCGCCGGGACATCGCACCGGCGGACGAGGCGCGGCGGCTGGCCCGCCTGGGCGACGAGCACGGCTACCGCGCCTTCAAGTTCCGGGTCGGGCGCGAGTGCGGCCACGACGCCGACGAGTGGCCGGGCCGCACGGAGGAGATCGTCCCCGCCGTCCGCCGTGCGCTGGGCGACGACGCGCGCCTGCTGGTCGACGCCAACAGCTGCTACACGCCCGGCCGGGCGATCGAGGTCGGGCGGATGCTCGAGGCGCACGGCGTCGAGCACTTCGAGGAGCCGTGCCCGTACTGGGAGATCGAGCAGACGGCGCAGGTGGCCGCTGCGCTCGAGCTGGCCGTCGCCGGGGGCGAGCAGGACTGCTTCCTGTGGCAGTGGCGGCGGATCGTCGGCCTGCCGGCCGTCGACGTCGTCCAGCCGGACGTCTGCTATGTCGGCGGCTTCACCCGCGCGCTCGCCGTCGCCCGGATGGCCGCCGCGGCCGGCCTGCCCGTCACGCCGCACTCGGCCAACCTCTCGCTCGTGACCACGTTCGCCCAGCACCTCATGTGCGCGATCCCGAACGCGGGGCCGTACCTCGAGCTCTCGATCGAGGGGGCGGACTACTACCCGTGGCAGTACGGGCTGCTCGACCGGCCCATCGAGGTCGCGGACGGCCGCCTGGCCGCACCCGCCGAGCCGGGCTGGGGGATCGCACCCGACCCGGGCTGGCTCGCGCGCGCGACGCGGCGGGTTTCCGAGCTAGCCTGAGGCCATGGCGGACGTCCGAGTTGCGGTGATCACCGCCGGCGGGAGCGGGATGGGCGCGGCGGCGGCGCGCAGGCTGGCCGCCGACGGCTACCGGGTCGCGATCCTGTCGTCGTCGGGCAAGGGCGAGGCGCTGGCCGGGAGCCTCGGCGGCGTCGGCGTGACCGGGTCGAACCAGTCCGAGCCGGACCTGCGCCGGCTGGTGGACGCGGCGATGGAGCGGTACGGGCGCATCGACGCGCTCGTGAACAGCGCCGGCCACGGCCCCAGGGCGCCGATCCTCGAGCTGACCGACGACCAGTGGCGCACCGGCATGGAGGTGTACTTCATGAACGTGGTGCGGCCGACGCGCCTCGTCACGCCGATCATGGTGGAGCAGGGCGGCGGCGCGATCGTGAACGTGTCCACGTTCGCGGCCTTCGAGCCCGACCCGGTCTTCCCGACGAGCGGCGTCTTCCGCGCCGGGCTGGCCGCGTTCACGAAGCTCTTCGCCGACCGCTACGCGGCCCGAAACGTGCGCATGAACAACGTCCTGCCGGGGTTCATCGACTCGCTGCCGGAGAACGCCGAGTTCAGGGCGCGGATCCCGATGGGCCGCTACGGGACGGTCGAGGAGGTGGCCGAGCTGATCGCGCTGCTCGCCTCCGACAAGGCCGCTTACCTGACCGGCCAGAACATCCGCATCGACGGCGGCATGACCCGCCACGTGTAGGCCTACGGCCGCAGGATGCGGCCGCCGTCGACGATCACGTTGGTGCCCGTGACGAAGTCCGACTCGATGCAGAAGCGGACGGCGCGGCACACGTCGGCCGGCTCGCCGATGCGGCCGAGCACCGTCTCCTCGGTGTCGCCGCGCTCGCCGTCGGGCAGCAGCACCGGCCCGGGGGCGATCCCGCAGACACGCACGCCGTCGCCGCCCCACGCGGCCGCGAGCGTCTTCACGAGGTGGATCTCGGCCGCCTTCGCGGCCCCGTGCGCGGCGAAGAGCGGCCACGGCTGCAGTCCGGCGACGTCGGTCAGCGCGACGATCGCGCCGCCGCCCGCGGCGGCCATCACCCGGTGCGCCGCCACGGCCGCGAACATGAACCCCTTGGCCGTCGAGTCGAGGGCCGAGTCCCACAGCTCCTCGGTCACCTCGGCCGGCGGCCGGGGTACGAACCCACCGGACGGGCAGTAGACCATGGCATCGACTCCGCCCAGCTCCGCCGCGGCCGAGTCGACGAGCGCGGCCAGCTGCGCCGGGACGCCGGCCTCGGCCGCAAACGCCGCCGAGCGCACCCCCAGGGCGGCGATCTCGGCGGCCGTCTGCTCGGCCGCGTGGGCGCTCGAGCGGTAGCTGATGGCCATGTCCGCGCCGGCGGCGGCGAGGTCAAGGGCGATCGCCCGCCCCAACCTGTGCGCGCCGCCGACGACGAGGCAGCGGCTGCCGTCGAGTCCGGGCATGGGGGGATATGCTAGCCAGGGGGTATCAGGAGAGCGGTAACCGACTCCGGAAGGGAGATTTCATGGCTTACGAGGTTCCCGATCTGCCGTACGCGTACGACGCGCTCGAACCGCACATCGACGAGCAGACGATGCGCATCCACCACGACAAGCACCACCAGGCGTACGTCGACAAGGCCAACGCCGCGCTCGAGGGCACGGAGTGGGCCGACAAGCCCGTCGAGGAGGTGCTCGCAAACCTCTCGTCGCTGCCGGCGGACAAGCAGGGCCCGGTGCGCAACAACGCGGGCGGGCACGCCAACCACTCGCTGTTCTGGACGATCCTGTCCGGCGACGGCGGCGGGCAGCCGAGCGGCGAGCTGGCGAATGCGATCAACTCGACGTTCGGCAGCTTCGACGACCTGAAGAAGCAGCTCACCGACGCGGGCGCCAACCGCTTCGGCTCCGGCTGGTCGTGGCTCGTCGTGGACGACGGCGCGCTCAAGGTGACGAGCACCGCCAACCAGGACTCGCCCGTCTCGGACGGCCAGACGCCCATCATGGGCATCGACGTCTGGGAGCACGCGTACTACCTGAAGTACCAGAACCGCCGGCCCGACTATCTGGCCGCGATCTTCAACGTGATCGACTGGTCGGCCGTCGCCGAGCGCTACACCGCCGCCCGGTCGGCGCACGCGACCGCCTAGCCCGAGCTCCGCGAGCGGGTGGGCCGGCACCGGTCCACCCGCTCGCGTCATACTTGTCCGCCGTGGCGACCGTCGTCTTCTTCCCCGAGGGTGCCTTCGGCCCCACCAACAACTGCGTCGGCATCGGCGACGTGCTGCGCGCCCGCGGCCACCGGGTGGTGTTCATCGTCGAGGAGTCGTTCGCGGGGACGCTCGAGGCGCGCGGGTTCGAGGAGCGGTTGATGCGGCTCGGGCCGAAGCCGGAGGTCGAGGAGGCGCCCGGCCAGTTCTGGAAGGACTTCATCCGCGACACCGCGCCGGTCTTCCGCACGCCGACGATCGAGCAGCTCTCGTCGTTCATCCAGCCCACGTGGCAGGCGCTGCTCGACGGCTCGCGGTACGTGAACCCGCGCCTCGAGGAGATCATCGCCGAGCTCGATCCGGACGTGATCTGCGAGGACAACGTGCCCTGCTTTCCGGCCCTGCCGGCCAGCGGCCGGCCCTGGGTGCGGATCGTGTCCTGCAACCCGCTCGAGGTGCGCGACTCAGGGATCCCGCCGGTGTTCTCGGGCTATCCGGCCGGCGACGACTCGGCCTGGGCCGAGTTCCGGGCCGAGTACGACCGCACCCACCGGCCGATGTGGGCGGAGTTCGACGAGTTCGTGCGCGCCGCCGGAGCGCCGCGGCTGCCCGACCTCGAGTTCATCCACGCATCCCCCCACCTGAACCTGTACGTCTACCCGGCCGAGGCGGACTATTCGCGCTCGCGGCCGCTCGACGGCAGCTGGCACCGGCTGGAGTCGTGCGTGCGCAGCTCCGACACCGGGTTCGAGGTGCCCGAGGCGCTGCGCGACGGCGACGGCGGGTTGATCTATCTCAGCCTGGGCTCGCTCGGCTCGGCCGACGTCGACCTCATGCGCCGCCTGGTCGACGTGCTCGGCCGCACCGGGCACCGCTTCATCGTCTCCAAGGGCCCCCAGCACGACCTGTACGAGCTGGCCGACAACATGTGGGGGGACGAGTTCGTGCCCCAGCCCTCGGTGCTGCCCCTGGTCGATCTGGTCATCACCCACGCCGGCAACAACACCACCACGGAGTGCTTCCACTTCGGCAAGCCGATGATCGCGCTGCCGCTGTTCTGGGACCAGTACGACAACGCCCAGCGGGTGCACGAGACCGGCTTCGGCGTCCGGCTCGACACCTACGGGTTCGAGGAGGCGGAGATGACCGCCGCGATCGACCGCCTGCTCGCCGACGGCGACCTGCGCGGTCGGATGCGGGCGGTCGCCGGGCGGCTGCAGGCGGCGCCGGGGACGGTGCGCGCGGCCGACCTCATCGAGCGTGTCGCTGCCGACGCCTGAGGCGCTGCGCGCCGCCCGCTGGTTCGGAGGCAAGGCGGAGGCGATCGGCTCGGTCGACGTGGAGGACCGGCTCGACCTCGGCGGCGGGGCGGCGCTCTCGATCCTGCTGGTCGACGGCCGCGACCGCTACGTGTGGACGGAGGGCGACGCCGCCCTCGCCCTCCTGCAACCGGGGCCAGACCCCGAACGCGGGGCGTGGCACTTCCGCCACACCGGCGTGACGCTTCGGGCGGGCGCGGCCGAGCGGCCGATCGGGCTCGACCAGTCGAACACGTCCTACGTCGTCGGCGAGCGGCTGGTGGTGAAGCTCTACCGGCGGCTCTGGCCCGGGCCGCATCCCGAGGTCGAGCTCGGCCGCTACCTCACCGAGAGCGCCGCGCTCGACTGCGTGCCCGCCTTCGCCGGATCGCTGCACTGGGGCGACCATGCCGTCGCGCTCATGCAGGAGTACGTGCCCGGCCGCGACGGCTGGAGCTGGGGTGCCGAGGCCGTCCAGACCGGCGACGTCTCCGACATCGCCCGGCTCGGCGCGGAGAGCGCACGGCTGCACGCGGCGCTGGCCGGCTGCGGGACGGCCGTGGCCGGCGCGGACGTCACGCACGGATGGCGGGCAGGCGCCGAGGCGCAGCTCGAGCGCGCGATCGCGATGGTGCCCGCCGGCGTGGCCGCCGAGCTGCGCGGGTACCGGGCGCGGATCCTGGAGGAGCTGGCCGCCCTCGAGACGCCGTCCGCGCCGGTGGCGCTGCAGCGGCTGCACGGCGACTTCCACATCGGCCAGGTGCTGCGCTCGGCCGAGGGCCGGCTCGTCGTCGTCGATCTCGAGGGCGAGCCGACCAAGCCGGTGAGCGAGCGGGCCCAGCCCGGGCCGGTGCTGCGCGACGTGGCCGCCATGCTGCGCTCGTTCGACCACCTGGGCCGCCACGTCGTGCACGACCTCGGCGCCAGCGCCGACCAGGTCGAGGGCTGGATCGGGCGCGCCCGCGCCGCCTACCTGGACGCGTACGGACCGGTCGACGAGCCGCTCCTGCGCGCGCTCGAGGTGGAGAAGGAGACCTACGAGTTCACCTACGCCGCCGCGTTCCTGCCCGAGTGGATGTACGCGCCGGTCGGCGGCATGCGCTGGCTGATGGACCGCGATGGCTGACCTGCGGCCGGAGCTCTTCGCGGCCGACGCGCTGGACGCGCCGCGCGTGCTCGCCATGGCGCCGCCTCCGCTCGACGCCGTCGCGCCGCTTGCCGAGCGCGCCCGGCGGGTGCTTTTCCTCGGCATGGGCAGCTCGCGCTTCGCCGCCCTCGACGCCGCCGCGCTCCTGCGCGCGCACGGCGTGGATGCGCACGCCGAGATCGCCTCGACCGGGAGCCCGCAGCCGCCCGCGGCCGACACACTCGTGCTGGCGATCTCGGCCACGGGAGGTTCGGAGGAGACGCTCGCGGCGATGCGCCGCCACCTGGGGACGAGCATGGTGGTCGGCGTCACCAGCCGGCCCGGGAGCCCGATCGGCGCCGGGGCGGACGTCTGCGTCGAGATCGCACCCGACGGGCCGAGCGGCGTGGCGTGCGCCAGCCACCGCAGCACCGTCGCGCTGCTGCGGCGCGTGTGCGGCCTGGTCGCGCCGGCCCCGCTCGGCGGCGGCCGCGCGGCCGCCGCCGCCGCCCGCGTGATCGAACACCGTGACAGCTGGCTGCCTCGCGCCGTCGAGCTGCTGGAGGGCGGGCCGGTGCACGTGCTCGCCCCGGCCGAGCGGCTGGGCGCGGCCGAGCAGTCGGCGCTCATGCTGCGCGAGGTGCCACGCGTGCCGGCGTACGCCTGCGAGACGGGCGACTGGTCGCACGTCGACGTCTACCTGACGAAGCGGCCCGGCTACCGCGCGCTCGTCCTGGCGGGCTCGGCCTACGAGGCCGAGCTGATGGAGTGGGCGGCGGAGCGACGCTTCGCGGTCGTCTCGGTCGGGGGCGCGATCGCCGGGTCAGCGCTCGACATCGCCCTCCCCGGCGCGGACGACCCGGGCGTGCGGCCGCTGGTCGAGACGCTCGTCGCCGAGCTCATCGCGGCCGAGCTGTGGGCACGCAGCCCGGTCTGAAGGCCGGAATGCCCGTTCCCGTGAATGACCGGTGCCTGGCACCGGTCATTCATCGCCGCTAGCCGCCGAGCCAGTCGCGCGCCGTCGTGTGCGCGGGCGCGCCGCCGTTACGGTGCTCGAGGTCGGCGCGCAGCTCCGAGACGGTGCCGTGCCGCTCGGCCAGCACGTCGTGGTTGTGGATCGTCTCGAAGTTCACCTGGCGCGCGAGCAGGAAGCAGCCGTCGGACAGGTCCCCGTAGCGGTCGAGCGCCCCGGCGATCATCAGCCGCACCGAGTCCTCCACGAAGCGCGGGTGCAGATGCGCCTGCTCCACCACATGCAGCTCGTCGGGCCGCTTCAGGAGCTCGAACACCGGCGCGCTCATCGATTCCTCGGCGATCGCGATCAGGTCGCGGGCGTCGATCTCGCGGCGGGTGCCGATCATGAGCGTCGCCGCGGCGCGCTGGTTGTGCGTCGCCGCCGGCAGCAGCGAGAAGATCTCGGCGATCTGATCCTCGCCGTAGCCGGCCTCGACCAGCCGGTCGTGGGCGCGCTCGCGCACGAGGCCCTGCGCGCACGGGCACGCGTTCAGGCCGCGCACCTCGACGCCGACGAGGCGGCGCGCGCCCGACCGGGTCGCGAGCGACCGGCCGATCAGCGTGTAGATCTCCTGCGTCGGCAGGTCGGAGACCGGCGTCCGCCGCGTGACCGGGAACTTGGCCCGGATCGTGACCTCGGAGCGCACAGCGCCCTGCCGCTCGACGATACGGGCCGCGATGTGCTCGGCCAGATCTTCGACGTGCAGCGCCTCGCCGATCACGACGTGGTCGATGCACTCGGCCACCGTCTCGGGGAAGCGCGACATGTGCACGCCCTTCTGGCCCGGATCGAGGTCGACGAAGCAGTCGATCTGGGCGTAGTAGAGCAGCTCGGTGCCGGCGTGGGCGATGCGGATGACCTTGTCGACGCCGGTGACCCCGGCGCGGGTCAGAGCGAGATGAACCTCCGGCTCCGCCGCCTGGAGGTCATGGGTGAAGGTTGAGGATTCAAGCATGCCCGCATGGTACCCAGACTCGTGCGGTCACTCGCGTAACAACCGCGACAGGCGCCGATCGGCCAGCACCCGCTCGCCCGTCTGGCAGTGCGGGCAGTAGAAGACCGTGTGCTCGTCGAACGAGACGTGCCGGATCGCCTCGCCGCAGCGCGGGCACGGGGCGCCCAGCCGGTCGTGCACGGCGTAGCCGCGGTCGGCCTTGGTCGTCAGGCCGCTCCCCGAGAGCGGCACGAGCCGCTCGACCGCGGCGCCGAGGACGCCCGTGATCGCGCCGTGCAGCCGACCGGCCTCCTCGTCGGCGAGCGTTGCCGAGCGCTGGTAGGGAGAGAGCCGGGCGGCCCACAGGATCTCGTTCGCGAACGCGCGCCCGACGCCCGCGATCGCGCGCTGGTCGCGCAGGAACGCGTGCAGCTGATGGGGATGCTCTCGCAGCTGGTGCGCCAGCGCGTCCACCGTGAACGCGGGCTCCAGCGGCTCGGGGCCGATGTGGGCGAGCTCACCGGCCAGGGCGTCGGGGCGCAGCAGCCAGACGCCGGCGCGGCGCTTGTGGCCTGACTCCGACATCATGAGGTCGCGGCCGGACGCGAACTCGACGACGAGCATCGCCGTCTTCAGCCGCTTGGCGCCGACGGCCAGGCGGCCCGCGGACATGAGGTGCACCATCAGCGTGTTGCCGTCCTCGGCGGTGAAGAGCAGCCGCTTCGCGCGCCGCCCGACCGTTGTGAAGCGCTGGCCGACGAGCGAGGAGAGCGGCGGGTCGATGGTCTTCGTCGTCGCGAAGTGTGCGACCGGCACCGCGGCGATGGGCTCGGCGGTGAGCACGTCGCGCTGGGCGATGACGAACGCCTCCAGCTCGGGGAGCTCGGGCATGTCCTGAACGCTACCGTCGTCACGCGCCGCTCATGATCGGCCATGTAGGGTCGGAGGCCGTGTCAGCCCCCGGCACCGTCACGAGCTACCGAAACGGCTTCCCCGAGAGCCACCACCGCGTCCACGCCGCCGTCGTCCGCGCGGACGGCACGCTCGTCGCCTCCTGCGGCGACCCCGACCGCCCGACGACGCTGCGCTCGGCCGCAAAGCCGTTCCAGGCCGACCCGCTCGTGGCATCGGGTGGGCTGGACGCGCTCGGGCTGGACGACCGCGTGCTCGCGGTGATGTGCGCGTCGCACGCCGGCCAGGACATCCACGTCGAGGCGGTGAGCCGCGGCCTGGACGCGTGCGGCCTGGACGCCTCGGCGCTGCGCAACGCACCCGGCCCACCGGAGGAGCGGCTGCGGCACAACTGCTCGGGCAACCACCTCGCCTTCCTCGCAAACAGCGTCCACCACGGGTGGACGACCGAGGGGTACCGGCACCCCGGGCACCCGTCCCAGCGGGCGGCGCTCGAGGCGATGGCGGCCCACTCCGGCGTCGACGCCGGCGCGATCCCGACGATGACCGACGGGTGCGGCGTGGTCGCCTTCGCCCTGCCGCTGCTCGTGATCGCCCGGATGTACGCCCGGCTGCCGGAGGCGCTGCCGCGCCAGTTCGCCGCGATGACGGCGCATCCCGAGCTGGTGCGCGCAGACGGCGACCTCGACACCGAGGCCATGCGCGCCGTCCCCGGCTGCGTCTCGAAGGGAGGCGCCGAGGCGCTCTCGTGCATCGGCCTGCGCGACCAGGGCATCGGCATCGCCGTCCGCATCGACGACGGCAACCCGCGCGCGAGCGCGCCCGCGACGATCGCGATCCTCGCCCAGGCGCTCGGCTGGGACGAGCCACCCGCCGGGCTGGCCGGGCTGGCCGAGCCGGCGCTCCCGAACACCGTGGGAGACCTGGTCGTGCGCCTCGCCGCCGACGTCCGGCTCACCGGAAACGTGTGACGATAGGCACGTAGAAGCCGTGACTGACACGTTCCGGAAAGTTCCTTGCCGAGCCCGATAACCGCTTGTACACTCCTGGCGTCTGCGATCCGCTTTGTCTCCCCAACCGGCGATCCCGGGGCTTTTGCCTTCGTGGAGTCGGGTGGGGAGTCCGCGGTGACCGCTTAACCAGCAACCGAAGCATTTGGGGGGGCCCATGCTGACTGTCGACATCTCGCTCCCGGAGATCGAAGAGCTCAAGGCCCTTGTCCAGGAGGGACACGAGAAGGGGTATCTCACCTTCGACGAGGTCGCGGCGACGCTGGAGGAGATCGAGCTGACGAAGGAGCAGCTCGAGGACTTCTACACCTACCTCCTCGACCACAACATCGAGCTCCTGGACGCGGAGTCGCGCCAGTCGGCCCAGCAGGACGCGGTCTTCCACGGCGAGAAGCCGCCCGAGCTCGACCTCACCGTCGAGCCCAGCCTCGACTCGCTGCGGCTCTACCTGCGCGAGATCGGCAAGGTGGCGCTGCTCACCGCCGACCAGGAGGTCAGCCTGGCGAAGCGGATCGAGCGCGGCGACATGCTCGCCAAGCAGCAGATGACCGAGGCCAACCTGCGCCTGGTCGTCTCGATCGCCAAGGGCTACCTCGGGCGCGGCCTCTCCTTCCTGGATCTGATCCAGGAGGGCAGCCTCGGCCTGATCCGGGCGGTCGAGAAGTTCGACTACCGCAAGGGGTACAAGTTCTCGACCTACGCCACCTGGTGGATCCGCCAGGCGGTGACGCGGGCGATCGCCGACAAGGCGCGCACGATCCGCATCCCGGTGCACATGGTCGAGAAGCTGAACCGGGTCGTCCACATCGAGCGCCAGCTGGTGCAGCGGCTCGGCCGCGAGCCGCGGCCCGAGGAGATCGCCGCCGAGCTCGACATGACCACCGACGAGGTGCGCGAGATCCAGCGCATGGCCCAGCTCCCCGTCAGCCTGGAGAAGCCGATCGGCGAGGAGGAGGAGTCCGAGCTGGGCGACTTCGTCCCCGACGAGCAGGCGGTCTCGCCGTTCGACTCGGCCACGATGACGCTGCGCCGCGAGGACATCGACCGGGCGCTCGACTCGCTGCCCGAGCGCGAGCGCAAGGTGATCGAGCTGCGCTTCGGCCTGAAGGGCGAGCAACCGTGCACCCTCGAGGAGGTCGGCCGCGCCTTCGGCGTCACCCGCGAGCGCATCCGCCAGATCGAGAACAACACGCTGAAGAAGCTCGAGGGCCTGCCGGAGGCCCAGGCGCTGCGAAACGCGGAGTAGAATCCGCCCCCACCGGGGAGGATGTCCGAGTGGCTAAAGGAGACGGGCTGTAAACCCGTTGGCTCTGCCTACGCAGGTTCGAATCCTGCTCCTCCCATGATCGTCACGACTGCCCCCGCGCCTCGTGCGAGGGCCGTCGCGCCCGACGTCCCAGCTGCCGACCCGGACGATCTCGTCGCTTCGATGCCGGCGGCCCGCACCCGTTCACGCTCCGACCGTGAGCACGGCCGAGCCGCTGATCGCGCCCGCCGCGAGCCGCTCGAGCGCCTCGCCGGCCGCGGCCAGCGGGAACCCCTGCACCTGGGCGTGGATCGGGATCGAGGCGGCCAGCGCGAGGAACTCGGTCGCATCGCGGCGGGTGAAGTTCGCCACCGACCGGATCACGCGCTCGCCCCAGAGCAGGTCGTAGGAGAAGGCCGGCATCTCGTCCAGGTGGATCGCGTTCACCGCGACCGTCGCGCCGGGCGCGAGCGCCGCGAGCGCCGCCACGACGACCGATCCCACCGGCGCGAACGTGACCGCGCCGTCGAGCGGCCACGGCGCGGCGTCGTCGTACCCGCCCGCCCAGGCCGCACCCAGGCTCAGTGCGAGCTCGCGCTCCCGCTCGGAGCGCGTGAAGACCGCCACCTCGACGCCGTCGTGCAGGGCCACCTGGATCGCGAGGTGGGCCGAGGAGCCGAAGCCGAACAGCCCCAGCCGGCCCCCGCGCGACACGCCGGCGAGCCGCAGCGACCGGTAGCCGATGATGCCGGCGCACAGGAGCGGCGCGGCCTGCAGGTCGGTGAACCCGTCGGGCAGCGGGAAGACGAAGTCGCGCCGGGCGCGGATGCGCTCGGCGTACCCGCCGTCGTGCGTCCAGCCGGTGAACTCCGCATTCGGGCACAGGTTCTCGAGACCGCGGCGGCACGCCGCACACGTGCCGTCGGCGCCGTGCAGCCACGCCACCCCGACCCGCTCGCCCGACCCCGACACCCGTCCGGCGACCTGATGGCCAAGGATCACGGGCCGGCGGCGCATGCCGAGGTCGCCCTGGTAGATCTGCAGGTCGGTGCGGCAGACGCCGCATGCGCCCACGTCGATCACCACCTCGCCCTCGCCGGCGACGGGATCGGGCACCTCGCGCTCGGCCAGGCGTCCGGGCTCGTCCAGCACCATGGCGCGCATGCGGTCACACTACCGTCCACGTGCACGCGGCGAAGCTGATCGACCGGTACGAGCGCTGGTGTGACCGGGCGCTTCCGTCCGATCCCGCCGCCCGCGCCGAGAAGCACCGCCGCATGGCGGCCTCGCCGTTCGCGTTCCTGCGCGGGAGCTACCCGGTCTGGCTCGACCGGTTCGCGTCCGACCCGCTGCACGCCGCAACCGCGGTGCCGCTCGGTGCCGGCGATCTGCACGTGGAGAACTTCGGCACCTGGCTGGCCGCCGACGGCGAGGTGTTCGGCGTGAACGACTACGACGAGACGGGGCCGGTGCCGTTCACCACCGATCTCGTGCGGCTGGCGGCAAGCGCCGTGCTGGCGGCGCGTGAGGGGCACCTGCACCTCTCGGCCGGCGACATCGCCGAGCACCTGTGGCACGGCTACCGTGCGAACGCGGACGGATCGGCGGGGCTCGCGCTGGCCGGCGGCGAGGGCGGGGCCGCCGCCGTGAGCCGCATGTGGCGGGCCGCCCGGCCCGGGGCCGAGCGCTTCTGGCGCGGGATCGACGCGCTGCCGGCCGTGGATGGCGGCGGCGCCCCGGCGCCGGTCACGGGCTTCACGCTGCGGGCGACGCGGCGGCGGATCGCGGGGCTCGGCAGCCGCGACCACGCCCGCCTCGTGCTCGACGGCGTGCTGGACGGCGCCAGGGCCGCCTTCGAGCGCAAGCCGCTCTCGCCGCCGGCAGCGGCGTTCGCCTCCGCCGCCGATCCGGTGCCGAACGCCCGCGCGTATGCCGCGCTGCTCCGACGCCAGGCGGAGCGGTCGCCCGGGCTGGCGCCCCGGATCGAGGTCGACGGCGCCGTCGTGGTGCGCCGGCTCGACCCGGACCGGGGCCGGATCGAGATCGCCGACCTCCCCCGCCGCCGCGACGAGCATGCGCTGCTGCGCACGATGGGCTGGTGCACCGCGGCGCTGCACCGCCTGAGCGCCGACGCCGGCGCCCTGGCGGCGGAGCTCACGGCGGACGCGCTCGAGACGGCGGCGGCGCGCATGGTCTCGGCGGTCGTCGCCGACCACGATTGCTTCCGCCGCCATGTCTCGGCGACCGGAGGACTGAACCCGTGACGATGGCTAGTCTGAAGGACATGCCGAACTCTTCTCCGCGCCCCTGGTTTCAGGATCACGTCGACCGCTACCGCGCCACGGACGGCGACGACGGGCACGAGTGGCGCGGCGCCCCGGCGCTGCTGCTGACGACGCACGGCCGCCGCTCCGGGAAGCCGCGCACGCTGCCGCTGATCTACGGCCGCGACGGCGACCGGCTGCTCATCGTCGCGTCACGCGGCGGCGACCCGCAGCATCCGGCCTGGTACCTGAACCTGCTGGCCGACCCCAACGTCGAGGTGCAGGTGAAGGCGGACCGCTTCCATGCCGTCGCCCACCCGGCCGGCCCCGACGAGCGCGCGCGGCTGTGGAGGACGATGACGGCGATCTGGCCGGACTACGACGCGTATCAGGCCCGCACCGACCGCGAGATCCCGGTCGTCGTGCTCGAACGCGACGGCTCGAGCTAGACCGTCATCCGGTTCAGGGCGCGCAGCTTGTTCGTGGCGTCGAGCGCAGCCACCTTGTAGGACTCGGCCAGGGTGGGGTAGTTGAACACCTGGTCGATCAGGTAGTCGACCGTGCCGCCGAGGCCCATCACCGTCTGGCCGATGTGCACGAGCTCGGTGGCGGCGGTGCCGAACGCGTGCACGCCGAGGATGGTGCGCGCGTCGGGGGCGACCAGCAGCTTCAGGATGCCGACCTGGTCGCCGAGGATCTGGCCGCGGGCCAGCTCGCGGTAGCGGGAGATGCCGATCTCGTACGGGATCCCGGCGCCGGTGAGGTCCTCCTCGGTGCGGCCGGCGAAGCTGATCTCGGGGATGGTGTAGATGCCGATCGGCAGCAGCTCGCGCATCGGCCGCGTCTCGAGCCCGAACGCGTGCGCGGCCGCCAGCCGGCCCTGCTCGAAGGACGACGACGCCAGGCTGGGGAACCCGATCACGTCGCCGACGGCGTAGATGTGCTCGACGGCCGTGCGGTAGTGCTCGTCCACGCGGATCCGCCCGCGCGAGTCGACCTCGAGCCCGGCGGTCTCCAGGCCGAGGTCGGCGGTGGCGCCCTGGCGGCCGGCCGAGTACATCACGGCGTCGGCGGCGATCCGCTTGCCGCTCGCGAGCGTCGTGAGCGTCCCGCCGTCGTGCTTCTCGACCGACGTGACCGTCTCGCCGAGGCGCAGCACGAGGCCGAGGTCGCGCAGGTAGTACTGGAGCGCCTCGACCATCTGGTTGTCGCAGAACTCGAGCAGGCGGTCGCGCTTCTCGACCACCGTGACTCGGGTGCCGAGCGCCGCGAAGATCGAGGCGTACTCGATCCCGATCACGCCCGCCCCGACGACCACCAGCGTCGACGGGATCCGGCTCATCTGCAGGATGCCGTCGGAGTCGAGGATCGTCGCCTCGTCGAACTCGATGCCCGGCGGGTGGGCGGGCGTCGTCCCGGTCGCGATCACGACCCGGTCGGCCTGGACGGTGCGGGTTCCGCCCTGCTGGTCCGACACCTCGACGGAGTGCTCGTCGGCCAGCCGGCCGTGTCCGACCAGGACGCGGATGTGGTTGCGGGCGAGCTGGTTTCGGATCACGTCGACCTCGCGCGCCATCACCTGCTGGGTGCGCCAGATCAGATCGTCGATCGTGATCTCCTCCTTGACGCGGTAGCTCTGTCCGTACAGTCCGCGCTCCGACAGGCCGGTCAGGTAGATGGCCGCCTCGCGCAGCGTCTTCGAGGGGATGGTGCCCGTGTTGGCGCACACGCCGCCGATCGTGTCGCGCCGCTCCACCACGGCGACCGACGCGCCCACCTTGGCCGCCTGGATCGCCGCCTTCTGGCCGGCAGGTCCCGAGCCGAACACCACGATGTCGAATCGGCTGCCTTCCATCGCCGGCCGATCCTAGCCGAGCGCCGCCGGCGGGACGACGCGTTCACCCATCGGACACGGCCGCCGGCGGCATCCGCCGCGAGTACCCGGTCACGGCGTCGAGCGCATGCGCGGCCTCGAGCAGGGCCCGCTCGGCGAAGGGCCGGGCCACCAGCTGGAGGCCGGCGGGCAGGCGCGACGGCGTCGGGTCCGCCGGGATCGAGACCGCCGGGCAGCACATGACGGTGACGCGGGAGCACGACCGCATCCACTCGAGGTAGGAGCCCATCGCCACCCCGGCGACCTCGGCCGGATACTCGGTGTCGACGGGGAACGGCTCGACCTGCGTGACCGGGCAGGCGAGGTAGTCGAAGCGCTCGAAGAAGGCCGCGACCCGCTCGCCGATCTGTGCGTGCAGCCGGGTCGCGGTGGCCAGGTCGGCCGCCGAGAGCGCCCGGCCGCGCTCGACGTTCCAGCGCACGGTGGCCTTCATCCGCTCCCCGTCGGAGTCGTACAGGTCGCCCAGCGAGAGGGCGAAGCCGAAGGCGCGCCAGGTCTCGAAGACGGTGTCCGCGCCGGTCAGGTCGGGCTCGTCCTCGGCGATGTCCATGCCGATGCCGGCGAGCGTGCGGGCCGCCGCCTCGGCCGACTCGAGCACCGCCGGCTCGACCGGCAGGCCGCCGAGCGAGGGGCTCCACGCCACGCGGCGGCCGCGCAGGTCGGCGTCGAGCGGCGCCTCCAGGTCGAGCGCGGGCGTGCGCAGCGAGAGCGGCGCCCGGGCGTCGGGCCCGGCCATCGCGGCCAGCAGCAGCGCGACGTCCTGCGCCGTGCGCGCGATCGGGCCGTCCACCGAGAACGGCAGCCACGGGCTGTCGTTTGGCCACGACGGCACGAGGCCGGGCGTCGGGCGCAGGCCGACGACGCCGTTCCACGCGGCCGGGTTCCGCAGCGAGCCGCCCAGGTCGCTGCCGTCGGCGAACGGCAGCATGCGGCAGGCGACGGCGACCGCGGCGCCTCCGCTCGATCCGCCGGCCGACCGGCCGGTGTCCCACGGGTTGCGGGTCGCCCCGAACACGGGGTTGAAGGTGTGCGACCCCGCCCCCCACTCGGGCGTGTTCGTCTTGCCCACCAGGATCGCGCCGGCTGCGCGCAGCCGCTGCGGCAGCAGCTCGTCGGCGGCGGGGACGTGATCGCGGTAGGACGGCGAGCCGTAGGTGGTGCGGACGCCGGCGGTGTCCACCAGATCCTTGTGCGCGATCGGCAGGCCGTGCAGGGGCGGCAGCGGCTCGCCTTCCGCCCGCCGCCGGTCGGCGGCGCGGGCGGCCGCCCGCGCCTGCTCGGGGATGGTCGTGACGACGGCGTTCACCGCCGGATCGACGGCGGCGATGCGCTCGACGTGCGCGTCGACGAGCTCGGCGGCGGAGAGCTCGCCCGAGCGCACGAGCGCGGCCTGCCCGACGGCGGAGAGCAGGCAGGGGGAGTCAGGCATCGCTGCGGGCGAGGAGGCGGATGGGCGCACGCGCGGGTGCATCCTCTCAGTCCCCCGCCTCGGGCAGCGTGCGCATGCGCGGGAAGGGCGAGGGCACCAGCCAGAGGGCCGAGAGCGCGCCGCCGACGGTGGCGACCCAGAGCGTCGCGTGCACGCCGATCGCCGTCGCGGCGGCGCCGGCCGCGAGCGAGCCGAGCGGGCGCACGCCGTAGTTCACGATGGTGTAGGCGCCCTGCACGCGGGCGCGCAGGTGGGCGGGGATCACGGCGGCGTTGATCGAGCCCGCCGCGATGTCCAGCATCATCACCCCGATGCCCGACCCGAACTCGGCCAGGAATAGGAGCCCGACCACCAGCGCGTGCGGCCCGCCCGCGAGCGGCACCAGCACGAGCGGCGCCGGGAAGAGCACCGATCCGACGATGAACGTGGGCCCGACGCCGATGCGGCGGGTGACGGGACCGGTGAGCGCGGCGCCGATCAGGCCGCCGATCGCCGCGAGCCCGAGGACGATGCCGAGCGTGCCCGCGCGGACGTGCAGCGAGCGGGTCGCATACAGCAGGAAGACGGCGAAGAAGCCGAGGTTGAAGAAGTTCACCATCGCCGTCGAGGCCAGCTCGTAGCGGAGCGCCGGCGTCGCGCGGATGAACCGGATCCCCGCGGTCAGGTGACCCGGCTCGGGCGGCTGCGGCGGCGGCTCTTCCGGCGAGATCGCGCCCAGGAACGCCGCCGAGCCGAGAAACGAGGCGGCGTCGGCCAGGAGCGCGAAGGGCGCCGACACGGCCTGCGTGAGGATGCCGCCGAGGCTCGGCCCGGCCATGAACGAGGCCGCCCGGCTCCCGTACACGAGCGAGTTCGCCTCCAGGTAGCGGGCGCGGTCGACGATGCACACGAAGAGCGTGGCGTCGGAGACCTGGAAGAAGACGCTGAGCGTCCCGGCGGCGAAGGCCACGGCGCCGAGCTGGGCGAGCGTGAGCACCCCCAGCGCCGAGGCGGCGGGCACGCTGGCGAGGAGGAGCGCGCGGCCGAGATCCGCGGCCATCATCACCCGGCGGCGCCGCCCCCACCGGTCCGCGAGCGCCCCGGCGTGGATGGCGAAGACGAGGTTCGGCGCCCAGACGAGCGCCGTCAGCAGCCCCATCTGCGCGGCCGACGCGTGCAGCGTGAGCACGCCGACGAGCGGCAGCGCGATCCCGGTCACCTGGTCGCCGAGCATCGAGACGCTCTGGCCGAGCCAGTAGCGGCGGAAGACGCGCTCGCGCAGGAGCGGGGGGACGCGCGCCGGCATTACCGCGCGGTGGACCGCGGCGCTGCGGCTGGGCTCGTCGTGCGCATCGCCGGAACCCTAGGCCGCCGGGGGTGCGCGGCCGCCGGCCCGCGGCCGCGCACCCCCGGCGCAACGAGCCTTACGGCCCCCAACCCTTGCCGGCGCCGACCCAGGCGGAGATCAGGATCGCGGCCGCAAAGAGCAGCGACGGGCTGATGGTGCGAAGGCGCAACATGGAGTACCCTCCTCTCTGATCGTTGCCAAATGGCAACGCTAGAGAGTGGGTGTTGCCTTGTCAAGCCAACCATGCCAAGTGGCATCACCCGCGCTACGATGGGAGGGCCATGGGACGGATCGGACCGGCGCATATCAGCGACCCCGCGGCGTTCGGCCGCCGCGTCCAGGAGCTGCGGAGCGAGCGCGGGCTGTCGATGCGCGCGATGGCGTTCCCCGGCTGCTCGGCCTCGTTCCTCTCCCGCGTCGAGTCCGGCCAGCGGGTGCCGTCGCCCGCGATCGTCGCCGGGATCGCCGAGCAGCTCGGGGTCGACCCCGAGGTGCTGCTCGGCCATCGCCTCGACAGCCGCGTCCGCGACGCCGACCTGGCGGCGGCCGACGTCGCCGCCCGGCTGGGCGAGCCCGATGCGGGGGAACGGCTGCAGGCGCTGCTCGTGCAGTCCCGGCGCCTGCACGACCGGACGGCGGAGAGCCGCGTGCTGGAAGGGATGGGCCTGGTGGCGCTGGAGGCACGGCACGACGGAGAGGCGGTCGACCTGCTCGAGCAGGCGCTCGCGGCCGGCACGGTGACCGGGCCGCGCGAGCGGCCCGCCCTCCATCGTGCGCTCGGGCGCGCCTACGCGGGCATGGGCGACGTGGCCCGCGCGATCACGGTCCTGCAGTCCGCGTTCGACGAGGCGAGGGCCGCCCCGGCCGACCCGGCCCTGATGGTGCTCTTCGGCTCCTACCTCGCCAACGCCTACACCGATACGGGGCGGTTCGGCGAGGCGGAGAAGGTGCTCGCGCGCGTCCTCGTCCACGAGCGCGACCTCGCGCCGGGCAACGCGCTCCGGCTCGAATGGGCGATGGCGCGAACCTACGCCGAGCAGGGCCGCCTGCCCGTCGCCGAGGCCTACACGCGCCGCGTGCTGCGCCGCCTGGACGCGAGCGAGCACGCCCCCCTGCTCGGGCAGACCCACCTCATGCTCGCCGGCGTCCTGCTCGACCAGGGCCGCGTCGACGACGCGGTGCCGCACCTCGACCGGGGCGCCGACCTGCTCGCCGGCGCCGCCCCCGTCGAGCTCGTCCAGGTCTCGCTCGAGCGGGCGCGGGTGGCGCTCGCGCGCGGCGACCACGACGCGGCCGCCCGGTACGCCCGCGAGGCGCTCGACCGCACCGGGTCAACAGAGCCCGGCTACGCCGGCACCGCCTACGGCGTGCTGGCCAGGGTGGAGCTCGAGCGCGGGAACATCGACGATGCCCGGTTTCTGTGCCACGAGGCGATCGAGCAGATGACGGAACGGGCGCCGCCCCACTACATCAGCGAGGTCTATGAGACGCTCGCCGACGTCGAGGAAGAGGCGGGCGACGTCCGCGCCGCCATGGCGGCGCTGCGCGCCCGTCCCGGCGCGCGCACCCGGTAGCGGTTGCCTTCCGCGCCCCGGGGGAGTAGAGTCACCGCTCCGATGAGAGCGTTCTCACACCGGGCGCTGGCGACGGCGGCGGTTCTCGCGATCGCGGCGGCCGCCGGTGCGTGCGGCGGCAGCTCCGGCTCGACCGGCTCGGGCTCCGGCGGCGCCGGCGGCGCCCCGGTGAACGGCGGCACGCTGCTGGCCGCGATCCCCTCCAACCCCGACCATCTCGACGCCGCCCTGTCTGCGACCACCGAGGGCTGGGAGATCCTCCAGTCGACCAACGACGGGCTGATGGCGTTCAAGCGCGCCGGCGGCGGGGCCGGGTCGCAGGTCGTCCCCGACCTGGCGACGGCGATGCCGGCGATCAGCGACGGAGGCCGCGTCTACACCTTCCACCTGCGCTCGGGCGTGCGCTTCTCGCCGCCGGTGAACCGTGCGGTGCGCCCCTCGGACGTGAAGGCGTCGGTCGAGCGGATCCTGAAGATCGACTCGCCGAACGTGAGCTGGTACACGGGGATCGTCGGCGCCGTCGCCTACGAGAAGGGCAAGGCCGCGAGCGTCACCGGCATCACGGCCGACGACGCGAAGATGACCGTCAGTTTCCGGCTCACCCAGCCCGACGGGACGTTCCTCGAGTACATGGCGCTGCCCCCCGCGTTCGTCTACCCGGCCGACACGCCGGCGAAGGACGTCTCCACCATCTCCCAGAACCGGGTCGCGACCGGCCCGTACATGATCTCGACCTACACGCCCAGCCAGCAGGTCGTGCTCACCCGCAACCCGAACTTCCACCCCTGGCCGGGGACGCCCGACGGCCATCTCGACCGGATCAAGATCACGATCGGTGTCACGCCGGAGCAGGCCGTGAACGAGACCGCCGACGGCCAGCTCGACTGGTACTTCCTGAACCCGCCGCCAGACCGCCTCGCCCAGCTCGAGGCGCAGTATCCGAACCAGGTGCAGACGGGCGCGACCGGCGAGATCGAGTACTTCTCGATGAACGAGCGCAAGTTCCCGTTCAACAAGCTCGCGGTGCGCCAGGCCGTGAACTACGCGACGAACCGGCAGGCGATGCTGAAGCTGGAGGGCGGGCAGGGCACGACCTCGGAGAACGTGATCCCGCCGAGCTTCGGCACCGCCTACAAGAAGCACACGTTCTTCCCGTACGACCCGGCCAAGGCCAAGGCGCTGATCAAGCAGGCCGGGGTGGCCGGAGCGCACGTCACCGTCTGGGTGCTGAACACCTCCCCCTATCCGAACGTGGCCCAGTACATGGCGAGCGTGCTCAACTCGCTCGGGATGGTGGCCACGGTGAAGGTCGTCGACGCGTCGGTCTACTGGGATCTCATCGCGACCGAGAAGAACGATCCCCAGATCGCCTACAACAACTGGAGCCAGGACTTCCCCGAGGGCGCGGACTTCATCGACACGCAGCTGAACGGCGAGGGGATCGTGAACGTCGGCAACAGCAACCAGTCGAACGTGAACATCCCGGCGTACAACCGGATGATCGACCAGGCGAAGCGGATGCCGATCGGGAACGCCCGCAACGCGTTGTGGGCGAAGCTCGACGCCCTCTACATGAAGAACAACGTGCCCTGGGTCGTCTTCATGAACGCCGCCCGGTACAAGTTCGTGTCGGCGCGGCTGCACGGGCTCGTCTTCAACGGGACGTACTACGACCTGTTCCCGTCGATGTGGCTCGGCACGTAGCGGCGGACGCCGGTCAGATCGTCGCCGGCTGGGCGAAGATCACGATCGCCGCGAGGCAGACGACGAGCGCCGCGTACCCCGCACGGGCGGCGCCGCGCGGGGCGGTGGCCGCGGCCGCGAGCGCGGCCAGCGCGTAGTAGGCGGCGAACGCCTGGGAGGCCAGGGTCACCAGCCGGTACAGGCTGGTCGTCGAGACGAGCACGATCACCGCGGCGGCGTTGGCGACGTACAGGAGCGCCTTCGTGACCGAGGGCCGGGTGATCGCGTTCGCGCCGTCGACCGCGGCGACGGTGTCGGCGATCGCCGCGCTCAGCTGGCTGCCGACGGCGACGGCGACCAGCGGTAGCGTCAGCGGCGCGAGCGTCGAGCGCACCAGGCGCAGGAGCGCGTCGCCGGTGGGCGCGACATGGCGGGCCTCGAGCAGCGGGGTTGCCACCAGCGAGAGCCCGACGTAGACGACGAGCGCGACCGCCTGCGCGATCCGCGACGCGTCGATGCGCCGCCGCGCCGGGTACTCGTCGCCCAGGAACCGCACCGTCTCGAACCCCTGCACGGTGATCAGCACGCCGCCCAGAACGGCGAGCAGGTGCGCGTCCGGCAGCGCGAGCCGCGGCATGCCGAGGATGTGGCCGGACACCAGCCCGCGGTGCGAGACGCCCCACCCGAGCAGGGCCGCCGGCAGCGCGGTGCCGACGGCGAGGGTCGCGTAGAGCGCCCACGCCTCGGCCCGCTCGAGCCCGTGGAACCCCCGCGTGACGCCGAGCGAGGCGACGATCGCGATCAGGACGGCGACGAGCAGGCGCTGCGCGAACGCGGAGTCGACGCCGGAGAGCTGCAGGATGTATACGGCCAGGATGCGCAGGTAGAGCGCCACCGAGGTCACGTAGGCGACGATCACGACGGGCGCCGACGCCCGGTCGGCCATCCGGGCGACGCGCGGAAGGGTCGCCGGGTCGCGCCCCTCGACGCGGCCGATCGTCGCGCGCACCGCCGCCCCCACCGGCCAGGCGAACAGGCACACCGCGAGCACCCCCCAGGGCGCATCCGCGCCCAGCACGGCCGCCACCACGGGGACGATGATGAGAAAGCCGCTCCCGAAGATCGACGCCAGGGGCGTGGCCACCGCTGCGGCCAGCTCGCGCACACCCGCCGCCGGCCGTGGACTCGGGAGCGCGGGGATGCCCATGCGAGCGGGCAGGATACCCGCCCCGCAGGGGCGCGCCCGTGCCGGCGCCGGGCGGGTTCAGCCCGCCCGGCGCTCCCGCTTCACGATCGCTCGGCGGCGGCGGCCGTCAGCCGACGCGGATGAGCTTCTTGTTGACGAACTCGTCGGCGCCGTAGCGGCCGAGCTCGCGTCCGGAGCCTGAGCGCTTGACGCCGCCGAACGGCAGTTCTGCGCCGTCGGCGCCGACGATGTTCACGTAGACCATCCCGGCGTCGATCTTGTTCGCGATCCGCTCGGCCTGGTCGGGGTCGGTCGTGAACACGTATGACCCGAGACCGAACGGCGTGTCGTTGGCGACCCGGACGGCCTCCTCCTCCGAACCGACCTTGTACACCTGGGCGACCGGGCCGAAGAACTCCTCGTGCCGCGCCGAGGCGCCCGCGGGGATGTCGGCCAGGATCGTCGGCGTGAAGAAGTTGTCCTTGCGCTCACCGCCGATGACGACCTTGGCGCCGTCCTTGATCGCGCGGTCGAGCTGATCCTGGAGCCGCGCTGCGGCGGTCGCCGACGAGAGCGGGCCCATCGCGGAATCCGCCGTCGGATCGCCGGGCTGCACATCCTGCATGGCGGCGGTGAACTTCGCCATGAACGGGTCGTACAGATCCTCGTGGACGATGAAGCGCTTGGCCGCATTGCAGGACTGACCGGTGTTGTCGAGCCGCGCCGACACGGCCGCCTCGACGGCGGCGTCGAGGTCGTCCGTGCTGAGCAGGATGAACGGGTCCGACCCGCCCAGCTCGAGCACCACCTTCTTCAGGTTGCGGCCGGCGACCTCGGCCACCGCAGCGCCGGCGCGCTCCGAGCCGGTGAGCGACACGCCCTGCACGCGCGGATCGGCGATGACCGTGGCGATCTGGTCGTTGGTGGCATAGATGTTGGTGTACGCGCCCGCCGGGAAGCCCGCGTCGAGGTAGATCTGCTGCAACGCCCCGGCCGTCTCCGGGCACTGCGGCGCATGCTTCAAAAGCACCGTGTTGCCGATCACCAGGTTCGGCCCGGCGAACCTGGCCACCTGATAGGTAGGGAAGTTCCACGGCATGATGCCAAGCAGCACGCCATACGGGCTGCGACGGATGATCGCCGTCCCCTCGCCCGCCAGCAACTCGATCGGCTCATCCTGCAAAAGCTCCGGACCGTTATCCGCGTAGTAACCGTAGATGTCGACGCAGAAGTCGACCTCGCCCAGCGCCTGCTCCATCGGCTTGCCCATCTCGCGAACCGCGATCTCCGCCAACTGCTCACGCCGCTCCGAATGCAACTCGCCCACCCGCCGCACCAGCCCGGCGCGCTCCTCCACGCCCGTCGTCCGCCCCCACTGCTGATACGTCGTGTACGCCTGCGCAACGGCCGCCTCCAGCCCGTCGTCGGAGATCGTCGGGTACTCCTTGACCGTGGCCCCAGTAGCCGGATTGATCACCGCATAATCACTCATCGTGCTCCTTCGTCTCTGTCGTCGACTCTCATCGAGAACCGGGCAGCGTCATCATATTGACCCCCCGATCTCGGTGCGTTCTCCAGCCGTCCCTCGGCGTCAGGCGTGCCCGAAGGTCACGTGGGGGAGCACGCGCCGCGCCCATCCCGGCAGGTACCAGGCCGCCGGGCCCAGCACGCGCAACAGCACCGGGACGAGCAGCAGCCGGATCAGCGCCGCGTCGAGGAGCACCGCGATCCCGAGGATGATGCCCATCTCCTTCGGCGGCAGCGGGCCAGAGAGGGCGAAGGTGAAGAACACCGCCACCATCACGGCCCCGGCCGCGAAGATCACCCGGCCGGAGTGGGCGACGCCGCCGACCATCGCCTCGCGCGCGTCGTGGGTGTGATCCCAGTGCTCCTTGGCCGCCGCGAGCAGGAACACGGTGTAGTCCATCGAGATGGCGAAGATCATCGCGAAGAAGAACACCGGCCCCCAGGCGTCCAGGAACCCCTGCGGCTGGAATCCGAGCAGGGAGTGCAGGTAGCCGTCCTGGAAGATCCACTTGGCCACCCCGAACGCGGCCGCCGTCGCGAGCAGGTTGGTGAGCACTCCGGCCGCCGCCAGCACCGGCGCCTGCAGCGCCACCAGCAGGAGCAGGAAGCCGAGCGCCATCACGACGCCGATCACGAGCGGCGTCTTGGCTGAGAGCGCGGACTGCAGGTCGTGGTTCTCGGCGACCGCGCCGCCGACCAGCGTGCCCGCGGGGAGCGCCGCGCGCAGCCGGTCGATCGTCCGTCCGACCGCCGGGTTGGAGGGATCCTGCGCGGGAATCGCGGTCAGGAGCGTGTGGCCGCCGGAGGTCTGGGCCGGCACGAGCGCCGCCACACCGGGATCGCGCTTGACGATTCCCGTCGCGGCCGCGGCGCCGGCGGCCGGCGTCACGATCTGCAGCGGGCCCGTCGCGCCCGGGCCGAACGCCGCCTGCACCTGCTCGTAGCCGATCCGCGAGGCGTCCGACGTGGGCACGACCTTGATCGACGGCATGGCCGTCTTCAGCTGCGTGACCGGGATGGCGAGCCCGACCAGGATCGCAAGCGCGACCACGCCGTGGCGCACCGGCTGGCGCCAGAGCCGCTCCCCCCAGCGCCGGAAGCGCTCCGAGTGATGCTCACCCGAATGCGCCCACGGCAGCGCGAGCTTGTCGACGCGCCCGCCCAGGCGGGCCAGCACGGCCGGCAGCAGCGTGAGCGTGGCCGCCAGCACGAACACCACCGCGAGGATGATGCCGAGGCTCATCGAGCGGAACGCGGGGCTGGGGACGAGCATCACCGCGGACAGCGAGATCAGCACCGTGATGCCGGAGAACAGCACGGCCTTGCCCGCCGTGTCCATCGCGACCGCCGTCGCGTCGACGGGCGAGAGCGCGTGCCCGAACAGGGCGCCACGGAACCGGTGCACGATGAACAGGGCGTAGTCGATGCCGAGGGCGAGGGCGAACATGAGCGCGAAGTTCATCGCCCAGATCGAGATCGGCGCCACGTGCGTGCCCAGGTAGAGCATCCCGGCCGCCGACGACAGGCCGACCATCGTCAGCATCAGCGGCAGCCCGGCCGCGACGAGCGACCCGAAGGCGAGCAGCAGGATCCCGAGGGTCACGGGCCACGAGATCACCTCCGACTTCATCATCGCCGAGCGGTTCGCAGCGTTGAAGTCTGACCACATGCCGGAGGCGCCCGTGAGGTGCACCCCGACGTCGCCGGACGAGAGGCCGGCCAGCGCGCCCTTCAGGCCGTCGGCCGCCTTCACCATGCCGTTCGAGCTGCGGGCCGCGCCCGCCTGGACGATCGCCGTGTGGCCGTCGCGGGAGATGGAGACGCCGGGCGCAGGCGCGACCACGCTGCGCACAGCGGGGTCGCGCCGCAGCGCCGACTCGACCCGCGCGAGCACACGCCGGAACGCCGGATCGGACACCGTCTTCGTGGGCGAGTGCACGACCGTCATGAGGCCGTAGCTCGAGAGCCCCTGGAAATTGCGGTCGATCAGCGTGCGCGCCTGCACCGACTGCGAGCCGGTGGTCTCCCAGCCCGCGCCGGAGAGGGCGGTCTCGACCCGCGGGGCAAGGACGCCGAGGCCGACGGCGACGACGATCCAGCCTGCGAGCACCAGCCGAAAATGGGTCGCGGTGAAGCGGCCCAGCCGGCCGATCGGGCCGACGTTGACCGCGTGCGGGTAGTCATGCGCGCCGGGAACCTCGCTCCGGGGCGCGCCCGTGACCAGTGCCATCAGACATTCACCTCCTGGACGTGCCCGCCGCCGTGCTCACGGGCGTCGTCGATCGCAGACCGCAGGTGGCACACCCGGCGCAGCACGAGCGACGCCGGGCAGGCGCCCACGGTCACGTAGAGCCACTGGTTCACGCCCACGAATGCCGTGAGCAGCAGGAACCATCCCGACACCGTCGCCGCCAGCGCCGCCGACGCGAGGGTGACGCTGCCGGCCAGCGCGAACAGGACGCGCTCGAGGGGCCATCGCCGCCGGGCGCCCATCAGGCCGCCTCGCTCGCCGTCTGCACCGCCAGGCGGTCGACGGCCTCGACGAGCTGGTCGGCGCCGATCACGCCGGCCTGGGCGGCGATCGGGGCGCCGTCGCGCAGGACCATGAGCGTGGGGATCGAGCGGATGCCGAAGGCGGCCGAGACCGCCGGCTGCGCGTCCACGTCGACCTTCGCGAACCGGTACTGGGGGCGCAGCTGTGCAGCGCGCTCGAACTGCGGCGCCATGGCGCGGCAGGGACCGCACCAGCTCGCCCAGAAGTCGACGACGGTGATGCCGTCGGCGACGGAGGTCGCGAAGTCGGCGTCGGTCAGGTGGTGGATGGTCGCGTCCATGCGAGGGTCTCCTTTGTCGCGGGGAGGATCAGAGAACGAGCAGCCCGCGGCTGCGGGAGCTCAGGAAGCCTTGGTATCTACGTCTATACAACTGTACGCCAGTACGTCCATATCGGAATCTATCAGGCGAGCCTCCCTCTGTCAACTACACAACTGTTCATTTGTGCTAGGCTGAGACCACGATGCCCGACCCGCCCATCCCCCACCCGCTGCCGGAGCCGCTGATCGACCTCGTCGCCCAGCGGTTCCGCGTGCTCGGGGAGCCGATGCGGATCAAGCTGCTCGACCGGCTGCGGGACGGCGACGCGACCGTCACCGAGCTCCAGCAGGCGCTGGGAGCGTCCCAGCAGAACGTGTCCAAGCACCTCGGCGTGCTGCACGCGGCGGGCATGGTCAGCCGCACGAAGGACGGCAACCACGCCCGCTACGCGATCAGCGACCCGTCGGTGTTCGCGCTGTGCGACGAGGTGTGCGGCGGCGTCCGCCGTCAGGTGGCCGAGCTCGACGCGCTCCTGCGACCGTGAACTGGCGCCGCCGCGGCGGCGGGCGGTCTGGAGGCCTCTAGGACGCCGGCTCGGCGTCTGCGGCGAACGCCTCCGCCGTCACCAGCGCGTCCTGATGCGTATCGACGAGCGGAATGACGGCCTGCACGCCGATGAAGTCGAGCAGGCGCCTCGGCGTGCCGCCGGCGGGGGCGACGACGACGAGCGCCTGCCCCGGCCGCTCCGCCGTGCTGCGGTGCGCGTTCAGGAGCACGCCGACGACGGACGAGTCGATGAAGGTGACCTGCGAGAGGTCCACGACGACACCGGAGCCGCCCGCGAGCACCCGGTCGAGCTCGGCGCGAAGCGCGGCGGCCGTCGCAAGGTCGTGCTCGCCGGTGAGCGCGACCAACCAGTGGGAATCGGTCGACCGGCTGCTGGTGATCTGACCGGTTGGCGGCATCCCCCTCCCTCCCGAGGATCCGTGAAGAGCGCGCGTCTGGACTCGTTTCGAACGATAGCCCCTTCGTGTCGCCGGCGGGCACACGTGGTACGCGGAGACAGGCACCGAGACGGGAGGCGACATGACGACGACGATCACACGTGAGCTGGCCGGATACCTGGGCGACGCCCACGCGATCGAGGAGCAGGCTCTGGCGCAGCTCGAGACGCGCCGCAGGTGGCCGGCGACCAGGCGCTGGCGGAGGCGCTCGCGGCACACGTGGAAGAGACCGAGACGCACGAGCGCCTGGTCCGCGAGCGATTGGACGCGCTCGGCGAGTCGCCCTCGCGCATGAAAGACCTCATCATGGCCATCGGCGGCAAGGGCTTTCTCGCCTTCGCGCGCCTGCAGCCCGACACGCCGGGCAAGCTGGCGGCGCACGCATACTCGTTCGAGCATCTCGAGATCGCCGCCTACGAACTGCTCGCGCGGATCGCCCGCGGAGCGGGCGACGCCGAGACGGAGGAGATGACCAACCGCATTCTCCCGGACGAGCGGAGGATGTCGGAGCGACTGGAGTCGATGTTCGGGGACACGGCGCGCTCGTCGCTCGCGGCGGTCGGCTCCACCGACCCTGGTGAGCAGCTGTCGCCTACCTGAGCGACGCGCACGCTCTCGAGCAGCAGTCGATCGGGCTGCTGCGGCGAGCCATCGACGTCTCCAGGGCGCCGCAGCTGGGCGACGCCTACGGCACACACCGGGCCGAGAGCGAGGCGCACGCGGAACTGCTCGATCGCCGGGTCACGGAGCTGGGCGGGTCACCCTCGCTGCTGAAGGACTCCGCGATGCGGGCGGGCGCCGTCAACTGGGCCTCGTTCTTCAGAGCCCATCCGGACACGACCGGAAAGCTTGCGGTGTTCGCGTACGCGTTCGAGCACCTGGAGATCGCCGGGTACGAGCAGCTCCGCGCGGTGGCGGAGATCGCGGGGGACGCCGAGACCGCGCGGCTGGCCGATCGGATCTGCGGCGAGGAGCGCGCGGCGGCGGCGGCGATCGCCGCAGAGTGGGACACGGCCGCACAGGCGGCGCTCGCCGAGACCGGCGCCCGGTAGCCATCACGATTCCCGGTTCGGCCGCCGGCGACGCGCCCGACCCGCCGGCAGCGGCTCGGTGATGCGCGCCGCGAGCGACGCTGGACACCCGCGCCGGATGAGCGACACCACGGCGTGGACGTCGATCTCCGGCCGCTCGGCGAGGCGCTTCGCGAGGCCGGCATCGCATCCGGCCCGCAGCAGACGGGCGAAGCGCCACCCGACGAGGTTCGTGCGGTCCGGGTCGAGCGAACCGGCGCCGCCCGACCCTGGGGCCGATCGCCGCGAATCCGTTCCGGCCTCCGACCCGCGACGCCGCGCCGCCACCGCAGCGCGGACGATGAGGCCCGCACCGGTGACCGCCGCGGTGATGACGAGAAGGGTCCCGGCAGTCGTCAGCATCTGTCGTTCAGGTACCCGCTTGGGACGCTTCCTCACGCCCGCCCGACCGCATGGGGTTTCGACCGGCGCGCCCAGTGGGCACCGTTCCGCAAGAGCACCCAGGGAGGAACCATGGCAACGCGGAGACAGACCGAAGCCGCCCGATCCAACGTCGGCAAGGCGCAGCAGGCGGCACGCAAGAAGCGCACCATCGCCAACCTGCCCGCGGAGACCCGGCGCGATATGGGCCGGCAGGCGGCGAAGGCCCGCCGGCGCGGCGGCCAGCCGGGGCATGCGTACGAGGACCGCACCCGGGAGCAGCTCTACCAGGTCGCGCGGGAGCGGGGAATCGCGGGGCGTTCGAAGATGGGCAAGTGGGACCTGATCGAGGCACTGCGCGCGTCCTGACGCGGGTGCTCGAGGGCGGCACGACGACGCCGACGGCGCCGCCGGGACGGGCGCGGGCGGACACGCTTGCGTTCTTTCGCACAGGTGGTAGCGTCGCCTCCACGGTCGAACGGTCACGTCTTGACCCGTGGGCGTCCCCGAGGCGGCGCTGGTTCGCGGCACTCCTCGTCGTGGCGGCGGAGCTCGGGATCGCGCTGCCGTTCCTGGCCGTCTCCCCGGCGACGGTGCGCGGCGCTCCGGGGCCGCTCCTCGTGCTCCTCGGCGTCGGCGCCGCCTACATGCTCGGGCCGCGGATCGGCGTCGCGCTCACCGTGCTCGCCGTCGTCCTCGCCGTCACGGTCGTCGACGAGAACCCGGTCGTGGAGCCGCTCGTGTGGATTCCGGTCGCGGTCGCGGCGGGCCTCGTGGGCGAGCGTGTGCGCCGTGGGGACGAGCTGCGGCGCGAACTGCTCGAGTCGCTGCGCCAGGGACTCGTCAGCCTGGTGAGCGATGCCGACGTCGGCTCCCTCCGGGTCGTCAGCCGCTACATCCCCGCCGAGCAGGCGCAGGTGCTCGCGGGGGACTTCTACGGGGCGGTCGAGCAGCCCGACGGCCACGTCTCGGTGATGGTCGGCGACGTGGCCGGGCACGGCCCCCGCTCCGCGGCGGTCGCGACCAGGCTGCGGGCGGCCTGGCGGGCGCTCGCCAGCGCCGGCGTCCCGCCGCAGGAGACGATGGGGGTGCTGAACCGGCTCCTGATCGCCGAGCGCAGCCGCCACTCGACGCCGATCACCTTCGCGACCATCTGCCTCGTCTCGATCGACGCCGAACGGCCCGTCGCGTCCGTCGTCCTCGCCGGGCATCCGCCCCCGCTCCTGCTCGGGGCCGGCGGGGTCGAGCCGTGCGCGGTCGCGTCCGGCCCCGCGATCGGCGTCCTCGAGGACGCCGAGTGGCGCGCCGCCGAGATCGCGTTTCCGCCGGCGCCCTGGACGATCGTCCTCTACACGGACGGGCTCGTGGAGGGCCGGTCGTCCCCGGCCGGGCCCCGCCCGTTCGGGATCGAGCGGCTCCTGGACGTGTTCGCCCTGCGGGCAGCCCCGATCGTCGAGACCGACGCCGACGCGATCCTCGCGGAGATCCGCGCGGCCAACGGCGGTCCGCTCGGCGACGACATGGTGCTGGTGGCGGCGTCCTCGGACGCCGCGCACTGACAGGCCGGGCTAGAGCCTGCCGTCCCGTTTTGCTGCCGCGCGGGGAATAGGGGGCACGTGCGAGCGCAGGCGGTGGGTGCATGGCTGGCCTGGTGGATAGGTAGACTAGGGCTCTGGGCGTAATGGTAGGATAGAGGGATGGGATAGAAGAAGTAGAGGGCGCGGTAGAAGAAGAAGTAGAGGGGACGGTAGCAGAGAGCGCACGCAAGACCGCGCGCGTTCGACCGAGGGGGAAGGGAGACGACATCCGAGAATAAAAGGGATACTGCAGGAGATCCTCGCGGAATAAGGACTGCTAGCTCGCGCCCTCGCCGTATAGCTTCTGCACCGCGAGACTGTGCGCGGCCGCTACGTAGTACGAGAATAAGAAAGAGGAAAAAAAGAGAAAAAGGCTGAGGAGGCGAAGAGTGAGTGGAAGGTGCTGCTAGAAGGCTACAGAAAAAACGACAACGTAGAGGACATAGATAAGGACGAGAACACAGTTATAGTAGACGACCTCGTGCCGCGGCGGCGGTCGGAGGAGCAGATGTGAAAGACTACAAGCTGGCGGAGAAGGTGAAGCTGGCCGGGTACGTAAAGAAAGGAGAAGTAGAAGTAAGAGAAGGAAAGATAGACGAGCTCGAAGGTATAGAGATGGAGGGAGAACTAGACAAGACAGTACTGCTATGCCTGGCCGAGGGCTTCGGACGACTGTAAGACTTAGGAGTGGCGGTAGTCTGAGATGAGGTCACATGGGTGAGCGGGCTAATCTACGCCCGCTAACTGGGGAGGCACATCTGAGTACCCTCGTCGTGGACGTCCTCCGGCTGTCGGTGTGAGCGCTCAGCTCGTCTGCTGCCTCGGGCTGGCCGTAATGCGGACGGCAGCGGACTGGCTCCACTAAGAGAGCGGGGAGTGCACCGTCGGGCAGTTCTGCATACTCGCAGAGGTGCTACTACGAGAAGGACTCTCCAGCGACGGCCTCGAGGAGATAGCGACTGTCGGCCTGCTCTTCGTAGACGGCTCGGTAGTCGTACATGCAACGCCAGGGCGGGACGGCGAAGGAGCTGCGAGAAACGCAGGCGTTCCGAGGGGTAGAGACTGACCATTCCGCTAGAGTTGATCGCTCCGCTGCAGGCCGCCTGCTCGTCCTGGTCGGGCTGGGAGCCACGGCCGTCGCTCTGTTTCGACCCCCTGCGGTAGATCCTCGTGAGAGGGCTCTACGGTCTGCTGCTCACCGTCCTCTTCGTCACGCTGCAGGCGCCGGACGTCGCCCTCTCGATGGTGGTCGTGAGCGCCGTCGCCTACCCGATGATCGTGTTGATCGCCTCAGGACGCGCCGGCGCGGAGACGGCCGGTGAGCTGGCGCTGGCGCGTCCGAGCTGTCCCGGCGGCGTCGCAGAGTGCTGGCAGGCCTCCTCGGGTGGGGTTTCTCGGCCGTGCCACGGTTCGGGCTTACACGACCGCTCGGCGCGATGGTCAGTGCGATGGCCGTTCCCGAACGACATACGACCCACTGTCGCGCGTGGTGTTCGACGTCCGAGGCACCGACACGCTCGGCGAGGAGTTCATCCTCTTCGCGCGGTGGTCGGCGTCGTGCTCCTGCGCGGGACGAGCGCGAGCCGCCGAGCCCGGGGCGTCGACCCTGTCCGGAGCGAGGCGATCCGCCAGTTCGGCGCAGGTGGGGGCGGTCGGCGTCATCGGCCTGTGACTGGCGGCATTAGGGCTCGTGACACCGGGCGGCGGCTTCAGGGCGGCGTCGTGCTCGCGGCGGCCGTCCGGTCGTGTATCGCCGTGGTACGGGCGTGTGACGGTTCGGCCGCGAGCGCCTGCTCGACCCGTTCGAGGCGGAGTTGCCGCTGCAGTCGTGGTGGGGCTGGTCGGGCTGCTCGACGGCGCC
Organism: uncultured Actinomycetes bacterium; assembly: GCA_963843705.1. GTDB lineage: Bacteria > Actinomycetota > Thermoleophilia > Gaiellales > JAICJC01 > JAICJC01. The sequence goes on from CAWJLQ010000005.1 coordinate 616,398, forward strand.
TTCCTTCACACTACTGGGACATGGCACGACGGGCGGGCTCAGGCGGGCGGCAGCATGACGATCCTGAAATGGGCGGTCGCTGTCGAGGTCGCCGCCGCAACCTCGGCGTACACGAGCTGCTCGAGAGCTCGTCGTCCCCACCTGCGAGAGCGATGATGGCCCTCGCGTTGCGGTCGCCGCCTGGGTGTCGCGACAATCTACGGAGCCATCGTGAGCCGGTACCTGATCCACCTGGCGCTGTGCCTGTCGGTGACGCGTCGCCGACCTACATCCTCCTGCTCACGATCGGGTACCGCGCGGCGCCGGAGCGCCGATCTTCAGCGACGTGCGGCCCAGGCGACGTCGCAGGTCGTTCAGGCGCTGGCGCTCACGGACATCGCGTGAGCGTCGTGCTCGCGCTCATCCGGCGCTCACGCTCGACGTCCATCGGCAGTCGGGAAGCGTCGACCCGGACGAGATCACGACGCTGAACGGATGAGCTGGGCGCTACCGCTGCCGGCGGCCGTGCCGCGCACGGCGGCGCTGCTGATCGCGGCCGGATCGTGGCTGCCGCGCCGGTCCAGGACGCGACGGCGATCGCCGCCGCGGCGGCCGCAACAGGATTCGCGCTCGTCGTCCTCGCGGCGTCGGGGCGAGCCGACGTTCTGCAGTGGTTCGGCGGCTGGCGTCCGCGTCAAGGGGTCGCGATCGGGATCTCGTTCGCCGCAGACCCCATGGGAGCGGACATGGCGCCGCTGGCACGCGGGATCGCCGTCCTCGCGCTGGCGTATTCGTGGACGTACATGAGCCGGCAGACGCAGACCTTCGACGACCAGGTGCTGACACAGGCCGGGGGTACGGCGGCGTTCTCGCTGACGGGGGACATCTTCAACATGTTCGTCTGGTTCGAGAAGATGGGCGAGTCCGCGTACGCGCTCGCCGGCTCAAGGACGAGAAGCCGGCCCGCGCAGACAGCGAACAACTCGCGATCACGAACACCGTGGGGCAGGCTCGAGGAGGGCTGACGCCTCAACGCCCGCCGGCGCGCGCGCCCGCCAGAGGGGGGGGCTGTGTGGTTGTTTTTGTGGGTGATGGTGGGTGCTATGTGCTTACTTTGGTGTGGGGTTGTCATGGTATTGGTTGTGTGTTCTTTGTTGGGTTGTTGGTGAGCGGTGTTTTTCTTGTTGCGTGTTATGGTTGGTGTTCGTTGTTGCTTTGTTATTGTATGTAGGCGGTGTGCGGTTGTTTTCATCGGTCTCGGTGTCGCTACGGCGCTTGTGGGCGCGTTGTTGTGCGTTTTGTAGTGCCTTTTCTAGTGTTTGCGGTTTTTGTTGTTCTCGTACGTTGGGGTGTTGCTCTCGGGGTTGTGCTGCTGATGTGCTCGCTCGCGGGAGGTATTCTCGTCTTGGAGTATGTGCTGCTTTAGGTTGGCGTCTTTCTGTTGTGTGTGTTTGTGCTTGTGCGTCTGGGTTTTGTCGTTGTGCTGTTGCTGCGGATTAGTGTGTGCTGTTTTTTTTGTCGTTGTGTTTTGTTTCGTGTGGTTGGTTGTTCTGTTTGTGTGTTGTTGTTTGGTGTCTTTTTTGTTTTTGTTTTGTTTGTGCAGGGGTATTGTTGGTGGTTACGTCTGGCTGTTGTGGTTATGACGGTCGCTATGGGGTTGTGTGTGTGGGTGTTGCTAAGTGCTGTGTGCGTATCTTTGTCGGCTGGGTGGTCTCGTAGGTTGAAGTTGACGCCACAACTGTATGAGCAGTCGCCGTAGGCGCTCGCTGCTGGCTGTTGTTGGTTGTGTGCGGTGTCACGTTAGTCTGGGCCTGTAGGAGATGCCACGACACGACCAACGCACGCGACTCCCACGCGCGATTCGTCGACCCCGCCGCCTACCGTGCGGTCCGCATGAAACCGACCACGCCCTCCCAACCCACAAATCCGCGCTTCCCGCTGTCCATGGTTCACGACAGAAGACAGACGATCGCCGCGCTCATAAAGTAAAAACTCTGACACGACAGAAAAACCTCCGCCGTCAGAAGAAGAAAAAGAGAAAGAAAGAAAAAGATACAGCAAGAAAAGAAAAAAGAAAAAGAAAAAGAAAAAAAGATAAGAAAAGAGGAAGGAAGTGAGTGAGGTGGGGGTTGGGGGCCGGCGCGCGTGCGCAGCCGCTTTCGGTCGAGCCGCCCGGCCAGCCGCGACGCGAGCGCCATGATCGTGAGCGCGGGGTTGGCGCTGCCCTGCGTCGGCATCACGCTGCCGTCGGCGACGAAGACGTTCTCGGTGCCCCAGACGCGATGGTCGGCGTCGACGACGCTGCTCTCGGGGGCCGCCCCCATCCGGCACCCGCCCACCAGGTGGGCGTAGCGGTCGATGGTGAGCACGTCCTGCGCGCCGGCCGCCTCCCAGATGTCGTGCAGCGTTCGCTTGGCGAAGGCGATGTTGCGGCGGTCGTTCTCGCACTGCGAGTAGTCGAAGCGGGCGACCGGCATGCCGAACCCGTCCTTCTCGTCCGTGAGGGTCACCCGGTTGTCGGGACGCGGCAGCAGCTCGGAGAGGGCGCCGAGCACCGCCCAGTGGTTGTAGTCGCGCATGTACTCGCGCAGCGCCGCGCCGCGGTGGCCGTCGGCGAGGACGTGCTCGGCCCAGCCGATCGGAAGCGGGCTGACCGTCTGGATCGAGAACCCGCGCGCGAACCCGCGGGCCGCGTCGGTCTCGGAGAACTGCTCGGACGACACCTCCGGCGGCGGAGCCTTGTACATCCGCAGCAGGTCGGGGAACCTGCCCGCCACCTGCGGCGCCCCCTGCACCATCACGTAGCGGCCGACCTGGTCGTCGGCGTTTCCGAGACCGTGCGGGAAGCCCGGCCCGGCCGAGTTGAGGAGCAGCCGCGGCGACTCGATCGAGTAGCCGCACACCGCCACCGCGGCGGCGCGCTGAAACCGCTCGCGGCCCTCGTGCACGTACGTGACGCCGCTCGCCCGGCCGGGCGCGTCGGCCTCGACGCGCACCGCCATGCAGCCGGCCCTGATCTCGGCTCCGTGGGCGAGCGCATCGGGGACGTGGGTGACCAGTGGGCTGGCCTTCGCGTTCACCTTGCAGCCCTGCAGGCAGAAGCCGCGGTAGATGCAGTGCGGCCGGTTGCCGAAGACGCCGTTCGCGATCGCCACCGGGCCCGACGCGCATCTCGATGCCGATCCGGCGGGCGCCGTCCCAGGCGCGCTCGGCGGCGCCTCCGATGGGGTGCGGCGAGTGCGGGTAGCCGTGGGGGTCGCCCCACGGCCAGTCCTGCCCCGCCACCGGCAGCTCGCGCTCGACGATCTCGTACTGCGGGCGCAGGTCGGCGTAGGCGATCGGCCAGTCCGCGCCGACGCCGTCACGCGTCTGCGTCTCGAAGTCGGATGGATGGAACCGGGGCGTGTAGCCGGCGTAGTGCACCATCGACCCGCCGACGCCGTGGCCGGAGTTGTTCTTGCCCATCTGCACGGGGTCGTCGCCGCCGATGACGCGCACGTCGTTCCAGTAGATGTGATCGGAGCCGGCCTCGTCGGAGACCCAGTCGCGCTCGGGATCCCAGAACGGGCCGCGCTCGAGCACGCACACGCGCCACCCCGCCCGGGCGAGCCGCTGGGCGAGCACGCCGCCGCCGGCGCCGCAGCCGACGATCACCATGTCCACCTCGTCGCCGTCGGCGTACCGGCGCATACGGTCCTGGCCGGGGACCGCTCGCCGCGTCGGGTGAAGCAGCCGGGCCGAGTCGTTGTCGGCGGGCAGCAGCGAGCCCTTCAGGAGCCGGGCGGCTTTCACTCGAGGCCCTTCCGCTTCACGTCGGGCACCGGGTCGGGATCGATGGCCTCGCCGCCCTCCCACGACTCGCTCAGCCCGGCTCCCAGCCGGACGTAGCCGCGTGGGTACGCGGGGCCGCCGAACCCGATCTCGTTCCAGGCCCACGGGTGCGCGTAGAACGCCGTCAGGGCGTCGCGCATGACCACGCTCCAGGCGCGGCTGACGCTCAGGCGGTCCCAGGCGCCGCCCTCGAGCTCGCCGGAGGCGAACGCGTCGACGATGCCGGCGCGCCGGTCGCGGTCGGCCCGGGCGTAGGCGGCCTCGCCGCCGCCTGCGGCCTCGTCGAGCCCGGCCGCGACGAGCCGCCATGTCTCGGCGTCCGGCGGCATGCCCGCGTAGCGGTAGCCCTCGGTCTTCCCGGCCGCGTGCTTCGCGTCCACGTAGGCGAGCACCGGGATCCGGGGCTCGGAGTCCTGGGCGAGAACATCGTCGCAGAACACGGCGAGGGTGGCCGCCTCGGCGACCGTGAAGAAGCAGCGCGCGGGCACGTCGTCGACGCGGTCGAGCACCACCTTCCGGGTGGGCTCGTCCCACGCGCCGGCCTGCTCGAGCACGTCGTAGTCCGGGTAGCGCCCGTGCATCTGCGGCGTGATCCCGCGGCGCTGGCGCGGCAGCTCGTACGGGTCGGCCGGCCCCTGCCCGCCTCTGACGTTCGGGAGGTGGGCCGCCTCGCGGAAGTCGTGCGCCACGTCAGCGCTCCCGGGCCATGAACGGCGCGAGCAGGCCGAAGCCGCCGATCAGGACGCAGGCGCCCGGCGCGAGCAGCGGCGGCCCCATCACGAGGTTGTACGTCGCGTTGCGGAACCCACCCGGCTTGCGGTGCACGCCGCGCACGTGGGTGTAGAGCCCGACGAGCCCGTCCGCGACATACACGGCCGAGACGGCGGGCAGCACGGTGCGGGCGGCCCGCTCCGAGAAGACGGCCGCAATGCCTGCCGCCGTGAGCGGAGGCGTGAGCACGACCGGCGTCCACATCCAGCGGTCGCCGAACGATGCCTTGTAGTGCTCGAGATAGGTCTCGAACGCCATCGCCGGCGCGCTGACGGCCGCGGCCGCCGCGAGCGTCCTCTGCATGCGGCCGGCGCGGAGGTTCCCGAGCAGGCGGCCGGCGGTGCGGGTTGCGATCGACATCGTGTCCTCCTCAGCGGCCGGGAACGAGTCCGTGGGCCTTCTGCCGCAGCGACTCGGCGATCATGTGTCCACGCGCCGGATCGCCGTGGACAACGGCCTCGGCGAACTTGACCGCCTGGTCGAACGTGATGTGCGGCGGCAGCGGCGGCACCTCGGGATCGGTGCGCACGTCGAGCACGACCGGGCGGTCTGCCCGCAGCGCCTCGTCCCACGCCGAGCCGATCTGTTCCGGGTCGTCGACGTGGATGCCGCGCAGCCCGGCCGACTCCGCGTAGCCGGCGTAGTCGAACTCCGGGATGTCCTGCGAGACCGCGAACCTGGGGTCGCCCTCCATCACCCGCTGCTCCCACGTCACCTGGTTCAGGTCGTTGTTGTGCAGCACGAGCACGATCAGGCGCTGGTCCGGCCAGCGGTCGCGGTACCGGGCGATCGTCAGCATCTCGTTCATGCCGTTCATCTGGAACGCGCCGTCACCGACCAGGGCGATCACGGGCCGGCCGGGATGGGCGAACTTGGCGGCGATCGCGTAGGGCACCCCCGCCCCCATGGTCGCCAGGTTGCCGGAGAGCGATCCCAGCATCCCGCTGCGCATGCGGATGTCGCGGGCGTACCAGTTCGCCGCCGAGCCCGAGTCGGACGTCAGGATGGCGCCGTCCGGCAGGCGCGAGGAGAGCTCGAAGAAGACGCGCTGGGGGTTGATCGGGTCGGCGTCGTCGTGCGCGCGCTCCTCCATCAGCCGCCACCAGTCGGCGACGTGCGCCTCGATCCGCTCCCGCCAGGCACGGTCCTGCTTTCGCTGCAGCAGCGGCCGCAGCGCCGCCAGCGTCGCGCCGGCGTCGCCGACCAGGTGCGCCTCCATGGGATAGCGGATGCCGATCATGCGGGCGTCGAGGTCGATCTGCACGCCGCGCGCCTTCCCCTCCTCGGGCAGGAACTCGGAGTAGGGGAAGCTCGACCCCACCATCAGCAGGGTGTCGCACTCGGACATCATGTCCCAGCTCGGCTCGGTGCCGAGCAGGCCGATCGATCCGGTGACGAACGGCAGGTCGTCGGGCACGGCGGCCTTGCCCAGGAGCGCCTTCGCGATCCCCGCCCCGAGCAGGTCGGCGACGTCGAGCACCTCGTCCGCCGCGCCGAGCGCGCCGGCGCCGACGAGCATGGCCACCCGCTCGCCCTCGTTCAGGATCGCGGCGGCGCGATGCAGCTCCTCGTCCGCGGGCACCACCACGGGCCGCGCATAGCCGACGGACGAGTGGATCGTCCCGTGCGCGTGCGCGGGCGTGTCCACCGCCTCGTCCGATGCGAGGTCGTTCGGGATGATGATGCACGTGACGGTGCGCTGGTCGCGGGCGATCCGCACGGCCCGGTCGACCAGATGCCGGATCTGAGCCGGCTCGGTCGCCATCTCCACGTACTCGTGCGCGACGTCCTTGAACAGGGAGACCAGGTCGACCTCCTGCTGGTAGCTCCCGCCGAGCGACGAGCGCGCCTGCTGGCCGACGATCGCCACCACCGGCTGGTGGTCGAGCTTGGCGTCGTAGAGCCCGTTCAGGAGGTGGATCGCGCCGGGGCCGGAGGTGGCCATGCACACGCCGACCTCGCCCGTGAACTTGGCGTGGCCCGAGGCCATGAAGGCCGCCATCTCCTCGTGCCGGGCCTGGATCAGCTCGGGGTGGTTCCCGGCCCGGCGAAACGCGCCCATGAGCGCGTTGATGCCGTCACCGGGATAGCCGTAGATGCGCTCGACCCCCCACTCACGCAGGCGCCGCAACAGGAAATCGGCAACGTTTTCGGCCACGCACGATCACTCCCTCCGAAGTCAGTCTCACTCGTCCCCCCGCCCGTCGAGTCCCTACCCGCGGCCGCCGCGGGACAAACCCGCCGGCCCGGGCGACGGCGTGTGGGAGGGGCGTTCACGGCCGCGTCGAAACCCGGCGTCGTGAGCGACGAGACCGCAGACGAGCGCCACAACCGCCAGCTCGGCGAGCTCCTCACCGAGCTACGGGTCGCCCTGCCGGGGGTGCAGATGCTGTTCGGCTTCTTGCTGGCGGTGCCCTTCAGCCGGCGCTTCACCGACGTCACGTCCAACCAGCGCGGCCTCTACTACACGGCGTTCGCGGCCGCCGCGGCGGCCTCGGTGTGCTTCATCGCGCCCACCTCGTTCCACCGCATCGTCTGGCAGCACGGGGCCAAACCACGGCTGCTGCGCATCGCGAGCGGCCTGGCGATCGCCGGCACCGTGTTCCTGGCCGTTGCCATCGCCTGCGTCATGCTCTTCATCACGAGCTTCCTGTACGGATCCGCCGCTGCCGCCGCGGCGACCGGGCTGCTCCTGGCCGCACTGCTCGTGCTCTGGTACGCGCTGCCGCTCGGGCTGCGGATCCGCGCGTCACGCTGACGGGCGCCGGGCGCGCTGCGACTCGACGGCGTAGCGGGGATCCGCCGCCGACTGGAATCCGGCCCGGAAGACGGCGAACCGCTCGGCCGCCGCGCCGCCGAGCACGAGCGCGGCGCCCAGCCGGCCGACCAGCGGCCGGCGGCGTCCGGCCATGCCGAGGACGGCCCCGGCGACCGTCGCCGCCTTCGCGACCCGGCGGTGCTCCCGCGCCCGGCCCTCGTGGTACGGCCGGGCGAGGCCGCCCAGGCGGCGCTCCATCAGGAACGAGTTCGCGAGCTCGCCGGCGGCCCCGGCGAGCATCAGCCGCCTGGCGGGACCCGTCGCCGCGCTCGGGGTCGCGATCACCGCGGCCGCACCGGCGCTGGCCGCGGCGCCGGACGCGAACAGGAGCGGCAGCTCGCGCCGGGCCTCGTGCCAGATGGGCACCGCGGTGTCGGAGACGAGCACGGCCGTGTAGGTGGCAAGCATGGGCCCGAGCAGTCCCGCCGCGAGCTCCGCCGCCGTGCGCAGCCTGCGGGCGCGCCCGGTCAGCTCGCACGCGGCCGCCACCGTGGAGGCGCCGCCCATCGCGGTCAGCAGCCACGAGCCGACGTTCATCGGCGAGCTCGGCTTCACCACCCGCAGCATGTTGGCGAACCGCTCGGGACGGCCGAGGTCCTTGACCAGGAGCGCCGGGCTGACCACGAGGCCGGCTGTCGCCAGCAGCGTGGAGCTGCGCGCCAGCCGGTCGTTGCCCGTCATCCGCGCCCCCAGCGCGAGCGTCGAGGACGCCCCGGCCAGGCCGCCCGTGAAGAGGTACCAGGCGATCTCCTGCTCCCACACGGGCGGCTTCACGATCGGACGGCCGTAGTAGCCGTCCCGCTGGTCCTGCGTCACCGGCGTCCTCCGATCAGCGCGGCGGCGGTCGCGAGCACGAGCGCACCGGCCGCCGCGGCCGCCGCCCGCCACATCTCGGGCAGGTCGCGGGTGGTATCGACGGGATCGGGCGGCAGGCCGTACACCTCCGGCTCGTCCAGGAGCAGGAAGAAGGCGCCGAAGCCGCCCACGCCGTCGTTCGGATCGTGCCCGTAGAGGCGCGCGCCTGCATAGCCGTCCTCGACGACCTTCTCGAGCCGGCCGGCCGCCCGGGCGCGCAGCTCGTCCAGCTCGCCGTACTGGATCGACTCGGTCGGGCACGCCTGCGCGCAGGCCGGCGTGATCCCCTCGCGGGTGCGGTCGTAGCAGAGCGTGCACTTGAAGACCCGGCCGTCGCCGCCGATCTCGCGCCGGTCGAGGACGCCGAAGGGGCACGCCGGGACGCAGTAGCCACAGCCGTTGCAGACGTCCTCCTGCACGACGACGGTGCCGAGCTCGGTGCGGATGATGGCGCCGGTCGGGCACACGTCGAGGCAGGCGGAGTGGGTGCAGTGCTTGCACACGTCCGAGCTCATCAGCCACCGGAACCCATCGCCCTCGCCCTCGCCGCCCGCCGGGACGCGCAACGGCCGCTCCTGCTCGATGAACGCGACGTGGCGCCACGTGTTCGCTCCCAGGCTGCCCGAGTTGTCGTAGGAGGTCGCCAGGAAGTCGAGGCCGTCCTCGGGCACCTGGTTCCACTCCTTGCAGGCCACCTCGCACGCCTTGCACCCGATGCAGACGCTGGTGTCGGTGAAGAAGCCCATGCGCGGCTGCGCCTCGCCGTCGTAGGTGGCCGGCCAGGCCTCGGTGCGCAGCTGCCGCGGCGTGCTCACGACGTCGCCCCCCGCGGCGCACGCCCGGGACGGATGTCGCAGGTGGCGGCCTTGACCTCCTGGATGTGGACGTTGGGGTCGAGCACGATCGGGTAGAGGTCGTTCGCGGAGCCGCCCCGCGTGAGCCCGCGCGAGCCCCAGTGGTACGGCAGGCCGACCTGGTGCACCGGCCGGCCCTCGACACGCACGGGCGCCATCCGCTCGGTCACGAGCACCCGTCCCTCGATCGCCGCCCGCTCGCTCGAGACCGTCGCCCACCCGCCGTGCTCGAGCCCGCGCTCGGCGGCCAGCTCGGGGCTGACCTCGATGAACATCGCCGGCTGCAGCTCGGACAGGTACGGGACGACCCGGCTCATCCCGCCGGCGGTGTGGTGCTCGGTGAGGCGGTACGTCGTCATCACGTACGGATGCCGCTCGGCTCCGGCCTGGCCGTCCGACGGCTGCGAGCGGTTGCCGGGTCGGTCGAAGATCTGCCGGGCCGGATTCGACGCCTGTGCGTAGAGCGGGTTCGCGAACGGCGACTCGTGCGGCTCGTAGTGCGTCGGCAGAGGCCCGTCCACGAGGCCGGAGGGCACGAACAGCCAGCCCCGCCCGTCGGCCTGCATGATGAACGGGTGCGTCCCGGCGATCGCGTCCTGCGCCTTCGCGCCGTCGGGAGGCACATAGTCGGGCCGCTTGTCCGGCTGGAAGTCGGGCACGTCCTCACCCGTCCACATGCCCTTCTCCTCGTCCCACCAGACGTAGCGCTTGCGTTCCGACCACGGCCGCCCCTCCGGGTCGGCCGACGCGCGGTTGTAGAGGATGCGGCGGTTGGCCGGCCACGCCCAGCCCCACTCCGGCGCCACCCAGCTCTGCTCGGATCCGGGCGTGCGCCGGGCCGGCTGGTTCACCTCGCCGGCGAAGCAGCCGCAGTAGATCCAGCAGCCGCACGCCGTCGAGCCGTCGGCCTTGAGCTCGGTGTACGAGGACAGCGCGCCGCCGTCCGGGCCGGTGCCGTTGATCTCGCGCAGCACCGCCTCGGCGCTCGGCTCGGCGATCTCGCCCTCGGTCGGATAGTGCCACTGCAGCTCGAGCACCGGCCGGTCGCGCTCGTCCTCCGACCCGGCCAGCTTCTCACGGATGATGCGACCCAGGTGGTAGTAGAACCAGAGCTCGGAGCGGCAGTCTCCCTGCGGCTCGACGGCCTTGTGGTGCCACTGCAGCAGCCGCTGGGTGTTCGTGAACGAGCCGTCCTTCTCCGTGTGGGTGGCCGCGGGCAGGAAGAACACCTCGGTGCCGATGTCCTGCGGCCGCAGCTCGCCCCGCTGCACCTCCGGCGAGTCGTACCAGAAGGCCGCCGTCTCGATCTCGACGACGTCGCGGACGACGAGCCACTCGAGCTCGGCCAGCGCCTTTCGGTGCAGCCCCGAGTTGGCCGACCCCACGGCCGGGTTCTGGCCGACGACGATGTAACCCTTGACCTCGTGGTCGAGCATGCCGAGCGTGCTCTGGTAGGCGGAGTGGTCGCCGGTGATGCGCGGCAGGTAGTCGAAGCAGAAGTCGTTCTCGGGCGTGGCGTGCGCGCCCCACCAGGCCTTCAGCAGGCTGACCGTGTATGCGCTCATGTTGCCCCAGTAGCCGCTCGGCGACGTGTTCAGCTCGACGAACTCGTCGAGGTCCTCGTGCGCATGCGCGTGCGGCATGGGGATGTACCCGGGGAGGATGTTGTAGAGCGTCGGGATGTCCGTCGAGCCCTGGATGGACGCGTGACCGCGCAGGGCGAGGATGCCGCCGCCGGGACGGCCGATGTTGCCCAGCAGGAGCTGGATGATCGCCGCCGTGCGGATGTACTGCACGCCGACGGTGTGCTGCGTCCAGCCCACGGCGTAGGCGAACGCGGACGTGCGCTCGCGCCCCGAGTTCTCGCACAGCGCCTCGGCGACGGCCAGGAACTGCTCCTTCGGGACGCCGCACGTCTCCTCGACGAACTCCGGTGTGTAGCGGGCAAAGTGCCTGCGCAGCAGCTGGAAGACGCAGCGTGGATGCTCGAGTGTCGGGTCGAGCTCGGGCGGCTCGCCGTGCTTGAGGGCGGCGCCGTGACCGCCGTGGCCGGACGCCTCGCCCTGGTTCGCCCCCATCTCACGCTGGCCGGCGGAGCCGTGCACCTCCATGCCCGAGTACTGCCAGGTCGTGTTGTCGTAGGTGCCCTTGTCTTCCTGCCAGCCCGAGAAGAAGCCCTCGAGCTCCTCCGTGTCCTGGAAGCCCGCGTCGACGATCACCGGCGCATTGGTGTAGTTGACGACGTACTCGCGGAACTCGCGCCCCTGCTCGAGGATGTGGTTGACGACCCCGCCCAGGAACGCGATATCGGACCCCGCCCGGATGCGGACGTAGTCGGTGGCGACCGCGCTCGTGCGGGTGTAGCGGGGGTCGATGTGGATGACGCGGGCGCCGCGCTCGCGCGCCTCCATCACCCACTGAAACCCGACCGGATGGCACTCGGCCATGTTCGACCCCATGACCACGATGCAGTCCGAGTTGGCCAGATCCTGCTGGAAGGTCGTCGCCCCTCCGCGGCCGAGCGTGGTGCCCAGACTGGGCACCGTGGAGGAGTGTCATATGCGGGCCTGATTCTCGACCTGCACGAAGCCGAGCGCCGACATCAGCTTCTTGATGGTGTAGTTCTCCTCGTTGTCGAGGGTCGCCCCTCCGAGGTTCCCGACGCCCATCGACCGGCGCAGCGTCCGGCCCTCCGCGTCGCGCTCCTGCCACGTCTCCCTGCGGGTCGCGATGATCCGGTCGGCGATCATGCCCATCGCGTCCTCGAGCGAGAGCTCCTCCCACGTCGTCGCGTGCGGGCGGCGGTACTTCACCCGGTACTCCCGCAGCGGGCTGGTCACGTAGCCGCGGCTGGCGGCCCCCTTCGGGCACAGGCGCCCGCGCGAGATGGGGCTGTCCGGATCGCCCTCGATCTGGGTGACGTGCCCGTCCTTGACGTAGACGCGCTGGCCGCAGCCGACGGCGCAGTACGGGCAGATCGAGCGCACGACGTGGTCGGCGGCCTGCGTCCGCGGACGGAGCGATGCGGTGCGTTCGCTCCGCGCCGCGCTGCCGAGCCCGCCCCGGTCTCCGTCCAGCTGCCGCAGCACCGGCCAGCGGCCGACGCGGGTGCGCAGTCCCTCCACGTCCATTGCCGCCGGTCTACCCGCGCCGGAGGGGCTCGAAACGCACGGTGCGTTTGCCGCCCGGCCGCCCCAGGGTACGCGCCGGATGGCGGCCGGGCCCCGGCCGGCGTCAGCGCCGACTGGCCGAACGCCCGGTGCAGGCTTCGCCGGGGGCCAGGCGGGGCCTGGCGCGCCATTCCCCTCGTTAGTCCCGCGGCCGGGGCGGGTACGACGACGCGGATGGACGCGTCCCCTCAGCCTCGCCGCGCCGGCGGCGCCGTCGTCGACATCGACGGGACGCTGATCGACACCAACTACCAGCACACCGTCGCCTGGGGCCGGGCGTTCGCTGACCACGACGTGACCGTGGCGCACTGGCGCATCCACCGGCACAACGGCATGGGCGGCGACCAGCTCGTGGCCGCGGTCGCGGGCGACGACGTCGAGGCTCGCCTGGGCGACGCCATCCGCGACAGCGAGTCGCAGCGGTACGCCGAGCTGATCGACGAGGTCGGCCTGCTTCCCGGCGCCCGGAAGCTCCTGACCGAGCTGCGCCGCGCCGGCTGCCGCGTCGTGCTCGCGTCGAGCGCGAAACGCGGCGAGGTCGAGCGATACGTCGCGATGCTCGACGCGAAGGAGCTCGTCGACGGCTGGACGACCTCGGCGGACGTCGACAGGACGAAGCCGCATCCGGACCTGGTCGCGGTGGCAGCCGAACGGCTCGCCGGCGCCGGCCGCCTGGTCATGATCGGCGACACCGCCTGGGACGCGCTTGCGGCCGGGCGGGCCGGACTGCCGTCGATCGGCGTGCTCTCGGGCGGGTTCGGCGCCGCCGAGCTGCGCGACGCCGGCTGCGCCGCGGTCTACACGGACGCCGCCGAGCTGGCCGCGCACGTCGACGAGGCGCTCGAGCGGGCGGCGCCGGGCCGGGAGCGTCCATAGCGTTCGGCTTCCCGTGCGCGCCGTGAGCGACGAAGGGACGACACCCGAGGAGGCGGCCGCCGACGCCGGCCTGCGCTACACGAGCGACGACCGTCCCGGCATCCGCAGGCGCCGGCGCGGGCGCGGGTTCCAGTATCTCGACCCGGACGGCCGCACGATCACCGACCGGGAGGAGCGGGCGCGGATCGCCGCCCTCGCCGTCCCGCCCGCGTGGACGGACGTCTGGATCTGCCCCTCGCCGAACGGCCACCTGCAGGCGACCGGCCGCGACGACCGCGGGCGCAAGCAGTACCGCTACCACCCCCGCTGGCGGGAGGTGCGCGACGACGCCAAGTACGGGCGCCTCGTCGCGTTCGCCGAAGCGCTGCCCGCGATCCGCCGCCGCGTCGACCGCGACCTCGCCCGGCACGCGCTGAGCAAGCCCCGCATCGTCGCCACCGTCGTGCGCCTGCTGGACGAGACCGGGATCCGGGTCGGGAACGACGAGTACGCCCGAGCGAACCGGTCGTTCGGGCTGACGACGCTGCGCAAGCGCCATGTCGACGTCTCGGGCTCGCGGATCACGTTCCGGTTCCGGGGCAAGGCGGGAAAGACGACCGAGATGGACGTCTCCGACCCGCGTGTCGCACGCGTCCTGCGGCGGTGCGAGGGCCTGCCCGGGCAGCATCTCTTCCAGTACGTGAACGATGACGGCGAGCCGGTGGACGTCGACTCCGACGACGTGAACGACTACCTGCACGACATCACCGGCGAGGAATTCACCGCCAAGGACTTCCGCACCTGGTCGGGCACGGTGCTCGCCGCCCGCGCGCTTGGCGACCTGGGCGACGCCGCGTCGCCCGCGCAGGCCAGGCGCCAGGTTGGGCGCGCCGTGGAGGCCGTCGCGAAGGAGCTGGGCAACACGCCCGCGGTCTGCCGCAGCTGCTACATCCATCCCGACGTGATCGATGCGCACCTCGAGGGCGCGCTGACGCCGTCTCGGAAGCGGACGGCCGCACCGCGCGGCCTGAGCGCGGACGAGGCTCGCGTCCTGACGCTGCTGCGCGACCGCGCCACGGCCTGATCCCCGGTTGCATCGGGTGCCGGTCGGGTATTCGGCGTTCCACCGGAAGGCTCGCGTTCAGGAGGTCGAGGAGATGGCGGTCAAGAACGAGAAGCAGTACGAGGCCCTGAAGGACAAGGGCATGTCAAAGGAGCGGGCCGCGCGCATCGCCAACTCGCCCGGCGCATCGAAGCGCGGCGGCGAGAGCTCGGGCTCCGGCGGCTCGCCGAACCAGGGCGGGACGACCGCGCAGAAGAAGGCCGCCGGCCGCAAGGGCGGCAAGGCGGCGGCGAAGGCGAAGTCCTGACATGCCGGACGAGCGCGAAGAACGCGAGGGCACCCAGCCGGACGAGGCAATCAGGGAGGCGGCCCAGCCGGACCCCGAGGGTGTCGGGGAGGCGGTCGCCGACGCGATCCGCCCGCCGGACCACCGGACGCGGCAGCGCAGCCCCTCCACGAGCGAGCGCCGGCTGCGCAAGGACGAGCTGCCCGAGTCAGACGAGTCGACTCAGGGCTAGCCCTCACGCCGGCTCGCCAAGGCGGAGATCCTCGCCGCCCGGCGCCGCAGCGCCGCCGTGGCACCATGCCACGGCCGCGTCCCGCGTCCGGAAGACGGGGACGATCGAGCGGGCGTCGACCAGGTCGAACAGGCGGTCGGGCTGGCTCCCGGGGGCTGCGACGACCGCGAAGCGGTGCTCCGGAAGGTCGTGCCGGACCCGCAGCAGCACCCCCAGCACGGCCGACTCGGCAAACGTCACCGCGGAGAGGTCGACCACGAGCGGGTCGCCGTCTGCGACCACGCGCGCGATGGTCGCCGCGATCGACCTCGACGTGGCGAGATCCTGTTCGCCTTCGAGGCGGACGATCCACGTCGGCGGATCGTGGATCCGTTCGGCATGCACACGCGGCCGGGACAGACGGACCCTCCTCTCTCGGGGTCGGCGTGCGGCGGTCCGATGGTGATCGTATTCCTCGTCCGCCCGCCTGTCCAGATGCCCCGGGGGGCGGGGGCGCCCCGCGTGGCGCGCCCCCGCCACGGGTGGCTACGACGTCGCCGCCACGTTGATCGACGCGGCGATGTTCGTCAGCTTCTCGTCGGCGGCCGACTCCTCGTCGAGCGTCTCGGAGAGCATCCTGGCCGCGTCATCGTGCCCGAGCTGCTTGGCGATCGTCCGCGCCGTCCCGTAGGCGGCGATCTCGTAGTGCTCGACCCGCTGGGCCGCGCCGATCAGCGCCGCGTCGCGCGCGTCGCCGCTGCCCTTCATCTCGGCGACCTCGCTGCCCTCGCTGATCAGGCCCTCCATGCCGTCGCAGTGCTCGGCCTCGGCCGTCACCCCGATCGCCTCGAACACCTGCTCCAGCCGGCGCACATGGCCGCGCGTCTCCTCGAGGTGCTCGGTCACCGCGTCCTTCAGCTGATCGGAGGACGCAGCCTCGGCGATCTCCGGCAGCGCCTCGACCAGCTGCTTCTCGGCGCTGTAGAGATCCTTCAGCTCCGCCTCGAGCACATCGTCAAGCGTCTTCAACTCCATCTTTGCCCCCGTTTCGGTCGGTGAGGTTGCACGCTCGTCGTACCCCGCGTGCCGCCTCACCATGCCTACGGGTGGAGCACGGGCGTCGGCCCGTGCGCGCGTTGGCGGCCGTGATCGGGCTCGCCCACCGTGCATGCGACTGACGGGGCCGTCCAGCCACGAGTCGGTCTCGCCCGATCCGGATCCTGTGGCCGCATAGCCGGTCGCCGCCAGCGTCACCAGCAGCGCGACGGCCGCACCGGCCGCTCGATGCCTCTCAGACGTACGCGGCCGGGGCGGCGCAAACGGCCGGTGCGGGTCCGGTGGGTCGGGGACGACCACGTCGTGAGCGCGCACGCTCGCCGCACGCGGAATCCGGGACCGGCTCCCCGGCGCGGCTATCATCGGCGTTGCCCGCCCTCTTAGCTCAGTTGGTAGAGCACTTCCATGGTAAGGAAGGGGTCAACGGTTCGAGTCCGTTAGAGGGCTTCGCGTTTTCGGCCTTGCGTCCTGGCCCGCCGTCGGAAAGTCCACCACGCAACGGGACTCCTGGGCTCTGGTTGGCGGCGTCGGAGCGCCCGCAGGGCTCTTGGTGGAGCTAGGCGGGGCGGTCAGCACATTGGCGTGCTCGCACGCCAGGATCTTGCCCCACGCGTCGCGCGGCGCGACCATGCCCTCGCCGGCCCCGAATCTCTACCAACTCCAGGGACTCGACCGGTTTCTTCCGCGCCCGCCGCGTCGTTGGGGGCAGCACGCGGATCGGGGATCCGACTGCTCTGCACACGTCGCAGAGCCAGGTTGGCGCGAATGCCGGTTCTTTCGCCCGGCGAACGCGAGGACACCTCGCGGGTGCAGTAGGCTCGGCAGCCGATGCGTGAGTACGACGTGGTTGTGATCGGCGGTGGGCTCGCCGGGCTGGCTGCGGCGCGCGATCTGGGGACGGCGGGGAGGCGCGCCGTGGTGCTCGAGGCGCGCGACCGCCTGGGCGGCCGGGCGTGGGTGCGCCGGTTCGCCGGCACCAGCATGGAGCTCGACTTCGGCGGTACCTGGGTGCTCCCCGGCGAGCACCGCTCGATCATGGCGGAGCTCGATCGGTACGGAATCTCGACGCGGTCGACGCCGCCGCCGGAGCGGTTCGTGAACGTGCTGGGCGGCGAGCGGCTGGCGGCGTCCGAGATCCCGGCGGCTGAGCTGGCCGAGCTCGACGCGGTCATGCGCCGGGGGCTGGCGGCGACGCCGGATGCGACGCTGGCGGAGATCCTCGCCGCACCCGGGATCACCGCGCGGGCGCGGGCGTACGCGACCGCCTACACCCGCTACCTGGCCGGCGCTGACACCACCGAGGTGGGCGCCGGGGCGGCCTACGATGCGGACAGCTACGGATTCGGCGAGCCGGATCATTACTCCGACCAGATCGCCGGCGGGACGCGCACTCTGGTGGAGGCGCTCGCGGCGGACGCGGCCGTCGACCTACGTCTCGGCGCGGTGGTCACTGCCGTCGAGCAGGACGCCTCGGCGGTGACCGTCACGCTCGAGGACGGAACGCAAGTCGCTGCCGCGGCAGCCGTCGTCGCCCTGCCGGTGAACGTGTGGTCGGGCGTCGCGTTCACGCCGGCGCTATCGGAGGCCAAGCGGACGCTTGCCACGACCGGCCACGCCGGCCATTCCGTGAAGATGTGGGCGCTCGTCTCCGGCGTGTGTGACGTCATCCGTGGGCTGGCGGACGCCGGACCGATCGCCTACCTACGCACCGAGCGCCTGCTCCCGGACCGCCGCGCGCTCCTGGTCGGCTTCGGCCCCGAACCGGACTTTGACCCCGCCGACCGAGCGACGGTCGAGACCGCCATCCGCCGCCTGCTACCCGAGGCGGCGGTGCTGGCCTGCGACGGCCACGACTGGAACAGCGATCGCTTCTCCCGCGGGACGTGGTTCGCCGCCCGGCCCGGGCAGGCGACGCTTCCCCAGGGTGCCGTCGGCGCGCCGGAGGGGCGGTTGGCATTCGCGGGCGGAGATCTCTCGCCCTCGACGCCTGGCACACTGGACGGCGCCGTGGCGACGGGAGGAATCGCCGCACGAGCGGTCGCGGAGCTGCTCGCCCGACGCAGCTGATGCGCTCTGGATGCAGACGTGGACACAATCGCACCCCGTCCTCGCCAGTTCGCCCGTCCCGCCTATAGGGGTTGCCTTGACTAACGGTGCGATACCTGGCCGAGCTATCGAGGAACTCCCAGCGGCTTTCATGCTTCCCAGGGGCGGCGTGCCGCAGGTGCGGTGCCCGTCAGCGGCTGCCGGCGGTTGCGGGCGCCACGGGAACCTCGAACGCGATTCGCGTGCCGTCCGTCCGGCATGAGTCGATGTGGATCGTGCCCCCGGCCATCCGCACCCGCTCGATCATGGAGTGCATGCCCATGTGCAGATGCTGCGACGATGGGTCGGTGGCCGCGGCGACGTCGAATCCTCTTCCGTCGTCGGCCACGATGCCCGCCAGCCGGTCGCGCCGGCGTTCGACGGTGACCGTGATGCGGTGGGCGTGCGAGTGCTTGCGGATGTTCGCCACCGCCTCCTGGACGGTGCGGTAGACGACCTCCTCGAGCGACCAGTCGAACCGCTCGTCGGGCGCGGTCACCGACACCTCCGCGCCGATCTCGCTGCCCGCCTGCTCTGCTATCACCGAGACGGCGGCGGCGATGCCGCGCTCGTGCAGCACCGCCGGCCAGAGCTCGAACGTCAGGCGGCGCGTGCGCTCAGTCGCCTCGTTGACGACGCATCGCGCGTTTCGGATGAGCGCGTCCACGTCGGCATCGCCGTAGCGCTCCACCATCTGGGCGACTCGGTCGAGGACGACAAGCGCCGCGGCCATCACCTGGACGGTGTCGTCGTGCAGGGCGGTCGCGATGCGTGACCGCTCGGCCTCCTCGGCCGCCAGCATGGCTGCAACGATCGCCCGTCGGTGCAGCTCGTCCTGGGCGCGGGCGTCCGCGAGCAGCCGGTCGGTGATGTCACGGATCGCGGTCATGGTCAGGACGACGGCCCCGATGCGGATGCTCGAGAGGCTGATCTCGGCGGGGAACTCCGTCCCGTCCTTCCGCAGGCCGAACAATGAGAGGTCGGCGCCCATCGGCCGGGTGTGCGGGTCGTTCGAGTACCCGGACCGGTGCCTGCGGTGGGCACGGCGGAACCGTCCCGGCACCAGGCGCTCGACCGGGGAGCCGATCAGCTCGACCCGTTCATAGCCGAACAAGAGCTCCGCCTGGTGGTTCACGACGGCGATGGCCCCTGACGCGTCGACGCCGACCATGCCATCCGGGGCGAACTCCAGCAGCTGCTCGAATTCACGCTCGGCGGCGCTCGATCGGTCGCTGGTCACATGTTCCAACGTCGAGCGTGCTCCACGACGTGCGGTCTCGATGGTGTCAAGAGTCCCCGGCTTGCCTGAACCGGGCAACTGAGTATCAGCCGCGAGGACAGGAGTGTCCAATACGGAATGTGGGCAGTATCAGGATCGCTGCTGTCTCGATCCGCGGCTCGGGGCCGTGGCCGATCCGGGCGCCCTGCCCGGCATGCCCGGGGCGTGTTCGGAGTAGAGCTTGCCCGCGATCTCGCGAATCGTGGCGAGCGATTCGACCAAGCGGGCGGGAGGACCGGCGCGCCAGGCCAGGACGGTGTCGGGCATGGATACGACCGCGGTGAGAGGCCGGAACACGAGGACCGCCGAGGAGTCGACGACGTCCTGGGTCGATGCGGGCAGGAGCGCCACGCCGTCGCCTTGGGCGACGGCCAGCATCATGTCGCGACAGCTGGGCCCGGCGGCGTGGGTCACCCGTCGGAAGCGGTACCCGCCGGACCTGAAGATCACGAGCAGGCCGTCGTGGAGGGCCGGATCGGCCCGGTGAGGGAACATGACCAGCTGCTCCGAAGCGAGATCCTCGGGAGTCAGAGCGGGCGTCCCCGCGAGGTCGTGGCCCACCGGAACGACGGCACCGATCGGCCCGCCACGGAACAGCGGGAGCACGTGGAGGCTGGACTGCGTCTCGACGACGTCGTCGACGATGGACAGGTCGAGACCGCCCTGCTCGAGGCGCGCCAGCTGCTCGGCGGCCGGCAGATGCTGGACACGCGGCCGCGCGAACGGCGCGCGCTCCATGATTGCGGACACGAGCCGATGCAGGCGCTCGAGCGGGATGTGGGGGACGCAGCCGATCTGCAATCCAGCGTCGTTGGCTTCGGCCCGTCGAGCCTCCGACACCGCGACGTCCAAGGCGGCGAGCACCTTCCGCGCCTCCGCGGCGAACACGAGGCCCGCGTCGGTGGCCGTGACCGCCCTGCTGCTCCGTTGCAACAGCGGCACGCCGAGCTCGTCCTCGAGCCTGCGTATGGCCTGAGACAACGGTGGCTGGGCCATCTGAAGCCGTCTCGCCGCTCTCCCAAAATGCAGCTCGTCGTAGACGGCCAGGAAGTAACGGAGCTGCCGCAGGTCGATGTGGATCTGGTCGCTACGCAATAATCATCCTGGACACGGCTGATGGGGATACTGACCGGTCGGTACCGTCGCTCAGCATAGCGGTCCACTGCCGCGAACCGGCTAGCCTGACGAGGACCGGGCCGAGTCGCGGGCACAAGCCTCATGACACCCGCACGGACACCCGCAAAGCCAGACCGCCCGGCATCCGGGGCCGGGGCGCGAGAGAGGATCCTGGTCGCGGCCTACGACCTGTTCACGTATCACGGCGTCCAGGCGGTCGGCATCGAGCGTGTCATCACCGAGGCGGGGATCTCGAAGGCGACCCTGTACCGGCACTTCAAGTCGAAGGACGACCTGGTGCTCGCGGTGCTCGATCTCCGGCAGGAGCTGTGGACCGAGCGGTGGCTCATCACCGAGAGTCGTCGGCGCGGCGCCACCCCGACGGAGCAGCTGCTCGCGGTGTTCGACGCCTTCGACGACTGGTTCCGGCGAGGCGACTACGAAGGCTGCTTCTTCGTGAACACCCTCCTTGAGTCGCACCGCGAGCCGACCGCGGCCGCCAGCATCGCCAAACTTCAGAACGTCCGAGCGTTTCTTGAGACGCTCGCCCAGGCGGCGGGCAGCCCCGATCCGGAGGTGCTCGCCAGCGACTGGCAGCTTCTCATGCTTGGCGCGATCGTCGCCGCCGTGCGCGGCCAGCCCGATGCCGCCATCCGGGCGCGGGTCCTCGGCCGTGCCCGCCTGGACCTTGAGGATCTGAGGCCGGCGGCATCCGAGCCGTAGAGTTGGTGGGGCGATCGGAGACAACCAAGAGCCGCCCCCCGATCGTCGCGGGAACGGCTTTGGTTTGCGCCTGACCGCCTGGCTGAGGAGGGGCGGAGTTGGAAGACTGGCGGCCGCGCTTGACCGTCAGTATCGGTCGGCCGTGATTCCGTGTCCAATACCGCGTGGCCTGCAATCGAGACCCGCCGCGTCTCGGCTTCGGCGCGTCTCAGGGCACTCGCGCACCCACCGCGGGGAGCGGCGCGGGACGGCCCAGCAGATACCCCTGGCCGTAGTGCACACCGATCGCCTGCAACGCGGCCAGCGTCTCGGCGCGCTCGATCCCCTCGGCGATCACGAGCTGACCCATCTCCGACGCGAAGGAGACGAGCGCGGACGTCATCGCGCGCGAACCGCGGTTGCTGTCGACCAGCGCGGTCAAGCTGATGTCGGTCTTGATGATGTCGGGATTGAGATTGAGGATGTGGCGGAGGCTGGCGTACCCGGCCCCGGCATCGTCGATCGCCAGGCGGAGGCCGTGGGCACGCAGCTGGAGCAGCCCGGTATGCAGCGCGTCGTAGTCGGAGACCTGCGCGTGCTCGGTCAGCTCGACGACCGTCCGCGCGCGGTCGTGTGTGGCGAGCAGCGCCGTCATGTCATCGTCGAGCGCGGCCGCCGGCCCCAGATTGACGGCCATGAAGCAGTCCGGCGAGAGCCGCCCGAATCCCGCCAGCGCGGACTCGAGCGCCGCCCGCTCCAGCTCGCGCTCCAGGCTCACGGAGGCCGCGTCTGCAAACCACGCGGCGGGGCCCTGCCGGGGCTCGAGATTGAAGCGCGACAGCGCCTCGAAGCCGACCGTGCGTCCGGTCGCGAGCTCGACGATGGGCTGGTAGACGGTCGTGATGGCCCCAGGTTGCGTCGCTTGCCGCACCTGGGCGACGCGACGTCGCTGCACGTCCTCCGAGATGCGGCTCCGGTTGAGGTGATCCGCCAGCTCATGCAGCACATCGGAGGTCACCGACTCCGAGAGCGTCGATTCGCCGGCCGTGGCCCGCTCGACCGCGCGTACGATGTCGGACGCGTCCGCGCCCTTCACCAGATACGCGATCGCACCGGCCTCCAGCATCTCGAACACCGCCGACCGGTCCTCGTAGACTGAGAACGCCACGACGCGGGTGTTCGGACAGCTCGCACGCATCTCGCGCACGAGCCGGGGTCCGCCGCCGTGCAGCTTGAACGCGACAATGGCGACGTCGGGCTGCTCGCGGATCGCGTGCTCGAGCGCGCCCCGGAAGTCGGACGCGAGACCGACCAGCTGCAGCGACGGGTCGCGTTCGACCACCGTGGCAAGTGCTGCGCGCACCTCGCTGTGAGCGTCAACCACGAGGACACGCGTGCGGCGCACCTACGTTACGCGGCGGCGAGGTTGGGAAGGAAGAACTCGACGACGGTTCCCCCGCCGTCGTCCGACTCGAGCCGGAACCAGCCGCCGGCCATCTCGGCGCGCTCGCGCATCGACACCAGGCCGAGGTGTCCCGGCTCGTCCGGCCGGCCCTGGAAGCCGCGACCGTCGTCTGCGATTCGCACGACCAGGGCGTGCTCGTCGCCGCGCAGACCCACGGTGACGTGCCGAGCGCACGCATGCTTGCGAATGTTCGTGAGCGCCTCCTGGGCGATCCGGTAGGCGATCGCGCTCGTCTCCGGGGAGGGCGGCCCGGTCACCTCGCTCTCGAGCGCAAACTGCGTGCCCATGTCCTGGCGCATCTGCTCGAGCTGCACGCGAAGCGCGCCCGCGAGCCCCTCGCGGTCGAGCATCGGGGGATGCAGCTCGAACGTCAGGTTGCGCAGGCTCGCGATGGTCGCGCGAGCCGTGCGCCGAGCCTCCGACAGCGCCGCCAGGAGCTCCGGGTCGTCGGTGGTTCGGGCGAGCATGTCCAGGCGTAGCGACAGCGCTACCAGCACCTGGACGGGCTCGTCGTGGACATCGCGGGCGATTCGCTGCCGCTCCTCCTCCTGAGCGTGCACCAGCCGCTCGAGCAGGCGACGCCGGTCGTGATCGGCCGCCCGCAGCCGCTCCAGGCTGCCCTCGGCGTCTCTTCGCGCGCTCACCGACTCCGTGACGTCGATCCCGAACGAGACGGTCCCGATCATCTCGCGGCGTTCGAGTCGGCGGCTGTTCTGCCACAGGATGAAGCGCTCCTCGCCCGCTTTCGTGACGATGGGGTTGGCGTATCGCGGCGCGCCTTCGTCGACGAGCCGGCGATGGGTGTCCCACACCTCGGGATAGCGGTCCCGCGGCACCACCAGGTCCCAGTTCCGCCCCACGAGCTCCTCGCGCATGTACCCCGTGATCTCCTCGCCGGCGCGGTTGAAGTCGAGGACGTTTGCCGCGGGGTCCAGCACGAGGACGATCGCGTTGGACGTCTCGATCAGCTGCTCCGAGAACCGCTCGGCGCGCCGGCGCTCGGTGACATCGAACACGATCGCCGCCACGCCGACGATTTCCCCGGCGGCGCCTCGCACCGCATGGAAGCTCGCGAGCCAATGGCGATCGGCCTCTCCGCCGGCGCCCTCGCCCGCGAGCTCCTGATTGACCACGTCCTCGCCCGAGTCCAGCACATGCCGGACGGCGGCCTCCATATGCGGCCACAGGTGCGGAACGGCCTCGGCGACGGTGCGACCGATCTGCTCCGCCACCGTGCCGCCGGTAATGGCGGCAAGCATCGCGTTCAGCCGCACGATGCGGCAGTCGCGGTCGACGAAGCCGAATCCCACCGTCGGGCTCGACGTGATCGCCTCGAGCAGCGCGAGCGATTCGACCGTTCGGGGCTCCGGCGACAGCGTGCTCGGCCGGTCGATGCCGGTCACGCCTCCCGACGCCTCCTGGAGCCCGGTGCCCCCCGGACAGAAGTCCCGCATTCGCGCACGATCAGAAACCTCCTCGGGAGGACGCTGCCCTCAACCGTGCGCATCGGAGCTTACCATCGCCGAATTGGGCGTCAACCGGCTACCAGGATCCCAAACTGCACTGGAGCGACGAGCTCCTGACCCCGCGATCGGCGCGCCGGCTTCAGGTCAACCTGAGCCGGCTCCAGGCGGGCCACCAGGGCATCGCCGAGGCGTACACGCACGAGTCTGACGAGGAATGCATCATCGTGCTCGCTTCGTTCGACCACCTCTCTCACTATTCAAGAACATTAGCTGAATCGAGAATGATCGGCTACGCTTCCGTGGGTGGCGAGCGCGAACCTCCTCCTGCATCCGGTGCGTCTGCGGATCGTGAAGGCGTTCCTCGGCGGCCGGGCGCTGACGACAGGCCAGCTCGTCGCCGAGCTCGACGATGTGCCGGCGGCCAGCATCTACCGCCACGTCGCGCGCCTGACGAATGCCGGCGTGCTGCAGGTCGTCGCCGAGCGACCGGTGCGTGGGGCCGTGGAACGGACGTACGCGCTGCGGGCCGCGGCTGCGCAGATCGGGCCGGGCGAGGTCGCGGCGATGACGCCGGATGAGCACATGGCCGCGTTCACGGCCTACGTCGCCGGCATGCTCGCAGACGCCGACCGCTACCTCCGGACGGGCGCCCCGGACCCGCGTGAGGACGGCGCCGACTACCGCGCCGGAGCGATGTGGCTCACCGACGCCGAGTTCGCCGCCTTCCTGCGCGACCTCGCCGCCGTCTTCCAGCCACGGCTCGCCAACGCGCCCGGCAAGAACCGCAGGCGGCGGATGATCTACACCGTCTTCCTTCCCGCTCCCGAGCAACCGGCCGGCCGAAAGAACACCGGCGGAGGAACCTCCCAGACGCCGCGTCGAGGCCGGGAGCGCTCGTGACGTCAGACCGGCCCGCAGAGGTCGTGCTCGAGGCGCTCGAACTCGCGCGCGCCGGCAGCTTCGCCGCCATCCGCGACCTGTTCGCGCCGCAACTCCAGTCGCACGTGGTGCCGGAGGCGCTCGCCGAGGCCTGGGAGGCCGAGCTGCAGCGGCAGGGCGAGATCACGACCGTGGGCACGGCGGTCGTCGAACCAGTGCCTCCCGCCGGAATGCTGGTGAAGCTTCCCGTGACCTGCAGACACGGAGGGTTCACGATCGTCGGCACGGTCGCCGACGACGGCCGGCTCCTCGGACTCCAACTCGCACCACTCGGGGCCGCCGAGCCGATCGCACCCTGGCAGCCACCCTCCTACGCCGACCCGGCGAGCTTCGAAGAGCACGAGGTCACGCTCGAAAGCGGACCGCGCTCGGTACCGGGGACCCTCACCGCGCCCCTCGACCGAGCACGGCCCGGAGCAGCGGTGGTCGTGCTCGCAGGCTCTGGATCGCTCGACCGCGACGAGACGATCGGACGCAACAAGCCACTCAAGGACATCGCCTGGGGCCTCGCCAGCCGCGGCATCACCGTCGTGCGCTTCGACAAGGTCACCTACACCCACGCCGGCGACCTCAAAGACGCCCAGAACTTCACCCTCAGCGACGAATACCTGCCCCAGGCAATCGCCGCGATCCGGCTCCTCCAGCAGCATCCCACCGTCGACCCGGACCGGATCTTCGTGCTCGGCCACAGCCTCGGCGGCACGGTCGCCCCACGCATCGCCGCAGAGGAACCGTCCGTCGCCGGCCTCATCCTCCTCGCCGGCGGCACCCAGCCCCTCCACTGGACGATCGTCAGACAGGCCCGCCACCTCGCTTCCCTCAACTCCGTGACCGCGAGAGCGGCGCAACCCGCGATCGAGCGCTCACCGAGAAAGCCCAGCGGGTTGACAGCCCCGACCTCTGCCTCTCCACGCCGGCAAGCGAACTCCCCCTCGGCGCACCCGCCTCCTACTGGCTCGACCTCCGCGACTACCAACCCACCCAGCTCGCCGCCACCCTCGACAGACCCATCCTCATCCTCCAAGGCGGCCGCGACTACCAGGTCACCATCGACGATGACCTCGCCCGCTGGCAGCAAGCACTCACCGGTCATGACCACGTCACCGTGCACGTCCACCCGTCGCTCAACCACCTCTTCAGCCCCGGCGAAGGACCGTCATCGCCAGCCGAGTACGAGCCGGCCCAACACGTCGACCCCACCGTCGTCACCGACATCGTCACCTGGCTGCACACGATCACCGACTGAGATCACCGACCGCGCTCCCCTCACCGGCTCTTCGCTGGCGTCCGCCGCGTCCACGGGTGAGGACGTATCTCTCGGCGAGCGGGATCACCGGCGGGACTGCACTTCGTCGTTGTCACCCACGCGGCGCGGCGGGCCGGGCGGTTGGTCGGTCAAAGCACGGCCAGCGCCTCGACCTCGATCATCATCTCGGGCCGTGCGAGCGCGGCGATCTCGACGGCGGTCGAGGCGGGCTGCTCTCGGGCGATGAACTCGCTCTTGACCCGCCCGTATTCGGGCAGCGTGCTGATGTCGGTGAGGTAGACCGTCAGCTTGACGACATCGGCGAGGGTCCCGCCCGCTTGCTCGACGACCGTTGTCAGGTTCTCGAACACTTGCCGGGCCTGTGTCTCGAAATCGCCCTCGCCGACGAGCTGTCCCTCCGCCGAGATCGGCGCCTGGCCGGAGATGACGACGATCGCGCGCGGTTCGTCCACCCGCCATGCTTGCGAGAACCCGGCGCGGTCCTGCCACTCCCACGGGTTCACCTGCGTCTTGGTCATGCCGGCGCCCCGAGCACGTGGACGCCGTTTCGCTCGAGCGCCGCGACCATCGCGCGCGGGTCGGGCGGCTCGGTTCCGTGCGGCGCCTGGCCGGCTTCGTCGACGGGCACGCCGAACTCCTCGAAGAACTCCTCCAGCGCCGCCGGCTGGTGAACGAAGAGCAGCCGAGCGGCGCCGCCGCTCGCGTTCTTGAAGGTGTGCGGGACGTTCGGGGGTATCGCGAGCGACGTGCCGGCGGCGCACGACAGCGTCTCGAGCTCGCCGTCGCGTTCGACGGTGAACTCGTACTCGCCCTCGAGCACGTAGAACAGCTCCCGGTAGTCGTGCGAGTGAAGCGGCGGCCCGAACCCGTGCGTGGTCGAGACCTCGAAGCAGAAATATGCGCCCTCGGTCTCGGCGCTTCGTACCTTGTAGGTCACCAGGTCGCCGCCGCCGACAAGAAGCGTGCGACCCTCGCCCCGGCCGCGCGCGATCATCTGCTCGCTCACGTCGTCTTCCTCCTTCGTGGTGGTTGTCGTCGACGCAGGTCGTCGACCAGCGCCCTGATCGCCCAGCCGAGCGCCTCGCCGATCTCCTCGCCGGAGAGCCCCTGCTCCTCGCGCAGCGTCGTATAGGCGAGCATGTTGTGCAGATAGGCGAGCACCGCTTCGGCCTGGCGCAGCTCCCGTTCCGAAAGCCCGTCAACCTCGTTCCGAAGCGCCTTCCGGAGCGCCTCGAGCCGCTCGCTGCGGCGATAGCCGCGCACCTCGCGCCCAAGCTGCGACAGTGCCAACGCCCGCACCAGGCCCGGATGGCGATCGAACTGGCGGCAGCCCTCTTCGAACGTGTCCGCAACCTCGTCCAGGCTCTGCGGGTAGTCCTGCCCCAGCAGCTCCGAGCCGATCCATCGTCCCGCCGCCTCCAGCAACTGCTCCCGCGTCGGGTAGTAGCGATAGAGCGTCCGCAGCGAGACGCTGGAGGCATCGGCCACCTGCGGCATCGTCAGCTCGTCGACGGCCTGCCCCTCGAGCAGCGTCGCGACCGCACCGAGGATCCGCCGGCGCGCCGCTTCCGCTTGGTATTCGCGGTGGTTCGACGCCATAACGGCACGTATCATGCCAATCTGACATGCCACGTGTCAAGGCGGCTCGATCACACGCGCGTCCTCCTGTGGCACGCTCTGCTCGGCGGTCCGACCCACGAGCCGCCGTGGCGCTGATGCTCGAACACGCTTCCCACTCGAGACACGCAGCACCAGTTCGAGCCAGGCGCCGTCATAGCACCTGGAATCGCTCGACGCGACGTCCTTCCGCTCCGAGCCGGGGCCGGCCGGGTCCCCACGGCGCCTTTACGCGGATTCCGCCTCGACGAGCTCCGGACAACCAACGATCAGGGCCGCGGCCTGCAGGATGAGGCGGCCGACCGCGGCGGGCGTTGCCTCCGGCTTTTCGAGCACGAGCGGCACGTGGAGGCCGTCGAGCAGCGCGACCAGCTGGAGTGCCGCCGTGCGCGGGCCGTGCTGCAGCGTCATGCGGCCGGCGCGTTCTCCGGCGATGACGGTCTCTTCGATCAGGTGGCACCACTGGTCATGGATGCTTCGCCACTCCTCGGCGAGCTCGGGGTCGCGCGCGGCGATGCGCCACGACTCGGCCCACACGAGTGATCCCTCGCGGGCCTCGGGCGCACTCGCGTCGGCCCAGGCGGCGGCGAGCAGCATGCGGCGCAGGGCCTGCACCGGATCATCCGTGTCGCCGACCGTGCGGGCGACGCGCTCGAGCTCGGCCCGATTTTCATGTCGAAGCGCCGCGAGGATCATCCCTTCCCAGTTGCCGAACCGGTACTGGAGCGTGCTCAGGGCGGCGTTGGTCTCGGATGCGACGTCCGAGAACCGGGTCTCCTCGACGCCCCGCCGCGCGATCACGCGGCGGATGCCGGCGAGCACGTCAGCGTCGGTGGCGCGCCGGTTGGAGTTCGTCACGCCCGCGCCTTTCTTGCGTATCGCCATCCGGACGACTCTACCATCTGGTATGGTCGTCCGGTATGACGATACCGACCCGTGCCGCAGCCGGTCTTTGCGCGCTCGCGCTGAGCCTTGTCGCCGTCGCCGGTGGATGCGGCGGGGGCGGGGGCTCCAGCCCGTCCGCCCTGTTCAGCCTGGGGACGGTCAACCGGATCGACTCTCTGAACCCCTTCGTGCTGACCGAACCGCAGGCGTTCACGGTCGCAGACCTCGTCTACCCGGAGCTGGTCTCGTATGCCGGCGCCGACGGAACGCGCATCGTGGGCGACTGGGCGTCCAGCTGGCGCATCTCGGACGGCGGTCGCGTCGTGCGGTTCCGCCTGCGCCCGGGCGCGTGGTCTGATGGACGGCCCCTGACCGCCGCCGATGCCGTGTGGACGATCCGCACCGAGCTTCGCTACAAGTCCGGGGGCGCAGGGCTCGTCGCCGCGCCGCTGGCCGGCATCCAGGCGGTGTCCGCGCCGGATCCCCACACCCTCGTGATCCGCTACGCACGCCCCGTCGGCAACGCCCTCGCCCAGCTGGCCTCGGTGTGGATCCTGCCCGAGCACGTCTGGAAGTACCAGACCGGGAACCACGGTCGTGACCTGCGCAGCTACCCCGTCGCGGAGCACCTGCCCATGGTGGCCGGCGGCCCGTACACGGTGACCCGCTACTCCGAGACAGGCACCACCGTGCTGCGTGCGAACCCCGGCTTCTACGGGCCGAAGCCTTCCGTGCGGGCGGTCGCAATCAGCTTCTACACCAACGCGGTCTCGGTGGTCGCCGCGCTGCGGCAGGGCGACGTGACCGCGATCGACCAGGTGCCGGACACGGCGACCGACGGCGTGCGCCGAATGCACGGCGTGCGGCTCGCGGCGTCGCCGGATGCCACGGTCGTCCCCATACTCGTGAACTCGAACCCGGCCAAGAAGCGCGACCGCGAGCTGCTCGATCCGCGGGTGCGGCAGGCGATCAGCCTGGCCGTGAACCGCAGGGCGCTGGTGTCCGTTCCGTTCCGAGGCGACGCCCGGCCCTGGGGGAACTGGATCCCGCCGTATTCAGGCTCGTGGGTCGATCCCTCCATCAAGCCGACGCGGTACGACCCCGAGCGCGCGAACTCCATCCTCGACTCGCTGGGCTACACGCGGGGCGCCGACGGTACCCGCATCGTTCCCGCGACGAGCGGCAAGTACGCCCAACCGGCCCACCCCATGTCGTATCCGTTCGCCGTCCCCGGCGACCTGCCGTTCGACGGCGACCGCGCGGAGTCCCAGATCGCCCAGGACCTGCGCCGGGTAGGCATCGCGATCCACGAGGTGTCGTCGGGCGACACGTCCGCAAGCTACGCCTACTACCAGGGCCCCAAGGGGACGTACCAGAACTCTGACCTGGGGATCTGGTACTACGTCGCGTACATCGATCCGACCTACACCCTCCAGTTCCCGACGACGGCCCAGTGGAGTGATTACAACGACACGGGGTTCTCGGATCCGGCCTACGACCGCCTGTTCACGGTCCAGGGACGGACCGTGAACCAGACCGCCCGGCGGGCGATCGTGTGGAGGATGGAGCGGATCCTGGCCGCCAGGCTGCCGTACATCCCCCTGGTCGCGACCGGCGGCTACATGGCCTACGCCAGCCGATGGCAGCATGTGAACCCGGCGCTCTACGGCTGGAAGTCATTCTTCGAACAGCTGCGAAGCTCGAGCTGAGCCCGGATCAACGGACAGCCGCCGGCGGCGAGCACTCGGCGGCGTGACACTTCGAGGAGGTCGTCGATGATCTACGCCAGCGGCGTGACGGTGCGCAAGAACGTCCGCATCCCCATGCGTGACGGGACGCTGCTTGCGGCTGACCTGTACATGCCCGAGGATCGCCGGGAGCCCGTGCCGGTGGTCATGGAGTACATCCCCTACCGCAAGGACGAGGTGGGGCCCGGCGACCGCTTCTACTCGTACCTGCCGCAGAACGGCTACATCGTCGCCCGCGTCGACATCCGCGGCACGGGTGCGTCCGAAGGAGTCGCCACCGATGAATACGTGCCGACCGAGCAGCTCGACGGCTACGACGCAGTCGAGTGGCTGGCCCGGCAGCCGTTCTGCGACGGGAACGTGAACATGATGGGGATCTCCTACGGTGGCTTCACGTCGCTGCAGGTCGCGACGCACCAGCCGCCGCACCTGCGCACGATCATCCCCATGTACTTCACCGACGACCGCTACACCGACGACTGCCACTACCGCGGCGGCCTCCTGCGCCAGTACTACGACGTCTCCTACTACGGCAACTTCATGATCGCCTACAACGCCTTGCCGCCGTATCCGGAGTGGTCCGAGGACTGGGCCGGCGTGTGGACCGAGCACCTGGAGCGAAACGAGCCATACCTGCTCAAATGGCTCGACAACCAGACCGACGGCGAGTACTGGCGGCACGGCTCGGTCGGCGGGATCGCCGACCGGATCCAGTGCCCGGTGTTCATGATCGGCGGCTGGCGGGACGGCTACCCGAACCCGCCGCTTCGGCTGTACGCGAAGCTGTCGGTGCCGCGAAAGGTGCTGGTCGGGCCATGGAACCACGCCGTCCCCGACGTGGCGGTGCCGGGCCCGCGGATCGACCACCTGCACGAGGTCGTGCGCTGGCTCGACCACTGGTGCAAGGGCCGCGACACCGGGATCATGGACGAGCCGCCGGTGGTCATCTACATGCAGCACTACGAGCGGCCGGATGCCGACCGGCTGGAGGCCGCCGGCGCCTGGCGTGCCGAGCGGTCGTGGCCCGCACCCGGCGCCGGGGAGGTGACGCTGCATGCCGACGCCGGCGGCCGGCTCGCGGCCGACCCGCCGGCCGATGCCGGCGAGGACGGGTTCGAGTACATCGCGAGCGTTGGCGTAACCGCGGGCCTGTGGTCAGGCGGCCTCCAGTTCGGCCAGCCGTCGGACCAGCGGCCCGACGAGGCGCTGTCCCTGCTCTACACCAGCGCGCCCCTGCGTGAGCCGATTCACGTCATCGGCCGGCCTCGGGCCGTCGTGCACGTGGCGTCCACGGCACGCGTGATCGGGTTTTCGGTGAGCCTGAACGACGTCGCGCCCGATGGATCCTCGCATCTGGTAGCGAAGGGCATGGTGAACGCGACCAGGCGCGACTCGCTGACCGACCCCTCGCCGCTCACCCCGGGGGAGGTGTACGAGCTCGAGATCCCGATCGACTGCACGGCCTGGCGGTTCGATCCGGGCCACCGCGTGCGGCTCGCCGTCGCGAGCGCCGACTGGCCCAACGTGTGGCCCACGCCGGAGCCGGCGACGAACACCGTCCATCGCGGCCCGGCGCATCCGACCAGACTGGTCCTGCCGACCGTACCCGCGAAGGGAAGCGCCCGGGCACCGACGTTCCGGGTGTCACCGGTCGAACCCGAGCGCCACTCGCTGCGGGCGGAGCCGCCGGTCTGGGAGGTCGTGCACGACGCGCTCACGCGGCGCGTGAGCGTGCGGCTCGTCGAACGCTCGACCGAGCGCGTCAACGCGTCGACCGTGGTGTCGCGGGAGTATCGGCTCGTGACCGAGGTGGACCCGGACGCTCCCGGCGCAGCCAGTGCCCGCGGACGCCATGTCAGCACGATCCAGCGTCCGGGCGGCATCACCGAGGCGACCTCTGAGGTCTCGATGCAGGCGACCCCGACGCATTTCCACGTGCTGCTCGGGCTGCACGTGAACGTGAACGGCCTTCCTCACCACAGCCGTGAATGGACGAAGTCGGTGCCCAGGCGGCTGCTCTAGCCGGGGGCCGGGATCGCGCGCGGGGCGGCACCCGGCATCCGGGCGCCGCCCCGCGGGCGTGTCGTCTCAGGCGTCGCAGCGGCCGACGAGCTCGGCGGACTGCGGCTTGCCCTTGTGTCCGGCGGCGGCCAGGATCGGGGGCACGTCCGGGTCCGACACGAAGCTCTGCCAGCCCTGGGCGTCCCAGTCGAAGATCGCCCAGACGCGGTCGCTCTCGGACGGGTCGCGGAAGACGACGGCGCCCTTCGAGCCGTGCTTCTTGCGCTTCTCCGCTCCGCTGGTCGAGAAGACCTCCATGAAGCGGTCGACGTCCTCCACCTGTGTGGTTGCAAGCAGCATCGTGAATCTCCCTTCGCTCTCGGTGGTCAGGCCGTGAGTGCGGCCGTTGACGTGACCAGGCGCTCGTGCGGATCGATGGCGCCGAGGGTCTCGACGACGTCGAAGCGGCCGTCTCGCGCCTGGCCGATGTACATGTGCATGCGGACGTGGTGCTGGCCCGGCACCATCGCCGCGGGCCCACCCGGGCCCCCGTCGAGCCGGGCATGGTCGAGGGCCGCGATCACGTCGGCCTGATCGAGCGATCCGGCCTCCGTCACGGCGGCCGCCCAGAGCCGCAGCCCGCGGTAGAGGCCCGAGCATCCGCTGCCTCCGGTGAACTTCGGGCCGCCCGGGTAGAGCGCGTCGTACTGGCCCAGGAGCTTCTGGCTGAACGGGTCCTGCACGGTCTGGTAGTAGTCGAGGCAGCTGTACAGCCCCTCGGTGTGGGCGGCGGGGACGGCGCCGAGCAGGTTCTCCTCGAAGTAGGTGCACACCAGCTGCCCGCCGCGGCGGGAGAAGCCCGACTCGTGCAGCTGCTCCAGGAACGGCACGACGCCGGGAGGCACGGTCGTGTTGAAGACCACGTCCGCGCCGCTCGCTGCGATGCGTGCGACGGTCGCGCGGTAGTCCCCGTGATCGAGCGGGAAGTACTCCTCGCCCACGACCTCCCCGCCGTTCGCCGTGACGACCTCACGGACGCGCGCGTTCATCACGTGCGGCCAGATGTAGTCGGCGGACGGCAGGTAGAAGGTCTTCGCCCCCGTCTCCCGCATCAGCCAGGGGATGAAGCGGTCGACCTGCTGTGCCGGCACGGGCCCGGTGCAGAAGATGAGCGGATCGGACTCCCGCCCCTCGTACTGCTCGGGATAGATGTAGAGCCGCCCGGCCTCCTTGACGACGGGGCCCTTGATCGCCTGCCGCGTCGAGCTGTAGATGCCGCCGACGACGACGTCGACCTCATCCCGCTCGACGAGCGTTCGTGCGACCTCGGCCGCGACCTCGTCGTCGGTGGCGCTGTCTTCCAGGTACAGCTTGAGCGGGCGGTCGAGCAGCCCGCCCTTCGCGTTGATGTCGCCGATCACCATCCTGGCGACGTTGGCGTTCGCGAGCCCGATGATCGAGAGCGGGCCGGTCTGGTCGGCGATGACTCCCACCCTGATGGGGCCGTCGCCGGAAGGCGTCGATGCCTTCATCATCCTTCCTCCCTTCTGTCGCGTTGGTGCTCCGGAGCGAGCACTCCCGGACGCGTCGTGGGAGGATGTTGCCCTCCGCCAACCCCCGAAACATCGGGAGGACTCCCCATCTTCGACGCCCCTCTTCGTCTCAGTGAGCTGGTCGCGACGCTGGCGCTTGCCCAGGACAACGCGTTCGGGCAGCCGCTCGAGTCACAGCTCCGCTCGTGTCTGCTTGCGACGTGGATGTCCGAGGCGGCCGGGCTCGACGAGGAGGTGTGCGCGACGGTCTACTGGGTGGCGCTGCTGCGGTTCATCGGCTGCACCGGCCACGCCCACGAGGTCTCGACGCTGTTCGGCGACGAGATCGCGATCCGCGGGCAGACGCTGATCCACGACTCGGGCAACCCGGCGGAGGTCATGCGCGACATCGTCGCCTTCGCGACCGCCGGCCGGGCCGCGGAGGAGCGTGACGAGATCGTCCGCACGATCCAGGAGACGATCCGGGAGTGGGCCTTCCTCAACTTCACGACGGGCTGCGAGGTGGCCGACGCGCTCGTCGAGAGGCTGGACTTCGGCCAGGACGTCCGTGAGGCGCTGCGGTGCACGTTCGAGTGCTGGAACGGCAAGGGGCACCCCAACCACGTGAGCGGGGAGGCGATCCCGCTCGCGATGCGGATCGTCCACGTCAGCCACGACATGGAGGCGATCGGGCGCCACTTCTCGCCGGATCGTGCGCTCGAGGCCGCCGCGGAGCGCCGCGGCGAGACCTACGACCCGGCGGTGGCCGACGTCTTCCTCGCGCATGGGCGGGAATGGTTCGACCGGCTCGCCGCGATCGAGCCGTGGGACGCCGTGCTGGCGCTCGAGCCGCAGCCGCATCGGCTCCTGACGGGCGCCGAGCTCGACGACGCACTCTGCGTCGTGGCCGACTTCGTCGACCTCAAGTCGCCGTACTGGGGCGGGCACAGCCGCCGCTGCGCGAAACTCGCCGAGGACGCGGCGGGCGTGCTGGGGCTCCCCGACGCGGAGGTGACAACGCTGCGACGCGCGGCGCTGCTGCACGACTTCGGCACGACGGTCGTGCCGAACTCGATCTGGGACAAGCCGGGCCCGCTGACGCGTGCGGAGTTCGACCGCGTCGAGCTGCACCCGATGCTGACCGAGCAGATGCTCCGCCGCTCACCGGCGCTCGCCGTGCTCAACGAGGTCGCCTGCGCGCACCACGAGAAGTGCGATGGGTCGGGGTATCACCGGCGGGTGCGGGCCGCGGACGACCACCTCGGCGCGTGCGTCCTGGCCGCGGCCGAGGTGTACGTGGGGTTGACCGCCGAGCGGGCGGACCGCCCGGCCTTCTCGCCCGACGAGGCGGCGGCCGACCTGCGCCGGCTCGAGTCGGCCGGGTTGCTCGAGCCTCGCGCGAGCCGGGCGGTGCAGGTGGCCGCCGGGCACGGCGAGCCGAAGACGAACGCGGGCAGGCGGCCCCACAACCCGGGCGGTCTCACGCGCCGCGAGGTCGAGGTGCTGCGGCTCGCCGCGAGGGGCCACACGACGCAGGGCATCGCCGGCCGCCTCTCCATCTCGCCCAAGACCGCCGACCATCACATCCAGCACATCTACGGCAAGATCGGGGTCTCGACGCGGGCCGCGGCGGCGCTCTGGGCGATGCAGCACGCCGTCGTGGCCTGAGGAGCGCCGCCGCTCTGCGTCACGCCGTTATGAGCCCCGCCGCGTGACCCGCCGCTCGCTCCGGGGCGACGCACACCATGCCCTCGCTGAAGCCGGCGGAGCCGATCCCGAATGCGGCGTTGAACCGGTCGAGGTTGACGAGCGTCAGCAGCGCGGTGAGCTCGACGATCTGCTCGATCGTGAAGTGCTGCTGCAGCCTCGCGAACAGCTCGTCAGACACCTCGACCGGCGTGCGCATCACCGCCACCGTGTAGTCGAGGGCGGCCTGCTCGCGCTCGTCGAACAGCTCACTGCTCTGGTAGCGCGGGATCGCGAGCAGCTCGTCGTCGGAGAAGCCCGAGTTGCGGCAGATCTGCGAGCCGAGATCGACGCAGAACTCGCAGCCGATCATCGCCGCGCCCTTCAGCTCACAGAGGTTGCGGATCCGCTGCTCCAGCGCACCCGGCTTGCGGACGGCGCCGTTGAACTTGCCCATCGCCGTCATCAGCTTCGGCTTGTGCGCCCAGAGCTCCATCGGCTCGATGCCGCTGCCGATCGACGGGTCGCGGCCCGCCAGCTTGCGCATCATCCGCGGCCCCAAGCGGTAGACCAGCCTCACCATCGGGCCGGCCTGGCTCCTCTCGACACCATCTATCCGTGCCATCGCGCACCCTCCCGTCACATCACATCGGTTTCCGGGGTCTGAGAGGCATGACCCGCAGCGACGCCAGGATGTGACCGATGGACGATCCCGCACTCGCCACCCGGTTCGACCGCGAGCGACCGCGACTGCGGGCGGCCGCCTACCGCATCCTGGGCTCGCTCAGCGACGCCGACGACGCCGTCCAGGAGGCGTGGCTACGCCTGCAACGGACCGGCGCCGACGACATCGACAACCTCGCAGGCTGGCTGACCACGGTCGTCGCACGCATCTGCCTCAACATGCTCCGCGCACGCTCGACCCGCGGAGAGCAGTCCATCGACGGCTTCGTGCCCGAGCCGCTCGTCTCACCGGCGACCGGCGCCGACCCCGAGTACGAGGCGCTGCTCTCCGACGCGGTCGGCATGGCGCTCCAGGTCGTGCTCGACACGCTCCCTCCCGCCGAACGCGTCGCGTTCGTCCTGCACGACATGTTCGCGGTGCCGTTCGACGAGATCGCCTCCCTGCTCGACCGCTCACCCGCGGCGACACGCCAGCTCGCAAGCCGGGCGCGCCGACGCGTCCAGGACACCGCGCCCGACCCCGACACCGACATCCACGCCCAGCGCACGATCGTCGACGCATTCTTCGCCGCAGCCCGCGACGGCGACCTCGACGCCCTGGTCGCAGTCCTCGACCCCGACGTCGTGATCCGCAACCACCGCCGCGACCGGGTGATCGAGCTGCGCGGCGCGGAACCGGCCGCCCGCGGCGCCCTCCAGTTCCGCCGCTTCGCGCCCTTCGTCCGCCCGGCCCTGATCAACGGCGCAGCAGGCGTCGTCGCCTTCGACGGCGAACAGCCATTCGCGCTGCTCGCATTCACGATCCAGGGCGGACGCACCATCGCAATCGACATCTTCAACGACCGAAGGCTCGTCCCGAAGCTCGTCCGGCATCCGCGCTGAGCGCGAGGGACGCGTGCCCCTCGGAGGCCAGGCGCTTGAGGGTGACACGGTCGACCTTCCCGGTGGCGTTGAGCGGCATCCGCTCGAGCACGATGATCTCCTCGGGCGCCTTGTAGCCGACGCGGGCGCGGGCGAACCGGATCAGGTCCTGCATCGTGGGGGGCGGAACCGCGGGATCCAGGGTGACATAGGCGCGCACGTTCTCGCCGTGCCGGGGGCTGTGCACGCCGACCACGCCCGCGCTCGACACGGCGTCGTGCTCGAGGAGCGCGGCCTCCACCTCCTGCGGGCAGATGTTCGAGCCGTCGTGGATCACGATCTGCTTCTGCCGGCCGTGAAACCACAGATAGCCGTCCTCGTCGGCATGCATCACGTCGCCGGTGTCGAGCCAGCCGTCGACGATCGTCGTGGCCGTCGCCTCCGGATTGCGCCAGTAGCCGACCATGTTGCCGGGGAACCTGATCCACAGCCGCCCGGCCACTCCCACCGGCACCTCGTGGCCGTCCGGGTCGCGCAGAGACGCCTCGTAGCCGGGCGCCAGCGGTCCGACCGAGCCGGCCTTCGGCGCCGCCGGCGGCGTGACGGTCGGAACGCCGATCTCGGTCATGCCGTAGTCCTCGTCGATTGCGACTCCGGTCACCGCGGTGAACTCCTCCTCGAGCGCGCCCGAGACCTTGTCGCCGCCCGAGTAGCACGCCTGCACCGACGCGAAATCCTCGCGCCGGGCGTCGTGATCGCGCACGAGCGCGTACAGCGCCGACGGCAGCATCCAGAGCTTCGTGGGCCGCTCCTCGCGGAGCAGCGGCAGGATCTCGTCGCCGTCGGAGGTGCGCGCGAGCACGACTCTGCCCGCGGCGGCCAGCGTCATCAGCGACAGGTGGTGCGTGCCGACGTGCGACGCCGAGCCGCCGGGCAGCATCACGTCGTCGCGTCCCATGTCGAAGCTCCGGACGGCGCTGGCGAGGATCCAGCCCAGCGTCTCGAAGCTGTGGCACACCCCCTTCGGCTTCCCGGTGCTGCCCGAGGTGAAGAACACGATCGCCGGGTCGCCGGGTCGCGGCGGCGTGAGGGTGCCGGCCGGCGGGCGCTCTGTGAGCGATGCAAAGCTCGGGGTGCCGCTGCCGCCGTCGTCGTCGTAGCTGATCCAGCCGAGCGGAAGGCCGGGCGCCAGCTCGCTGGCGGCGAGGTCGCCGCGGCGCTCGTCGTGCGCCAGCAGAACCTTGGGGCCGCCGACCCGGAGGGCGTGGTCGATCTCCGGCGCCATGTAGCGGTAGTTGAGCGGCATCGCCACCAGCCCGCACCGCATGCAGGCCAGGTAGTGGATCAAGAGCTCCGTCCGGTTCGGCATCAGCGAGGCGACCCGGTCGCCCGGTCGCAGCCCGAGCTCGAGATACCCCGCGGCCAGCCGGGCCGAGACGTCGTCGAGCATCCGCCACGTCCACCGCTCCCGGCAGGACACGAGCGCATCGTCGTCGGGCTTGGACTCGACGCCCGTCCTCAGAATCTCATGTGCGACGATCGGCTCGCCCAAGCGCGGCCCAGCGATCGGCATCGGAACCTCCCCACCGGCTGCGGCGACTCCCCACCGGCTGCTGAATATAGAGGGTCAGCCGCGTGCCCGTCGATGGGCCTTGTGCGATGTGCGACTTATACTCGCCGGGTGGAGCGAAAGCTCGCGACGATCCTGTTCGCCGACCTCGTCGGCTCAACGGAGCTGGGCGCCTCGCTCGATGCGGAGCACGCGCGCGACCTGCTCGAGCGGTTCTACGACGCGATGGAGACGGAGATCGCGCTCGGCGGCGGGACGGTCGAGAAGTTCATCGGCGATGCCGTCGTCGCCGTCTTCGGCGCGCCCGCGGCCCAGGAGGACCACACCGAGCGCGCACTGCAGGTCGCCCTCTGGATGCAGGAGCGGCTGCAGGAGCTGTTCCACGGCGGGCTGTCACTGCGGATCGGCGTGAACTCGGGCGAGGTCGTGATCGGCCGCCCTCGCGAGGGCAGCTCGTTCGCGACCGGCGACGCGGTGAACGTGGCCGCGCGCCTCGAACAGGCGGCGGAGCCCGGCCACGTGCTCGTGGGGGAGCGCACCGCGTCCATCGTCGCCGGCGCGTTCGAGCTCGGCGAGCCGCGGACGGTCGAGGCGAAGGGGAAGGACGGCGGCGTCGCCTGCAGGGAGCTCCTGCGGATGCGCGCACCCGGACGCCCACGCGCCGGGCACCGCCCGGAAGCGCGGTTCGTGGGCCGCACACGCGAGCTCGGGCGGCTCGAGGACATCGTCGCGCGCACGAGCGCGGAAGGGCGCCCGCGCCTCGCCCTCATCGTGGGCGAGGCGGGCATGGGCAAGACGACGCTCGTCCGCCGGCTGCGAGCGCGGCTTCCGGCGGGGACGGCGTTTCGGCTCGGGCGCTGTCTCTCCTACGGCCGCAGCGTGACCTACAGCGCGCTCGCAGACGTGCTGCGAGAGGAGCTCGGCCTGCGCCAGGAGGACACGGCCGACCACCTCCTGGAGCGGCTCGCCGGCCGCGAGATCCTCGGCCTCACACTCGGTCTCGACGTCGCCGGCGATCTCGACCCGCGGGCGGCGCTCCTGCAGCTGCAGGACGAGTGGGTGCGACTGATCTCGCAGCTGAGCGCGGACGGCCCGGCGGTGGTGGTCATCGAGGATCTGCACTGGGCCGCTGCGCCGCTGGTCGAGGTGCTCGAGCGCATCCTCTCGGATGCGGAGGGCGCGGTGCTCCTGCTCGCAACGACGCGGCCCGAGCGGACTGCGCTGCCCGCGGCCGAGGTGGTGAGCCTCGAGCGCCTCGGCGACGATGAGGTGACCGAGCTCGTCGAGGCAACGCTCCCGGGCCTCCCGGTGGACGAGCGCGCGTTCGACCTGGTCGCCCGCCACGCGGAGGGAAACCCGTTCTTCGTCGAGGAGGTGCTCGCAGACCTCCTCGACCGGGGGCTGCTCGAGCGGCGAACGGGCCGGTGGGCGCTGCGCGGCGACGGGCTCGACCTCGGCATCCCGGACTCGATCCAGGGCGTCCTCGCCGCCCGCATCGACCTCCTTCCGGCCGAGGCGAAGGCGGCGCTCCAGGCGGCCGCGGTGATCGGCCGGTCGTTCACCCCGGCGGGCCTGGCCGCGCTGGCCGGCTCGAGCGCGGAGGTGCGGACCCTGGTCGAGCGCGGCTTCGTCCGCCCCGCGCACCCCGAGCTCGTCTTCAAGCACGCACTCTCCCGCGAGGTCGCCTACGGCAGCCTGCCGAAGGCGAGCCGCGCACGCCTGCACGCCGCCTTCGCGGGCTGGCTCGAGGCCGACGGCGCGACGGACGGCCGCGCCGGCGCGCTGGCACACCACTACTCGGAGGCGGTCGCGCCCGGCATCGCGGAGCTGGCATGGCGCGACCGCGATGACGAGCGCGAGCGGCTCTCGGAGGCTGCGCTGCGGTGGCTGCGCCGCGCCGCCGCCCTCTCGCTGGCGCGCTTCGATCTCGACGACGCCCTCTCGCAGCTTCGCCGCGCCGCCGAGCTCGCCCCGGACGACGCCGGGGTGTGGCATGCGATCGGCCGGGTGAACGCGCTGAAGTTCGACGGCGAGGCCATGTGGCCGGCGATGGAGAAGGCGATCGAGCTGACCGAGGAGACCGAGGCGCTCGCCGGGATGTACGCCGAGCTCGCCTTCGAATCGACCATGCGCGGCGGGATGTGGAGGCGTCCGCCGGACGACGGCCTCCTCGAGGGCTGGCTCGGCAAGGCGCTGGAGCTCGCGCATCCCGGCGGCGTCGCCCACGCCCGCGCGCTGGTCGCGAAGTCGAGCTGGGAGGACGACGCCGGGACGGCGGAGCGGGCCGTCGCCGCCGCCGAGCGGCTCGACCATCCGGTGCTGCTCGTCCTACGCGTACTGGGCCCGGTCGGGAGCGGCATTCGTGCGCCTCGACTTCCACGAGGCCGACCGCTGGGCGCAGCGGCGCCTCGACCTGCTCGATCGCCTGACCGATCCCGACAAGATCGCCCACATCCACTACTACGGAGCAACGGCCGCGCTCGCGGCCGGCCGCCCGGACGAGGCGCAGACGCTCGCCCGCACCCACGACACCGTCGCCTCACGCCTGAGCCGGCACCACGAGGTGCACGCGCTCGGCGTCCTGCTCTTCGTCGAGGAGGCGCTCGCGCACTGGGACGAGGTGCGCCGGCTCCAGCCCCGGGTCGAGCGGGCCGTCGCCGACAACCAGGACACGCCCTGCGTGCTCAATGCGCGGACGCTCTACTCGTGCTCCGTCGCCTGCGCCGAGCTGGGCCTCGATGCCGAGTCGCGACGCCTCGAGGAGGCGGCGGTCGAGCAGGGCTTCGGAGACGGCGGCGTCGGCTTCTGGCTCGACCCGCCGCCGGCCCACCTGGCGCTGCTGCGCGGCGATCTCGAACGGCTCGACGCCCTGCTGCGGTCGTCGGCCGCAACATGGCACCTGACCACGGACGGCAGCCTGTACGCGCTCGCGACGAAGCTCGAGGCGCTGGTCGCGCTCGGACGCACCGGCGAGGCGGAGGACGCCGCGACGTCCCTGCTCCAGCCGGGAACGTATCTCGAGCCGTTCGCGCTGCGCACCCTCGGCCTCCTGCACGGCGACCGCAGCCTGACCGACCGGGCGGTCGAGCGGTTCGAGGCGATGGGGCTCGGCCGGCACGCGGCCCGGACGCGCGCGCTCGTGCCGGCGTAGGCGGGGCGCGCGGGCAATTACGGCCCGGCCTTGCGCGGATGCACCGATGCGGTCGGCTCGGGCCGGAGCGACCATGTGGCGACCTCGCAAGCGACGAGTGACGGAGGACTGCACGATGGGTGCACGCATCGCGATCAACGGCTTCGGCCGAGTGGGCAGGACCGCCTTCCGGGCGGCGTTCGAGCGCGGGCTCGACATCGAGTGGGTGGCGATCAACGACCTGGCCGACGCGGCCACGCTTGGGCACCTGCTCAAGTACGACAGCGTCTACGGCCCGTTCCCCGGCACCGTCGAGGCCGGCGAGGGCGCGATCCGCGTCGACGGCGTCGCCATCCCCGTGCTGGCCGAGACGGACCCGTCCGGCTGCCATTGGGGCGAGCTGGGCGCCGACACGGTGATCGAGTCGACCGGCCGGTTCCGGAAGCGCCCCGACGCCTCGAAGCACCTGGAGGCGGGCGCGTCCCGCGTCGTCATCTCCGCGCCCGCGACGGATCCCGACGTGACGGTGTGCCTGGGCGTGAACTTCGACGAGGTCTACGACCCCGCCCGGCACGTGATCATCTCGAACGCCTCCTGCACCACCAACTGCCTGGCCCCCGTCGCCAAGGTGCTGCACGAGGCGGTCGGCATCCGCCACGGGCTGATGACGACGATCCACGCCTACACCGGCGACCAGAAGGTGGTGGACACGCCGCACAAGGATCTGCGCCGGGCGCGGGCGGCGGCGATCAACCTGATCCCCACCACCACCGGCGCGGCCAAGGCCGTCGGGCTCGTCATCCCCGAGCTGGCCGGGAAGCTGCTCGGCTACGCCGTGCGCGTGCCGACGCCGACGGGGTCGATCGTCGACCTCACGATCGAGACCGAGCGTCCGACGACGGCCGCCGAGGTGAACGAGGCGATCCGGTCGCGCGCCGACGCCGGAGCGCTGGCCGGGATCCTGCGCTACAGCGAGGATCCGATCGTCTCGTCCGACATCGTCAAATCGAGCTTCTCGAGCATCTTCGACGCGCCGCTCACGACCGTGATCGACGAGACGCAGGTGAAGGTCGTGGCGTGGTACGACAACGAGTGGGGCTACTCGAACCGGCTGGCCGAGCTCGCCCTGCGGGTGACGGCACCCGTCCCGGCTCCGGCGCCGGTCTCGTAGCGCAGGCGCCGCAACGCGATAGCGTGGGAGCCGTGCTCACGAACGTCCGTGTGCGCGGCTTCCGCGCCGCCGGCGACGTCGCCTTCGCCCCGACCGGGCTGTGCGCGCTCGTCGGCGAGGCGAACGCCGGGAAGTCCACGCTGCTCGCGGCGATCCGCGCCCTGCTCGACCCCGGCTGCGACCCCACCGACCCGGAGGATCTGCCGCACGGCCGGCGCGCGCCGGTGACGGTCGAGGGGACG
This sequence comes from uncultured Actinomycetes bacterium, assembly GCA_963843705.1. Lineage (GTDB taxonomy): Bacteria > Actinomycetota > Thermoleophilia > Gaiellales > JAICJC01 > JAICJC01. Next base: position 659,593 of record CAWJLQ010000005.1, read on the forward strand.
CTCGCCTCGGGCGGGGTTTGCCGGATCGACGGCGTCCCGCCGGCGCTCGCGCGCACCCTTCCCGGCGACGCGCCCGAGGTCGTCTACCTGCCGGCCGAGCTGCGCGCCGGGCCGCTCGTCGCGCCGGCCACGCGGACGGCCGCGGCCGGCTCCCCGGCACGGGCCCTGCTCGAGGGCACGCTCTCGCGCGCGCGGGCCGGGCACCCGATGGGCGCGTCCACGACGACGGCGGCCGGCAGCCTGGTGGAGGCGCTCGAAGTCGCTTGCCGAGGCGCGGTCGACCGGGCTCGTGATCCTGATCGAGGAGCCCGAGCTCTACCTGCGCCCGCAGGCGCAGCGGTACCTCTACCGGCTGCTGCGGACGCTCGCGGCGGGCGGGAACCAGGTGATCTACTCCACCCACGCGCCCGCGTTCCTGAACGTCGCCCGGCTCGAGGAGCTCGTCTTCGTCAGCCACGCCGGCGCGCCCGGCATCGACGTCCGCCAGCCGGCCGCGATCGACATCGAGCACGACTTCCGCGTGCTCACCGAGTTCGACGCCGAGCGCAGCGAGGTCTTCCTGGCCCGCGCGGCCCTGCTGGTCGAGGGGGCGACGGAGAAGCTCGTGTTCCCGTTCATCTTCCGGGCGCTCGGGCACGACCCCGACCGGGAGGCGATCACGATCGTCGAATGCGGCGGCAAGTCGAACATCCCGCTCTTCGCCCAGGTGTGCCTCGCAGCCGGCATTCCCTGCGTCGCCGTCCACGATCGGGATGCGCCGGCGGGCCGGCTGCCGATCGCGAGCGAGCGCGCCGTGAACCACGAGATCCTCACGGTTCTCGGCGCCGACCGGATCATCGAGCTCGCCCCCGACTTCGAACGCGTGACGGGGCTCTCGGGTCACCGCCACAAGCCGGAGCGGGCGTGGGAACGCTTCACCGACCCGGCCGGGCCGATCCCGCCGCCGCTCGAGCTGGCGGTGCGGCTCGTGCTCGGCCGCGCACGCGACTGACGGTCACACCGACCGCGCGGCGGCGAGCAGGTGCACCAGATCGGTCACCGACAGGATGCCGGTCAGGCGGCCGGCGGCGTCGGTCACGACGCCCCGCCCGCTGCCGGACCCCGCGAGCACGTCGAAGGCCTCGGCCGCCTGCATCTCCGGTCGCAGGAAGGTGACCGCCTCCGGCGGCAGCATGCGGTCGGCAACGCGGCACGAATCCCACGCCGCGCGCGGTGTCGACGCCAGCGCGTGCAGCGGCAGCAGCCCCGCGACGCGCTCGCCCGACACCACCGGGTACGCGGTGTGGCGGGCCGTGCCCTCAAGCCTCGAGGCGACCTGGGCCAGCGTCTGCTCCGGGGTCACCGTCACGACGTCACGCGTCATGACCGCAGCGACGCCGACCCCGCCGAGGGCGTCGCGGGTCACCACCTCGTGCTCCTCGGCCCGGCCGGCCTCGAGCACGAACCATCCGATCAGCGCGAGCCAGAGGCCTCCGAGCGACCCGGTCAGCGCCTCCACGATCCCGAGGGCGATGAGCAGCGTCGCGAGCGTCCCGCCGATCGCCGTGGCGCGGTGCGTCGCGGCCGCGAGGCTGCCCGAGCGCGCCCACAGGAGCGAGCGCAGCACGCGGCCGCCGTCCAGCGGCATCGCCGGGACGAGGTTGAAGACCAGCAGCGCGACATTGATGTAGCCCAGCCACAGGAGCACGGCCTCGACGGCCCCCGGCCGCGGCCACGCCGCCGCCGCGGCGAGCGCGGCGGTCGCGATCGCGAGCGTGACGGCCGGGCCCGCGACCGCGATCCGCAGCTCGGCGCCCGCGGACGGGAAGCGGCCGTCCATCTTCGCGACGCCGCCGAAGAGCCAGAGCGTGATGCCCTCGATGCGCACGCCCTCGCGCCGCGCCCGCACGGCATGCCCCAGCTCGTGCAGGGTGAGCGACGCGAAGAACGCCGCCGCGGCCACCACCGCCATCGCGGCGTACACGGGCCATGACCGCCCCGGCACGTCCGCGGGGAACTCGACGCCCGCGAGCGACCACACGATCAGCGCCAGGATCCCGAGCCACGTCCAGTTGACGCCGATCTCGACCCCGGCGACGCGCCCCAGCCGGATCGTCGACGCAAACGGGCCGCCGGATGCGGGCTTCCGCCGGCGCACCGGAGGCGGCCGGCGATCCGCGAAGGCCGTGCTCACCGCCCGCGGGAGCGGTGCTCGACGTAGACGTCGTCGCCCGGGTACACGATGCTCTCGTGCTCGTCGTCGACCCAGCGCACTCGGTAGTGCGGGCGGGCGTCCCCGATCACCTCGAGGATCTCGCCTGTGCGCTCCGTCTGGCCCTGGTGATGCGCCCGGATGACGATCCGGTCGCCCGCCCGCGGCGATCCCACCCTCTTCGGCGTGGATGCCATGGAACACCTCCTTTTGGTGGTTGCATGCTCCCCGACGCATGCCCCCGCCGCATCGGTGCCGGCCCCGATCGTCGATACGCGGTTCCCCGGATGCGCCGGGCCGCGTAGTTTCTCCGGCGCCAATTGGGGGCGCGCACCGATGCGCCGCCGGCCACGCCGGGCGACCCTCACGGTGGAGGGTTGAAGGATGACTGACCAGATCGGCATCGCCGCTCGCATCCGTCCGGGGCGGCACAGGGAGTTGGAGGCCATGCTCGCCGCGGGCCCGCCGTTCGACCTCGCTCGGGAGGGGTTCGAGCACCACGAGGTGCTGCTCGGCGACGAGGACGTCGTCTTCCTCTTCACCGGCCCCGGCGCCCGCAGCCAGCTCGAGCGGATGGCCGCGTCGCGGTTGTTCCTGGCGGAGGTCGCACGGATGTCCGACCTCGTCTCGGCTCCCCGCCTGCTCGACCAGACGTTCGAGTGGAGCGCGGGCCGGGGGGCCACCGCCTAGGAGAGATTGGCGAAATATCGGGCGGCGTTATAGGGCTGGTAATCGCTGCCCCGCTTGTACTGGTCTGGCGGCTCTATCGAGCGAGCCGTCGCGCCATTCGTGCGAGCGAGGACCACACAGGCCCCACCGGGCTCTCGCCGCTGTCCGTGTCGGATTCCGCAGCCTTCTCTTCACCATCCCGGCAGAATCGCCGGGGGGCCAGCATTCCGATGGGGACGAAGGCCGCGCCCGCGACCACGGCCACGCCGGCGATCAGCCAGGCGACCCGCTTCACCTGCCGCTCGAGCGGGCTGTCCTCACGCTCGACATTCTGCGTCAGGGTGGCGATCCGCCCGATCTGCGTGCGCATCCCCGTCGCGAGCACCACCGCGAGCGCGTCACGGCATCGCGACCGCCGTCCGCTCGACGGGCATCGACTCGCCGGTCAGCGCCGACATGTCGACGAGCAGGCCACCCGCGACGAGCCGCGCATCGGCGGAGATCCGGTCGCCCTCGGTGACCACGACCACGTCGCCGGGCACGAGCAGACGCGCCCCGACCTCCTGCCGGACGCCGTCCCGGATCACGATCGCGCGGGCCGGGATGTAGGCCCGCAGCGCCTCGACCGCCCGCACGGCCTGCCGCTCCTGCGCGATCGCGAAGGCGGCGTTCAGAAGGATGACGCCCACGATGACGATCGCGAGCGTCACGCCGCTCGTCGGCCAGGCCAGCGCCGCGGCGACCCACAGCAAGAGCGCGAGCGGATGCGTCAGCTGGCGCGCCAGCTCGGCAAGGACGGAGGCACCCCGGAGCCGGCATGCTGCCGGAGCGGCCGCGGTGTCGGCGCGGCCGCTCCGGCCATCGGCCCTACGGGGTCTCGACCGCGATCTCGCGCGGCTTGACCTCCGCGCCTCGCGGCACCGTGACCGTCAGGACGCCGTCGGCAAACGACGCGGTCACCGCGTCGTCCCTGGCGCCCTCGGGCAGGCGCATGCTGCGCTCGAAGCGGCCGACAGCGCGCTCCTGGCGCAGGTAGCCCTCGTGCGTCTCCTCGTGCTCCACGCGGCGCTCACCGCTCACCGTGAGCAGGTGGTCGTCGATCCCGACCTTCACCGCAGCGGGCTTCATGCCGGGAAGATCGAACCTGTAGACCGTCGCCGCCTCGGTCCGCTCGATGTCGACCTCGGGAGCCCAGGGAGCCGGCACGCGCGGCGTGACGGCGGTCTCGACCCGGCCGAACATGCGGTCGAGCTCGCGCTGCATGCGCTCGACCTGAGCCATCGGATCCCACATCGTCATTGCCATCTCGGCTCCTCTCCTCGAGTGCGTCCCGACTCGGTTGCGGGCGGCGAGGGGCAACTCCGGGCGCAACCCCGGGACCCATGCAGGTGTCGTCGGGGAACCCTGAAGCCGCCGCTCGTATCGCCGGGCTTCTGAGCCGCTTGCAGTATGCGCCTGGGCCGGCCCACGACCATCGGTGTTCGCCCCGATCCTGCGTTGCGGGAAACTGGCAGCCCGCGCCGGTGCATTCCCCGATGGCGCGGCTCGGCGACGAGGCTACATTGGCAGTGGACCGTCGATCGACGGTCACCTACGACATCGGGGAGGTGGGTGTCGGCATGGCGATGACGCCTCGGATCTCCCCGCGGGCGGACGCGGTGCGTACGGCCGGGCGGCCCACGCCCGACGTTGTCGGCATCCGACCGGACACCGCCGCCCTGGCGGCGGCGCTCCGCGCGGCCGCCGGGTTCCGTGTCGACGGCCCCGACGGCCGCATCGGTGTGCTGCGCGGCGTTGCGCCGGCCGGGCCGGCCGAGCCGCCGCAGCGGCTGCTGGTCGCGGTCGGGCTCTTCATCATCACCACCGTCTCGATCGCGGTGGCGGACGTGCGCTCGGTGGATGTGCAGCGGCGGCGGATCGTCGTCGCGGCCACCCCGCCGCTGCCGCGCCGCACCCCCGCCGAGCTGGCGCGCCGCGTGCGCCGGTTCGTCCGCACGGCCGCCCGGCGGGCCGCGCGGAACGAGGCCACCGCGACATCCAGGAGGCAGACATGATCCACCCACGCCACGCCATCGCCGCAGGGGCGCTCGCCGCCGCGGCGCTGCTCGGGCCCGGTGCAGGCACCGCGCTCGCGCAGACACCCGCCGGCTCGCAGTACGGCGGGAACCTGGGCCAGGGCGCCCATGGAGGTCCGCCGGCCGTCGCGCCGGCCGGCGCGACGCTGCCCTTCACCGGCGCCGACCTCGGCGAGCTCGCCGGGACCGGCGTCGTTCTGATCGGGGCCGGCGTCATCCTGCGCGGTCGGGCGGCGCGCGCCCACCGAGCCGCGTGACGCGATCCAGACCCGCCCGCGCCGCAGGCTGCGGTGCTGGCGGGTCGCCGCTGCATGCCGCCGGCGGCTACCGGACGATCAGCACCGACGCGGGCGAGCGGTGCGCGACCGCCTCGCTCACGCTGCCACGCGCCCGCACGCCGCGCAGGCCTCGGCTCCCGACGACCAGGAGGTCGACGTCCGTGACCCGGGCACAGAGCGCGTCCGCCGGGGTGACGTGCTGGTGGATCTCCTCGACCTCGCACCCGAGGTCGTCCGGGAGGGGCGCCGTCTCGCCGCCGCCGGCGACGTGGAGCACCCGCAGCGGCACGTCCAGCCGGGCCGCGAGTGCCTGCGCCATCGCAAGCGCCCGGCGCGACGCCTGAGAGCCGTCGACACCGACTGCGATCGAGCCCGGGAAGGGTCGGTTGGCGTCTGCGCGCGCGACCAGCACCGAGCACTCCGCCCCGTGGATCACGCGGGTCGCGACGCTGCCCAGGACCACGCCCGAGACGCGTCCGTTGCCATGGCTCCCGACCGCGATTGCGTCCGCCTGGAGGCGCCGGGCCTCGGCCTCGAGCACCGCAGCCGGGCGTCCGGAGCGCACCTCGGCGATGGCTGGGATGCGATCGCCGACGATCTCGCGGGCACGGTCGAGACGCCAGGCGGCGTCGATCCGGGCGCGCTCCTCCGGGTCGGTGGTCGTCGCTCCCGGCACGGCGCTCGCCAGCCCCTCGACGATCCCGGGCATGACGGCGGCGACGAGCATCAGGCTGCCGCCGGCCGCCGGCGCCAGGAGTACCGCCTCGCGGACGGCCTCGGCGGCCTCCGGCGAGCCGTCGACCCCGCACACGAAGTGCTTGAGACCGGCGCCGGTGACGGAGGGCGTCACTCTGGACTGCGGGTGGTTACCAGCCATGGAGCGAGCGTACGCCCACCGACGAGAGAGCGCATCGGGGTTTCGACCGAACCTGGTGCGGACTTTCCCGAACCCCGCTGTCGAAGCCGCTTCCGGTGCACCATTCGCGTGAGCGAAGCTTCCCCCGGGCGGGGGGCCGCGCCGGCCGCGGCGACCCGCTACAACGTGACTGCGCCTCGCCCCCGGCGCGTATCGCCCCAGCCCCCGCTCGTCCCCGGTCCTCCACACCACGAGGTCTTCCATGCGTCGGTTCATCACCGCCGGTGCGGCCGCGCTCGCCGTTGCCGCCGCCGCGAGCACCGGAGTCGCCCGCGCCGCCGTCCTCCAGCCGTCCTGCGTTCCGTCCACCACGCAGGCCTTCAAGCAGGTCGACGGCGACCCCAACTGCTACTTCCTCGCCCCCGGCGGCAACTTCGAGGGCGGAGCGCCGGGCTGGACGCTCGCAGGCGGAGCGGCGCTCGTCGCGGGGAACAACACGGCGGGCGGGGACATCGTGTCGAACACGACGTCGCTGTCGCTGCCGGCGGGCTCCTCGGCCACCAGCCCGCTCGTCACCGTGACGGCGCTCGACCCCTGGCTGCGCTTCTTCGCCCGCAACACGGGCGCCGCGAGCTCGCGCCTCGGCGTCACCGTGCTCTTCACGCTCCCGAACGGCAAGCCCGGTTCGCTGCTGATCGCCAAGGTCAGCGCGAGCGGGACGTGGAAGGCGACCGCCGCGTACTCGTACGTGATGAACGTCCTGGCGAACGCGTCGCCGACCGGTACGACCAACGTCGCGTTCCGCTTCGCGCCGCTCGACTCGGCGGGCAAGTGGCGGATCGACGACCTCTGGATCGACCCGCTGAAGCACCGCTAGACGGGGGATCCCACGCCCGGCGATGTCCGAGGCGCGGAGCCGGCTGGGGTTCCGTTCGGTTGTTTCACCTTGACCCACGGTATCCACGTGCACATCTCCACGGTGGCCGCGAGGTGGCGCGTCGCAGCCTGGGACGCGCGACCGGCGGGTGGTGGCCGCACGGCCGACGCCGATTTCGTCGTCGGGCCCGGCGTCCTGCGCCAGCAGGCTGGGCTCTGCCTCGGCGGCGTCCCCTACCCCTGCTCGACCGGCCAGCCGCACTGATCGAGGCGCGACCGGCCCCCGCAGCGGCAGCCTGGCCCCCCTACCAGCCACGCAACTCGCCCCCCGGCCGGCCGATGACCAGGGGCAGTCATGGCACGCTTCGTGGATGCCGAGCTGATCGCCACGGCCCGCCGCCGGCGTGAGCGCCGGCCGGGGTGCCGCGAACGCTGGACCACGATCGCGGTCGGAGCGGCGTTCCTGGCGGCAGCGGTGCCGCTGGCGAGCCTCCACACGACCCGAGACGTCTCGCCGCTCGAGGCGTGCGCGCTCACGCTGGCGTTCGCCGTCGCGTCGCTGATCGAGTTCGAGGCCGGGACGGCCATGGCGGTGCCGACGCAGATCGTCTTCGTACCGATGCTGTTCCTCCTGCCGACGGGGGCGGTGCCGATCGCGGTCGCGGCCGGCTACCTTGCCGGCGAGGCCATCCGCGCCGTGCACACGCGCACGCCGATGGCACGGCCGACGATGCTGCTCGGCTCGTCGTGGTTTGCGGTCGGCCCGGCGGTCGTCCTCCTGGCCGCCGGCGAGGGGCCGCCGTCGTGGGGGCGCCTGCCCGCCTACGTGCTCGCGTTCGCCGCGCAGTTCGCCTCCGACACCGCTGCCACCGTCGCGCGCGACGCCGTGCTCGGCGTTCGCCCGCACCTGTCGCTGCGGGCGGTGGGATGGGCGTACGCCGTCGACGCGATGCTCTCCCCGGTCGGCATCGTGGTCGCCGTGGTCGCGCTCGATCGCCCGACCGCGGTGCTGGCGATCCTGCCGCTCCTGGGCGTGCTGGCGTGGTTCGCCCGCGACCGCCGCGGCCACATCGACGCGCTGCTCGACCTGAACCGGACGTACCGCGGGACGGCCCTCGTCCTCGGCGACGTGATCGAAGCCGACGACTCCTACACGGGCGTTCACAGCCGCAACGTGGTGGCGCTGGCAACGGCGATCGCCGACGAGCTGGAGCTGGACGACGCCGAGCGGCGCGAGGTGGAGTTCACGGCGCTCCTGCACGACGTCGGCAAGCTCCGCATCCCCAAGCAGCTGATCAACAAACCCGGTCCGCTGACTCCCGACGAACGCGCGCTGATCGAGACGCACACGACCGAGGGCGAGAAGATGCTGGCGGGCATCGGCGGCTACCTGTCGCAGGTCGGCCTGAACGTGCGCGCCTGCCACGAGCGCTTCGACGGCCAGGGGTATCCGGACGGTCTGGCCGGGGAGCGCATTCCCATCGCCGCCAGGATCGTCTTCTGCTGCGACGCGCTGGACGCGATGACGACCGACCGCCCCTACCGCCGCGGGCGGCCCATGGCGGAGGCGCTCGCCGAGATGCGGGCCTGCGCCGGCTCCCAGTTCGACCCGCGGGTGGTGGCGGCCGTCGAGGCCGTTCTCGCGCGCGAGCGGGACGGCGAGTCGGAGCGGCGCGCCGCCTAGTCCGTCGTTCTAGTCGATCAGCTTCTCCTGCATCTGCCAGACGGCGATCCGCCACATCACGAGCGCGAACGCGGCCAGCACGCCGGCGTGCACGAGGTCGGCCGCCGCGTAGTGGCCGAGCGCGGTGTCGCGCACGAGGGCCACGCAGTGGTAGAGCGGGTTGGCCTGCGCCGCCTGGCGCAGCCCGCCCGGCAGCGTGGAGATCGGGAAGAAGGTGCCCGCCACGAGGAAGAGCGGCGTCAGCACCGCGCTCGTCACGTAGTTGAAGTTGTCGATCGTCTTCGCGACCGCGGCCACCAGCACCCCGAACGACGCGAAGCCGAACCCGGTGACGAACCCGATCAGCGGGGTGAGCAGCATGCCGGCGTTGGGGGAGAGGCCGAACGCCATGGACACGATCAGCGGCGCGACCCCATACACGCCCGCCCGCACCGACACCCACATGATCTCCGCGGTGATCAGCTCCTCCACGTCCACCGGCGCCGCCAGCATCGCGTCGTAGGTGCGCTGGAACTTCCACCGGATGAAGGTGTTGAACATGCCGGGGAACGCGGACGAGAAGAGCACGGCCGTCGCCACGACCCCGGTGCCCACGTACTCGACGTAGCGCACGTGGCCGACGTGCGAGACGAGCGAGCCGAACCCGAGCCCGAACGCCAGCAGGTAGATCGTCGGCTGCACCACCGAGGAGAACGTGGTCGCCTTCCAGTAGCGGCCGAAGAGCACGATGTCGCGGCTCATCACGCCCGCGAGCGCCGCTGGCTCCAGCCGCCGCACGCGATGCACGGGTGCGGTCACTCGATCGCCTCTCCGGTCAGCATGACGAACGCGTCCTCGAGGTTCGCCGGCCTGCGGACGCCCTCGGGCGCGTCGCCGTCGATCCGCTCGGCCCGGACGATGACGACGGCCGGGCCGCTGCGGCGTGTGCGCCAGCCCTGCCGCTGCGCCAACTCGGCGACCGAGTCCAGGTGGGCGGCCGGCCCGTACACCTCCAGCGCCTCCTCGCCCGCCTCGGCACGCACGACCTCGTCGGGGCGGCCGAGCGCGACCACCTTGCCGTGCGACATCACGGCGACGGTGTCGGCCAGCCGCTCGGCCTCCTCGATGTAGTGCGTCGACATCAGCACCGTCACGCCGGAGCCGCGCAGCCGGTCGATCAGGCCCCAGAGCTCCTGCCGCACCTGCGGGTCGAGCCCGACCGTCGGCTCGTCGAGCAGCACGAGCCGCGGCTGGTGGATCAGGCCGCGGGCGATCAGCAACCGCCGCCGCATCCCGCCCGAGAGCTCGGAGACGCGGGTGTCGGCGCGCGCGACGAGGTTCGCGATCCCGAGCGCCCGGTCGACCGCGGCCCGCCGCTCGTGGCGGGGGACGCGGTAGAGGCGGGCGAAGACGCCCAGGGTCTGGCGGGCCGTCAGCTCGACGTCGAGGTTGTCGAGCTGGGGGACGACCCCCATCTCCGTGCGGGCCTGCTTGGAGCCGCGCGGAAGCTCGTATCCGAGCACCCGGATCTCTCCGGCGTCGGGCAGGGCCTGTCCGGTCAGCATGCGCATCGTGGTCGACTTGCCGGCGCCGTTCGGGCCGAGGAGCCCAAAGCAGACGCCGGCTGGCACCTCCAGGTCGAGCCCGTCCACCGCCGTCACCGAGCCGAAGCGCTTGATCACCCCGCGCAGGGAGATCGCACTCGCGGGTGGAGCATCCATCCGCTGCCGAGTATACGAAAGCCGCCGTCCCGTCCGGCCGGAGCCGGACGGGACGGCCGCCTCGCCGCGCGGTGCTAGCTGATGCCTGCTGCTGTGCAGGCTTGCTGGAGCGCTGCTCCGGCGCACAGCTGGTTGACCTGGACGGCGCCGTCCTTCACGACCGTTGAGGCCATGTTTTGGACGGTCACCCAGCGCGGGACGGTGTACACCGACGCGATCTGCTTGTGCAGCGTCGAGTCCATCGTCTGCGCGTTCACCAGCGTCGACGGCGGTGTCATGCCGGCGCGCAGGTACAGCGCCAGCGCGGCCGCGGCCTGCGCCTCCTCGTAGATGGGCTTGTACACCGTGCCGCACTGGTAGCCCTTGAGGATGTTCTGCAGACCCGACGGCGACGCGTCCTGACCTGTGGTCGGGAACGTCTTGGGCGGGATCTTGTCCTTCTGCAACACCGAGATCACCGCGTTGGCGTTGTCGTCGTTGGGCGTCACCACCGCATTGATGTTCTTATGCGCGGTGAACTGCTGCTCAAACGTGGTCGCAGCAGTCGGCGGATCCCACGTCCCCGCCGGCTCGCCCACCTTCACATAGCTGCCGTCAGCGAAATGCGGAGCCAACACACCGTTATACCCCTGCGCGAACAGCTTCGCGTTGTTATCCGTCGGATCGCCATCCATGATCAGGATATTCGGCTTCTTCACACCCCACGCCTGGATGCAGCTGACCTCACCCTGACCAATCAACTGACCCACCTGCACATTATTGAAACTCACGTAATACCGATCCGCCGGACCACCCGTCACCAGACGGTCATAATCAATCACCTTCACACCCTTCGACTCCGCGTTCGACTCGATCGCCGCACCCGAACCCGGATCAAGCGGATCAACCAAAAGCACCGACGCACCCGCAGTGATATCCGCCTCAGCCTGCTGCTGCATCGTGCTCGCGCTGCCCTGAGCGTTATCGATCTTGAACTGGTTCGACTTCAAACCAGCAGCCTCAAACGCCTTCTTCAAATACGGCGCATCAAACTCCACATACCGCGCCGACGACGTCGTATCAGGAAGCAACACACCAACCATGCCCTTCCCCTCAGACGCCAACCCCTTCAACTGCCCCATCACCGAAAAATCAACCGTGAAATCCGACGCCGACACACTCGGCACCGACACACCCGACGACCCACCACCACTCGACCCACCACCCGACGAACCACCACAACCGGCGGCCACCGCCACCAGGCCGATGATCGCCAGGCCGACCGCCAGCGGTGCCCTATGGGTCATCCGCCGCAACTCGTTGCGCATCTCCGTTCCTTTCCCTCGGCGTATCGCGAACACGGCATCGCCGTTCGGCCGTAAGGCGACCTCCCGGAGAGGCTACGGCCACGCCCAGCTGCACGGCATCGGCGTTCGCCCCAATACGGAATCGGTAGTTCCTACGCGGTCACGTGCCACTGATGCGCCCACGGTGCGAGAGCGCATCGATGGTCACGGCCGCCAGAAGCACGAACGCCGTGACCATGTACTTCGTCGCGGCCGGATAGCCGAGCAGACCCATGCCGTTGTCGATCGAGGCGATGACGATCCCGCCCAGCACGCCGTGGATGGCCTTGCCGCGCCCGCCCATGAGGCTCGTGCCGCCGATGACCGCAGCGGCGATCCCGTACAGAACCAGCGTGCCGCCGTCGACCGTGGTCGAGATCGAGCGCAGGCGCGAGGTGTAGACGATGCCGGCGATGCCCGCGGTGAGCGAGGTCAAGACGAACGCCGAGGTGCGCACCCAGATCAGGTTGATGCCCGCGCGGCGGGCGGCCTCGGCACTGCCGCCGATGGCGTAGAGATAGCGGCCCAGCTTCGTGCGGCCGAGCAGGAACGACCAGACCGTCACGACGCCCAGCACGAGCAGGACGACGTAGGGCACGCCCGAGATCGGCTCCAGGATGCCGCGGTTCGTGTTGCACAGGAGGACGAGCGCGAGCCCCGCGGCCAACGCCGCCGCGACCTTGAGCAGCGTCACGCTCGGCGGCGGCGCCACCAAGCCCGCCGCCCGGCGTTTGGCGTCGCGCCTCCAGGAGATCGCCCCGAACACCGCCACCGCCACGAGCATCACCGCCCAGCCGACGGTGTTCGACAGGTTCGAGCTCGTGAGGTCGTTGATGACCGACTCGTTGATCGGGAAGGTGCCGCCGTTGCCGAGGATGCGCAGCATCACCCCCTGCCAGAACAGGAAGCCGGCCAGCGTGACGACGAACGACGGGAGCCCGATCCGGGTGATGATCGTGCCCTGGATGAAGCCGATCCCCGCGCAGACGACGAGCGCAGCGAGGACCGCGAGCCACCATGGCCAGCCGTAGTTCGGCCCGACGGTGTCGGCCATCACGACGCCTCCCATCGCGGCGACGAACCCGACCGACAGGTCGATCTCGCCGAGGAGCAGCACGAACACCTCGCCCATGCCGAGCAGGCAGTAGACGGCCCCCTGGATGAGCAGGTTCACCAGATTCTGCGCCGTCAGGAAGTTCGAGTTGAGCGACTGGAAGAGGATCGAGATCAGGACCAGCCCGCCGACCACGGGCAGAACGCCGCTCTCGCCCGCCTTGATCCGGGCGAGCGATCCGCGCACGTAGTCGCCCACCGACGCGGCGGCGATGTCCGCGGGGACGGCCAGCTCGGAGCTACGCGCCGCCTCGCCGGTCAGCTGGCCCTCGGGGCTGCCCGGACCCGGCTCGTCGACCTTGGACATCGGCTACGGCTCCTCTCCGGACGTGCGCTCGCGGGTCGACCTGCCCGTCGTCATCAGGTCGACGGCGATCTGCGGGTCCATCTCGGCAGCCGGCCGCACCGCCACCATCCGCCCCAGGCGCAGGACGGCAATGCGGTCGGCCACCTCGAACACGTCGTTCATGTTGTGGGAGATGATCAGCGCGGCCAGGCCGCGGTCGGCAAGGCGGCGGACGAGGTCGAGCACCATCCGCGTCTGGGCAACGCCGAGCGCGGCTGTCGGCTCGTCCATGATCACGAGCTTCGAGTTCCAGAGCACAGCCTTCGCGATCGCGACCGACTGGCGCTGGCCGCCCGACAGGGACGCCACCGGCTGGCGGATCGAGCGCACGGTCGTGACCGCGAGGCTCGTGAGCGTCTCCCGCGCCTCGGTCTCCATCTTCTCCTCGTCCATGACGATGCCCCGCATGCGCTCGCGGCCGAGAAACATGTTCTGGACGATGTCGAGGTTGTTCGCGAGCGCGAGATCCTGATAGACGGTCTCGATTCCGAGCGCGGCCGCATCACGCGGAGTGCGGATGCGGACCGGATTGCCCTCCCACAGCACCTCGCCGTGATCGGGTGCGTGGATGCCGGCGATGCACTTGATGGTCACGGACTTGCCGGCGCCGTTGTCGCCGATCAGGGCCGTCACCTCGCCGGCGCGGACGTCCATGTCGACATCGGTGAGAGCCTGGACGGCGCCGAAGCTCTTCGACACGCCGCGCAGGCGCAGAACCGGTTCCGAGCCGGTCCCGGAGCCTGTCCCCTCGTGGGTGGTCGTCTCAGCCATCTGTCACGCTCGGCGGTTGTGGCGGTGCGCCGGGCCGCCCGCTGGGAGCGGCCCGGCGCATTCTGCCACTAGCTGATGCCTGCTGCTGTGCAGGCTTGCTGGAGCGCTGCTCCGGCGCACAGCTGGTTGACCTGGACGGCGCCGTCCTTCACGACCGTTGAGGCCATGTTTTGGACGGTCACCCAGCGCGGGACGGTGTACACCGACGCGATCTGCTTGTGCAGCGTCGAGTCCATCGTCTGCGCGTTCACCAGCGTCGACGGCGGTGTCATGCCGGCGCGCAGGTACAGCGCCAGCGCGGCCGCGGCCTGCGCCTCCTCGTAGATGGGCTTGTACACCGTGCCGCACTGGTAGCCCTTGAGGATGTTCTGCAGACCCGACGGCGACGCGTCCTGACCTGTGGTCGGGAACGTCTTGGGCGGGATCTTGTCCTTCTGCAACACCGAGATCACCGCGTTGGCGTTGTCGTCGTTGGGCGTCACCACCGCATTGATGTTCTTATGCGCGGTGAACTGCTGCTCAAACGTGGTCGCAGCAGTCGGCGGATCCCACGTCCCCGCCGGCTCGCCCACCTTCACATAGCTGCCGTCAGCGAAATGCGGAGCCAACACACCGTTATACCCCTGCGCGAACAGCTTCGCGTTGTTATCCGTCGGATCGCCATCCATGATCAGGATATTCGGCTTCTTCACACCCCACGCCTGGATGCAGCTGACCTCACCCTGACCAATCAACTGACCCACCTGCACATTATTGAAACTCACGTAATACCGATCCGCCGGACCACCCGTCACCAGACGGTCATAATCAATCACCTTCACACCCTTCGACTCCGCGTTCGACTCGATCGCCGCACCCGAACCCGGATCAAGCGGATCAACCAAAAGCACCGACGCACCCGCAGTGATATCCGCCTCAGCCTGCTGCTGCATCGTGCTCGCGCTGCCCTGAGCGTTATCGATCTTGAACTGGTTCGACTTCAAACCAGCAGCCTCAAACGCCTTCTTCAAATACGGCGCATCAAACTCCACATACCGCGCCGACGACGTCGTATCAGGAAGCAACACACCAACCATGCCCTTCCCCTCAGACGCCAACCCCTTCAACTGCCCCATCACCGAAAAATCAACCGTGAAATCCGACGCCGACACACTCGGCACCGACACACCCGACGACCCACCACCACTCGACCCACCACCCGACGAACCACCACAACCGGCCAGAGCCAGAACCACCAGCACCACCACGCAACCAATGGCGACGCGGCTCGACACAATCCTCATCTCGAGTCTCCTCCCACCCGATCGAGTCCCGGCGCACCATATTCGTCCACCACCCAGCGCCGCCGAGGGAGGATATACCTGCCCTGGTTGGAAGGGCAAGTGATCGAATCATTTGCGTCACCTGCGACGACGCATCCGCGGGGCGCGGCTCAGGCGGCGAGCTCGATGCCCGAGAGGAGGCCGTCCGGGTTCAGCAGGATCGGCAGCCGGCCGTCCAGCTTGGCGACACCGTCCACGTAGTCGCTGTCGGCGGTGCCGACGCGCTCGATCTGGTCGCACGCGATCGTCAGGACCTCCTCGACGCTGTCGACGACGACCCCGGCGGTCCCGCCCTGCGTCTCGATGACGGCGATCTTGGCCGTGCCGGCGTGGGTGTGGGTCACGCCGAGCCGCATGGCGAGGTCGCACACCGGCACGATCCGCCCGCGCAGGTTGATGACACCGCGGATCCACGGCGACGACGACGCCACGCTGCGCGGCTGGGCGTAGCGGATGATCTCCTGAACGCGGGTGATGGGCAGGGCGTACTCCTCCCCAGCGAGGGAGAAGATGACGAGCTGCTGGGTGTCGCTCATGACGTCGGGCTCCTGGGTGCGGTTCGGGAACTGGCGCAGCCGGGTGATCGGCGCGCCCACGCCCAAGATTCGGATCCTGGACGCGGATACGAGGTTCCGGGGACGCCCGCCCTACGTCAAACCGGCGACGAGCCGGCGTCGGCATGGTGACCGCCGACGCCCAGCCGGTCGAGCAGCGCCTCGACGGCGCCGAACTGGGGCACGAAGAGGAAGGCGAAGCTCGCGTCCGAGGACTCCACGGTCATGACCGAGCGCATGAGCACGGTCGGGTCTGCGGCGCGGCTGGCGGCCAGGCTGCGCGAGACCAGCGCGCCCAGCAGGTCGACCTCGATCGAGGGCGGCTGGGGGTCGAGGTCGAGTCCGGTCATCTCCACGACGGCATTCAGATACGAGCTGGCGAGGATGTTCCCGACTTCACGCAGCGCCGAGCGGCCCATCTCGTCGTCGAGGCTGGTGCCGAAGAGCTCGCAGAGCTGCTCGGCGGCCCCGTCCGGGAACAGGAGCAGCACCTTGCCGCCCTCGTCGGCCACCGGCGTGTCCACGACCGCCGACGGGGCGGCCGCCGCACCGACCTTGTCCGCGGCCTCGGCGAGCGTCGCCAGCAGCGCCTCCGCGTAGCCGATCTCGACCGGCTTGCCGAGCAGCTGGGAGAGCGCCGTGGCCGCGTTCCCCGACCCGATGTTCGCGATCTCGAGCAGGGCGCTCCGCTGCAGCTCGCTGAAGCCGAACACGCCCGGCCCGGCCGGCGTCCAGGCGCCGGCTATCACGCCGGGCTCGAGCACTGGCACGACCTCGCCGTCCGCCGTCAGGACGACGCCGCTGGTGCCGGCGCCGCGCGCGGCGTCGGGGATCTCCTGCCGCTCGAGCACGAGCTGGCCGACGAGCTCATCGACCGCGAAGACCCGCCGCCGCCCCCCGGCCCAGACGACGACTCCGGCGTGGGGATCGCTGCCCGGCACTCCCAGCCGGTCGGCGAGCGCCACCACCTCGAGGGCGTCGCCGCGGAACACCACGACCCGCGACCCTGCCACCTCGTGGACGCGCTGCCCGCCGAACGCGAACGTCTGCTCGACGCTCCCCATCGGGAGCGCCCACGGCAGCCCGGCCGCCCTGACGACCAGTACATGGATCGACTCGCTCATCGCCCGGATGATCGGCGCCGGCGGGCCGGCGCGGATCCCCGAATTGACGGAGTTCTAGGACACGCTCGCGCCCGCGCGCTCCCGCTGGCGGGCGTGCGTGCCCTCGCCGAACTCCTCGACGATCTTCGCGCAGAACGCGGGCAGATCGTCCGGCTTGCGGCTGGTCACGAGGCCGCCGTCGGTCACGACCTCCTCGTCGACCCAGTCGGCGCCGGCGTTACGCAGGTCGGTCTGCAGGCTCGGCCACGAGGTCAGACGCGTGCCGCGGACGACGTCGGCCTCGACCAGCATCCACGGTCCGTGGCAGATGACGCCGACCGGCTTGCCGTGCTCGAAGAACGCCCGCACGAACCCGACCGCCTCGGGGTGGGTGCGCAGCTCGTCCGGATTGGCGACGCCGCCGGGCAGCACGAGGCCGTCGTAGTCGGACGCGTCGGCGTCGCCGACCAGCGCGTCGACGCGGAACGTGTCGCCCTTCTCGTGGTGGTTCATGCCCTGGATGCTCCCGGTCTTCACCGACAGCAGGTCGGCGCGGGCGCCGGCCTTCCGGATGGCGTCGTAGGGCTTCGTCAGCTCCACCTGCTCGACCCCGTCGGCGGCCAGGAACGCGATCCGCTTGCCGTTCAGATTCCCCATCTCATCATCCTTCCGTTGCGTATCTGGACGGCCTGGCTACCCGCGCGCCGGGGGGGCCTAAACCGGGTCGGCCTGTCCGAGCGGATCCGGCAACGCGGGCGCGATCACCCACACGACCCTGGCCTCGTCCGTTGGCGACGTGTTGCGCCAGGTGTGCGGCGTGGCCGCGCCGAAGGTGACAGCGTCGCCGCGGGCGAGCTGGAAGGTGTCGCCGTCGACCTCGAGCTCGATCGTCCCCTCGAGCACGAGGCACACCTCACACTCGCTCGGCAGCGTGTAGTGCTCGTCGCCGCCCGAGCCGCCGGGCGCCGCGAGCGTCTCGAGCACCGTCACGTGCGGCTCGTGCGCCGGCGTGATCAGGGTGTCCGTGACCGCCTGCCCGGGCAGCACCGCGGCGGCACGGTCGGCGGCCCGCACGACGCTCACGGTGGAGGCGGCGAAGAGCCGCTCGAGCGGCAGCGAGATCGCCCGGCACACCGCCACGAGCGAGGCGACCGAGGGGCTCGTCATGTCACGCTCGACCCGCGAGAGGAATCCGCGCGAGAGGCCCGTGCGCTCGGACACGTCGCCGAGGGACAGGCGGCGCCGCTCGCGCGCGTGGCGGATGCGGGCGCCGAGGGCGACGGGTGCGCCGTTCGTGTCGGCCATTGGGCGCTGATTATCACGACCGTTGACTCACACGCAACTTTCGTGTATCAGTACGCAATCTTGTTCGGGGAGCGAGTGAACCGTCGTGAGCTGCTCGGCGCGGGCGTCGTCGCCATCGCGGCCGCCGCGTGCGGCGGGTCGACGGGCGGCGGCGCGGCCCCTTCGGCGCCCGGGTCCTCCCTGGCAAAGAAGAAGATCGAGGGCACGCTCCAGTTCTACAACTGGGCCCAGTACCACGATCCCAAGAACACGAAGGCGTTCGAGGCGCGGACGGGCGTCCACTTCGTGGAGAGCAACTACACCTCGAACGAGGAGCTCCTGACCAAGCTCCAGACGACCAAGGGGCAGAAGGTCTACGACATCATCGTCCCGGACGCCGACCACGTCCGGATCGAGAAGGGGCTCGACCTGCTCATGCCCCTCGACCACAGCCTGATCCCGAACCTGAAGAACCTCGCGCCGCACTGGCGCAACCTGTCGTACGACCCGGGCAACAAGTACTCGGTGATGAAGGACACGGGCATCACCGGGTTCACGCAGCGCACCGACACGGTCACGGCCAACCTGCGCACGTGGAAGGACTTCTTCGACTTCCTGCCGCACGCCAAGGGGCTCAAGGTGAACTTCATCGAGAGCCCGGCCGAGGTGATCGGCGTGGCGCTGAACGCCCTCGGCTACTCGATGAACACGCAGAGCGACAAGGAGCTGAACGCGGCCCGCGACCTCCTGCTCAAGGTGCGCCCGCACGTGACCACGATCAACGAGGTCTACCTGGACAACTTCATCAACGGCCAGATCGACCTCGGCATCACCTACTCGGGCGACGGCCTGCGCATCCGCAAGGCCCGCGCCGCCAAGAACGACATCCGCGTGGTCGCACCGGACGGGCGGTCGGAGATCTGGATCGACAACTGGGCGATCTCGGCCTACGCGCCGGATCCCGTGGCCGCGCACGCGTGGATCAACTTCATGCTCGAGCCGGCCGTGAACGCCCGCGAGATGGAGTACGTCCAGTACGAGGTCGGGACGCCCGCCTCCTACCCGCTGGTCGGCCCCGAGGCCAAGGACCCGCTGGTGGTGTTCCCGCCACGGATCCTGAACGACTACGAGATCCTCTACACGACCCCGGCCGGTCTGAACAAGCGCACCTCGATCTGGGGCGAGTTCAAGGCCGCATAGCGGGCCGGCGCTTCCAGGCCCCGGCGACGAGCGGCGGCACGAGCGCGAGCGCCGCCAGGGACGATCGGGGCGAACGCCGATGCGGGCAGGGCGCGTGTGCTGCAAACCTGGGGGTACGACCAGGCAGACGTCGCGGGGACGCCGGCAGCGCCGAGGCCGGGCGATCCCGCCGACCCGGGGTACCCGTTCACGCTCAAGCAGTCGCTCCTGCCGGATGCGACCCGCCGCCCGGTCGCGTATGCGCTGCTCGCTGCGACCGTCGCCGCATTCACGCTCCTCGGGCTTGCGATTCTGGGAGTGCCGGGCCTCGCCGGCGTCTGGGCGCCGCTCGCGATCGCGGCGGCCGGCGCCTCGCTCGCACTGCTCGTCGTGTTCTGGGACGTCCGTCTCCTTGCGGGCGTCGCAATCGCCCTCGCCATCATCGTCGTCGCCGTCTCTCATCCCGGCTGGACAGATCGGATCGCGAGCTGAACGCGGCTCGCAGGATATCGCCGACATGCCGTGGGCATGATCCGCTGGCCCGCCTGTGGGTGGCCGTCCATGCCGCCCTGATGTCCGACCGGTCGCCTGCGGTGTTCCCGTACCCCAGTTCCGTGCCGGCCCCGATTCGGCGTCTCGCACGGCGGCCTACGATCGTGCCATGAGAGGCCCGCTCGAATCTCTGCGATTGACGGGACGCTCGCTGCTCGTCGCGTTCGCGCTCGGCGGAGGCCTGCTGTATCTGGTCGTGATGGTCGGGGGGGTGCTCCTGTTCGGGCCGGCCGTCCCGCGCGCCGGCTGGCTGCTCTTCGGGGTCGTTGCGGCCGTCGTGGTCACCCTGTCCTCCGGAGCCGCCGTGTTCCTCGTCCGTCAGAGCCGAAACGCCGGCGCTCGACCGCCGTCGCCACGGCAAGCCGGAGCGGGAGCGGAGCCGCGCATCCTGATCCTCGCCGACCGCGGCTGCGAGGACCCCCGCGCGTGCCGGCCGCTGGCACAGCACGTCGCCGGGAGGCACGGCGACGTCGTCGTCGTCGCGCCCGCGCTCGGATCGCCGATCCACTACCTGGCGTCCGACATCGATCGCGACGCCGCGGCCGCGGGCACGCGTCTGGCGGCGACGATCGCCACGCTCGCGTCGTACGGCGTCGAGGCGCGCGGCACGGTCGGGTCGGAGAACCCCCTGGAGGCGATCGCCGACGCCTACGCCGAGACCGCCGCCGACGAGATCGTGATCGCCACCGCGCCCGAACGCGAGCTGAACTGGCTGGAGCGGGATGTCGTCACGCGCACGCGGCAGCTCTATGACGTCCCGGTCACCCACATCGTGCTCGACGCACGCCCGTCGACCGCGAACGCGATCGGCTAGTCGACCTCGTCCGGCGCGGGCAGGCGGCTCGGGTGCTCCCGCGCGTGCCGCACCAGGCCCTGCACGAACTCGGACTGGGCGTTCAGCTCGCGGCTGACCTCCGCCGCCCGCTGCTCGCGATGGTCGCCGTGCCCCTCGGCGGCCTCGTGGCGGGACATGAAGTCGGTCGCCCCATGGCGGGTCGGCCGGCCGGCGCCGCGCCGGTCGTCCACGTGCTCTTCGCCGCTCATCGCTCCCTCCCGTCCACGCCTTCGCTCGGCGGATTCCCCGGGAACGGGAGGCCGAAACGCGTGTTTACCGTCGCGTCGCACGGGTACCGGAACCTGATGCTGCACGCGACCGAACGACTCGAGGCGGGATATGCCGGCGAGGACACACCGCTGGCGGTCTATGGCGCGCTCGTCGCCGGCTTCGGAACCATCGCCGGAAGCGTGGTGCTGGCCGCCGGCCGGCGCGGGCGGCTCCCCGACCGGATCGCCCTCTACGACCTGGCGCTGGCCGGAGTCGCGACACAGCGGCTGTCGCGGCTGATCGCCAAGGACCGCGTGGGCGCCGTCCTGCGGGCGCCGTTCACGCGCTACCAGCGCCGCGGCCGCCCCGGCGAGATCGAGGAGGCGCCGCGGCGCGCGGGTGCCGGACTGGCCCTCGGCCAGCTGCTCGTGTGCCCGTTCTGCCTCGCCCAGTGGATGTCGCTGGCGATGGTGGCCGGACTGCTCTTCGCGCCCCGCGCCACCCGCACCGCCTCGGCGGTGCTGGCCGTGGGCACGGTCGCCGACGTGCTCCAGGCGGCCTATGTCCGCGTTGTGCCGGCACCGGAGAGCATGCCGTGACCCGCCTGCGGATCGACCCGCAGCCCTCGCCGCTGCCGCCGCAGCCCGACCCGCCCCCGCCGCCGCGGCCCGGACCGCCCGAGCCGGTCCCGCTGCCGCCGCCCGAGACGCCTCCGGACCCAACCCCGGGCACTCCGGCGCCGGCGTTCTGATCGGGATCGGCCCGGCGGCGTCCGCGGGGCGCTACGCGCCTGACGGCTTCCGGCGGCGCAGGGCGCGCACGATCCGCAGCGGCAGGAGGCCGATCAGCGGCGCCCGGCGGCCGAGATCCTCCCGGTCCTCGCGGTCGAATGCGACCGCGTAGCGGGCGGCGTCGGCGGCGCTCGGGTAGCGCTTGCGCCCTCCCTCGTGGCCGCAGCGCCCACACGACCACGTCATCACGTCCGCGGACGCCCTGAACCGGTAGCGGTGCCCGAGGATGTCGCAGCGCACCATCCGCACCCGATACCCGCGGAGACGCGTGATTATGCGTGCGCCCCGGCTGGGTATGCGCCGCCGCATGAGCGCTGACGCCCAGACGATCGAGACCGGCATTCCCGCGCGCCTCGACCGCCTGCCGTGGTCGCGGTTCCACTGGTTGGTGGTGATCGGCCTCGGCACCGTCTGGATCCTGGACGGGCTCGAGGTGACGATGGTCGGCTCGGTGGCGACGCAGCTGACCGTGAAGGGCAGCGGCATCGCGATCACCGTCGGCCAGATCGGCGTGGCCGCCGCGGCGTACGTGGCGGGCGCGTGCCTCGGCGCGCTGGTGTTCGGCCAGCTGACCGACCGGTTCGGGCGCAAGAAGCTCTTCCTGATCACGCTCGCCGTCTACATCGTGGCAACGGTCGCGACGGCGTTCGCGTTCGACGCCTGGTACTTCTACGCCGTCCGGTTCCTCACCGGTGCGGGCATCGGCGGCGAGTACGCCGCCATCAACTCGGCGATCGACGAGCTGATCCCCGCCCGCGTGCGTGGACGCGTCGACCTGATGATCAACGGGTCGTACTGGGTCGGATCGATGGCCGGGTCTGCGGCGGCGATCCTCTTCCTGTCGACATTCGCGACCGATCTCGGCTGGCGTCTGTGCTTCGGCGTCGGGGCCGTGCTCGGGCTGGCCATCATGCTCGTCCGCCGGAGCGTGCCTGAGAGCCCACGCTGGCTCTTCATCCACGGCCGCGAGGAGGAGGCCGAGGAGATCGTCTCGCGCATCGAGCGCGACGTCGCCCGCGAGACCGGACAGGAACTGGACGAGCCCGGCGAGACGATCGAGGTGCGCCAGCGCGAGGTGATCCCGTTCACCGAGATCGCGCGGACAGGATTCGGCCGGTACCCGCGGCGGGCGGTGCTCGGCCTGTCGCTCTTCGTCGGCCAGGCCTTCATCTACAACGGCATCACGTTCGACCTGGGGACGCTCTTCTCGACGTTCTTCAAGGTCTCGGCGTCGTTCGTCCCCGTCTTCCTGATCATCTACGCCGCCGGGAACTTCCTCGGGCCCCTGGCGCTGGGGCGCCTGTTCGACACGATCGGCCGAAAGCCCATGATCACGATCACCTACCTGGGCTCGGCGCTCGCCGGCGCGATCATGGCATTCCTGTTCGCGCGCGGCTCGCTCACCTCCGAGTGGGAGTTCGAGGCGTTCGTCGTGGTCACGTTCTTCCTGGCGTCCGCCGGCGCGAGCGCCGCGTACCTCACGGTGAGCGAGATCTTCCCGATGGAGACGCGCGCGCTCGCAATCGCCTTCTTCTACGCCGTCGGCACGGCCACAGGCGGGATCGCGGGGCCGCTGCTCTTCGGCCACCTGATCGCGAGCGGCAGTCGCAGCCAGGTCGCGATCGCCTTCTACATCGGCTCGGCCGTGATGGCGATCGGCGGCATCGCGGAGATCTTCCTCGGCGTGCGCGCCGAGCAGCAGTCGCTCGAGGACGTCGCGACGCCGATCACCGCTGAGGACGGCGGAGGGGACGAGGCGGACGAAGGCGAGGGCGAGGGCGAGGGCGGCGCCGACCGGGAGCCCTCCGAGCAGCGCCGCGCCGCCGACCGTGAACGGTGGATCCGCGAGCGGGGGGCGCGGCGGGCCGCGTGGGAGCGCGCCGGGGCGCGCCGGTTCCGGCCGGGGCCGGGGAGCGCCCTGTACGCGCCGCGCATGGCCGGCACGGGGCCCGTCGGCGATGACCCCCAGGCGCTCGAACGCCAGATCGCGGTGATCGAGAGGACAGTCGAGCACCAGGGGCCGGTCAACCGCCGCCGCCTGGCACGGCTCGTCAACGCCCGCTACTGGGGGCCGGGCCGGTTCCGGCTGGCGCTCCAGGAGGCGCTCCGCGAGGGACGCGTGCGGCGGCTCTCGGGCGGCGTGATCGCACCGGCGCAGCGCTGAGCGCAGGCCCGCCGGCGGCCTACTTGAACGGCACGCTCACCGGTCCCGGCACCCGCCGGTAGACGGCGAAGAAGTCGCGGTCGTCCGGGACGAGGTAGCGCGTGTCCGACTGCTGGTAGTTCGGCACCACCCGGACGGGATCGAGCCCGTGCCGGTGCCGGTAGGTGATCAGGGTCGGCCACTCGGGATTGATGTCGAGCTGCATCGCGCGCACCGCGCCGGCCCGCTTCAGGATCTCCGCGAGCGTCGTCACCGTCTGCCAGTCCGCGGCGGCGTAGATCAGGTTCCCGTGCCGGTCGATGCCGGCCCCCGTGCGCCAGACGCGGGTCGCGTTCCCGAGCGTGTACCCCCACTGCGAGGTGTCGTTGAGCGCGGGGTTGAGGCGGCCGTGGTCGATGATCAGCGGCAGGCTCTGGCGGGCGAAGGCGATCTGCGGGCCCGCCACCGGCCCTCCGGTCCACGTGCGCACGTCGACCCGCCCGCCGCGATAGGCGATCAGGGTGGCGAGGCCGCGCGTCAGCGGCTCGTACTGCCTGCCCCCGATCGACGACCCGTTGTTCCCGTCCCGGTAGATGAAGCCGCCGTTGAACGTCGCATACAGCCGCCAGCGCTGATCCTGGGGGATCGACATCGGCCCGCGCACCGGCGCGGTCGGCGGCTCGTAGCGTCCCGGGTACCAGGCGACCGAGGTGCGGGTGTGGTCGAACCAGGCGACGTAGGCGACGATCCGCGGGTAGGCGACCTCCGGGCGGAAGGTGGTCACGAGGACGGGCGGGCCGCCCTGCACCGTCGGCCCGGTCCCCCGCCACACGCCCTCGCCCCGCAGCGGGTGGGCGAACGGCGTCGGGATCGCCGGCGGGACCCACGCCGCCTGCCGCCGGTGCGTCTTCGGCTTGACCGAGGGCGGGTCGACGCCGACGGTCGGCAGGCTGGTGAGCTGCGGGCCGCCCGGGCTGGGCGCCTTCCAGCTGTAGTAGTAGTGCTCGACCTCGTCGACCAACCAGTTGCCGTGGTGCTGGCGCAGCCACTCGACGCTGCGCGGCCAGAGCGGCAGGCTCGACGGCTGCAGCATCGAGGTCGTGTAGGAGTAGGCCGCCGGCGACATCAGGACGAGGAACCCCACCGCCCCCAGGAGGACGACCCGTCCGCGCCGGCGCGGACGGCGTTGGACCGCGCGCAGAGACCGCTTCGAGCGCATCGCCCGACGCTACTGGCGGCGCGTGAGAGCCGCGTGTGACGGCGCCGGCCGCCCGGGCCGCCCGCACCGCTGTCGCATACGCGCGGTTTGACCGGCCCCCGTCCGGGTATCCCCGCCGGGGACGTTGCTCGCCGTGCTCGCCATCGCCACCCATGACACCGCCGGGCAATTCGCCTGGCTGTGGCACATCTACCTCGCGCTGCTCGGCGCCGTCGGCGCGCTCGTCGCCGCCGCGATCCTGTTCGCCGCCCTGCGCTTCCGCCGGCGCCCGGGGCGCGTCCCGCGCGACCTGCGCACTGCGCCGAAGACCGAGGGCGCGTACCTGTTCCTGATCGTGCTCGTCGTCGTCGGCCTCCTGGCCGCCACGTACCGCACGGAGGACAACGTCGACGCCGTCTCGACGCATCCGTACACGACCGTGCGCGTGACCGCGTCCCAGTGGAACTGGACGTTCACCTATCCCGGCCAGGCGGTCGTGACGACCGGGCGCAACATCGGCTCCCGGCATCCGCACTTCGCCGAGCTCGTCGTCCCGGCGGGGCGGCCCGTCAACTTCACCCTGCGCTCGGCCGACGTGCTGCACAGCTTCTTCATCCCGGCGATGCGCTTCAAACGCTACGCGTTCCCCGACTACACGAACCGGTTCACGATCCTGTTCCCGCACCCCGGGCGGATGCTCGGCGAGTGCGCCCAGCTGTGCGGGTGGGATCACGCCGAGATGCGGTTCACGGTCGTCGTCCTGCCGCCGGCGCGCTACCAGGCGTGGCTCGCCGGCCACGGGACGGGGGCGTCCGCATGACGGCCACGACCCCCGGCGCCGCGGTCTCGCCGCCC
Source organism: uncultured Actinomycetes bacterium (assembly GCA_963843705.1). Taxonomy (GTDB): domain Bacteria; phylum Actinomycetota; class Thermoleophilia; order Gaiellales; family JAICJC01; genus JAICJC01. The sequence continues at coordinate 685,503 of CAWJLQ010000005.1, forward strand.
GAGCCGCGCGTGAGCGGCTGGGTCGCGCTGCTCGCGGCGACGGACCACAAGTCGCTCGGCCTGCGGCTCTTCAGCCTGTGCGGGATCTTCTTCCTGGCCGGAGGCGTGCTCGCCCTCATCGTGCGCTCCGAGCTGGCGGCGCCCGGCATGCAGGTGCTCTCGCACGCGGGGTACAACGAGGTCTTCACGATGCACGGCTCCACGATGGTGTACCTGGTCGTGCAGCCGCTCGCGTTCGCGCTCGGGCTCTACCTGGTGCCGCTCCAGATCGGGGCGGCGGACACCGTCGCCCCCCGGATGGGGCTGGCGGGAGTGTGGCTGGTGGCGGGCGGCGGCATCGTGATGTGGCTCGGCTTCCTCACGACGCACGGCGCCGGGCCGGACGGGTGGACGGCGTTCCTGCCGCTCTCGAACGCAAGCTACACGCCCGGGATCGGGATGGGCCTGTGGGTGCTCGGGGTGATGCTCGCCAACGCGGGCCAGCTCGTGCTGGCCTGCATCATCCTGGCGACGGTCCTGCTCCGGCGCGCGCCGGGCATGAGCATGCTGCGCCTGCCCGTCTTCGTCTGGACCGAGATCGTGACCTGCCTCATGGGCATCGTCGCCTTCCCCTCGGTGATCGCGGCGATGGGGCTGATCTACGGGGAGCGGCAGTTCGGATGGAACGTGAACCCGGACGTCTACCTGAACGTGTTCTGGTTCTACGGCCACCCGAACGTCTACGTGATGTTCTTCCCGTTCCTCGGGTGCGCCGCCGAGGTCATGGCGGTCTTCTCGGGCAAGCGCTTCTTCGGCTACACGGCGATGGTCTTCTCGCTGCTCGCCTTCTCGGTGCTCTCGATGAGCGTGTGGGGCCACCACATGTTCACGACCGGCCTCCAGGCGAACGAGTACTTCGCCCTCACCTCCACCACGCTCGCGGTGGCGGCGGGGGTCGAGTACTTCGACATGACGGCGACGATGTGGGGCGGCGCGGTGCGCCTGCAGACGCCGATGCTCTTCGCGATCACGTTCCTGATCCAGTTCCTGATCGGCGGGCTGACGGGGATCATCCTGGCGTCGCCGCCGCTCGACTACCAGGTGAACGACACGTACTTCGTCGTCGCCCACTTCCACTACACGCTCTTCGCCGGCAGCGTGTTCGGGCTCTTCGCCGGCATCTACTACTGGTTCCCGAAGGTCACGGGGGCGATGCTGCGCGAGCGGCTGGGGAAGGTGCACTTCGTGCTCATGGTGCTCGGCACGAACCTGACCTTCTTCCCGATGTTCGTGCTCGGCTACGACGGGATGGTGCGCCGGGTGGCCGACTATCCGCACCGGCCGACCTGGGAGGCCCTGAACAGCCTGGCCACCGCGGGCGCCGGGCTGATCGCGCTCGCCACCCTCGTGTTCCTTGCGAACGTGGCGGTCTCGCTGCGGCGGCGCGAGCCGGCCGGGAACGACCCGTGGGGCGCCCAGACGCTCGAGTGGTGGACGACCTCGCCGCCGCCCCGGCACAACTACACCGATCTGCCCCCGATCCGCTCGTTCGCGCCCCTGCTCGACCTGCGCCTGGAGGAGGCCGGCGAGTGAGGAAGCCCTGGTTCTACCCCCTGGCGTGGGGCATCCTCCTCCTGGCCTCCTCGGCCATGCTCTGGGGCTTCGCCTACGGGCTGCCGGCGACGGGTGGGAACTGCTCGAGCGCCACCTGCGTGGCCGTCCGCCCGCTGCCCCCGGCGCTGCTCACCGCGGCCGGCGCCGTGTCCGCCGTGATCGGCCTCGTGCTCCTCGTGCGCGACACCGAGGGCGTCGACCGGGCCCGCCGCGCGATCGTCGACCAGAGCATGGCGACGGTCGTGCTCGCGGCCGGGATCGGACTCGCGATCCTCGGCGGCGCGGTCGGACGCTGGATGACCTGGATCGGCCTCGGCGTGTGCGCGCTCGGGATCGGCGGCGTCGTCCGCGAGACGCTGGCCCTGCGGGAGCTGCGCAGAAGGGACGCGGAGCCGTGACCCGCCCCCTGCGCCTCGCGGGGCTGGCCGCGGCCGGAGCGGCGCTCGCCGGCGTTGCCGTCCTGCTCGTCTCGCCGGGCCTGGGCATGGGCCAGGGCGACGGCACGGGACGCGCCCAGCCGGCCGGGCCGGCCGCCCGGGGGCGGTCGCTCTTCGTCACCGGCTGCAGCTCCTGCCACGGGTACAACGCGGGCGGGATCCGGGGCGTGGCGCCGTCGCTCCACGGCGTCGGAGCCCTCGCGGCGGACTTCTACCTCAGCACCGGCCGGATGCCGCTGGCATCGCCGGCCCAGCAGCCGGAGCGCAAGCCGCCGTCCTACACGCCGGGCCAGATCCGGGCGCTCGACGCCTACATCGGCTCGTTCGGCGGGCCGCCGGTCCCGCACGTCTCGACGAGCGGCGCCGACCTCGCCTACGGCCAGACGCTGTTCGCAGCCAACTGCAGCGGCTGCCACCAGGCCGTCGCCCGCGGAGGCATGGTCACCGGCGCGTTCGTGCCGCCGCTGACGGCGGCGACGCCGCAGCAGATCTTCGAGGCGGCCCGGATCGGGCCGTACGTGATGCCGCGCTTCGACGAGCAGCTGCTGGGCGACCACGAGCTCGCCGCGATCGCCGCCTACGTGGCCTACGTGCGCAACCCGCCCGATCGCGGCGGCTGGGGCATCGGCCACATCGGCCCCGTTCCCGAGGGGATGGTCACCTGGTTCATCGCCATCCCGCTGCTTTTGATCATCACCCGCCTGATCGGCGAGAGGGTGGAGTCGTGAGCGAGCCGCCGCCTCCCCGGCGCCCCTACGTCGAGGGCGAGGAGATCCCGCCCGGCGCGCGCCCGTACAGCCCGGAGGACGACCCGACGTCGGTCGAGATCCCCGCCAGCCGCCGCAACGAGGCGATCGCCGCCGCCCTGCTCGCCTGCGCCGGGCTCTCCGGTGTCGGATTCGTCGCCGCCTACGTCCTCACCGACTCCACGCAGTGGCTCGGCGCGACGCTCGGGGCGGCGTTCGTGCTGCTCGGCGCCGCCGCCGTCGTCGCGGGCAAGGGGATCGTGCCGCAGGAGGTCGTGATCGAGCCCCGGCACCCGCTGGAGCACCCCGAGGAGGAGCGCGAGACCGCGGCGCTGGTCGAGTACGCCGCCGAGGGCGTCAGCCGCCGCCGGCTGCTGCGGTGGGCGACGGCGCTCGCCGGGACGGGCATCGGCGCCGCGGTCGTGAGCGCGACGGCGTCGTTCGGCCCCTGGATCGGGGCGCAGTCGGTCGCCTCGCCGTGGCGGCGCGGCACCCGGCTCGTCGACGCGAAGGGCGACCCCATCCGCCTCGACCAGCTGGCGATCGGCTCGTTCCTGACCGCGTTCCCGAAGGGCGCCAGCACCGAGCGCCTGGGCTCCCCGATCATCGTCGTGCGGATCGACCCCGGCCTGGTCGACCTGCCCCGGTCACGGCGCGGATGGGCGCCGCAGGGCGTGCTCGCGTACTCCAAGATCTGCACTCACGCCGGCTGCGCCGTGGCCATGATGCGCTACCCGCTCTACGCCGCGCACGCCCCCGGGCCGGCGCTCGTCTGCCCGTGCCACTACTCCACGTTCGAGGTCGCCACGGGCGGAAACGTGGTCTTCGGCCCCGCCGGCCGGCCGCTGCCCCAGCTGCCGATCGCGATCGCGGCCGACGGCACGCTCTCGGCCGCCGGCCCCCTGTCCGGCGACGTCGGGCCGGCGTGGTTCAACGTGCACCGGGGGAGCCTCTGATGAGCGCGCCCCCGAAGCCGGCCGGCCGGCGGACGGCCGCGGCCGTGGCCGGCGTGGACGTCCGCACCGGGCGCGTCCCGCTGCTCCGCCGGCTCATGCGGTACGTGTTCCCCGAGCACTGGTCGTTCATGTGGGGCGAGATCGCCCTCTACTGCTTCGTCGTGCTCGTCGTCACGGGCGTCTACCTGGCGTTCTTCTTCGACCCGTCGTACCACGAGATCGTCTACCGCGGCGCGTACCGCCCGCTGCGCGGGCAGAAGATGAGCGAGGCGTACGCCTCGGCGCTCGACCTCTCGTGGAAGTGGAAGGTCGGTCTGCTGATGCGCCAGACCCATCACTGGGCGGCAGACCTCTTCATCGCGTCGATCACGATCCACATGCTGCGGGTGTTCTTCACCGGCGCCTTCCGCAAGCCCCGGGAGCTGATCTACTGGACCGGCGTGACGCTGCTCATCGTGGCCGTGCTCGAGGGCTACATGGGCTACTCGCTGGTCGACGACCTCCTGTCCGGGATGGGGCTCGCGATCGGATGGGCGGTGGCGATGTCGATCCCGTTCGTCGGCGGGCCGCTGGCGACGTGGCTCTGGAACGGCCAGTTCCCCGGCACGACCGCGTTCGAGTCGCGGCTCTTCATCGCCCACGTGCTGATCGTGCCGCTGCTCATCGCCACGCTGATCGGCGTGCACCTGCTGCTCATCGCCCTGCTGCACCACACGCAGTTCCGCGGCCGCGGACGCCGGGAGGGGAATGTGGTCGGCTCGCCGATGTGGCCGTCGTACGCGTTCCGGTCGCTGGGGCTCTTCGGGGCGGTCGTCGGCGGCCTGTTCCTGCTCGGCGGGCTGGTGCAGATCAACCCGATCTGGCTGTGGGGGCCGTATCACCCCTATCTGGGCGAGAACGGCGCCCAGCCGGACTGGTACATCGGCTGGCTGATCGGGGCGCTGCGGATGATGCCGTCCTGGGAGCCGGTGATCGACGGAAAGACCATCTTCCCCAACCCGTTCTGGGGCGGCGTCCTGTTCCCGACGGTGATCTTCGGGATCCTGTACGCCTGGCCCTTGCTGGAGCGCCGCTTCAGCGGCGACCGGGCCGTCCACCACCTGCTCGAGCGCCCACGCGACAACCCCTGGCGAACGGCGTTCGGCGTCGGCATCTTCACGTGGGCGTCGATCGCCTTCTTCGAGGGATCGATGGACCGGCTCTACCTGCAGGTGGGCATCCCGTACGAGAACGCGGTGCGCGTGCTGCAGATCGCCTGGATCGTCATCCCCGTCCTCGCCGGCGTCGCGGCCTTCCGGATCTGCAGGCGTCTGGCGGCCGCAGAGCTCCGGCCGCTGCGCGGCGTCACCGCGAGGATGGTGGGGCGGACGCCCGGCGGCGGGTTCGCCGCCGGCCGGGCGCTGCTGGCGAATCCGTCGTGGGCGCCCACCGCCGGGCCGCCGCCGCCCGGGCCGGTCGAGGCGGTCGGGGTGTTCGGGCACCTGGCCCGGCTCGAGCTGCGCTCCGCCGCCGGGGAGCTCATCGCCAGGGCGCGGCTCTCGGCGCTCGCGGCGGTCCTGGTCGCGACGGGGGCGGTGCTCGTGCTCGCCACCCTCGGCGCGGCCATGACCATGATCGTGGTCGGGATCACCGCACTCGGGGTGCCGCTGTGGGGGAGCGGCCTGATCACGGCCGCCGTGCTCCTCGCCGTCGCGGCGCTCGCCGTGGCCGCCGCCCGGCGCGCGGGTCGCCGGTAGCTGCGTCTACTCGCGGCCGGCGAAGATGTGGCCGCCGTAGCGGTGCTCGAGCAGCACGCTGCCGACCATCACCCAGAGGAACACCGTGAGCGGAGCGATCACTGCCGCCACCATCCACCAGGGATGGTGGCTGACGGCGGTTCCGATCTCGCTCACGCGCTCACCGGCCGGCGGGCCGCGACAGGCGGCTCTCGATCAGGTCATCGAGACGCCGGACTCCCCACGCCGCCACGACCGCCAGCGTCAGGTGGCCGACCCACTGTGCGACCGTCGGCCGGCGTCCGTGCTCGCCCGAGCGGCGCGTCCGCATCGTCGCGCGGACGGCCGGCCCTGCGACCTCGCCGATGACCGCGGCGGGCCTCACGAGCCCCCACCCCGGCGGACGAGCAGCACGATCGCAATCAGCGCGGCGGCGCCGACCGCGGCGACGAGCTGCGGCGTCAGCCGCTCCCGGAGGTCGGTGGCGGCGCGGGACGCGAACCGGCGCGGCTGCGTCACCTTGAACGAGAGCGCGTCGACCGTCTCGCCCAGCTGCGCACGCGCATCCTCTACATCGCGCCTGAGCGCGCCCGGGTCTTCAGCCACGAGACGTCCTCCTTGATCGACTCGAGCGTCTCCGCAGGAGCCGGCGGCATCGATCGGCGGCCCACGGCGACGCCTGCAAGCACCATGCTCCCGGCCAGCGCCGCAAGCCCCACCGCCACGATCAGCGCAGCCGCCCATGCGGGCAGCACGTTCGCGAGCGCGATGATCGCGGTGGCGGTCAGCGCTCCCAGCGCGGCCAGGCCGCACAGGGCCCCGACCGCGACGAGCGCGGCCGCCAGCCCGAGCCGCCGGGTGGCGGCGACCAGCTCCGCGCGCGCGAGCGCTAGCTCGGCGCGCACCAGCTCGCGGGCTTCGTGGGAGAGCCGCTCGACCAGTTCGGCGAGCGAGCTGTCGCGTGCCGTGCCGTCGTCCGTTGCCATCCCGTGATACGTGCCCGGCGGCGGGCGCACCCCAAACACGCTCCACCGGTTGCCGCGTCCTCTCCGGGCTCCCGAAGCGGGTTTTGTCGCCTCGCCGCCGGGGAACCCCTCCTCTGCGATGCGCTTTCGACCACCGCGCGAAGCCGACCTCGAGACTCCGCCCGACACCTCCGAGCAGGAGGACGTGCGCGTCCGCAACTGGCAGCGCCAGCGCCTCGGCCGGCTGGGGTTCGACCTCGGGTCCGCCGCGCGCATCGTCACGGCCGCGTGGGACGAGGGCGACCACGCCGAGTTCGTCCACCGCATCGAGGATCTGGTCGCCCAGGGGGCCACGCTCGACCAGGCCGCCCGGATCGTCGCGCCGGTCGGAGCCGTCGCCGTCGACGACGACGAGCCGGCCACGGACGCGTCCGAGGGCGGCCGGGTCGCCGACGCGCACGCGCGGTCCTGAGGTGCGCCGCGCCGTTACCGAACACGTCGACCCGCACGTGGCATGCGTCGGCGAAGTGGCGTCCCGCACCCCCGTCCGGCTGCATGCCGCGACGCGCTCGACCACGCGCTGCACGTGACGGCCACCCATCAGATGCGCCATCTGGCCGTCGTCGACGACGACGAGCACGTCGTCGACAGCGTCACGCAGGCGGGGATCGCCCGCACCACCGGCCGGCGGGCCGGCGGCGATCTCAACCAGGGGCACACCGTGCCGATCTCTGGGGAGTGCAGCACGACGCCGATGACTCGCCCCTGGGCCACGACCAACGGACGTCCCAGCGTCTGGCGGCGTTCTATGCCGTCACCGCCCGGCTGACGAGCTCGACCAGCGTCGACGACGTCCTCGTCGAGGTCGGCCGCAGCGTCGGCCAGGCGATGCCCAGGGTGGGAGAGGTCTCGGTGGCCGAGTGGGATGCCCGCCGCGGCGTGATCCGCGACCTGATCGAGTTCCGGCCGTGGACGAACCGGCGGGTGCCGCTGCCGCCGCCGGCCGTGCACCAGGTCGCCGGCCTGCCCGAGCTCGAGGCCGTCCTCACGGGCCGCGCGCCCTACGTGCAGTCGCTCGTCGACGACGAGTGCATCTCGGAGGGCCTGCGCGAGTACATGCGGCGCTGGGGCTGGCAGACCGTCCTGCAGGTGCCCCTGATCGCCAACCGGCGCACGCTGGGCGTCGTCGAGATCGTCGACCCGGCGCAGGCCCTGCCGTTCAGCCTCGGGGAGGTGCGCTTCTGCGAGGCGCTGGCCGCGACCGCCGCCGGCGCGCTGCGCCAGGCGCAGCTCTACGAGCGCGTGCGGCGGCTGGCCGACCACGATGCGCTCACCGGCCTGGCGAACCCGCGCACCTTCCGCCGCCGCCTCGCCGCGGCGCTGCGCGCCGCGAGCAGGAGCGCCGAGCCGGTCAGCGTCCTCGTGCTCGACATCGACGACTTCAAGCAGCTGAACGACCGCAACGGACATGCCCACGGCGACCGCGTGCTGCGCACGGCCGCCCGGCTGCTGCGGCGGCACGCGCGCGCGTCGGACACCGCCGGGCGGCTGGGCGGCGACGAGCTCGCGCTGGCGGCCCGCGCCACCGGGGCCGAGGCGGCGGCGGCGCTCTCGGCCCGGCTCCTGGACGCGTTCGGCCGCGAGGACGTGGCCGTCTCGATCGGCGTCGCCACGGCGCCGGCGCACGGCCACACGGCCGACGCGCTGACCCGGGCCGCCGACGCCGCGCTGCTCGACGCCAAGGGCAAGGGCAAGCGCCGGTTCAGCATCGCCGCCTGAGCCGGCCGGGCGCCGGCCCGTGGCGCCGGCCCGATCGGCGGTTCGGGTGCACGCCAATTGGCGCCCGGAACGCTTGACTTCCGGCAGCCCGCAGGCCTATCCTCCCCGGGGTATTGTCAGGAAAGTTTCCTTACTCTGGTGAGACGGCTCCCGAGTTCGCCGCCGGAACGCCGAGCCTCCTGCGTGCGATCAACGAGCGCAGCCTGCTCGAGCTGATCCGGCGCGACGGGGCGATGTCGCGGGCGGAGGCCGCCCGCCGCAGCGGCCTCTCCAAGCCAACCGTCTCCCAGGCGCTGCTCGGTCTCGAGGACGCCGGACTCGTCCACCAGGCCGGCCGGTCGCGCGGCCCCAAGGGGCCGGGTGCCGTCGTCTACACGCTGAACCCGGAGTCAGGCTGGGTCGTGGGGATCGACGTCGGCAGCCACTGGGTGCGGGCCGCGCTCGCCGACATCACCGGCACCGTGCGCGTGCGACACGACGAGCGCACGCTCCGCAGCACCGCCGCGACGGCGGCGCAGATCAGCGCGCTCGCCCATGGGCTGGCGGCCGCGCGCGGCATCGCCTGGACGAATGTCACGCACGCCACGGTCGGCCTGCCCGGAGTGCTCGACCCCGGCCGCACGCGGCTTGCCCTGAGCCCCAACCTGCCGGGCGGGAAGCACGGCCTGGTGGAGGCGATCCGGGCCGAGCTCGGCGACCGGGTGAGCTTCGACAACGACGTGAACCTGGCCGCGCTCGGCGAGCGCGCCCGCGGCCACGGCCGCGACGTCGCCAGCTTCGTGCTCCTGTGGGTCGGCACCGGGATCGGCCTCGGGATCGTCGTGGAGGGCCAGCTCTACCGCGGCGCCGCGGGCGCCGCCGGCGAGATCGCATACCTGCCCGTCGGCCCGGGCGACCCGCACGACCCCGCCTACCGCCGCCGCGGCCAGCTGGAGGAGTCGGCGGCGGCGGCCGCGTTCGGGCGGCTCGCCCGCGTGCGCGGTCTGCGGCCGGCCAGCCCCAAGGGCGTCTTCGCCGCGGCCCGCCGGGGCGATCGCGACGCCGCCCAGGTGGTCGAGCTGTTCGCGGGCCGGATCGCACTCGCGATCGCATCGGTCGTGCCGGTGCTCGACCCCGCCCTGGTGATCCTCGGCGGCGGGATCGCCGGGAACGGGGGCGACCTGCTGCTGGCCCCGATCGAGCGCGAGCTGCACCGCATCTCGCCGTTCCGGCCGCGCCTGGCCGTCTCGGCGCTCGGCGACGAGGTCGTGCTGCACGGCGCGGTCGCGACCGCGCTCGCGGCCGCACAGGAGACGCTGTTTTCGCGAATGCCCATCGCCGTTACGGGAGGAGAGGCGAGATGAGACGATCATGGATGTTCCTCGGCGCTGCGGCGGTGGCCGCCGTCGCGCTGGCCGCCGGCTGCGGCGGATCGAGCTCGGGAGGCGGATCGAGCTCGGGCGGGGCGCACACGCCCGTCACGCTGACCGTGTGGCACCAGTACGCCCAGGAGGAGGCCAAGCCCTTCGCGGACGGGATCGCCGCGTTCGAGAAGCAGTACCCGTGGATCCACGTCAAGCCCGAGCTGCAGCCGAACCCCGACCAGGACACGTTCGACCCCAACCTGATCGCGGCCATCAAGGGCGGGAACGCCCCCGACGTCGCCGTCGGCTTCACGCCGAGCTATGCCGGCCAGTACTGCTCGAGCGGCCTGTGGGAGGACCTGACGCCCTTCATGCAGAAGGACCACATGTCGATCTCGCAGTTCGCGCCCGCCACCCTGAGCTACACCGACATCGGCGGCAAGCAGTGCGCGCTGCCCTCGCTGACCGACGCCTACGGCCTCTACTACAACACCGCCATGTTCAAGAAGGCGGGCATCACCAGCCCGCCGCAGACCATGGACGAGCTGGCCGCCGACGCCAAGAAGCTCACGGTGCGCAACCCCGACGGCTCGATCAAGGTGGCCGGGTTCGTGCCGCTGAACCTGTGGGAGGAGCTCGACATCGCCGACATCGCCCACTCCTACGGGGCGACCTGGTTCGACTCCAGCGGCAAGGCGCAGCTGGCCACCGACCCGGCCTGGACACAGGCGTTCGAGTGGCAGAAGTCGCTCGTCGACTGGTACGGCTACTCGAACCTGCAGAAGTTCTTCGCGACCTACACGAACTCGGAGTTCAATCCCACCAACGCGTTCGAGACCGGCAAGGTGGCGATGGTGTTCGACGGTGAGTGGCGCACGGCGTTCATCCGCCGCGAGCACCCGAGCCTCGGCTACGCGACCGCGCCGTTCCCGGCCGCCGACCCGTCGATCTACGGGTCGGGCCGTGTCGGCGGCACGATCGTCGGCATCCCGCAGGGGACGAAGCACCCGCAGGAGGCCTGGGATCTGGTCAAGTTCCTGGCCACCGACACGAACTACCTCGTGTCGCTCGCGAACAACCTCGGCAACGTGCCCACGACGACCGCCTCCGGCGATTCTCCCAAGCTGAACCTGGGGCCGCAGTTCCAGACGTTCGTCAAGGTGTGGAACAACCCGAAGTCGTCGTTCTACCCGCCGCTCCTGCCGACGGGCGCCGGCTACGCCCAGCTGGTGGATGACTTCGACGCCAAGTGGCAGGCCGGCAACATCTCCGACCTGCAGCAGGGCCTGCAGCAGCTCGACACCAACATCGACAACCAGATCGCGCAGGGGCAGACGCCGTAGACGTCCCCGTCCAGCCCACGGCGGCCGCCGCCGTCCCGACCCGCACGCCGGCCGAGCGCCGGCGTGCGCGGCGGCGGGCGATGCTCGGCCGGTACGCGACGGTGCTCGTCTTCCTGTCGCCGTGGATCGTCGGCTTCACGCTGTTCACCGCGTGGCCGATGCTGCTCAGCCTCTACTACTCGTTCACCCACTACGACCTGCTCACGGCGCCCAGCTGGGTCGGCCTCGACAACTACCGGTTCATGTTCGGGGTCGGGACGATCCACGGCCGGCACGAGGCCGACCCGTACTTCTGGCGGGCGGTCCGCAACACCGCCTGGATCATCGCCGTGTCGGTGCCGCTGCGGATCGTGGTCGCCATGCTGACGGCGATGCTGCTGACACGGCCGAAGCGGGGCGTGAACGTCTACCGGACGCTCTTCTTCATGCCGTCGCTCGCGCCGACGGTGGGCAGCGCGCTCGTCTTCGTCTACCTCCTGAACCCCACCACCGGGCCGGTCAACCAGGTGCTCTCCCGCATCCCCGGCCTGAACGCGCCGCTCTGGTTCTACGACCCGGCCTGGGCCAAGCCGGCGCTGATCGTGCTCGGCCTGTGGGGCATCGGCGACGCGATCGTGATCTACCTGGCCGGGCTGCTGGACGTGCCCCGCGACCTGTACGAGGCCATCTCGATCGAGGGCGCGAACGCCTGGCAGCGGTTCCGCCACGTGACGCTGCCGATGATCACGCCGGTCATCTTCTTCACGCTCGTGATCGGGGTGATCGACGGGTTCCAGTACTTCGACCAGGCGTTCGTGTCCTCGACCACCGCCGGCACCGCGCCGGGCGATCCGCAGGGCTCGCTGCTCTTCTACGGCGTCTGGCTCTACCAGCAGGCGTTCACCTACTTCCACATGGGCTACGCGGCGGCGATGGCGTGGGTGCTCTTCATCGCCACGATGGCGACCACCGCGCTGCTCTTCCTATCGGCGCGCCGGTGGGTGCACTACCGCGGAGGTGCGTCGTAGCCGCCGCCGTCCAGGAGCGCCGCCTGCCGCCGGCCGTGCGCCGCAAGCGCATGCTCGTCGCGGTGGCGAACCACGCCGTCCTGATCTCGGTCTCGCTCGCGTTCGCGGTGCCGGTGCTCTTCATGTTCCTGACCGCGCTCATGAGCGACCAGCAGGCGCTCTCGGCGCGGCTGATCCCACACCCGTTCGTGTGGTCGAACTTCCGCACCGTGTTCTCGAGCATCGACCTGCCCCGCTACACCTGGAACTCGTTCCTCTACGCCGGCCTCTCGACGGTGGGCGTCGTGCTCTCCTCCGTGCCGGTCGCCTACGCCTTCTCGCGCATCGAGTGGCGCGGCCGCCAGGTGGTGCTCCTGCTCGTGCTGGCCACGCTGATGCTGCCGCCGCAGGTGACCTCGGTGCCGCTCTACATCCTGTGGTCGAAGCAGTACCACGACTGGACCGGGATCCAGTTCATCGGCACGCTGAAGCCGCTCATCATCCCCAACTTCTTCGGCGACGCGTTCTCGATCTTCCTCCTGCGCCAGTTCTTCCTGACGATCCCGAAGGAGCTCACCGACGCGGTGCGCGTCGACGGCGGCGGCCACCTGCAGATCCTGTGGCGGGTGATGATCCCGCTCGCCAAGCCGGCGATCGCGGCCGTGGCGCTCTTCAACTTCATCTACTCGTGGAACGACTTCTACGGGCCGCTCGTCTACCTGGCCGGCAACCCCAGCTCGCAGACGCTCTCGGTCGCGCTGGCGTCGTTCCGCACCGTCCACCACGTCGACTGGAACCTGACGATGGCGGCGGCGCTGATCTTCATGCTGCCGGTGATCGTGATCTTCTTCCTCGCCCAGCGGGTGTTCATCGAGGGCATCACGCTGACGGGCGTGAAGGGGTAGGCGGCGCCCCGGCCGCCGCCGTAGAGTGGCGACCGGTGATCGCGATCCTGACCACGATCGCGCCGCTCGCGCTGTTCCTCGGCGTGTGGTGGGTGCTCGTCACGGCAACGCGACGACGGCAGTCGCGCGGTCGGTCGGTGCCGAACCCGACGCCGCACTGCGCCTCGGCGTCGTCCTCCTGCTCGGGGGCATGACATTGGCAGCAGGCGGCCTCGTCGCGGGAAGCGGTCAGGCGGCGGCAGCCGGATTCGCGTTCGCAGCGGTGCAGGCCGCCGTCCTTGTGATCAGACGCAGACGCGGACGCGCCGCCGCCCCGGCCGGTAGAGGCCGCTAACCCGCGGCGGCCGGCACCGGCGCGCCCGCCTCGAGCACGGCCCCGGACGCTGCGTCGAAGAAGTGCAGCCGGGCGGGGTCGACCGAGAGCCGCGCCCGGCCGCCGGCCCGGGCCTGGGTGCGCGCGTCGACGCAGGCGGTGCACACCGTCGTCCCCGCGTCCGCCACGAGCGGCACGTGCTCCTCGCCGCCGCCCTCGACGAGCGGCGTCTCACCGCCGGCCGCGGCCGCCGGCCGCGCCTCGAGCGGGAAGATCACGTTCGCCTCGGCGCCGAGGTCCTCGACGACGCTCACGTCGACCTCGAGCACCGCCCGCGTCTCGTCGCGCCACACGTCCGCGTCCTCGAAGTCCGACGGCCGGATGCCGACGACCACCGGCCCCCGCAGGCCGCGCAGCCGCCCCGCGGCGACGGGCACGCGGTGACCGCCGAAGGCGACGTGGTCGCCGTCCACCACCGCCTCGAACAGGTTCATCGACGGCGAGCCGATGAAGGCGGCGACGAACATGTTGGCCGGGCGCGCGTACAGGTTCTGGGGCGTGTCGAGCTGCTGGACGACGCCGTCGCGCATGACCGCCACCCGGTCGCCGAGCGTCATCGCCTCGACCTGGTCGTGCGTCACGTAGACGGTCGTCGTGCCGAGCTGGTCGCGCAACCGGGCGATCTCGGCCCGCATCTGCACGCGCAGCTTGGCGTCGAGGTTCGAGAGCGGCTCGTCCATCAGGAAGGCCTGCGGCTCGCGCACCATCGCCCGCCCCATCGCCACCCGCTGGCGCTGGCCGCCCGAGAGCTCCGAGGGCTTGCGGCCGAGCAGCGGCTCCAGGCCGAGCACGCGGGCCGCGTCCGCCACCTTGCGCTCGACCTCCGCCTTCGGCTGGCGGCGCAGCTTGAGGCCGATGGCGATGTTCTGGGCGACGGTCATGTGCGGGTACAGGGCGTAGTTCTGGAACACCATCGCGATGTCGCGGTGCTTCGGCGCCAGATCGGTGACGATGCGGTCGCCGATGACCACCTCGCCGGCGGTCACCTCCTCGAGCCCGGCGATGATGCGCAGGAGGGTCGTCTTGCCGCACCCGGACGGGCCGACCAGCACCATGAACTCGCCGTCGGCGATCTCCATCGAGACGTGGTCGACGGCGAACACGTCCTTGCCGAAGCGCTTGGTGACTTCCTGGAGAACGATCCGCGCCATGGCTCCTCCTCAGGGTACCGTGCCGTCCGCCGCGAACCGGGACGCGACCAGGCCGGCACGGACACGGTCGGCCGCGCCGTCGGCCACGGCCAGCTGGTCGAGCGCGAGCAGCGCCGCGCCGACCACCGGCGGCTCGTCGACGACCGCGATGCGCACGTCCGGCGCGCATGCCTCCACCACCGTCTCGAGCCGGCGCATGAAGACCGGGCTGCGCGCCCTGGCGACGCCTCCGCCGAGGACGACGTCCGCGTCCGAGCGCCGCAGGCGTAGGCGCCGCAGGGCCGTGTTCACGAGCACCGCAGCCTCGTCCGCCTGCCGCTCGACGATGGCCGCGGCGACGGCGTCGCCGTCGTTGGCGGCGCCGAGCACGGTCGGCGAGAGCTCGTACAGGCGCGACTCGTCCAGCCTGCCGGTGTGCAGGCCGACCATCACCTGGCGCGGCGTGCGCAGGCCGAAGAACGCGGGCACGGCGCGCTCGAGGGCGGTGTGCGGCCCGCGGCCGTCACCCGCCTTCACGCACGCGCCGACCGCGGCGATGCCGATCTCCTGGCCTCCGCCCGAGTCGCCCGAGATCGGACCGAGCGCCGGGAAGCGCACGACGCGGCCGTCCGGCCCGACGCCGGTCGCGTTGAAACCGGCCCCGCAGACGACCGCCACCCCCCAGCCCCGCGGCGCGCCGGCCCGCAGCACCGCGAAGGTGTCGTTGCGCAGGAGCGGGTCGGAGACGAGCCCCAGCCTGCGCAGGGAGCGCAGTATGCGGCGGTCGTCGGCGGGCAGGTCGGCCCCGGCGAGGCAGAAGACGCCCACGTCGGCGACCGGCCCGCCTCCGATCCCGGCCGCATCCGCCGCCGCCCGCACGGAGGCATCCAGATCGGCGATCGAACGGTCGTGGGCGAGCGGCGTGAACGACGCCCCGGGCCCCCGGAACGTGCCGAGGACACGGCCGGCGTCGTCGAGGATGGCGACGTCGGTCTTCGAGTTGCCGCCGTCGACGGCGAGGACGCTGCGGCCGCTCACGCGGCCACCTCGTCGAGCCGGACGGGCCGGGCGCCGGAGTCGCGCAGCCGCCGCAGGATCGCGGGGAGCGCCGCGATCGTGGCCGGCGGCCAGCTGTGCAGGAGGACGACCGCGCCGTCGCCATGGGCGAGGGCGCCGTCGACCACCAGCCGCTCCAGGTCGGCGGGCGTGCGCTCGGGCCTCCAGTCGTCCGGCTCCACGTCCCAGTGGTGATTGCGGTAGCCCGCCCGCTCGACCGCCGCGAGCACACGGGGATCGTCGCGGCCGGCCCCGAACGGGCACCGGAACCACGGCCGCGGGTCGGCGCCGGCGAGCGTGCGGATCGCATCCTCGGCCCGGCGCAGGTCCTCCGCGATGCCCGCGTCGGTCAGCAGCGTCATCGGCGCGTGATGGTGGGAGTGGTTGCCGACCAGGTGGCCGGCGACGGCGATCCGGCGGGCGCACTCGGGGTAGGCCGTCGCCCACCGTCCCTGCACGAAGAACGTGGCGCGCACGCCCTCCCCGGCGAGCACGTCCAGGATGCGCTCCTGCACGTCGGGTCGCGAGGGGTGGCTCCAGTGCTCCGTGTCGAACGTGAGCGCGACCCGCGGGCTACTCATGCGTCGTCACCTTCGAGGCGATCGTATAGGTGCCCGGATCGAGGCCACGGCTGCGCGCCAGCGCCCACGAGAGCAGCTGGACCGGCACGATCGCCACGGCCGAGGCGATCCCCGCGGCGACGTCGCCGGTCGCGATCCCGGTGGCGCCGTCGGGGGCGCGGCCGTCCGGGCCGATCACGAGCACGGCCGCGCCCGCCCGGACGAGGTCGCCCGCAAGGCCGAGGTCGAGCTCGAGCGTGCGCCGCTCGGACGCGAAGACGACGGCGGCGAGCCCCGGCCCCGCCAGCTCCAGCGGGCCGTGCCGGAACTGGGCCGACTGGAGCGACTCCGCCGGGAACCGCGCCGCCTCCTTGAGCGTGAGGGCGGCCATCTCGGCCGCGGCGCGCGACTCCCCCCGACCGAGCAGCGCCAGCATCGGCCGGTCGCCGAGCCATGCCTCGAGATCGCGGGCGCTGCGCTCGGCACCGGCCGTCAGCCGCTCGACCGCGGCGGCCGCCGCCTCCGTGTCGCCCGCCGCGATCGGCGGGTGACCCGCCAGCGCCCGTGCGACGGCCGCCATCACGACCAGGGTGGCGGCGAACGTCATCGTGGAGGGCCCATGCTCCTCGCCGCCGCGGGTGTCGAGCGTCAGGTCGGCGAGGCCGGCGAGCGTGTTCTCACGGCCGTTCGTGACGGCGGCGATGAACGGCCGGCGGGCGCGGGCGCGCAGCTCGCGGGCGGCGCGCACCGTCTCGGCGCTCTCACCCGACTGGCTCACGCAGACGAGCAGCGTGCGGTCGTCGAGCGCGTCGAGGCGGAAGTGCAGCAGCTCGGCCGCGTCGACCATGGTCGCCATGACACCCGCCGAGGCGAGCATGGTGGCGGCCGGGTAGCAGGCGTCGTAGGAGCTGCCCATGCCGGTCAGGACGACGCGTCCGCGGCGGCCGAGCTCCTGCCGCAGGCGGCCGAGGCGGCCGTCCTGCTCGGCCGCGGCGGCGGCGGCCCGCCGGATCGCCCCGGGCTGGCCGGCGATCTCGGCCAGAAATGTGTCAGGAAACTTTCCTAACGAATGCACGGGCGATAGATTACAATCTCTCGCCGTGGATGGAAACCCCAGGATCGCGGTCATCGGCGCGGGGAGCACCTACACGCCGGAGCTGATCGAGGGGCTGGGGCTGCGGGCCGAGCGGCTGGGGATCCGCGCGATCGCGCTGCACGACATCGACCAGGGACGGCTGGACGTCGTCGGCGGCCTGGCCGACCGGATCCTGCGCCGCCAGGGCTATGCGGGCGAGCTCGTCCGCACGACCGACCGGCGCCGCGCGATCGACGGCGCGGCGTTCGTGCTCGTCCAGCTCCGCGTCGGCGGCCTGGCCGCCCGCCTGAAGGACGAGACGATTCCGGCCCGGTTCGGGTGCATCGGGCAGGAGACCACCGGCGCGGGCGGCTTCGCCAAGGCGCTGCGCACCGTGCCGGTGGTGCTCGGCATCGCCGACGACATGCGCGCGGTGGGCGCCGGCGGCGCCTGGCTGCTCGACTTCACCAACCCCGCCGGCCTGGTCGCCCAGGCACTGATCGACCACGGCCACCGCGCGATCGGCCTGTGCAACATCCCGATCGGGTTCCAGCGCCAGCTGGCCGACCGGCTCGGGGTCGAGCCGGCGCAGGTGGAGCTCGAGCACGTCGGCCTGAACCACCTCTCGTGGGAGCGGGGCGTGCACGTCGACGGCGTCGACCGGCTGCCGGGGCTGATCGAGACGTTCGCCGACCAGCTCGGCGAGGACGTCGAGCTGCCGGGCGACCTGATCCGCCTCGTCGGCGCGATCCCGTCCTACTACCTGCGCTACTTCTACCTGACCGGGCGCGCGCTCGAGGAGCAGGCGACACACCCGACGCGTGCGTCCGAGGTGATGCGGATCGAGGCCGAGCTGCTCGAGATGTACCGCGACCCGGCCCTCGACGTGAAGCCGAAGCTGCTCGAGCAGCGCGGCGGCGCCTTCTACTCCGAGGCGGCGGCGATGCTGCTCGAGTCGCTCGCGACCGACCGCGGCGACACGCAGGTCGTGAACGTGCGCAACGGCGGCGCCATCCCCAACCTCGCCGGCGACGCCGTCGTCGAGGTGCCGTGCGTCATCGACGCCGCCGGCGCGCAGCCGAAGCCGCAGCGGCCGCTGCCGCCGGAGATGCTCGGCGTGGTCGAGCAGGTCAAGGCGTACGAGCGGCTGACGGTCGCCGCCGCGGTGTCGGGCGATCGCGACCTGGCGCTGAAGGCGCTGATGGCCAACCCGCTGGTCGCGAGCTACGACACGGCGGTGCCGCTCCTGGAGGCGCTGCTCGACGCCCACCGCGAGCACCTGCCCCGGTTCTTCGCCCGGCCGGCGCCTCGATAAGCTCCGGGCATGCCCGCATCGATCACCGAGCGCCGCGCCCGCTTCCGCGAGCTGCACGCGCAGGACGGGATCTTCGTCATGCCGAACCCCTGGGACGCGGGCTCGGCCCGGCTGCTCGCGTGGTGCGGTTTCCCGGCGCTCGCGACCACGAGCGCCGGCTTCGCGTGGACGCTCGGCAAGGACGACCAGTCGGTGACCCGCGACGAGCTGGTCGACCACGTCGACCGACATCGCCGCGGCGACCGACCTGCCGCTGAACGTCGACAGCGAGCGGCTCTTCGCCGACGACCGCCGCCGGCGTGGCGGAGACGGTGCGCCTGCTGGGCGAGGCCGGAGCGGCGGGCTGCTCGATCGAGGACTACGACCCCGCCACCGGCGCGATCGACCCGGTCGAGCGGGCCGCCGAGCGGGTGGCGGCGGCGGCCGCGGCGGCGCACGCGGGCGACCCGATGGTGCTCACCGCGCGGGCCGAGAACCACCTCTACGGGCACGACGACCTCGACGACACGATCGCGCGCCTCGTCGCCTACCGGGATGCCGGCGCCGACTGCCTGTACGCCCCCGGGCTCGTCCGGCCCGACGACGTCCGCGCGGTCGTGCGGGCGGTCGAGGCACCGGTGAACGTGCTCGCGCTGCCGTCCGCACCCTCGGTGTCCGAGCTGCGCGGGCTCGGGGTCCGGCGCGTCTCGACCGGCTCGCTGCTCGCGGGCGCCGCCTACGCGGCGCTGCTCGCCGGCGCGCAGGAGCTGCGCGACGCCGGCACCTCGGAGTACGGGCGCCGCGGCCTGCCGCGCGAGGCGCGCGCCGCGGCCTTCTGATCCGGAGAGCCGCGCGCCGCCGGGCGCGGGTCTGGTTCACTACCGCCGTGGCGAGCTCCGTGGCGATCCAGAGCGCCTCGCGGTCGGAGCATCGCCGCGGGCAGGTCTACGTCGGACTCGCCGCCGTGGCGTGGTCGACCGCAGGCGTGCTCCAGCGCGAGCTGCACGTCGGCCTCGGGACGCAGGTCGCCGGCCGGGCGCTCTTCGCGTTCGCAGCGCTCGCGATCTTCGTCGCCGCCGGCCATCGCCGCGGCCTGGCCGCCCAGGCCCGCGAGCACGGCTGGGCGATCCTCGGCGTGAGCGTCTCGACCGCCGTCGCGTCGGCCTCGTTCATCGTCGCTCTGAACTACACCACCGTCGCCCGCGTCCTCTTCCTGCAGGCCGCCGCGCCGATGGTGGCGGCGGCGCTCGCCTGGCTCACGCTCGGGGAGCCCGTGTCGCGCCGCTCGTGGACGGCGATGGTGATCGCGCTCGCGGGCGTCGGCGTGATGGTCGGCGCTCCGGGGCGGGGAGGGCTCGGGGTCGATCTGCTCACCGTCCTCATCCCCACCTCCTTCGCCGTCAGCATCGTGATCACCCGCCGGCACCGGCACATGTCGATGGCGCCCGCCACCTGCCTCGCCCAGGTGATGATCTTCGTCTGCGCCGTCCCGTTCGCGCACCCAGCCACGGTCGACCTGCGCAACCTGGTGCTGCTGGTGCTGCTCGGCGCGGGCCAGATCGGCCTCGGCCTGGCGCTGCTCTCGATCGGGGCGCGGCTGATCCCGGCCGCCGAGATCGCCACGATCAGCCTGCTCGAGGTCGTGCTCGGCCCGCTGTGGGTCTGGATCGTCGTCTCGGAGCGGCCGTCCGCCGGACTGCTGGTCGGCGGCGCGGTCGTCGTCGCCGGCGTGCTGCTGCAGGCGACCGGGGAACCCCCGGCGCCGGTGGCCAGCGTCAGCCCGCCACCACCTTGACGCTGTCGAGGCGCGGACTCGACGCAAACGCGATCCGCGCCCCCAGCGACGCCTCCCGCCGCAGCTGCGCCAGCAGCTCGGCGCCGACGACCTCGCCCGGCGCGAGCGCCGGGATGCCCGGCGGGTAGGGCACCGCGAACTCGGCGGCGATGCGCCCCACGGCCGCGTCCGCGGCGACGGTCTCGGACCGCGCGTAGAACGCCTCGCGCGGCGTCATCGCCACCTCGGGCCGGGACCGCCACGACGTCGAAACGGGCGGCTGCTCCGGCGCGGTGCCGCGGCACTCGTCGACCGCCGCCGCCAGCGCCGGAAGCAGCGCGTCGACGCGCGCGTCGTCGTCGCCGACGGTCATGTGCGGGATCAGCAGGCGGCGGTCGGCGCCCTCGACGGCGACGCCGCGCGCGCGCAGGGCGCGGTCGACCGCGATGCCGTCGGCGTGGGCGCCGGAGAGGTCGATCAGGAGCTTCAGCGGGTCGCGCATCAGCACCGACGGATGGCCCACGATCACCTCGTCGCCGAGCACGCGCAGCCCGTCGATCCGCTCGACGCCGGCCCGCGCCCGCCGCGCCGTCTCGCAGGCGGCGGCGAGGAGGCGCTCGCCGTCGGCCTGCATGCGCGCACGGCACTCGTCGATCGTGGCGTAGATCATCGCCGACGGGCTCGTGGTGAGCAGGAGGTCGAACGCCGCCGCCAGGCGGCCGAGGTCGATGGATCCGGTGTCGCGGGCGAGCAGCAGCGCACCGGGGGTCAGCGACGGCAGCGTCTTGTGCGTGCTGAGCGCGATCGCGTCGGCCCCGAGCGCAAGCGCGTTCGGCGGCACCGTCGAGCCGAAGCCGAAGTGAGCCGCCCAGGCGTGGTCGCAGACGAGCGCCGCGCCCCGCTCGTGGCAGGCCGCGGCGATGGCGGGCAGGTCCGAGAGCACGCCCACGTACGACGGCTCCGTCATGACCACCGTGCGGATGCGCGGCTCCGCGTCGAGCGCCTCCACCACCCGCTCGACCGGCGTTCCCAGCGGGATGCCGAGCTCGTCCGACACGTCCGGAGCGAGCCACACCGGCCGCGCACCGGCCAGGATCAGGCCGGCGTAGACCGACTTGTGGCAGGTGCGGTGCACGAGCACCGGCTCCCCCGGCGCCATCGTCGCCAGGCACAGCGCCTGGTTGGGGTGGGTCGAGCCGTTGTGGCTGAAGCGGCACATGTCGGCGCCCCAGGCGGCGGCCGCCAGCTCCTCGGCGCGGTCGAGCACCTCGAGCTCGTTGCGGAGCGTGTCCGCGCCGCCGTGGTGGGGGACGTCGAAGAGCAGGAGCGACGCCTCGCCGACGAGCGCCGGATTGCGCTTGTGCCCCGGGGTCGTGAACGGCGCCGGGATGTCCCGCAGGTACGCGGCGACGGCGTCGGCGAAGGGGGTCGGCGTCATGCCGGCGAGTCTACGCGCAGGCGGTTGCGCCCGGCCCGGCCAACCCGCGATGATCCGCCTCCATGCCCGAGACGATCCCGGAGCTCTTCGACGACGCGGTGGCGGCGGCCCCGGACAAGGTCTGGCTCGTGGCGGGCGGGGACACCTTCACCTACGCCGAGGCCCGCGAGCGGGTCGGCCGGTCGGCGGCGGGCCTGCGCGAGCGCGGCATCGGGCGGGGCGACCTCGTGCTGGCGACCATGCGCAGCACCCCCGACTACCTGTTCACCTGGCTGGCGTCGGCCTACGCCGGGTCGATCCTCGTCACGGCCAACCCGCGCGGCGCGGAGGCCGAGCAGGCGGGGCTGATCGGGCAGGTGCGGCCGAAGCTCGTCGTCACCGACCCCGGCCTGGAGGCGGTGTTCTCCGGCGCGACCGGCTGGGGCGCGGGCGCGGTCGCCGACGTGGCCGCGCTCTTCGCCGCCGAAGCCAAAGACGGGCCGGGCCCCGCCGGCGCAGACGACCCGGCCGTGCTGATCCCCACCTCGGGGACGACCGGCCGCTCGAAGCTCGTCACCCAGACCCACCGCGCCTACGTGATGGCCGGCGAGGGGTTCCCGTGGTGGATGGAGCTCGGCGCCGACGATCGCCTGATGACGTCGCTGCCGCTCTTCCACATCAACGCGCCCGCCTACTCGGTGCTCGGCTCCGTCGCCGCGCGGGCCGGCCTGGCCCTGCTGCCGCGGTTCTCGGCGAGCACGTTCATCGACTCGGCCCGCCGTCTCGGCGCCACCGAGTTCAACGCCATCGGCGCGATGCTCGAGATCCTGATGCGCCAGCCCGAGCGCCCCGACGACGCCCGCAACCCGCTGCGGCTCTGCTACACCGGGCCGGCGCCGCCAAAGGCACGCCAGCTCGAGATCGAGGCCCGCTTCGGCCTGCGCATCGTGTGCGGCTACGCCATGTCCGAGAGCCCCTACGGCACCATCTGGCCGCACGGCACGCGACCGTATGGGACGCTCGGCGGCATCCGCCAGCACCCGACCCTCGGCGTCGTGAACGAGGGCCGGGTGATGCACGACGGCGCGCCCGCCGCCACAGGCGAGGTGGGCGAGCTCGAGCTGCGCAACCCCGCCGTCATGCGGGGCTACTGGGACATGCCGGAGGAGACGGCGCGGGTGCTGTCGGCGGACGGATGGCTGCGCACCGGCGACCTCGTGACCGCGAACGCCGACGGGACGTACACGTTCATCGGCCGGGTCAAGGAGGTCATCCGCCGCCGGGGCGAGAACGTCGCCCCGGCCGAGATCGAGGAGGCGCTCGCCAGCCACCCCGCCGTGTTCGAGGCCGCCGTCGTCGGGGTGCCGTCGGAGCTGTCCGAGGAGGAGATCAAGGCGTTCGTCGTCCTGCACGAGGGCGGCGGCGACCTCGGGGAGGTGCGCGCGCACGCCGCGGGGCGGCTGGCGCCGTTCAAGGTGCCGCGCTACCTCGAGGCCGTCGCCGAGCTGCCCCACACCCCGACCGGCCGCGTCGCCAAGCACGAGCTGCCCCGCGAGCGCTCGGACGCCGAGACCGACTTCGAGAGGAGCGCATGAGCACGAGCGACTGGCTGCACACCGACATCGGCGCGACCACCGCCGACTCGATCACGATCCGGGGGCGAAACCTGGCCGACGAACTGATGGGCCGCGTGACCTTCACCGAGCTCGCGTTCCTGCTCGTGCAGGGGCGGGAGCCGAGCGCAGGCGAGACGCGGCTCCTCGACGCCGTGCTCGTCTCGCTCGCCGACCACGGGCTGACCCCGACGGTGCTCGCGGCGCGGCTCACGCACACGGGCGCCCCCGAGTCGCTGCAGGGCGCGGTGGCGGCGGGGCTGCTGGGCGCCGGCTCCGTGTTCCTCGGCGTGGTCGAGGATGCCGCCGTCTTCCTGGGCGGGATCGTCGCCGCAGCCGGCCCGGGGGGCGACCCCGAGCTCGAGCGGGCGGCGGGCGAGGCCGTGGCGGCGCGGCTCGCCTCCGGGCGCCGCATCCCCGGCCTCGGCCATCCGATCCACAAGGTGGAGGACCCGCGCACGCCGCGCATGTACGCCATCGCCGGCGAGGCGGGCGTGCTCGGCCCCAACCTGCGGGCGCTCGAGCTGGTGGCGGCCGCGGCCGCAGCGCGGTCGGGGCGTGCGCTTCCGATCAACGGGGCCGGCGCCGCGGGCGCCGCGCTCGCCGACCTCGGCTTCGATCCCGCCATCGTGCGCGGGTTCGCGCTGCTGGCGCGCACGGCCGGCGTCGTCGCGCACCTGGCCGAGGAGATGCAGCGGCCGCTCGGCATGCCGCTCTTCCGCGAGCTCGACGCGCGCCTCTCCGGCGAGGGATCGTGAGCGGGCGGCTGCAGGGCAAGACGATCGCGATCACCGGGGCCTCCTCGGGGCTCGGGCGGGCGATGGCGATCCGCTTCGCCGCCGAGGGCGCGCACGTCGTGGCCGGCGACGTGCGCGCCGATCCGCGCGAGGGCGGCGCGCCGACCGTCGAGGTGATCGCGGCCGCGGACGGCAGCGCCGAGTTCGTCGAGTCGGACGCGTCCCGCTGGGACGACGTCGACCGGCTCGTGCGCACGGCCGTCGAGCACGCCGGCCGGCTCGACGTCATGGTCAACAACGCCATCGTCGCCGGACCGCACTCGAAGGGCCTGCTCGAGACGGAGGAGGCCGACTGGGACGCGATCATGGACGTCGGCCTGCGCGGCGTGTTCCTGTGTTGCAAGCGGGCCGTGCAGCAGATGCTCGCCCAGGAGCCCGTCGGCGAGGTGCGCGGCCGGATCATCAACATGTCCTCGCAGCACGGCATGATCGGGGCTCCCGGGCACGTCGCCTACTGCGCGGCCAAGGGCGGCGTGGTCAACCTGACCCGACAGGTGGCGGTCGACTTCGGCCCGCGCGGGATCATGGTGAACGCGATCGCGCCCGGCAAGATCGTCACCCGGCCGGCCGACGACCCCGATCCGCCCGAGGTGCTCGCCTACTCGCACGCGCGCACGCCGTTCTCGCGCCTGGGCCGGCCGGACGACGTCGCCGCCGCGGCCGTCTACCTGGCGTCCGACGAGTGCACCTATGTCAGCGGGACGAACCTGCTCGTCGACGGCGGGTGGATGGCGTACTGACGCCGCGCGTCCTCTGGGTCAATCCCGCCGGGACGGAGTTCGGCGGGACGTCGGTCGACGACTTCGTGCGGACGCTCGGCGATCGCGCGCACGTGGAGCTGCTGGGACTGCGGGTGTGGAGCGTCGTCGCGGGCGAGCGCTACGGCATGGACGTCGAGGTGGCGGCCATCGTCGCGGCGACGGGCGGCGACGAATGTCACCTGGTCGGGTTCTCCGCCGGCGGGACGGTGGCGCTCGCAGCCGCGCTCGCACTCGGAGACGCCGTCCGCAGTCTGACCGTCATCGAGCCGGCGTTCATCGGGGACGACGACTGGGACCCCGTCGAGGCCGAGTGGCGAGAGCGCCAGCGCGACATCACCGCGCTCCCGCCGGATGAGCGCATCGTCCCGTGGCGCCAGCTGATGATGCGGCCCGGCCTGGAGCCGCCTCCGCCTCGCGGCACCTTCGTCTGGGGCTTCCGCGACGACCTGCTCGAACGCATGCTCGCCGGCGAGACGGGGTTCGTGAGCGCGGACCTGGCCGCAATCCGGGCACCGCTGCTCGCGATCCGCGGGGGCCACAGCCATCCCCGCTGGCAGGCCGTCTCACGCCGGCTCGTGGAGGTGTGCCCCGACTTCCGCGAGCACGTGTTCCCGGAGCTGCACCACTTCGCGCCGCCGTTTCGCGAGCAGCCGGAGCGGCTGGCGGCGATGCTGCTCGCTCTCTGGACGTAAGCGGGGCCAGGCCCCGCTCACGAACGCGTCACAGCTCTGGCACACCCGGCGTTCGCGGTCAGACCCCGGTTCCGCGGGTCAGGAGGCCGTCCAGCCGCCGTCGACCATCAGGTTCGCGCCGCTCGTGAACGATGCCTCGGTGGCGAGGTAGGCGACGGCGGCGGCGACGTCGTCGGCCCGGCCGAGGCGCGGGAAGGGCGTGCGCGAGCGCACGTACTCGAGCCCGGCCGTGCTGGCCGAGAGGTCGCCGGGCGTGCCGGTGACGATCTTGCCCGGCGAGACGCTGTTGCAGAGGATGCCGTGCGCGCCGTGCTCGACGGCGATCTGGCGCGTCATCTGGATCAGCCCGCCCTTGCTGACCGCGTAGGCGAAATGCCCCGGCGCGCCGACCATGCCGTGCTGCGAGGTGATGTTGACGATCCGCCCGCGCACCTCGTCGCGAGCCTCCTGCGCAAGCATCTGGCGCACCGCCGTTCGACTGAGCAGGAACGGCCCGCGCAGGTTGACGGCCATGATCGCGTCGAAGTCCGCGTCCTCGGTGTCGATCAGCGGCCGCGAGTGCTCGCCCGCGATGGCGGCGTTGTTCACGAGCACGTCCAGCCGCCCCGAACGCTCCAGCGCGAGCAGCACCAGCCGCTCGCAGTCGCCGGGATCGGAGACGTCCGCGCCGGCGTGGACGGCTCTGCCGCCGGCGGCGGCGATCGCGTCCACGGTCGGGCGGCCGCCCGCGATCGGGTCACGGCGGACGTCGGCGCAGACGACGTCGAATCCCTCGGCGGCCAGACGGATCGCGATCGCGCGGCCGATGCCCGAGGATGCGCCGGTCACGATCGCCGCCGCCCGGGTCACGGCCGCACCGCCAGGTGCACCCCGCGATGCGCGTCGCCCACAAACCGCGCGTCCTCGACCACGCGCTCGCCCCGCGCGAGCACATGCCGCATCCGACCCGGCAGCTCATGGCCGTCGTAGGGCGACCATCCCAGCCCGTCGCCGAGCGCCCCGGCCTCGATCCGGCCCGGCGTGGACGGGTCCCACACCGCGATGTCGGCGTCGTACCCGGGGGCGAGCGCCCCCTTGCGCTCGAGGCCGAAGATCCGCGCTGGAGCCGCGCAGGCCACCTCGACCAGCCGCTCTGCCGTCAGGCCGCTCCCGGCGTCCGCCGCCAGCGCGAGTCCGATCGGCAGCCGGACGCCGACGCCGGGGAGGCCGGCCGGCACGCGCGTGAAGTCTCCGGCAGCCGCCGCCTTCTCCTCGATCCGGTGGTGACAGTGGTCTGAGGCGTACGTGTCGATGCCGCCGCCGGCCAGCGCCGCCCGCAGCGCGGCGCGGTCGGCCTGCGGGCGCAGCGGCGGCGTCAGGACATAGCGCACGGCGTCTTCACCGCCATGGCGGGACTCGTCGAACAGCAGGTGGTGCACGCACGCCTCGGCGTGCACCTCCTGGCCGCGCGCGCGGGCGGCCGAGATCACCTCGAGCGGCCGCCGGCCGGTGACGTGCACGACGTACGCCGTCGCCCCCGCCAGCTCGGCCATGACCAGGAAGCGGTGGACGCACTCCGCCTCGAGCGCGATCGGGCGGCTGCGCGGCAGCGACCCCAACCCGAGCTCGCCCGCGGCCACGAGCCGGCGCGTGAGCGCGTCCACCAGGCGGCCGTTCTCGCAGTGCGCGAGGACGACCATGCCGAGCTCGGCCGCCTCCCGGATGACGGCGAAGGCGACGTCGTCGTCGGCCATGATCCCGAGCTCGGCGTACGCGAGCCAGAGCTTGACGCTGCCCACCCCGACCGCCGCGGCATCGCGCAGGTCGCCGCGCCGGTAGGCCTGCGGCTCCCAGATCACCGCGTGCAGCCCGACGTCGGCGTGCGCGCCCGGCAGCTCCTCGGCGATGGCGCGCCGGGCCGCCTCGGCCGGACGCTCGTCCGGCTCGGCGTTCACGAACGCGAGCACGGAGGTCGTCCCGCCCAGGAGCGCGGAGCGGGTGTCGGCGGGGACGGCGCCGAAGATGTGCGTGTGGACGTCGACGGCGCCCGGCAGCACCAGGCACCCCGACGCGTCCACGACGTCCGCGCCGCCCACCTCGATCCGACCGACCTGCACGATCTCGCCGCCGCGCACGAGGACGTCCGCGCGGTGCGACCCTCGCGGCCCCACCACCGTGCCCCCGCGAACGGCGACGAGCCGGCCGCGGGCCGGGGCGGGGTCCGCCGCCCCGGTCACCTGCCGGGCCGGATCCGGCGGCGCCCGGGCGGGTCGACGCAGACCGGCGTTCCCAGCGGCGTCCGCAGGCACACGGACGGCACCTCCGGGCTCGTCGTGCCTCCCGCCGGGTGCGGCCGGGCGTGGGCGCGCGTCGCCCGCAGGCGCAGCGCGAGCAGGCTCGCGGAAGCCGGACGACGACGGGACACGCCGCCAGTATGTCCGATCGGCGCATGCCCCGCCGCGCCGATACACTCGCTGCCCCGCGCCGAAAGGACTCCGCCGTGGCCGCAACCCTGCTCGCCTCCAACCTGGGGTTCCCCGAGGGGCCGGTCGTCATGCCGGACGGCGGCATCGTGTTCTGCGACGGGAACACCGGCCAGCTGCGGCGCTGGCAGGAGGGCGCGCTCGGCGTCCACGCCCGCACCGGCGGCTCGCCCTGGGGGGCGGTGCTCGGCACCGACGGCGCGATCTACGTCACCCAGGGCGGCAACGTGCCGGGGGATCCGGATCAGAGCGCCGTCGCCGGCATCCAGCGCGTCGCGCCCGACGGCTCGGTCGAGCTGCTCTGCGCCGAGATCGGCGGCCACCGGCTGGCGGCGCCGAATGACCTCGCCTTCGGCCCCGACGGGCGGCTGTGGTTCACGGACTCCGGGACCGAGCAGGACGACCGCTTCGCGCCGGAGGAGCGCGCGCCGGGACGGCTCTTCGCGCTCGCGCCCGGCGGCGCGGCGGAGCTCGTGATGGGGCGGCCCGATGGTCTACCCGAACGGGATCGCGTTCGACGCGCAGCGGCGCATGTACTGGACCGAGTCCGCCGCCCACCGCGTCTGCCGCCTCGAGGGCGGCGATCCCGTCGTCTGGGCGCAGCTGTCCGACGGCCACCGGCCCGACGGTATGGCGTTCGCCGCCGACGGCCGCGCGTTCGTCTGCACGACGATCTCGGGCGGGGTCACCGTGCTCTCGCCCGACGGCGACGTGCTGGAGGAGATCCCGCTCGGCGAGAACGCCACCAACTGCGTCTTCGCCGGATCGACGCTCTACGTCACGGCCACCAGGACCGCGGAGATCCACGCCGACGAGCGCACCGGCAGCCTCTGGCGCGTCGACACCGACGCCGCCGGTCTGCCCCTCCTGCCCGGCGCCGTCTAGCCCGGCGCCCTCGAGATCACACCGAGACGACCGTCCCCGTCTCCAGCGCCCGCTCGCACGCGATCGCCACCTCGAGCGTGCGCAGGGCGTCCGCCGGCGTGCAGAACACCCGGTCCGGGTCGGCGGCGGCGGCCGCCTCGAGAAAGCGCGCGACCGAGCGCCGCAGCGGCTCGCCGTACTCGCCGTCCACCGCGGCACCCGCGGCGTTTCCGGCGATCCGGTAGCGATCGGGGCCGAGCTCGAGCGACAGGGTGGCGTCGGTGGCGAGCACGTCCGTCGCGTAGACGCCCGGCTGGCCGTCCCGCGACCACGCGCTGTGAGCGCAGCCGAGCGCGCCGTTCGAGAAGTGGAACACGAGCGTGACGGCGTCCTCGATGTTGCTGCGCGACCGGTCGGACTGCGCCATCCGCACCGAGCCGGCCATCGCCTGCACGGCGGCGATCTCGCCCGCGAGGGCGCGCTGGAGGTCGATGTGGTGGCTGCCCCGCTCGAGCAGCTGACCGCCGCCCTGGGCGCGGTCGACGAACCAGGGCCGGTCGGCCGTCGGGCCGAAGTTGCGGCCCACGAGCATGGCGACCCGCTGGCCCGCGACCGCCGCCCGGGCGCGCTCGAGGAGCTCGCTGGCGTGCCACTGGTAGCCGACCGCGCAGACCGTGCCGGTCGCCGCCTGCGCGGCCGCGACGATCGCCGCGGCGTCCTCGGCGGTGCGCGCGATCGGCTTCTCGAGGTAGACGTGCACGCCCATCGCCGAGCGCGGCGACCGCGGGCTCGCGGTGGTGCAGCGGGGGCGTGCAGATCCAGACGACGTCGAGCGCCTCCTGCTCGAGCATGTCCTGCCAGCGGGCGTAGGCGCGCGCGCCGCGGGGCAGCGCGATCGCCTCGGCGCGGGCGAGGTCGGTGTCGCACGCGGCGACGAGCTCGACGCCGGCGGCCGCATCGATCTCCGGCACGTGCAGGCGGGCGATCCAGCCGCCGCCGATGATCCCGGCGCGGCGGACGCTCACGCGTCCTCCAGGGCGAGCAGCACCTTGCCGAGCTTGCCGGGCGCACGGACGTGGTCGAGCGCGGCAACCGCCTCGGCGAGGGGGAACACGCGGTCGATCAGCGGCCGCAGCCGCCCGGAGGCGAGGGCGGGCACGATCCGGCGGGCGAACTGCTGCACCAGGTACGCCTTCTCCTCGAGCGGGCGCGTGCGCAGCGTCGTCCCGATCAGGCGGCCGCGCCGGCTCATCAGGTCACGCAGGACGATGCCGGCCTCGTCTCCCGGGCGGGCGCCGACCACGATCAGGCGCCCGCCGCGCGCCAGCGCCGGGACGTTCGTGCCCATGTGCACGGCGCCGACCAGCTCGAGGATGACGTCCGCGCCGCCGCGCTCGCGGACGTGCTCGGCGGCCTGGCCGGGCGCGAGCGCCGTCGCGCCCAGCTCGGCCACGCGCGGGCGCAGGCCGGCCGCGCGCACGCCGGCCACGGCCGTCGCGCCGATCAGGCCCGCGATCTGCACGGCGGCCGTCCCGACGCCGCCGTTGGCGCCGTTCACGAGCAGCGTCTCCCCGGAGGTGAGCCCCGCCTGCAGGACGACGGCGTCGAAGGCCGTCAGGAACGCCTCGGGCGTCGCCGCGGCGGCCGCGTCGTCGAGCGCGTCGGGTACGGGGGCGAGCTCGCGCTCGTGTGCGATCACACGCTGGGCGAGGCCGCCGCCGCCCACCAGCCCGAAGGCGCGGTCGCCCTCGGCAAACGCGCTCACGCCGTCGCCGCAGGCGACGACGCGACCGGCCACCTCGAGCCCGGGAACGTCGGCCGGCGAACCGGGCGGCACCGGGTGCCTGCCCTCGCGCTGCAGGACGTCGGCCGGATTCACGCCCGCGTATGCGGGCGCGATCGCCACCTCGAACCGCCCGGGCTGCGGATCGGGCCGCTCCTCGACCGCCGTCACCTCGGGCCCACCGACTCCGCGGAAGACGACGCACCTCACGCGGGCGGGTACCGGTCGAGCCACCAGCGGGCGATATCGCAGCGGCGCATGAACCTCACGCCCGGCTGCGCGACGGCGTGCTCGAGGAAGGCACGCACCGCGGCCGCGCGCGCCGCCTGACCGCTCCAGCGCGCATGCACCGCGACCGTCATCATCGTCGCCCGCTCCCGGCTCTCGCGGACGAGCTCGTCGAGGCCCATGACCGCCGTCTCGACGAAGTCGCGGGGGCTGGCGAAGCCCGGGTTCATCAGGAACCGCGCGTCGTTGTAGGTCTTCGAGTAGGGCACGACGAGCATCGGCGTGCCCGCGATGTCCTCGTAATAGGGCACGTCGTCGGAGTAGCCCTCGGAGTGGTAGAGGAAGCCGCCGTGCTCGATCAGGAGCTCGCGCGTGTTCTCGCTCGGCCACGACCGCGAGTTCCAGCCTTCGGGGGCGCTTCCGAGCACGCGCCTGTACGTCTCGACGGCCCGGGCAATGTGCTCGCGCTCCTCGTCGCGCGACATCGTCCACGGCTCGTTCCAGCGCCAGCCGTGCCCCATCAGGTCGTGGCCTCGTTCCCGCATCCAGGCCGGCACGGCCGGGTTCAGCTCGAGCGCGACCGCCGCGGCCGAGACCGTCACCGGGACGCCGAAACCGTCGCAGATCCGCGCCAGCCGCCACACGCCGGCGCGGCTGCCGTACTCGTAGTGCGACTCCGTGCCGGGGTCACGATGCGGCGGCTGGACGCCGGGGTCGGCGTACTCGCCCCAGCCGTCGTTGCGCGAGTCGCCCCAGAGCACCGAATACTCCGACCCCTCCTCGTAGACGAGGACGAGGTTCACGACGACGCGCGCGCCGTCGGGCCACTCCCAGCTCGGGGGCGTGCGGCCGTAGCCGGCCAGGTCGCGACCCCGCACGGGCTCGGGGATCACGCCCGCGGCCCCATGGCGGCGAAGGCCGGACGGGCCGTGACCGTGTCGCGCAGGCGCGCCACCTTCGGCCAGGGCGCGAAGTCGAGCGGAAGCCGGTACCAGCGCCAGAGCACCGGTGCGAACGCACAGTCGGCGATCGTGAAGGCGCCGGTGACGGTGCCGTTTCCGGCCACGAACCGCTCCATGACGTCGAGCTTCGGCCGCACCGCCTCGATCGCCGTCGCGAGGGCAGCCTGGTCGGCGTCCTCCGCGCGGCTTCCGCCCTGCTCCCAGTCGCCGTGCATCAGACCGATCCGCTCGGCCGGGAAGAACGCGCCTCGGAACTGCGTGCTCCAGGCGTCGAGCGCCCAGTCGACCACCGCCCTGGCGGCCGGCTCGGCCGGGTAGAGATCGACGCGGCCCTCGCGGTCGGCCAGGTAGCGCAGGATGGCGTTCGACTCGCCCAGCTCGAGGTCGCCGTCCTCGAGGAACGGCACCGTCCCGAACGGGTAGCGCTCCACGTACCAGTCCGGGCGCGGCCGGGCCAGGGGCACGTGCCTGCGCTCGTACTCGATGCCGAGCTCGGCCAGCAGGAAGCGCACCTTCATGGCGTTCGACGAGGCCGGGTTGTCGTAGAGGAGAAGGCCCATCCGAGCTCGAGCGGCATGCCATCCTACCCCGGCGCCCGCGGGCGGGCGACGGGGCCTACACGGGGATGATGTCGGCGGTCACGTGCAGCCTCACACGCGGCGAGACCGCCTGGCAGACGGGGCAGTGCCGCTCTGCCTCCTCGACCAGCGCCCGCACGCCGGCCTCGTCCGCCGGCGACGCGATCACGGCATGCAGGTGGGCGTCGGAGAGGTGATGGCCGGCGCCGTCGCCCCAGGCGAGCCGGGTGGAGACGGTGGTCTCGATCTCCGCCACCGCGATGCCCCGCTCCCGGGCCAGTCCGGTCAGCGTCGACGTGAAGCAGTTGGCGAGCGCTGCGGAGAAGAGCTCCTCGGGGTTCGACTCGCCGCCCGGTCCGCCGAGCTCCTGCTGCGTCGCTGTGGCGACGGAGAGCGCGCCGGACCCTCCCTCAACGCGTCCGCGCAGGCCCTCCCAGCGGAGGGTGGCCGTGGCCTGTAACGATTCCATGACAGCCACTCTAGACCGCGGAGGCGGCCGGTTGACCCCATGGTAGGTTTGTCAAATCGACCAGCCTGGCCACACAGAGTCAACACGGGTGTTCGAGGCGGTCGATCGCGACGCGCGGCTCTCCGACAAGGTGACGGAGGCGATCCTGCAGACGATCGTCTCGAACCGCCTGAAGCCGGGGGATGCGCTGCCGCCGGAGCGGGAGCTGGGCAAGCAGTTCGGCGTCTCCCGCACGGTGATCCGCGAGGCGCTGCGGGCGCTGCACGCGAAGGGCCTCCTGGAGGTGCGCAGCGGCAGCGGCGTGCGCGTCGTGGCCGTCGACGGGAAGAACGTCTCGGAGTCGATGCGCCACTTCGTCAACGGCAGCATGCTCGACTACGCGAAGGTGGACGAGGTGCGGCGGGTGCTCGAGGTCGCGGCCGCGGGCATCGCCGCGGAGCGGGCGACGGCCAAGGATCTCGAGCGGATCGATGCGACGCTGCGCGAGATGGCCGCGAGCGTCGACGACCTGGCGACGAGCATCGAGGTCGACCTCGACTTCCACCGGGCGATCGCGGGCGCGACGCACAACGAGCTCTTCGGCGTGCTGCACGACGCCATCGGCGAGATGCTCGTCGAGGTGCGGCGGCGCAACCTCTCGCTGGGTCGGGCCGAGCGGCGGCGCGTGATCGAGATGCACACGGCGATCCGCGACCGCGTCGCCGCGCACGACCCGGACGGCGCCGAGCGGGCGATGCGCGACCATCTGGATCACGTGCAGGCCACATGGAGCGGGCGCGCTCCCAGCCTGCACGACTAGCCGGGGGCGGGCGCTCCCGGCCGGGAGAGCTCCGCCACCACCGGCGCCGGCAGTCCGAGCGAGGCCAGGTGCCCGATCAGCAGGCCGCGGGCGGCCTCCCAGCCGTCGGTCAGCCACGCCCGCAACCCGAGGCCGTCGACCAGGCGCGCCAGCACCCTGGCCTGAACCGCGGGATCGAGATCGGGCGGCAGCAGCCCGTCATCCTCCAGCCGGCGCAGCATCGCGCGGATCTCCGCCTCCCACTTCGCGTTCGTCGCATCCAGCTCGTCCTCGAAGGCCCGGAACCTGCCGGCGTAGCTCCACATCTCGGCCCACAGGCGCCACTCCGCCCGCCGCTCCGGCTCCGCCGGGATCGCGACTGACACGAACGCCGCGATCAGCTCCGGACCGGTCTGCGCCGAGCGCATCGCCCGGCGCGCGTTCGCGATCCAGTCGCGTGAGATCGCGGCGAAGGTGCCGGCGATCAGCGCCTGCTTGTCCGGAAAGTAGTGGGTCAGGACGCCGGTCGTGAACCCGCCCTCGCGCGAGATCTCGCGCAGGGTCGTCGCCTCGAGGCCGTCGCGCATGATCACACGCCTCGCGGCGTCCGCGATCTCGTCGAACCTCTTGCCGGAGCGGTGGCTCGTCGGCGGGTGGCGCTCGTTCATCGGGCCGTCTGCTCGGTCCTCCGACCCCGGTTGCGCGTCCACGGGGCCCCCTGCTTTACTGCACCATCATAATTGTTGTGACGGAAGCTGTCGATGGAGATCCGGCCCGCCGCGCCGCGGCCGTCCGGGAGAGCGGCGCGATCGCCCGGCAGCCTAGCGGCAGGCCGGGCGGCACGGTCGGCTGATGCCGGAGCGACGTGTGGACTGGGCGGCCCTCGCCAGGCCGTCGCTCGCGGGGATCGAGCCGTACGACCCCGGCGAGACGCGTGACGAACTGGCCGAGCGGCAGGGGCTCGACGAGCTGCATCCGCTGAACTGGAACGAGGACCTGTTCGGGCCGCCGGAGGAGGTGCTGGCGGCGGCCCGGGCCGAGCTCGACCGGGCGCAGCTCTACCCGGAGCGGGCGTACGCCGACTTCCGCGCGGCCGTCGCCGCCTGGATCGGCGTGCCGCCGCCCGCCGTCGTGCCGGCTCACGGCGCCCAGGCCGTGATCGCCGCGCTGGCCGCGGCGTTCGTCGACCCGGGCACGAACGTCGTCATCCCCGAGCCCACCTACGGGCTGTACGCCCAGGTGTGCGCGGCCGGCGGCGCGGCGGTGACACGAGTTCCGAGCCGCGGCCTCGCACTCGACCTCGAGGCGGTCGCGGAGGCGGCGCACCGCACGGCCGCCAGGATCGTGTGGCTGTGCGATCCGAACAATCCCACAGGCCTCCTGCTCGGCCGAGACGAGTGGGAGCACTTCCTCGACGACCTCCCGGAGCGGTGCGCCGTCGTCGTCGACGAGGCCTACGGGGACTTCGCCGACCCGGAGCTGCGCGTCCGGCGCGAGCGCGACGTGCTCGATGGGCGGCCGGTGATCGTGATCCGCTCGTTCTCGAAGGTGTTCGGGCTGGCCGGGCTGCGGCTCGGCTACGCGGTGTGCGACCCGGCCGTGGCCGCGCTCCTGAACGTCGTCCAGGAGCCGTTCAACGTGAACCGCGTGGCGCTCGCCGCCGGGCGCGCCGCGGTCGGCGTCCCCGGGTTCGTCGAGCACCGGCGGGCACAGGTGGCGCGGGCGCGGGACGCATTCGCCGAGGCCCTGGAGGGCTCGGGCATCGAGGTCGTCCGCTCGCAGTCGAACTTCGTGCTCCTGCGCCTCGGCGGCGACGAGCGCGGGGTCTGCGACGAGCTGATGCGGCAGGGGATCCTCGTTCGCGCGGGCAGCACGCTCGGGCTGCCCGGATACATCCGGGTGACGATGGCGCCGGACGAGCTGGTGCGCCGGGCGGCGACCGCGATCGCCGCGGCGTGGCGCAACGGCGGCCGGTCCCCGTGAGCGCGGCGGCGGAGCGGGTGATGGCCCGCGCCGACGAGCTGGCCGCCTGCACCGAGCGCCCCGGCGAGATCACCCGCCGCTACGGCACCCCAGCCCTCGTCGCCGCCCGCGACCTGCTGCAGGAGTGGATGCACAGCGCGGGCATGACGACACGCGTCGACCGGGTCGG
The DNA here is from genome assembly GCA_963843705.1 of uncultured Actinomycetes bacterium. GTDB lineage: Bacteria > Actinomycetota > Thermoleophilia > Gaiellales > JAICJC01 > JAICJC01. The sequence goes on from CAWJLQ010000005.1 coordinate 721,089, forward strand.
CAATCTGATCGGGACGCTGCCCGGCGGCGGGCGCCCCCGGCTCGCAATCGGCTCGCACTTCGACACGGTCGTCGACGCGGGCCGCTACGACGGGACGCTCGGCATCCTGCTCGGCATCGCCTGCGCGGAGGGGCTGCGCGACCGCGAGCGTGCGCACGACGTCGTGGTGATCGCGTTCTGCGACGAGGAGGGGGCGCGGTTCCCGACCGCCTACCTCGGCAGCCGGGCGCTGCTGGACGCCGGCACGCCGACCGACCCGGCGATGGCCGATGCCGACGGCGAGACGCTCGGCGCGGCGCTGGCCCTGGCCGGCAACCCCGAAGCGCCGGCCGGCTCCGCCCTGCCCGACGGCGTCGTCGCGTATCTCGAGCCGCACATCGAGCAGGGGCCCGTGCTCGACGCCGGCGGACACCCGCTCGGCATCATCACGGCGATCACGGGCGGGACGAAGCTCGCGATCACGCTCACGGGGACGGCCGGGCACGCCGGGACGGTGCCGATGCGGCTGCGCCGGGACGCGCTCGCGGCGGCCGCCGAGGTGGCGCTCGCCGCCGAGCGCCTGGCGCGCGAGGACGGAGAGGCGGTGGCGACGGTGGGACAGCTCGCCGTGTCACCCGGTGCCGCGAACGTCATCCCCGGACGCGTGGCGATGACGGTGGACGCCCGCCACCCCGACGACGCCCGCCGGACGCGGCTCGTGGCCGGCGTGCGTGCCGCTGTCGAGGAGGCCTCGCGGCGGCGTGGGGTCGAGGCGCGGATCGCGGTCGTGCACGACGAGCGCTCGGTCGTCTGCGACCCGGGGCTGGCCGGCCAATTGGCGTCCGCCGCGCAGTCGATTGGCCTGGATCCGCCGACGCTTCCGAGCGGCGCCGGCCACGATGCGGCGGTCATGGCCGGGGCGGTGCCGGTGGCGATGCTCTTCGTCCGCTGCCGGGACGGGATCAGCCACAACCCGGCGGAGTCCGTCAGGGTCGAGGACGTCGCCGCCGCCGTCGATGTCCTCGCCCGGGTGGTCGCAGGCTGACCGAACCGGGGCCAGGCCCCGTTCATGGGAGCGTCACGGAAGTGCACCGGCCGGCGTTCGGGGTCTGACCCCGATTGTGCAGCCTCCTACGCGGCGGCCTGCTCGGGCTCCGCCAGCACGATCGCGGGCGCCTGCTCCCCGCCGGGCCGCATGAGCCACGCGGCGACCGCCGCGGCCAGCAGCTGGCCGAGACCCGCGCCGAAGAGCAGCCGGTGGACGCCGAGGTGGCTCACGAGCAGCCCCGCCAGGAACGCCCCCGCCGGCGCTCCGGCGGCGTTGATCGAGACGGTGATGGCGAAGATCCGGCCGTGCAGGCGCGAGTCGACGGCGGTCTGGCGAATCGCGAACATGGCGATGATGAACGGCGCCGAGCACAGGCCGGACACGAACATGCAGCCGATGCCGGCCCAGAGCGACCCGGCGAACGGGACGAGCAGGAGCGGCAGCCCGAAGAGCGCCGTGAAGACCACGACGTGGCGCTGGTGGGAGCCCGGCGGCCGCCGCCAGCCGTACGTGAGGCCACCGATGATCGACCCGACCGACGCCGCCGCCCACATCCACCCGGCCACGCCCGGCGACAGGTGCAGCGTGCCCCGCGCCCACAGCGGCAGGCCGATCGTGAAGCAGCCGTAGCCGAGACCCGAGACCACCATCAGCGCGACCGTCGCCCGCAGCTGCGTGTGCGAGAGCACGGCCCGCAGTCCGGCGATGGCGGCCTCGAGCGGCGGCTCGGTCTCGACGATGCGCCCCGCCGGCTCGCGCACACGTGAGGCGACGGCACCGGCCACGAGGGTCGCCGCCGCCTGCAGCCCGATCGCCCAGGGGGCGCCGACGAGCGTGACGGCCGCGCCCGCCAGCGCCGGCCCGACCACGAACGCCGCGTCGAACGACACGGAGTCCGCCGCGTTCGCCTCGTTCCAGAGCGCCCGGGGCACGGCCACCGGAATCAGTGAACGGAAGCCTGTCGTCGGGATCGGGAACGTCGCCCCGAGGCCGGCCAGCAGGACGAGCAGGACTGCGGCGGGCGGGTGCAGCAGCTGGCCGCACGCGATGACGGCGAAGAGCAGCGACGCCCGCACGAGCTGGGTGACGACGATGCCTCGCACGCGGGCGCGGGTGCGGTCGAGCCAGGCGCCCACGAACGGCCCGGTCAGGATCCCCGGCAGCAACTGGGCGGCCGCTCCGGCGCCGGCGATGGCGGCGCTGTGGGTCGCGTCGAGCAGGTAGATGACGACGCCGACCTGGCTCATCGAGTTGGCCAGGCGCGAGAGGGCGACGGCCGAGATCAGCGCGGGGTACCCGGGGACGCGGAGCAGCGCTCCGTAGCCCGCCGACGCGCCCTTCACACCCATCGGAGCGGATCATGCCATCTATGCTCGCGGTGATGAGCCGGATCCGAGCCGCCGTCGTCCACGCCCCCGGCCGCTTCGCCGTCGAGTCGTTCCCGCAGCCCGACCCCGGCCCGGGCGCGGTGCTCCTGCGCATGCACTACTCCGGCATCTGCGGCACCGACAAGCACACCTGGCGGGGAGAGAGCCTGCAGTACGCCGGCACCGATCACGAGCGCGAGGCCGCCTACCCCCTGATCTGCGGTCACGAGAACGTGGGCGTGGTCGAGGCGATCGGTCCCGGCGAGCCGCCGGTCGACGCAGACGGCGTCGCGCTCCAGGTGGGCGACCGGGTCGTACCGGCCCCGAACCTCACCTGCGGCCGCTGCCGCTTCTGCCTCGGCGAGGGCTACTCGTACTACCTGTGCACGGCCCTCGAGGACTACGGCAACTCGCTCAGCTGCGCATCGCCGCCGCACCTGTTCGGCGGCTGGTCGGAGCTGATGTACCTGCTGCCGGGCACCTTCTACTTCCGGGTGCCCGACGGCCTCCCCTCCGAGCTGGCCGCGCTGACCGAGATCCTGGCGGTGACGAACGGGCTCGACCGCGCCCGTGCCCTCCCGGGCGGGTTCGAGTTCGGGGCGACGGTGGCCGTGCTCGGCGTCGGCCCGCTCGGCCTGATGCACCTGGCCAAGGCGGAGATGATGGGTGCCGGCGGCCTGATCGGCGTCGATGTGATGCCCGAGCGGCTCGAGCACGCTCGCGCCTTCGGCGCCGGGCTCGTGCTGGACGCGGCCCGCACGACGCCCGGCGAGCGGCTGGAAGCCGTCCGCGCCGCCACGACCGGGTTCGGCGCCGACGTCGTCTGCAGCTGCTCGGGCCGGGCGGAGACCATGATCGAGGCGCTCGACCTCGTCCGGCCGGGCGGCGTCGTCATCGAGGCGGGCGCGTTCGTCGACATGGGGCCGGTGCCGATCAATCCGAACAGCCAGGTGTGCAGCAAGGGCGTGACGATCATCGGCGTCGGCGGCGAGACGCTCGACCAGTACCGCCCCGCGCTCGCGATGCTCGACCGCCACCGCGGCCGGCTGCCGTTCGCACGCGCGATCACCCACCGCGTGACGCTCGATCAGGTCGGCGACGCGCTCGAGCTCGCCCAGACCGGTGCGGCGATGAAGGTGCTGGTCGCGCCGAACGGGTTCTGACCAGGCCTGGAGGAAATCGTGGCGATGATTTGGGCCTGCGGAGCGCCGTGCGGGCTTGATTTCGTGGCAGTCAGCATCGAGGCGGGGTTGTCGACCGCCCACTCGCAGGGTCGTCTATGCCGCAGCCTGACCATGGCGTGGGCGGAGGCGGAGGATCAGCAGGATGCCCGCCCCTGCCACAACGGTGATGGCCGCGAGCGCCAGCAGCCCAGGCACCCACGGACTCGAACTCCCTCGAGTCGTCGGAGTAGGGCTGGCGTTGGGAACCAGGCGTGCCTGGCCGTGTACCGGGTCGTTCGTGATTGGGAAGAGCAGATCGGCACGTCCGCCGACGCTGCTGAGGCCGTGGATGCCGATCTGGACGCCCCCGATCCCACCCTCTGGGACGGTGACGGTGGCGGCATAGCTGCCGCCGGCCTGGAAGGTGGCGGTCGCCACTGTCGACGCGGCACCCGACGCGCTGCGAAGGCGCACGAACACGCCCTGACCGCCGAACGGCTCGCGTTTGCCGTCGTGCCCGCGATATGAGAGCGTCCAACTGACCCTGACCTGCGCTCCCGGCTTCGCGTTTAGCGGGAACTGCGGCGCGAGGGTCGCCTTCACGCTGTCCTTCCCCCAAGCGACACTCCCGGCCGCCGCGAGGGTGACGAGCACCGCCACCACGACCAGGGAGACTCTCTTCATACGAATCAGGATACCCCTGCGCTCGATGCGTCTGCCACAACTACACGCTCGGCCCCCTGCGCGCTCAGCGGTACCACTCGCGCGGCGGCTGCGGCAGCGGGCCGACGCGCTCGCGCCACGGCGTGGCCAAGCGCTCCGCAATCGCGGCCAGGCGCTCGAGCAGCGGCCGCGAGCGCGTCTCCAACGCCCGCCGCGACTCGCCGGCGTCGGCGACCAGGCCGGCGTCGAACAGGGTGCGGCCCACGATGAACCCGCTCGCCCCGGCCCGGCACGCGTCCTCGATCCGGCCGCCGATGACGTCCTCGCTCGCGCCGCCTCCGAGCAGCACCCAGGGCACGAGCGGGCCGCACGCCCGGTCGAGCGCCTCGCAGGCGGCGGCGTCGCCGGGGTACTGCAGCTTGAGCACGTCCGGCTCGAGCGCCGCCAGCCGGCGCGCGCCCTCGACGACGAGCTCGGCGAAGCGTCCGCCGCCGGCCGTGTCCTCGCCCTCGCGTTGGTAGACGATCGGCTCGACGATCAGGGCCAGGCCGGCCTCGCGGCAGCCGGCCACGGCGGTGCGCACGACCCCCTCCTGCCCGGCCGCCTGGGCCGGGACGTCGGCCCGGTAGGGCAGCAGGAGCTTCGCGCCCGACGCTCCCAGCCGCGCCGCCTTGGCGGGCGACCAGCCCTCCAGGAACGCCGTCCGCTCGACCCGGGCGACGTCGCCGTAGCCCATCGCCTCGAGCGGGACGACGAGCGCCGTCGCTCCCGGCAGCGCGCCGGCGGCGATGGCCTGGGCGGCGGCGTACTCGGCATCGAGCAGGATCATCGTCGCGGCGGGCGCGAGCGCGGCGGCGACGCGCAGCTTGAGCTCGGTGATGCCGGCGTCGGTGAGCTCGAGGCCGCGCTTGGCGAGGACGACCTGCAGGGCGTCGCGGTGGTCGACGGCGGCGCCCGCGATCACGCCCCGCGGGGACGCCAGTCGGTCGAGGGCGCGGGCGCGCTGCGCCGAGCGCATGTGCCCGCTCACGCCGTCACCCCGATCGCCGCGCGGGCGACGTCGGTCAGGAGCCGGGCGTCGCGCATGGCCTGCTCGACCGTGTTTCGCACCGGGGCGCCGTGCACGGCGCTCGCGTGGAACGCCTCGAGCTCGCGCACGAACGCCTCCCCGTAGCCCGCCTCGACGTGCAGCGTGTCCAGCCGCAGGCCCTGCGACCGGCGCACGCGCAGCGCCGTCTGCTGGTGGTTCAGATAGGGCGAGGGGAACTCCAGCTCGATCACCCGGTCGGTGAAGTGCAGCACGTAGCGCTCGTGGTACCACCCGACACCGGGAACGAGCACCTGGACCAGGTGCCAGAGCGCCTGGCCGTCGAGCAGCGAGACCGTGCCGGATGCGCCCTCCCCGCCCGCGAAGATGTGTCCGCCGACGACGGGGCCGGGTGCGATCCCCATGCTGTCGAGCATGCCGTGCACGGCGTTCACGCAGTGCACGACCCCCGACATCAGCGGGTCGACGTAGCCGCGCAGATCGTCGCCGTCGACCGCGACCCCGAGCGCCTCGGCCACCTGCGCCCGCTGGCGGGCGCGCGCATCGTCGACGAGCTCCGGGGGCACGTCGTCGGGGCGCGTGAGCGGCCGGTGGGCGACGAACGGCCACGAGTCCGGATCGGCCACCTCGACCGAGATGTAGCGCAGCCCCTCCCCGCCCTCCGGCAGCAGCTCGAGCGCCGCCTCGTAATTGGGGTCGTAGCGCTTCATGTAGCCGACCTGGACGATCCGGCCGGTGCGGTCGCGGGCGGCGGCGATCGCGGCCGCCTCGGCGTCCGTGAAGCAGAGCGGCTTCTCGCAGAAGACGTGGGCGCCGGCGTCGAGCGCGGCCAGCACGGTCGACGCGTGCAGCGGGTCGGGCACGGCCACGAGCACCGCGTCCAGCCGCTCGCGCAGGAGCTCGTCGGCGGAGCCGAACACCGGCACGCCGTGACGGGCGGCGACTGCGGCCCGCACCCGCAGCGACGGATCGGCCACCCCGGCCAGCTCGAACCGGTCGGCCAGGAACAGGAGGTTCGGGATGTGCTCGACCTGGGCGATCATCCCCGCCCCGATCACGCCGACCCGCAGACGGCCGTCAGCCACGCCCACCGCCGGTGAAGGGCCGCTCGCGCAGCCGCTCGCGGTCGTAGTCCGCGCGCGCCGCCTGCACCGGCGGCATCGTCGACACCTCGGCCACGGGCACGTCCCACCACGACTCGTATGCGCCGACGCCGCGGGCCGGGTCGCACTCGCACACGATCACGGTGGTGCGGTCGGCGGAGCGCGCCCGGCGCAGCTCATCCGCCAGCTGCCCGGCCGTCTCGGCCCGCACGGCGATCGCGCCGAGCCCGGCGGCGCTCGCCACCAGGTCGAGCGCGACCGGCGCACCCGACAGCTGGCCGTCCGGGCCGCGCATCCGGTAGGCGGTTCCGAACCCGCCCGAGCCCAGCGACCGCGAGAGGCCCCCGATCGACCCGAAGCCGTGGTTGTCGATCAGGACGATGGTCAGGCGCACGCCCTCCTGCACGGAGGTCGCGACCTCGGACGACATCAGCAGCCACGACCCGTCGCCGACCATGACCACGACCTCGCGGCCGGGGTCGGCCAGCTTCACGCCGAGGCCGCCCGCGACCTCGTAGCCCATGCACGAGTAGCCGTACTCGACGTGGTAGCCCTTGGGGTCGCGCGTGCGCCACAGCTTGTGCAGGTCGCCGGGCATGCTCCCGGCCGCACACACGACAACGTCGGGCGGGTCGCAGACCGCGTTCACCGTGCCGATCGCCTGCGCCTGCGTCATCGCGGCGCCGGGCTCGCCGGCGTACAGGCGCGCCACCTCGGCGTCCCACTCCCGCCCGAGCTGCGCCGCCCGCTCGGCGTGGGCGGCGTGCACCCGGTGGCCGGCGAGTGCGCCGGTCAGCGCCTCGAGCCCGGAGCGGGCGTCGCCGACGAGCGGAAGCGCGCCCAGCTTGTGCGCGTCGAACGCGGCCACGTTCAGGGCGACGACGCGCACGTCGGGATCCTGGAAGGCGGTGCGCGACGCGGTGGTGAAGTCGCCCATCCGCGTGCCCACCGCCAGCACGAGGTCGGCGTCCCTGGCGACGAGATTGGCCGCCCTGGTGCCCGTGGCGCCGACGGCTCCGAGCGCCGACGCATGGTCGTACGGGAGCGAGCCCTTGCCCGCCTGCGTCTCGGCGACGGGGATGCCGGTGGCCTCCGCCAGCGCGCGCAGCGCACCGGTGGCCTCGGAGTAGATCACGCCGCCGCCGGCCACGATCAGCGGCCGCCGCGCCGCCCGGATCAGGCGGGCGGCCTCCGCGACCGCGGCGGCGTCCGGCGCGGGCCGGGCGATCCGCCACACGCGCGGGGCGAAGAGCTCGACCGGATAGTCGTGGGCCTCGGCCTGGACGTCCTGCGGCAGCGCCAGCGTGACCGCGCCCGTCTCGGCCTGGTCGGTCAGCACCCGCATCGCCTCGAGCAGCGAGGCGGGCAGCTGGTCGGGGCGGTTGATGCGGTCGAAGAAGCGGCTCACCGGCCGGAAGGCGTCGTTCACCGACGCGTCCGGCTGCCCCGGCGCCTCGAGCTGCTGCAGCACCGGGCTCACCCGCCGCGACGCGAAGACGTCGCCGGGCAGGAGCAGCACCGGCAGGCGGTTGATCGTGGCGAGGGCCGCGCCCGTCACCATGTTGGTCGCGCCCGGCCCGATCGACGACGTGCACGCCCACGTCTGCAGGCGGTTCTTGTGCCGGGCGTAGGCGACGGCCGTGTGCACCATCGCCTGCTCGTTTCGGGGCAGCACGTAGCGCAGGCCGCCGTGCTCTTGGAGCGCCTGACCGACGCCCGCGACGTTGCCGTGGCCGAAGATGCCCAGCACGCCGGCGAAGAGCGGCGCCGCGGCGCCGTCGCGCTCGACCCGCTGCTCGGCCAGGAAGGCCACGAGCGCCTGCGCCGTCGTCATCCGCCGGGTGCTCATTTCACCGCCCCGAGCGTGAGCCCGCGCACGAAGTGGCGCTGCACGGCCAGCGCGAAGATCACGATCGGGAGGGCGCCGATCACTCCGGCGGCCGCCATCGGGCCGTACTCGATCTGGATCTTGCCGATCAGCGTGGACACGCCGACCGGGACGGTCTGGGCGTTCTGCGTCGAGGTCAGCGACAGCGCGATCAGGAAATCGTTGTAGGTGGTGATGACGCTGAAGATCGCGGTCGCCGCGAGGCCCGGCGCGGCGAGGGGGATGACCACGCGCACGAGGGCCGACAGGCGCGAGTCGCCGTCGACCATCGCCGCCTCCTCGATGTCGCGCGGGATCTCGGCCAGGAAGCTCTGCATCATCCAGATCACGAAGCTCGTGTTGAGCCCGGAGTAGATCAGGATCAGCCCCAGCTTGGTGTCGAGCAGGCCCCACTTGGCGAGGGTGATGTAGAGCGGGATGACCAGCAGGATGCCGGGGATCATCCGCACCATCAGGGCGACCACCAGCGCCGACTGGTTGAGCCCGAAGCGCATCCGGAAGCGGGCCAGCGCGTAGGCGGCGAGCGTCCCGATGGCCAGGCTCGCAGCCACCGAGACCGCCACCACCTCGAGGCTGTTCTGGAGATACGAGCCGAAGTGGTACACGTCGAAGAGCCGCGAGTAGTTGGTCGTGGTCGGATGGCGGGGATAGAGGGTGACGCCGCCGAAGATGTCCACCGGCTGCTTGAGCGACGTGTCGACCATCCACCAGAACGGGAAGATCGCGATCACGAGGATGACCCCGAGCGTCGTGTAGAGCGCGATGCGGGGGGCGCGCGCCCTCATACGGCCGTCCTCCGCATCAGCCGCACGGCGACGAGCATCAGCAGGAACACCATGGCGAGCAGCGAGATCAGCATCGCCGCCGCCTGGCCGTACTGGGTGAACAGGAACGCCGTGTTGTAGGCGTAGATCGAGATCAGCCGCGTGGCCGTGCCCGGCCCGCCCTGGGTGAGGACGTAGATCTGGTCGAACGTCCCGATGGCGTCGATCGTGCGCAGCACGACCGCCACCAGCAGCACGGGGCGCAGAAGCGGCAGGGTGTGGTCGAGGAAGAGGCGCACGCGGCCGGCGCCGTCGACGAGCGCCGCCTCGAGCGGCTCCTGCGGCAGCGACTGCAGGCCGGCGAGCAGGATCAGGAAGATGAGCGGCGTCCACTCCCACACGTCGACGAGGACGACGCTCCAAAACGCGCTGCCGTTGTGGGCGAGCACGTCCGGTGGGTTCAGGCCGAAAAGCTGGAAGAGCGGGTCGGTGACGCCGACGCCGGAGTCGTAGAGCAGGCGCCACATGACGCCGACGACGACGGGTGCGATCGTCATCGGCAGGATCAGGCCGACCCGGATCGGGCCGCCGAAGCGGATCTCGCGCGAGACGAGCAGGGCCAGGCCGAGCCCGAGCAGGGTCTCGATGGTGACGCAGATGACGACGTAGCGGGCGGTGGTCTCCATCGCCTGGCGGAAGAACTCGTCGTGCCAGACGTTGCGGTAGTTGGTGAGGCCGTCGGTGCCGAAGTCGCGCCCGTACAGGTAGTGCGTGATGCTGGCGCGGACGCCGTAGAAGAGCGGGTACAGCGAGACCCCGGCGAGCGCGATCGCCGCCGGCACGAGCAGCAGATACGGGCTGGCCAGGAACCGCCTCGTCCGCACGCCGCGCACGCGCTCCGGCTGCGGCGCCACCGTCTCGGCCATGCGCTAGACGCCCCTCCGGGCAGGGGCCAGCCCCACGCCAATTGGCGTCCGTCTCGAGTGCCAATTGGCGTGGGGGGGATCGGCCGTCACGATCAATATGTTCCTTGCTGCTTCAGGTAGGCGGTGATCTGGTTGGCGGCCGTGGTCAGGTGCGACTGGGCGATCTGGGTGTAGTTCGACTTCTGCGCGATCGCCTGCACGAGCGCCTGGTTCAGCGCCGTGCCGAGCAGGTCCTCCATCTTCGGCTCGTCCGGGGTGCGCGGCTTGGGGATCGAGTTGTCGACGGCGTCGGCGATCGCCGGCAGCCACCGGTACTTCGTGGCGAGGGCCGGGTCGCGCAGCGCGGAGCCGGTGACGGCGGCCGACCCGCCGCCCGCGAACTCCTTCTGCACCTTGCTGGACGTGAACCACTCGAGGAACGTGATCGCCCCCTGGGTGTTCGGCGCACCCGACGCGATGCCGCAGATGAACGTGCCGATGGCGGGGCCGCTCTTCACCTGCTTGGGCGTCGCGGCGAAGTCGATCTTGCCGACCACCTTGGACTGGGTCGGGTCGTCCACGATGTGGGCCGTGCCGGTGTACTCGGTCATCGCCGTGCAGTGGCCCTGGAGCATGACGGCCGTCTCCTGCGACGTGTCGAACGCCGCAACGCCGGACGGCATGTAGGGGATGAACGAGAACAGCCGCTCGAGCGCGCCGACGCCCTCGGGGCCGGCGAAGCCCGGCGACCAGTCGTCGTTGGCGAAGTTGCCGCCGTAGGCGTTCAGCAGCGGCAGGTAGGTCTGCACGATCGGGTTCCCGGCGACGCCGCGGGGAGACCAGCCGTACAGGCTCGGCGGGTGCGACTTCATCTTGGCCACGGCGTAGATGTCGTCCCACGTCACCGGCGGGGTCGAGAAGTAGTCCTTGTTGTAGTAGAGCATCTCGACGTCGTCGATGATCACGAGGGCGTAGAGCTGCGGAGTATCGTTGGCGAACGCCTTCAGGCGCGGCCCGGACTTCGGCGGCCAGTAGCCCTGATCGAGGCCCTTCTCGAGGATGTCCGGGTTCACCTTCAGACCGAGCTTGGTCATGTTCTGGATGATCCCGCCGGCGGCGTACTCCGGCACCCAGTTGTCGTCCATGACGTAGATGTCGTAGGCGCCCGTCTTCTGCAGGCCGTCGGTCTTCGAGTTCTGGTACCAGGCGTTGTAGTTCGTCTGCTGGTAGTTGACCTTGATCCCCGTCTCCTTGATGAACTTGGGCAGGAAGTCCTGCTGGAACGGGACCATGGCCGGGTCGGAGAAGGTGCCGATCGTGATCGAGCCGCCGGCCTTGCCGCCGCTGCTGCCGCCCGAGCTCCCGCTCGAGCCGCAGGCGGCCGCCAGCGGGGAGAGTCCGAGCACCGCGCCGGTGCCGAGCGCGCCCTTCACGATCTGGCGGCGGGTGTACGAGCGCGAGCTGCGCTCACTGGTCGTGTGGTCGCTCATGCATCGCTCCTGGATTCGACGACGGAGGGGGACTGCGCTGGATCGGCGGACGGCGGGACGGTTGGCTGCGGCGGCTCCTCGGGTCGGGGCGCGGCGGCGACGGCCGCGCCGGTGGTGGCATCGAAGAGGTGCAGGCGCGCGGAGTCGGGCGCGAGGCCGACCGGCGTGCCGATGGCGGGCTCGACTCCCGCCGCGGCGCGCAGGTTGACCAGGTCGCCGCCCAGCGACACCGTGATCAGGGTCTCGTTGCCGAGCGGCTCCACGACGTAGACCTCGCCGCGGAGGGAGCTCTGCGCGCCGGGCGCACCCATCGCCGCGTGCTCGGGGCGGAAGCCGAGCCGGACGGGGCCGCGGATGTTCGCCGCCGGGAGCGCGAGCGTCCCCGTCGGATGCCGGAACACGCCGTCAGCCGCCTCACCCTCGAGCACGTTCATCGGCGGCGAGCCGCAGAACCGCGCGACGAACAGGTTTGCCGGGTGGGCGTAGAGGTCGGCCGGAGCGGCCAGCTGCTGCAGGTGACCGTCGTGCATCACCGCCACCATGTCCGCCATCGTCATGGCCTCGACCTGGTCGTGGGTGACGTAGAGCGTCGTCACGCCGAGCTGCTTCTGCAGCCGCTTGATCTCGATCCGCATCTGCAGCCGCAGCTGGGCGTCGAGGTTCGACAGCGGCTCGTCCATCAGGAACGCACGCGGCTCGCGCACGATCGCGCGGGCGAGGGCGACGCGCTGGCGCTGGCCGCCGGAGAGGGCGCGCGGCATCCGGTCGAGCAGGGGGTCGATCGAGAGCATCTGCGCGACCTCGGCGACCCGCGCCGCGCGCTGCTCCTTCGGCACCTTGCGGACGCGCAGGGGGTAGGCGATGTTGTCGGCGACGCTCTTGTGCGGGTAGAGCGCGTAGCTCTGGAACACCATGGCGACGTCGCGGTCCTTCGGCTGCAGGCGGGTCACGTCGCGGTCGCCGATGAAGACGCTGCCCGAGGTGGGCTCCTCCAGCCCCGCCAGGATCCGCAGCGCCGTCGTCTTCCCGCACCCGGACGGGCCGAGCAGCGCGAGGAACGTCCCGTCGGGCACCGTCAGGTCGAGCCCGATCAGCGCCTCGACGCCGGCGAAGGTCTTGGACACGCCCGCGTACCGGACCTCCATCAGCCGTCCCTCCGGGCGGGCCCGGTCGATCCGCGCACGACGAGCTGGGCGGGCACGACGACGCTGCGCGCGGCGTGCTCGGCCGCCGCGATCGCCGAGAGCGCCATCTCGGCCGCGAGCCGCCCCATCTCCTCGGCGGGTTGGTGGACGGTGGTCAGGTCGATGCGGCGGTGCGCGGCCAGCGGGATGTCGTCGAAGCCGACCACCGACACGGCGCCGGGCACCGGCCGGCCCGCACGCTCGAGCCGGTCCATCAGGGCCATGGCGATCACGTCGTTCGTGCAGCAGACGGCGGTCGCGTCGTCCACCAGCCCGACCGGACGCAGGGCGCGCCGGCGAAGCGCCGCCGTCAGCGCGTCCGGACGGCTCTCGACCGACTCCTCGTGCGCACCGGAATGGGCGAAGGCGATCCGCTCGTGTCCGAGACCGGTGAGGTGCTCGACGACCTGCTCCATGGCGGCGTACTCGTCGACGGCGATCACGCCGAGACGCGGATCGCTGCCCTCGAACGAGACGACGACCACCGGGATGCCGCGGTCGAGCAGCTCGGACGGGATCGTGGAGCCCGCGGTGACGGCCGGGAAGATCACGCCGTCGACGCGCCGCCCGACCAGGGCGCGCACCTGGTCGGACTCCGTCGCCGGGTCGTTCTCGGTCTCGGCGATGAGCACTGCAAAGCCGTCGCGGTGGGCGCGGCGCTCGACCTGGAGCGCGACCGTGGCATGGAAGGGGTTGAGCGCATCCGGGATGACGACGCCGAGCGTGCGCGTCGCCCGCCGCTTGAGCGAGCGGGCCACCTCGTTCTGGCGGTAGCCGAGCTCCTCGATCGCCTCGAGCACGCGCCTGCGGGTGGCGTCGGCCACGGGCGCGGTCTGGTGGAGAACGTTCGAGACCGTGGCCACCGACACACCGGATCTGCGGGCGACGTCGATCATGGTGACCGTCACCCGACCGGCACTTCCGCCCGCTGAAGCGCGTCCCGGAGCCCGGCCAGCGAAAGCTCGATCCCCTCCTCGGCGCCCACGCGCGGGTCCTCGTGCTCGATCGACACGTCGCCGTCGTAGCCGGCCGCCCGGAGCGCCGCCAGCAGATGCGCCCATTCCTCGACGCCGTGGCCCGTGCCCACCGCGGCGAAGTGCCACGAGGCGGTGGCGGGGTCGACCGGGAAGCGGAAGTCGATCACGCCGTCGCGGCGCACGCGGTCGGCGTGCACGAGCGTGTCCTTCCCGTGGGCGAAGCCGATCCTGGGGCCGAGCTGCGCGATCACCTCGTGCGGGTCGATCCCCTGCCACCAGAAGTGGCTGGGATCGAAGTTGACGCCCAGGTTCGGCCCGGCGTGCTGGGCCAGACGCAGGAACGATCCCGGCGAGTAGGCGGACGCGCCCGGGTGCAGCTCGAGGCAGATCCGCACGGCGGGCGCCGCGCGCAGCGCCCAGGCGCAGAGGTCGGCCCAGAACGGCGCCAGCCGGTGGCCGAGCTGCCACTCCCACAGCGACTCGTCGTCGGGCGTCAGCGCCCACGGCGCGAACACCGGCGTCGCGCCGCCGTCGCGGCTGCCGGGGCAGCCGCTCATGGTCACCACGCGGTCGACGCGCAGCAGGTGTGCGAGCTCGATCGCGGCACGCACCCGCGCGGCGTGGCGGGTGCCGATCGCCGGATCGGGGTGAAGCGGGTTCCCGGCCGCGTTCACGCACGAGAGCCCGAGCCCGTGCTCGCGCAGCTCGCCGGCCAGGCGATCGCGGGCGGCCGGCTCGCGCAGGAGCGCGTCGACGTCGAGCTGGTCGGCGGCCCGCGCCCAGCCGCCGACGCCCATCTCGATGCGGCCGATGCCGTGATCGGCGCACCATCCGAAGGCCGCCTCGCGCGTGAGGTGCGAAAGCCCGTCGTTGAACACGCCGATCTGCAAGCGTCCCCTCGGGGTCGGGGTTGAAACGTTTCAACCGGTCGCGTATCTTCTGCCTCGAGCCCCGCCTTGTCAAGTGGGGTTTTCACCAAATCGAAACCCGCCTGTGCCGACGCCCCAGACCTCGTACCCCTCCCCGGCCGGGCCGGAGGCGGTGGTGATGGGACGGGCCGGCGTCGACCTGTACCCGATGCAGCTGGAGACGCCGCTGGAGGACGTGGAGGGCTTCCACAAGTACGTCGGAGGGTTCGCCGCCAACGTCGCGACGGGGCTCGCCCGGCTCGGAGTCCGCGTCGCGATCGTGTCGGCGGTGGGCGACGACGGGCACGGCCGGTTCGTGCGCCGCTTCCTCGAGGACGAGGGCGTCGACTGCCGCTGGCTGTCCGTGCACCCGGCCCTGCGCACCGCGCTGGCCTTCTGCGAGGCGTGGCCGCCCGACCGCTTCCCGATCACGTTCTACCGCACGCCCACGTGCCCCGACTGGGAGCTCACCGCCTCGGGGCTCGACCTGGCCGCCATCGCCGCCGCGCCGCTGCTGTACGTGAGCGGCACCGGCCTCGCCCGCGAGCCGTCGCGGCTGGCGACCATGGCCGCCGTCGACGCCCGCGCCCGGGCCGGGGCGGCCACCGTGCTCGACCTCGACTGGCGGGCGATGCTCTGGGACGATCCGGCCGACTACGCCGCGGCCGTGCGGCTGTGCGCGCGCATGGCCGGCATCGTGCTCGGCTCGGACGAGGAGATCGCGGCGGCGGCGGGGGCGAACGACCCCGCCGCAGTGCTGGCGCTCGGACCGCACACGGTGGTGCAGAAGCACGGCCCCGACGGCGCGACCGTCCATTCCGCCGGCCGCGAGCCGCAGCGCATCGGCGGCCGCGCGGTCGCAGTCGTGAACGGCCTCGGCGCCGGCGACGCGTTCGCGGCGGCGTTCGGCTGGCGCACGCTGCGCGGCGACCCGCCCGGCCGCGCGGCAGACTACGCGAACCGCGCCGGCGCGCACGTGGCCGCCCGGCTGGGCTGCTCGATCGCCATGCCTTCGGAAGGAGACCTCCAGTGAGCGAGCTCATGCTGCGGGCGCCCGCGCCCGCCGTCACGCCCGAGCGAGCCGGCTGGCGCTGGCTCTCGTACCGGTCGCAACGCATCGCCGGCCGCACCCGCATCGAGAGCGGCGGCGACGAGGTCTGCCTGGTGAACCTGGGCGGCAGTCTGCACGCGACGGTCGCCGGCCACGAGCACGGCCTGGGCGATCGGGAATCCCCGTTCGCCGGCCTGCCCCGGTCGCTCTACCTGCCGCCCGGCTCGGACTGCGTGGTCGAGGGCGAGGGCCTGGTCGGCGTGTGCGCCGCCCGGGCGGAGGCGGCCCACCCGGTGCGGGCGATCCCGCCCGGGGACGTGCGGGTCGAGGTGCGCGGCGCGGGCAACGCCACCCGCCAGATCAACCACATCATCCCGCCCGAGTTCCCCGCCCAGCGGCTGCTGGTGGTCGAGGTGCTGACGCCGGCGGGCAACTGGTCGTCCTACCCGCCGCACAAGCACGAGGTCGAGCGGCTGCCGGTCGAGAACGACCTCGAGGAGGTGTACGCCTACCGCTTCGAACGGCCGGAGGCGTTCGGCGTGCAACGGCTCTACAGCCGCACCGGCGACCTCGACGAGACGTGGACCGTGCGCGATCTGGACGTGCTGCTCGTGCCGCGCGGCTACCACCCGTTCTGCGCGGCGCACGGATACCACGGCTACTACCTGAACGCCCTCGCCGCCGAGCAGCGCTCGATGGCTGCCGAGGACGACCCCGATCTGGCCTGGACGCGCGCGGCCTGGGCGGAGCTCGAGCGCGACCCGCGCGTCCCCCTGACCGGAGAGGAATCCGCATGAGAGTCGCATCGGCGCCCGTGTCGTTCGGCGTCTTCGAGCTGACGAGCGACGACGAGGGGCTGCCCGACCCGATCGACGTCCTCGACGCGATGGCGGACACGGGCTACGAAGGCACCGAGCTCGGACCTCCCGGCTACTTCGGCGACCACGCCGCCACCGCGGCGGCGCTCGAGGAGCGCGGCCTGGCGCTGGTGGGGTCGTTCCTGCCGCTGCGCCTCTCCCGGCGCGAGCACGTGGCCGAGGACTTCGCGTTCCTCGATCGCGCGCTTGGCATCCTCGACGCCACGACGCCGCCGGGGGGCACCCGCCCGCTGGCCCTGATCTCCGACGCGTTCTGCGAGCCGGAGCGGATGACGGGCGCCGGCCGCATCGAGCAGCTGCCCGACACGTGGCTCTCCGACGCCCGCTTCGAGCTCCTGGCCGCCAACGCCCAGCGGGCGGCCGAGCGCTGCCTCGACCGCGGCTACCGGCCGGCGTTCCACTACCACGGCGGAACGTACGTCGAGACGCCGCGCGAGATCGACCGGTTCGCGTCGCTCGTCGACCCGAGCCTGCTGGGATTCTGCTTCGACAGCGGCCACTCGCTCTTCGGCGGCGGCGATCCGGTGGCGTTCCTGGACACGTACGGCGAGCTGGTCTCGCACGTGCACCTCAAGGACGTCAACGGCGGCGTGATGGACGAGATCCGCACCCACGGCCTCGGGCTCGAGGAGGCGTGGCGGCGGGGCGTGTTCTGCCGGTTCGGCGAGGGCAGCGTCGACCTGGCGGCGATCGTCGCCCGCCTGCGCCGGCTCGGGTACGACGACTGGGTGGTCGTCGAGCAGGACCGGCACCTGCGCATCGGCCAGACGATCGGCTCGCTGCGCGACGACGCCCGCCACAACCGCGAGGTGCTGCGCGAGCTGGGCGTGTAGGCCGCGGGCGCCGGGCACAATGCCGGGGCCATGTTCGCGCCCGAGTTCCCGATCGAGACCGAACGTCTGCTGCTGCGGCCGTACGAGCGCGGCGACTTCGACGCCGTGCTCGCCATCCAGTCGCGGGCCGACGTCAACCGCTGGCTCTACTCGGAGCCGCGCGGCGCCGACGAGGTGCGGACGATCCTGGAGCGCAAGATGGGCGAGACGGCCCTGCGCAACGAGGGCGACACGATCTCCGTCGCGTGCGTGCGCCGGGACACGGGCGAGCTGATCGGCGGCTGCATCCTGCACTGGGTCAGCAGCGAGCACCGGCTGGGCGAGATCGGATTCGTGTTCCACCCCGACCACCACGGCCGCGGATTCGCCACCGAGGCCGCCCGGCCGTTGATCGACTTCGGCTTCGGCGCCTGCGGCCTGCACCGGATCGTCGGCCGCCTGGAGGCGCGAAACGCCGCGTCGGCGCGCGTGCTCGAGAAGCTCGGGATGCGCCGCGAGGCCCTGCTCGTCGAGAACGAGTGGGTGAAGGGCGAGTGGCAGAGCGAGCTCGACTACGCCATCCTCGAGCGCGAGTGGCGGGCGTTGCGCGACGCCGAGCGCCTGCCCAGCCGTGAGGGATGACGGACTACCAGTCCCCGGCGTAGGTGCGCTTGGCGGCCTCGAGCACGCCGACGTAGCCGCTGCGGTCGGCCCGGCCGCCCGCCTGCTCGCGGGCGACGCTGAGCAGGCCGCGGGCGTCGCCGACCGACCCGAACCCGTGCGCGCTCAGCCAGTCGCCGAGCCCGTCGAGCAGCACCGCCGCGTGGCCCGGGCCGTGCCGCAGGAGCGCCGAGGTCGTCATCACCACGTCGGCGCCGGCGAGCAGGTGCCGCGCCACGTCGGCGGGGCCGTCGACCCCGCCGGACGCGGCCAGCGAGCCGCGCACCCGCCCGCACAGGATCGCGATCCAGGTCAGCGGGAGCCGGGCCTCGGCGGGCGTCGACAGCTCCACCCGCGGGGAGACGGTCAGGGTGTCCGGATCGATGTCGGGCTGGATGAAGCGGTTGAAGAGGACGAGGCCGGCGGCGCCGGCAGCGTCGAGGCGCAGCGCCATCTCGCCGATCGAGCTGAAGTACGGGCTCATCTTGACCGCCACCGGGATCGTGACCGTCTCGCGGACGCGCTCGAGCACCTCGACCTGGCGCGCCTCGACGTCGCGGCCGGCCGTGGCCGGATCGCCCGGGACGTCGTACATGTTCAGCTCGAGCGCGGCGGCGCCGGCGTCCTGCATCTCGCGGGCGTGGGTGACCCACCCGCCCTGGCTGACTCCGTTCAGGCTCGCGATCAGCGGCACGTCGACCGCCGCCGAGGCGCGCTCGAGCAGGCTCAGGTACTGGCGCGACGAGCCGGCGCCGTCGGCCAGGTCGGGCAGATAGGTGAGCGCCTCTGCGAAGCTCTCCGTGCCGGCCTCGCCAAGCGTGGCGAACGCGTCGGCCTCGCGCTGCAGCTGCTCCTCGAAGAGCGAGTAGAGCACCACCGCGCCGACGCCGGAGCCGGCCAGCCGGCGGATGCCGTCCACGGTCTGCGAGAGCGGCGAGGCCGAGGCCACGAGCGGATTGCGCAGGCGCAGGCCCAGGTAGTCGCCGGCCAGATCGGTCATGCCTCCGCCTTTCCGGCGCCGGGGAACGCCTCCGGCCCTCGGGTCGCCATCTCCTCGTACACCTGCCAGCGCCGATCGACCTCCTCCTGGGCGAGAGCGGCCAGGCGCTCGGCCTCGGCCGGGTCGGTCACCGCCAGCGACCGGAAGCGCAGCTCGCGGGCCGTGTAGTCGCGCAGCGGCATCCGCGGTCGGGGGGAGTCGAGCAGGAACGGGTTCGCGCCCTCCTGGCGTGCCACCGGGTCGTAGCGGAGGAGCGGCCAGCACCCGCTCGCCACCGCCCGGCGCTGCTGGTCGAGGCCCGTGCGGATCTCGATGCCGTGGGCGATGCAGTGGCTGTAGGCGATCACCAGCGACGGGCCCGGGTACGCCTCCGCCTCGCGCAGTGCGCGCAGCGTCTGGCGGGCGTCGGCGCCCATCGCCACCCGGGCGACGTAGACGTTGCCGTAGGCGATCGCCTGCAGCGCGAGATCCTTCTTCGGCACCTGCTTGCCCGCGGCGGCGAACTTGGCCACCGCCCCGAGCGGCGTGGCCTTGGACATCTGGCCGCCCGTGTTCGAATACACCTCGGTGTCGAGCACGAGCACGTTCACATCCCGGCCGCCGGCGAGGACGTGGTCGAGACCGCCGCTGCCGATGTCGTACGCCCAGCCGTCGCCGCCGACGATCCAGACGCTGCGCCGCACCAGATGGTCGACCACGCTGCGCAGGTCGTCGGCCTCCGACCCGGAGACGGCCTCGAGCAGCCGCTTCAGCCGGTCGACCCGCAGCCGCTGCGCGCGCAGCTGCGACTCCGTCGCCTGCGGCGCCTCCAGGATCGCCGAGACGAGCTCATCGTCCCCGAATCGCGGCCGCAGCGCCGCGAGCCGCTCGCGCGCGAGCTGCACGTGCACGTCGGCGGTGAGCCGGAAGCCGAGGCCGAACTCGGCGTTGTCCTCGAAGAGCGAGTTCGACCACGCCGGCCCGCGGCCGTCCGCGTCGCTCGTCCACGGCGTCGTCGGCAGGTTGCCGCCGTAGATCGACGAGCAGCCGGTGGCGTTCGCGATCATCAGGCGGTCGCCGAAGAGCTGGGAGAGCAGCTTCAGGTAGGGCGTCTCGCCGCAGCCCGCACACGCACCGGAGAACTCGAACAGCGGCTCGAGGAACTGCGCGCCGCGGACGGTGCCGAAGTCGACGCGGGAGCGGTCGTTGACCGGCAGCCGCTCGAAGACGGCGATCCGCTCGCGCTCGGTCTCGAGCAGCGGCTCGCGCGGCTCGAGGTTGATCGCCTTGCGGCCCGGATCGGTGGCGGCGTGCACGGGACAGGCCTCGACGCAGAGGCCGCAGCCGGTGCAGTCCTCGACGTAGACCTGCAGCGTGAAGCGCGCGTCCGGCAGGCCGCGGGCGTCGAGGGGCGCGTGCGGGAGCGTGTCGGCGGCGCCGTCGAGGTCGGCCGCGTCGTAGAACCGCGACCGGATCACGCTGTGCGGGCAGACGAAGCTGCAGTTGCCGCACTGGATGCACGTGTCCGCGTCCCAGACCGCCACCAGGTCGGAGACGTTGCGCTTCTCGAACGCCGCGGTGCCGCTGGGGAAGGTGCCGTCGACCGGCATCGCGCTCACCGGCAACCCGTCGCCGCGCCCCGCCAGCATGGCCGCGGTGACCGTCCGTACGAACTCGGGCGCCGAGTCGGGCACCGGTGCGGCCACGTCGTGCGTGGCGGTGAGCCGGCCGGGCACCTCGACGGCGTGCAGGCCGTCGAGCGCGCGGTCGACGGCGGCGTGGTTGCGGGCCACGACCTCGGCGCCGCGGCGGGCGTAGGTGTGCTCGATCGCCGCCTTGATCCGCTCGATCGCCTGCTCGGGGGGAAGCACCCCCGAGAGCGCGAAGAAGCACGTCTGCAGCACGGTGTTCGTGCGTCCGGGCAGCCCCGCCTCGCGGGCGACGCGGCCTGCGTCCACGGCGTGGACGCGGATCCCCTTGGCCAGCACCTGCTTCTGCACGGAGAGCGGCAGCGCGTCCCACACGCGGTCGGACGGGAGCGGCGAGTCGAGCAGCAGGGTCGCGCCGGACGCGGCCCGGTCGAGCACGTCAACCCGCTCCAGCAGGTTGAACTTGTGGCAGCCGACGAAGCTCGCGCCGCGCACCAGGTAGGGCGCCTCGATCGGCTCGGGCCCGAAGCGCAGGTGCGAGACCGTCTGCGACCCCGACTTCTTCGAGTCGTAGACGAAGTAGCCCTGGGCGTGCAGGTTCGCCTCGTCGCCGAGGATCTTGATCGTGTTCTTGTTCGCGCCGACCGTGCCGTCCGAGCCGAGCCCGAAGAACACGGCCCGCACCGTCTGCGCCGGCTCGATGTCGAGCCCGTCGTCGTAGGCCAGGCTGGTCCCGCCCACGTCGTCGTGGATTCCGACCGTGAACCGCCTCTTCGGCCGGCCGGCCGCAAGCTCGGCCAGCACGGCGGCGACCATCCCGGGCGTGAACTCCTTCGACCCCAGCCCGTAGCGCCCGCCGGTGACGTCGGGCAGCTCGCGCTCGCCGGCCGTATGGGCGCCGGCCAGGGTGGCGGTGACGTCGAGGTAGAGCGGCTCGCCGGCGGATCCCGGCTCCTTCGTGCGGTCGAGCACGGCCACGCGGCGGGCGCTCGGCGGCAGGACGGCGAGCAGGCGCGCGGCCGGGAACGGCCGGTACAGCCGCACCTGCACCACGCCCACCCGCTCGCCGTCGGCGACCAGGTGCTCGACCGTCCTGCGCGCCGTCACGGCGCCGGATCCCATGATCACGATCACCCGCTCGGCCTCGGGATGGCCCGTGTAGGACACCGTCTCCAGCGGGCGCCCGGTGCGTTGCCCCAGCTCGGCCATCGCGGCGGCGACGATCTCCTCGGCCGAGTCGTAGAACGGGTTCACCGTCTCGCGGCCCTGGAAGTAGACGTCCGGGTTCTGGGCGGTGCCGCGGATGAAGGGGCGATCGGGCGAGAGCGCCCGGCCGCGGTGGGCGCGGACGAGCTCCTCGGGCACGAGCGCCCGCAGGTCGTCGTCGGAGAGGCGCTCGACCGTGTTCAGCTCGTGCGACGTGCGGAAGCCGTCGAAGAAGTGCACGAACGGCACCCGCGAGCGCAGCGTGGCCGCCTGCGCGACCGCCGCCAGGTCGTGCGCCTCCTGCACCGAGGCGGACGCGAGCAGCGCGAAGCCCGTCTGCCGGACGCCCATCACGTCGGAGTGGTCGCCGAAGATGGACAGCCCCTGCGCGGCGAGCGACCGCGCGGCGACATGGAAGACGGCCGGCGTGAGCTCACCGGCGATCTTGTACATGTTGGGGATCATCAGGAGCAGCCCCTGCGAGGCCGTGAACGTCGCCGCGAGCGCCCCGGCCTGGAGCGCCCCGTGCAGGGCGCCGGCGGCGCCGCCCTCGCTCTGCATCTCGACCACGGTCGGCACCGTCCCCCACACGTTCGGGCGCCGTTCGCTCGTCCACTGGTCGGCCAGCTCGGCCATCGGCGACGAGGGCGTGATCGGGAAGATGCAGCAGACCTCGTTCAGCCGGTAGGCGACCGACGCAGCCGCCTCGTTGCCGTCCATGACGACCCGCATCAGCCCTCCGGCACCATGTCGATCGCGTGGACGGGGCACTGGTCGTAGCAGGCCCCGCAGCCGGTGCAGCGGTCGTAGTCGAACCGGTACCGCTTGCCGGGACCGAGCTTCACCACCGCATCCTCGGGGCACGCACCCAGGCAGCCGTCGCACTCGAAGCAGTTGCCGCACGACAGGCACCGGCCGGCCTCGTAGACCGCGGCCGCGGCGTCCAGCCCGCCGACGACCTCGCCGAACCCGGCCGTGCGCGCCTCGGGCGGCTGCTCCGGCTGCACCCGCTCGGGCGCGTCGCCGAAGTACCACACGTGCATGCCCTCGAACGCGGCCAGGTCGTGCCTGGGCGGTCGTGCGTAGGTCGTGCCGTGGAGGTACGCGTCGATGTGCCGGGCGGCCGACTTCCCGTGCCCGGCCGCGATGGTGACGCTGCGCTCGCCGGGCACCATGTCGCCGCCGGCGAAGAGGCCGTCGTGTGACGTCTGCAGCGACGCCGACACGGCGACCACGCCGTCGCGCGCGACCTCGATGCCGGGGACGCGGCGCAGGAAGTCGGTGTCGGCCTCCTGGCCGAGGGCCAGCACCACCGCATCGGCCGCGAGCGTCTCGAACCGGCCGGTCGGCTGCGGCCTGCCCTGGTCGTCCAGCTCCATCACCTCGACCCGCAGCTCCGGCCCGTCGAATGCGGCGATCGTCCGCAGCCAGTTGATGCGCACCCCCTCGCGCTCGGCCTCGACCGCCTCCTCCTCGTGCGCCGGCATCTGCTGACGCGTGCGCCGGTAGACGATCATCGCCTCCTCGGCCCCCAGCCGCCTGGCGACGCGGGCCGCGTCCATGGCGGTGTTGCCGCCGCCGTAGACGGCCACCCGCCGCCCGATCCGGGGCCGCTCGCCCGACGCCACGCTGCGCAGGAGCGCGATGGCGTCGATCACCGGGCCCGCATCGCTCGCGGGGATGTCCACGCGCTTGGCGATGTGGGCGCCCACGGCGGCGAACACGGCGTCGAATCCGCCCTCGCGCTGCTCCGCGAGGACGTCGGTCACGGTGTGGTCGAGGACGATCCGGACGCCCAGAGCCTCGATCCGGCGCACCTCGCCGGCGAGCACCTCGGCCGGCAGGCGATAGGCCGGGATGCCGAACCGCAGCATCCCGCCGGCCTCGGCGCCCGAGTCGTGGATCTCGACCTCGTGGCCGCGGCGGGCGAGGTGGTAGGCGGCGCACAGCCCGCTCGGCCCCGCGCCGACGATGAGCACCCGCCTGCCCGTCGCCGCCTGCGGAGGGTCGAATGCCCATCCGCGCTCGAGGGCCATGTCGCCGACGAACCGCTCGACCGAGTGGATCGAGACCGGCGTATCGAGCTCCGCCCGGTTGCAGGAGTCCTCGCACGGGTGGTAGCAGACCCGCCCGTGGACGGCCGGAAACGGGTTGTCGGCCACGATCACGCGCCACGCCTCCTCGAACCGGCCCGCCTGGACGTGCGCCATCCAGGCCTGCACGTTCTCGCCGGCGGGGCAGGCGTGGTTGCACGGGGGCAGCAGGTCGACGTACAGCGGCCGTTCCCTGCGCACGGGGCCGGCGGTCGACCGGCCGTGGGCGAGGTCCGGCAGGGACGTGAGATCGGAGCGGCGCAGGCTCATGAACCCCAAGGATGCATAGCGCGCACGGGGGGCCGCATCGGGGAATCCGACGCTCCGGGTGTTCGGGTTTCTACGCGGCTTCGCGCCGGTCGCCCGTGAGCAGGGCGTTGAGCCGGGCCGTCGGCAGCGGCGGGCTGTACAGGTAGCCCTGGCCGAACTGGCAGCCGTGCTCGCGCAGGAACGCCAGCTGCTCCTCGGTCTCGATGCCTTCGGCGAGGCACTGGATGCCGAGCTTGTGCGCCATCGTGAGCATGGTCTCGACCAGCACGCCGGCGTCGCGGTCGGGCAGCTCGCGCACGAACGACCGGTCGATCTTGATCTGGCTCGGGCCCAGCCGGCGCAGCCGCCCCAGCGAGGAGTAGCCGGTGCCGAAGTCGTCGATCGCGAGCCGCAGCCCCCGCGAGTGGATCTCGGCCAGGAGCACCTCGAGATCAGTCGTGTCGGACATGGCGGCCTGCTCCGTCAGCTCGATCATGATCCGGTCGGGGGAGAGGCCGAACGACTCGACCGTCGCGATCACCCGCCGGATCGCCGCGGGGTGCCAGGAGCACGGGGGCAGGTTGACGGACGCGTAGAGGTCGAGGTCGTGGTCGCACCAGCGCCGGGCCTCGATGCAGGCGCGCTCGAGCACCCAGCTCGTGATCGGACGGATCAGGCCGGTGCGCTCGGCGGCCGGCAGGAACTCGCCCGGCAGCAGCAGCCCGGCCTCGGGGTGGTTCCAGCGCAGGAGCGCCTCGGCGCCGACGATGCAGGACTGGGACAGGTCGACGATCGGCTGGTAGTAGAGCTCGAGCTCGTCCCGCCGCTCGGCGGTGCGCAGCTGCGTCGCCAGCGCGAGCTCGACGCTCGAGTCGCGCGTCGGCGGCTGGTAGAGGCGGTAGCCGTCACGGCCGCTCTCCTTGGCCGCGTACATGGCGATGTCGGCGTGCTTGAGGAGCGTCTCGGCCCTATCGCCGTCGGCGGGGAACAGGCTCGCGCCGATGCTGGGGGTCACGTAGAGGTCGGTGCCGGCGACGGTGAACGGCCTGGCAAGCGCCGACCGCAGGTTGCCGGCGACCGTCTGCGCGGCGGTCTCCGGCGAGGCGTCGCCGGCGCCGCCCTGCACGAGCACGAGGAACTCGTCGCCGCCCTGGCGGGCCACCACGTCGCCCGCTCGGCACGACTGGCGCAGGCGCTGGGCCACCATCACGAGCAGCTCGTCGCCGACCGCGTGTCCGAAGCCGTCGTTCACGAGCTTGAAGTCGTCGAGGTCGATGAAGAGCACCGCCCCGCCGGCGCCGCTTCGCCGCGCGTTCGCGATGGCCACCGTCAGGTGCTCCTGGAACAGCGCCCGGTTCGGCAGGTCCGTCAGCGGATCGTGCAGCGCGAGATGGGCGAGCCGTTCCTCACCGGAGCGGCGCTCGGTGACGTCGAACCAGACGCCGTTCACGGCGACGACGGCCCCGCCGGCGTCCCGCACCGGCTGAGCGTGCCCCTGCACCCAGCGGGTCGACCCGTCGGCATGCCGGAGCCGGTACTCGATCGCGTAGGGCGCGTCGTGCCGTATCGCCTCACGGAAGCAGACGGTCACGGCCTCGACGTCGTCGGGGTGGATGATCGTGGCCCACGACCGGCCGTGCTCCCCGACGAGCTCGTGCGGCGGGTACCCGATCACGCCCTCGATCGACGGCGCGATCGACGCCATGATCCACCGTTCGCCGGTGTGCTCGAGACGGTATGGGGTGCCGTCGAGCATGGACACCTGCGCGCCCGACGGATCGCTCCATGAGATGCCCGTGCGCGTTTGCATCGTGACCAAGTAGTCGGTACTTATTGCCAATAGTGCATCACCCTATGGGGGGAGGGACTTCGGGGCGCCCTCACCGGCGGCGGCCGCACGGCTACCGCAATCCGGCGAGCGCGGCCCGGCCGCTTGCGGCATGCGGGCCGCCGCACCCGCGCCGACCGTTAAGGGGGTGGCGCAACGCCTGTCCCAGCCCGCGTCCGCGGCGGCCCCCCGGCTCGTCCTCGGCGGACGCCTCGTCCTCGCCGCCGCGCTCGCCGCGGAGGCGGTCTGCGCGCTCGCCGGCCTCTACCCGGCGGCGGATACCCTGGGGGGGTTCGTCGTCCCGCTCGTGGCGGCAGGGCTCGTCGCCGCACGTATCCGCCGGGTGCGGTCGGAGCGCGCTCCGTGGATCGTCGTCGTCGCGGCGCTCGCCCTGTTCGTCGCCGGGAACGCGTACTGCGCCGCCGCCTTCCCCGACCCCGCCAACCCGCCCGTGCCGTCGCTCGCCGACGCCGCCTACCTGGCCGAGTACCCGCTGCTGTTCCTCGCCCTCGGGCTGCTCGTGCGCGAGCGCGCCGTCGGGTTCCGTCCCAGCATGTGGATCGACGGCGCCGTCGCCGCGCTCGCGGTGGGCGCGGTGTGGACGGCGTTCGACTCGCCCGGCCTGAGCATCTCCGGCTCGATCCCGGCCGAGCTCATCCTGCACGCCTACGTCGTCGGGGACATCGTGCTGGCGGCCGCGGCCATCGGCACGCTGGCGTTCTTCTCCTGGCGCGCCGGCGCCGCCTGGATGGCGATCGTCCTCGCAATCGCGGTCCAGTCAGCGGCCGACCTGCTGATGGTGACGACGACCGTCACGCTCGGCGTCACCGAGGTGATCGAGCTCCTGTGGAGCCTTGCCATCGCCGCGTTCACCGTCGCGGCGTGGCTGCCGGGCGCGACCCGCTCGCACCACGCCGTGTCGGGCTGGCGGGCGCTGGCGCCGACGGTCGGCTGCACGGCGATCGCGCTCGCCGTCCTGGGCTCGGGCATTGCCTTCCATGTGCCCGTGTTCGCGCAGGTCGTCGCGATGCTGGCCGTGATCGCCGGCATGACCCGGCTGATCTGGACGGCGAGAGAGAACGTCGGCCTCGAGGTCGCGCGCCGGCTCGCGGTGACCGACGACCTGACCGGCCTCGGCAACCGCCGCCGGCTCGAGTCGGCGCTGCGGTCGGCAAGCCGGCACCGCGAGCCCTTCGCCCTGCTCCTGATCGACCTGGACGGCTTCAAGGAGGTGAACGACACGCTCGGCCACGCCGCCGGCGACGAGCTGCTGCGTGCGATGGCCAACCGGCTGGTGCGGCTCGTGCGGCCCGACGACGTTTTCGTCCGCCTCGGGGGCGACGAGTTCGGAGTGCTCGTGCGCGGGTGCGACGAAGCCGCGGCGCGCACGGTCGCCGGCGGCCTCGCCGATGCGCTCGAGACCGGATTCGACGTTGCGGGCATCACCGTCCGGATCGGCGCGAGCACCGGGATCGCGCTCGCGAGCGGCGATGCCGGCGGCGCCGATCTGCTCCGGCAGGCCGACGTCGCCATGTACGAGGCGAAGCGGATGCGGACGCGCCACGAGGTCTACCGGCCGGAGGCCGACGCGCGCTCGCCCGAGCGGATCGCGACCGCCGAGCGCCTGCGCGACGCGATGGCGGAGGGCGCGATCGAGGTGCACTACCAGCCCAAGGCCAGCCTGCGCTCCTCGCGCATGTACGGCCTCGAGGCGCTCGTGCGCTGGCGCATGCCCGACGGGTCGCTGATGCCGCCGTCGCTCTTCCTGCCGATCGCAGACCGGGCCGGGCTCATGTACGACCTGACGCTGCACGTGCTCGAGACCGCGCTGCGCGACATCGCCTGGCTGCGCGGACGCAGGCTGGACCTGACGGTGGCGGTGAACGTTCCACCGATCGCGATCCTCGACTCGACGCTCGCACGCGACATCGCCCGGCTCCTGAACCAGGCCGGCCTGCCACCCAACGCGCTCGAGATCGAGATCACGGAGGACAGCCTGATGGCCGACCGCGTGCGGGCGCGCTCCCTGATCGGCGGCCTGCGGACGCTCGGTGTCGCGGTGTCCATCGACGACTACGGCACCGGCTACTCGTCCCTGCCCTACCTGCGCGACCTCGAGGTCGACTCGCTCAAGCTCGATCGCTCCTTCGTGACCGGCCTGGCCGACAACCCGAAGGCCAAGACGATCGTGGCCTCCACCATCCACCTCGCCCACGCGCTGGGGATGTGGGTGGTCGCCGAGGGCGTCGAGACGACGTCCGACCGGCGCATCCTCCAGGCGCTCGACTGCGACGCCATCCAGGGGTACCTGCTCTCGCCGCCGGTCCCGATCGACGAGATCGGCCGGGCGGCCTCAGCCTGGGCCGCGTAGCCGTCTACCCGGGTGGCGGCTGCGCGGACGGATCGGCGGCGACCGACTCGGCCAGCAGGGTGGCCACGTCGGCGACGCGCAGCTCGCGGCCCGACGTGCGCACGCCGTCGTCGAGCATGATCGTGCAGTAGGGGCAGGCCACCGCGAGCGTGTCGGCGCCTGTCTCGGCGGCCTCGCGCACCCGCTCCTCGTTGATGGCGCCGCCGCGCTCCTCCATCCACATGTGCGCCCCGCCGGCCCCGCAGCAGAAGGTGCGCTTGCCGCTGCGCGCCATCTCGACCGGCTGGCCGACGGCGGCGACCAGCTCGCGCGGCTCGGCCGCGACGTCGTTGTGCCGGGCCAGGTAGCAGGAGTCGTGATACGTGATGCGGCGGTCGCCCGCGGCCGGCGCGATCCGGCCCTCGCGCACGAGCCCGGCCAGCAGCTCGGAGTGGTGCACCACGTCGTAGGCGCCGCCGAAGTCCGGGTACTCGTTGGCGAGCGTGTTGAAGCAGTGCGGGCAGGACGTGACGATCTTGCGGACGCCGGACTCGTTCAGCGTCTCGACGTTCTGCTCGGCGAACGCCTGGAACACGTACTCGTTGCCCATCCTCCGGGCCGGGTCGCCCGTGCAGGCCTCGCGCGGGCCGAGGATGGCGAAGTCGACACCGGCCGCCTGGAGCAGCTTCGCCGTCGACTCGGCCGAGGCGCGGGCGCGCTCGTCGAACGAGGCGGCGCACCCCACCCAGTAGAGCACCTCGGGAGCGGGATCGCCCGGCTCGAGCACGCGCACCCCCAGCCCGTCGGCCCACGCGGCGCGGTCGGACTGCGCCTTGCCCCACGGGTTGGACGACCGCTCGACGTCGCGCAGCATCGGCTCGGCCTCGGCGGGGAAGCGCGCCTCCGCCATCACCAGGTGCCGGCGCAGGTCGACGATGTGGTCGATGTGCTCGATGGACACGGGACACTCGCGGACGCACGCGCCGCAGGTGACGCAGTCCCAGACGACGTCGTCCGTGACCGCGTTCGGGACGAGCGGCGAGAGCGCCGCCGGCTCCCCCGCCGCCCTGGCGGCGAGTGCGGCCGGCCCCTCGGCGAAGAGCTGGTCGCGCAGCCCCATGATCAGGAGCTTCGGCGAGAGCGCCTTGCCGGTCGCCCACGCCGGGCAGGCGTCCTGGCAGCGGCCGCACTCGGTGCACGAGTACGCGTCGACGACCTGCTTCCAGGTCATGTCGGCGACCGTGCCGGAGCCGAGGCGCATGTCCTCCTCGGGACCCTCCTCGTCGAAGCGCAGCGGCTCCAGGCGCCCGCGCCCGCGAGTGCGGCCGAAGTAGACGTTCACGACCGCGGTGGCGATGTGAAGGTGCTTCGATCCCGGCAGGTACACCAGGAACGAGAGCACGATCAGGATGTGCGCCCACACGAGCGCCCGCTCCGCGTCGTGCGTCGCCGAGCCGTGGCCGAACAGGTGCGAGAGCGCCTTCGAGACCGGCGACCAGCCGGACGGCCACTCGTTCAGGTGCAGCGCGATCAGCGAGCCGTGCCACAGGAGCATCGTCGCCACGATGCCCGCGATCAGCACCAGGATCAGGTCGGCCTCCGCCATGTGGCTGCCCTGGAACCGCGCCGGACGCTGGATCTTGCGGATCGCGAACGCCGCCACGACGCCCGCGAGCACGAGCACGCAGAAGGCGTCGACGAGCAGGGCGAACCAGCCCTGGCGGCCGAGCCACGGGATCGTCTGCCCGCGGTCGGCGATCGCGATCATCGCCATCAGGATGGTGGGCAGGAGGACGAGGAAGCCCCAGAAGATGAACGCGTGCATCAGCCCCGGCCCCAGCCGCTGCAGGAGCTTGCGCTGGCCGAGCGCGATCACGGCCTCGTTGCGCAGCCGTGCCGGCACCTCACCCGAGCGGTCGACGGGCTGCGCGGCCCGCACCAGCCGCACGAGCAGAAGCGCCCGGCGCCCGAAGAGCCCGCCCGCCACCGCGAGCACGACCAGGAGCGCGGCGAGGGCGACCGGGTCTATCCGCCCCTCGCCTTCTGCACCGCGGCGGCGATCGCCGGAAGCACCTCGTGCAGGTCGCCGATGACGGCGTAGTCGGCGTTCGCGACGATCGGCGCCTCGGGGTCGGTATTGATCGCGAGGATGCGCTTGGCGCCCTTGCACCCGGCCATGTGCTGGGTGGCGCCGCTGATGCCGCAGGGGATGTAGATCTCGGGCGCGATCTTGGTGCCCGTCTGCCCGACCTGGTCGGTGTGCGGGCGCCACCCCGCGATGGTGACGGCGCGCGAGCAGCCGACCGCGCCGCCGAGCGCCGCGGCCAGTGCCTCGATCGGCGCAAAGCCGTCGGCGGAGCCGGCCCCGCGTCCGCCGCTCACGACCACCTTCGCGTCGGCGAGCGAGACGCCGCCGCCGGTGTCGGCCTGGGCGCGCTCGACGACGCGCACGGCCAGGTCGGCGTCGGTGAGGTCGGGGGCGAACTCCGAGACCGACGTCTGCGCTGGCGTCGCCGCGGCGGCGGCCTCGACGGCGTGCGGCGCGACCGTCAGGAGCTTGGTCGGGCCGTGCAGGTACGCCTCCTCGAGCAGGCTTCCGCCCCAGCGCAGCCGCGTGACCGCGGCGGGATCGCCGGGCGCCGCCCGGGTGCAGTTGGCCGCGAGCGGGAGGTCGCAGAACGCCGCCGCGTGGGCCATCGCCTCGGTCGCGCGGTCGCTGCCGGGTGCGATCAGGGCCGCCGGAGCGTCCCGTCCCACCAGCCCGGCCAGCGCCCGCCCCCACGCCTGGGGGGCGTACGCCTCCAGGCCCTCGTGCACCGCGACGTGGGCGGCCGAGATCCCCAGCTCGCCCAGGCCGGCGGCGGCCGCGGCCGCATCCGGCCCGACCAGCACCGCCTCGAGCGGCTCGCCCGCGGCCTCCGCGTAGGCGCGCGCGAGCGTGGCCGCCTGCCGGGAGAGGTCGTCGGCCGCACCCCCGGCGGCCTCGATCAGGACGAGCACGCTCACAGCACGCCCGCCTGGCGCAGCACCTCGACGACGGCGGGAGCGGCATCCGGGCCCGTGCCGAGGATCTCGGCCTGCGTGCGCTGTCCCTCGGGCACGACCAGCCGCACCTTCTCGAGCCCGGCGCCGGCCGCCGTCACCGGCCGCGTGTCCAGCGGCTTGCGCTTCGCCCGCATCCGGCCCGGCACGGACGGGTAGCGGGGCAGGTTCAGGCCCTCCCTCACCGTGACGACCGCCGGCAGCGCCACCTCGTAGACGTCCCGGCCGCCCGCCACCTCCTGCTCGCAGCGCAGGCGCCCGCCGTCGAGTGCGATGCCCTTGAGGCCGGTGACGCAGGGGCGGCCGAGCGCGTGGGCGACGCGGATGCCGACCTGGTAGCCGCCGGCGTCGGCCGACTCGTTGCCGAAGACGATCAGGTCGTACTCGGTGCCGGCCGCCCGCTCAGCCTCGATCGCCTCGACGATCGCGGCGCCCGTGGCCTGGCCGTCCAGCTCGGCGCCGGCCTGCAGCAGGACGGCGCGGTCGATGCCGAGCGCCATCGCGTCTCGCAGCTGCTCCTCGGCTTCCGGCGGGCCGAGGGTGAGCACGGTCGAGCTGCCGCCGTTGGCCTCGACCAGCCGCACCGCCTCCTCGACGCCGCACTCCTCGTGCGGGCTGATCGTGAAGCCCAGGTGGCGCGTCTCGATCGCCTGCTCGTCGGCCGTGAGCACGATCCGCCCGCCGGTCATCGGCACGCGCTTCACGCAGCAGAGAATGTTCAGCGGCATGCGCCCACCAGCCTAACTCCGGATGCGGGTGTTCTCGGGGTCGAAGACGGGGGTCGCGTCGGCCACGACGACCGTGACCGGGTACCGCTCGCCCAGGTACTCGACCAGGAGCCGCTCGCCCGCGACGGCCTGCTCGGGAGGCAGATAGGCCATCAGGATGTGCTTGCCGATGGACGGCCCCGCGCCCGCACTCGTGACGTAGGAGCCGCGCCCCTTGCGGTCGACGAGGCGGCTGCCGTCGAGGCCGAGCACCGGCTCCCGCCCGAGCATGTAGCGCCTGATGCCGTTCTTCGACGTGTGGTCGTCGACGGTGAGCGTGCACAGGATCACGGCCGGGTCCTCCTCGCGCTGGCGCAGGTGCGCGTCGCGGCCGACGAAGTCCTGTTCCTTCACCGTCCCCCAGGCCATGCCGGCCTCGACGACGTTGTACTCGCTCTCGAGCTCGAACCCGTAGGCGCGGTAGCACTTCTCGAGCCGGCCGGTGGTGCCGTAGACGCCGATGCCGACCGGGACGAGGCCGTGCGGCCTGCCCTCCTCGTACACCATGTCCCACAGCCGCCGGCCCTCCTCGATGGGAACGTAGAGCTCCCAGCCGAGGTCGCCGACGTAGGAGATGCGCGACGCCAGCACCCGCAGCGTGTCCATCTCGATCGTGCGGCAGGTGCCGAACCGGAACTCGTCGTTCGAGACGTCGTCGCGGGTGAGCGCCTGCAGGATGGTGCGCGCCTGCGGCCCCCACAGGCCGAGGGTCGTCCAGGCGGAGGTGACGTCGCTCAGCTGGGCGCTGCCGTCCTCGGGCAGGCGGTCGGAGAACCACTTGCGGTCGGCCGGCCCGTGGGCGCCGCCGGTGACGACCCGGAACAGGTCGTCGCCCAGGCGCATGATCGTGAGGTCGGCCTTGAAGCCGCCCCCGGGCGAGAGCACCGGCGTGTAGACAACCCGGCCGACGGGGACGTCCATCTGCCGCATCGCCACCCGCTGCACCGCGGCCAGCGCTCCGGGGCCGGCGATGTCGAAGATCGTGAACGCGGTCAGGTCGACGATCCCCGCGCCGTCGCGCATCGCCAGGTGCTCGGCGTTGATGATCGGCGACCACCAGCGCGCGTCCCACTCGGCCTCGCGCCGGGTGATGCGGTCGCCGTAGGCCTCGACGAGGCCGGCGTTCGACTCGTACCAGTGCGGCCGCTCCCAGCCGGCGGCCTCGAAGAAGACCGCGCCGAGGTCCTGCTCGCGGGCGTGGAACGGCGCCAGACGCACGTCCCGGTTCGACGCCCACTGCTCGCCCGGGTGGACGATCCCGTAGGTCTTGTTGAAGCCCTCGGCCGCCCGCGCGCGCACGTGGGCGCGGGTCTTCTGGTGCTCCCAGAACCGGGCGATGTCGGACGAGTGCAGGTCGATCTCGGACTCGCCGTGCACCATCCACTCGGCCACCGACTTGCCGACGCCGGGTCCCTCCTTCACCCACACCGCCGCGACCGACCACAGGTTCTTCACCTCGGGCGTCTCGCCCAGCACCGGCATACCGTCGGGCGTGAGCGAGAGCAGGCCGTTGATGGCGTACTTCACGCCCACCGTCTCGTCGCCGACGATCTCGGGGCACAGCTCGAGCGCGTGCTCCATCTGCTGCTCGAAGTCGGCTTGGGTGAACGGGAACTCGGTCGGCGAGAGCGCCGCCTCCTCGACGGAGGGGATCTCCTCGGGGTCGTGCAGGATCGGGCGGTGTGCGTAGGAGCCGATCTCGAGCCCGGCGCCGTCCTGGCGCTCGTACATGTTCGTGTCCATGTCGCGCACGATCGGGTACTCGATGTGCGCCTTCGCTCCGGCGAAGCGGGGCACGGGGCCGACGTCGATCATCTGGTGCACCGCGGGCGTGAGCGGGATCGACGCGCCGGCCATGCGGGCGAGCTTCGGGCTCCACACGCCGCACGCGATCACGACGGTCTCGGCCTCGATGTCGCCCCGGTTCGTGCGCACCCGGGTCACGCGGTCGTGCTCGACGTCGATGCCGAACACCTCGGTGTTCGCCAGCGCGACCAGCGCTCCGGCCTCCTGCGCAGCCTCCCGCATGAGCGTCCCGGCGCGCAGCGAGTCGACCACGCCGACGCCTTCGGTGGAGAAGCCGCCGACCAGGATCGACTCGTCGACGTACGGCACCATCTCCTTGATCTGGGCCGGCGTCACGAGCGACGCGCCTCCGACGCCCCACGCGAGCGCGGACGACATCCGCCTGCGCAGCTCCTGCATGCGCTCCTCGGTGCGGGCGACCTCGATGCCGCCGCTCTGCGTGAACACGTCGAGCTCACGGTACTGGCGCACGCTGTCGGCCGTGAGCGCGGTCATCTCCTTGGAGTGGTCGACCGGGAAGATGAAGTTGGAGGCATGGCCGGTCGAGCCGCCGGGGTTGGGGAAGGGGCCCTTGTCGATCAGGACGAGGTCGCTCCAGCCCTGCCGGTGCAGGTGGTAGGCGACGCTGTTGCCGACGATCCCGGCGCCGATCACCACCGCGCGGGCGCGTCCCGGTAGCGTGCTCATCGCCTCTGGCCCTCCCCTCGTCGTCCGCGGCGGGCGCGCACTTGCCCGCGCCCCTCCGCTCTGGTAGACAACTGATAT
Source organism: uncultured Actinomycetes bacterium (assembly GCA_963843705.1). GTDB lineage: Bacteria > Actinomycetota > Thermoleophilia > Gaiellales > JAICJC01 > JAICJC01. Next base: position 755,711 of record CAWJLQ010000005.1, read on the forward strand.
ATCAGAGCAGCCCGAACAGCGCAAGGCGACGCCCGCCGCGGGGCATGACGACCCCGTCCTGCTCTCCGACCGCGCCTACGCCGCCCTCCGCGACCGCCTGATCACGCTCGCCGTCCCGCCCGGCGCGGCGGTCGACGAGGACGCGCTCTCGCGCGAGCTGGGCATGGGCCGAACGCCGGTCCGGGAGGCGATCCGGCGGCTGGCGCTGGAGGGGCTGATCGTCGTCTACCCACGCCGGGGCACGTTCGCGTCGGGCGTCAACATCACCAGCCTCTCGGACATCACCGACGTGCGCGCCCAGCTCGAGCCGCACGCGGCCGAGCGGGCGGCGCGGCTGGCCGACGCCGCCGACCGCGAGGAGGCGGCCGGCCTGCTCGCACAGCTCGACGAGGGCCCGCGCAGCCAGCGGTCCCTGATCGAGCTCGACGCCCGCATCCACCGCTTCGTCCACCGCTGCTCGCGCAATCCGTACCTGGCCCGCGACCTCGACCGCTACCTGAACATGTCGGTGCGGATCTGGCACATGACGTTCGACCGGCTGCCGCCGATGCAGGATCCCGTCGGCGAGCACCGCGCGCTGCTGCAGGCGATCGCGACGGGCGACGCCGCGACCGCGCGCACCGTGGCGCTCGAGCACGTGCTCGCCTTCGAGCGCCAGATGCGGGCGGTGCTCTAGACTCGTCTGCCACGAAGACGAAGGAGGTAGGGCATGACCACCTTCCACTACGGCAAGGCGCCGGCGACCGAGGACCCGCGCGACCTGAAGTTCTCGACCTACCGGGCAGCGGCGCCGCTGCCGGTCGTACCCGACGACTGGGGCTACGACAACGTGATCGCGCACGGCGGCTGGGGCGCGCTCGGCAACGACCAGTGGGGCGACTGCGTCTGGGCCGGAGCCGCGCACGAGCACGTCCTCACGAGCACGGTGGCCGGGGCGCCCATCGCCTTCTCGGACGACTCGGTGCTCTCCGACTACTCGGCGACGACCGGCTTCGACCCCAACGCCGGCCCTCCCGGCCGGAACCCGACCGACAAGGGCACGAACGTGCGCGCCGCCCTGGGCTACCGCCGCTCGACCGGCATCCTCGACGCCGCCGGCAAGCGGCACACGATCGGCGCCTACCTGCAGCTCGACATCTCCCGGATCAAGGCCGGCGACTTCTCCGAGATCGCCGAGGCGGCCTACCTCTTCGGCGCGGTCGGGGTTGGGCATCCAGGTGCCGCAGTCGGCCGAGACCGAGTTCTCGGAGCACAAGATGTGGAGCTACGTCGCCGGGTCGGCGAATGCCGGCGGACACTACGTCCCCATCGTCGCCCACCGCAAGCACGTGGAATGCGTCACCTGGGGCCGGGTGCAGACGATGGGCACGCGGTTCCTCTCCCACTACGTGGACGAGGCGTGGGCGATCCTGAACCCGGACTTCCTGGACGCCCAGGGGCGAAGCCCGCAGGGGTTCGACGTCGATCAGCTCAAGGCCGATCTGGCGCAGCTCTAGCGGCCGTGACGCGGTGCAGCGCGGGCGGCTCGCCGCGTGCGAGGCGGGCCGCGCCGAGCAGCGCCGTGCGGTCGTTCAGGATCACGTGGACGGGCACCCGCGCGAGCAGCTCCGCGAACCGGCCCTTGGCCGCGAAGGCGCGCATGAACGCGCCGTCGCGCAGCCTGGACAGGATCCGGGGGGCGATGCCGCCGCCCACGTACACGCCTCCGGTGGCGAGCAGCTTGAGCGCGAGGTTGCCCGCCTCGGCGCCGTAGATCGCCACCATCATGTCGAGGGCACGCGAGCAGACGTCGTCGCCGTCGAGCCCGGCGCTCGTGATCGCCGTCCCGTCGAGCCCTCTGCCGCCCAGGAACCCGTGGATGGCGACGAGCCCCATGCCCGAGCAGACGCGCTCGTAGCTCACGTGGGGATGCAGCGCGGCCAGGTGGGCGCGCAGCGCCGCCTCGGCCTCGTTCGTCGGCGCGAAGTCCGCGTGGCCGCCCTCGCTGGCGAGCACGTGGTGGCGGTGTCCGTCCCAGTACAGGCCGGCCTCACCGAGGCCGGTGCCGGCCGAGATCACGGCCGCGTTCCCACCGGCATGCGGGTCGCCCTCGTTCAGGACGGCGAGGTCGTCCGCGCCCAGCTCGGCGATGCCCCACGCGTTCGCGACCAGGTCGTTCACGAGCCCGACCTGCTCCAGCCCGAGCGACCGGGCGACGCTGGCCGCATCGACGGGCCAGGCCAGGTTGGTGGTCTGCACGTGGCCCCCGTTCACCGGCCCCGCCACGCCGAACGCGGCCCGCGACACGCCGGCGGGATGCCTGGCGAGGAACGCGCGCAGCATCGACTCCAGCCCGTCGTGGCCGGTGCTCGAGTAGACCTCGAGCGCGGCCGGCTCGGTCCGGCCGGGCTCGAAGAGGGCGATCCGCGTGTGCGTCCCGCCGATGTCGCCCGCGATGTCCACCGCGCTGCAAGGTAGCGGTAAGCTCGGCGGCCTGTGACCGGGAGCGCGGATCGGGCGTGGCACGTCGGCGAGTTCGGCCTCCTGGGCTGGGCCGAGACTGCGCTCAAGGCGGCGGCGTTCCTGGTCGCCTATCTCGCGTTCGCGCAGGCGCTCGGCCGCAGCCTGCACTCGCCGGACGGGGTCCACATCGCCGAGCTCGCCCTGCTGGCCGTCGCCGAGCTCGGCCTGCTGGCGGCGATCGGCGACCGGCTGGCCGAACGCGAGGCGATCGCGATCGCCTTCGTGTGCTTCGCCAACGCGGCCCACCTGGGCATGCTCTACGCCCTGCTGGCGGCGCCCGGGCCCGGCGGCCTCGTCTCGCTGTTCTGCGCCCTGATGCTGGCCGGCGAGGCGGTCAAGCTCGTCTGGATCGAGGAGGAGCAGGTGACGATGCGCGGCCTCTCCCCCCTTTTGCTGCAGGCGATCGTGGGCGGGTACGCGCTCATCTACGGGGTCGCGCTCGTCGTCTGGCAGTTCCTGCGGTAGACGGCTACGCGAGCGCCACCAGCGACCGCCGCACCTGGTCGAGCTCGGTGCGCAGGTCGGCGGCGTCGAGCCTGCCGGCGATCGCCTCGCCGATCAGGAACTCGATCCGCTGCGCCGCCCGCGGCGCTTCTACAGTTCCGAACGTCAGCTCGGCCAGCGCCCCCTGGAGCGCATCCAGGTCGTACGCCCGATCCAGGTAGTAGCCGAGCATCTCGCTGAGTTCGCGTTCCACCACACCCCCAATGCCCTTACGCAAGGCCTACGTTAGCCCAGACGAGCTCCGCGCGATGTTCGACCGCGGCCGCTACGCCGACCGGGTGCGGTCGGGCGAGCTCGAGGCGCGCGAGCTCGTGCGCGGACGGCCGTCGCTCTCCTCCGCCCACCCCGACGACGCGATCAGCCGCCGCGTCGGCTACTACGACCGCGACGGGCGCGAGCTGGCCGTCGTGCACGAGCTGCTCCTGCCCGACGGCAGCGTCGGCGGCAGCGGCCGCCCCGACCCGGTGCGGATCGAGGCGGACGGCGTCGTCTATGTGGCCAGCGGCCGGTTCATCGCCCGCCGCGCGTAGCTACGCGCGACGGACGACGGGATACCGGCCCACGGGCGTCTCGACGAGGCCCTGCAGCAGGTAGGCCTCCGCGATCAGCGTCGCCGTCGAGATGGCCACGGCCAGGTAGATCGCGGCCGCATCGGTCGCCGCGAGGGCGCCGAGGCCGCGGGTGTCGGCGAAGAACTGCGACACGAGCGTGGAGAGGCCGATCGCGGCCACGTCGGCCAGGCCGAGCACGGCCACCGTGGCGACGAACGGGACGGTGAGGCCGCGGAAGCAGCCCACCGCGATCCGGACGAGCAGCGCCTGGATCAGGATCCCCGGCAGCAGCAGGCGCACCAGCGCCCACCCGACCCGGCGGCTGTCTCCGCTCGCCAGGTCCTCGGGCGAGATCAGGCCCCCGCCGCCGACGCTCGTGAGCCGCATCGCCGAGACCAGCGCCAGCTCGGCCAGGCGCGTGGCCAGGCCGGTGGCGATCAGGATCACGACCATCGTCGCGACCCCGAAGACCGAGATGTGATGCGTTCTCATACTTCGGTTATCCCTCCGCCGGGGGAGTGCGTCAACGGCCCGCGTGCGCCACAATTTGCGGCCGCCCCGGCCGGCGGATACGGTCGCGCCCGAATGGAGGTCGGCGTCTACACGTTCGCGGAGCTCGCCCCCGGCTCGAGCACCGGCGCGGCGATCCCCGCGGAGCAGCGCATGCGCGAGCTGCTCGAGGAGGCCGTGCTCGCCGACCGCTCCGGCCTCGACGTGTTCGGCGTCGGCGAGCACCACCGGCCGGACTTCGCCGTCTCGGCGCCGGCGGTCGCACTCGCCGCCATCGGGGCGCGCACCGGCCGGATCCGCCTGACGAGCGCCGTCAGCGTCATCAGCTCGGACGACCCCGTGCGGGTCTTTCAGGAGTTCGCGACGCTCGACCTGCTCACCGGCGGGCGGGCCGAGATCATGGCCGGGCGGGGCTCGTTCGTCGAGTCGTTCCCCCTGTTCGGCTACGCCCTGGAGGACTACGACGCCCTGTTCGCCGAGAAGCTCGGCCTCCTGCTCGCGCTGCGGGAGGCGGAGCACGTGACATGGTCGGGCCGCCACCGGCCGGCGATCGCCGGCCTCGGCGTCTACCCGCGCCCGGTGCAGGATCCGCTGCCGGTCTGGATCGCCGTCGGCGGCACGCCCGAGTCGGTGGTGCGCGCGGGCACGCTCGGACTGCCGCTGGCGCTGGCGATCATCGGCGGAGCGCCGGCCCGCTTCGCGCCGCTGGTCGACCTCTACCGGGACGCGGCGGCCGCCGCCGGCCACGACCCGGCCGCGCTGCCGGTGAGCATCAACTCGCACGCCTACGTCGCCGAGACCTCGCAGCGCGCCGCCGCCGAGTACTACCCCGGCTACGCGGCCATGATGACGCGGATCGGACGCGAGCGGGGATGGCCGCCGATGACGCGCGAGCACTTCGACGCGCTGCGGTCGCCGGAGGGGGCGCTGCTCGTCGGCAGCCCCGCCGAGGTCACCGAGAAGATCCTGCGCCAGCGCGAGCTCTTCGGCCACGACCGCGTGCTCCTGCAGATGAGCGTCGGCACGATGCCGCACGCGCAGGTGCTGCGCGCGATCGAGCTCCTCGGCGCCGAGGTCGCGCCGGCCGTCAGGGCGGCGGCGACTCCCGCCTAGGCGGCCAGCGGCAGCGCATCGACGTGCGCGCAGAGCGCGGTGAAGGGCTCGGCGTAGAACGCCGTCCCCACGTCGCCGCGCATGAGCGCAATGGCATCGGCCGACACCATCGGCTCACGGTAGGGGCGCCGCGCGGTGAGGGCGTCGTAGACGTCGGCGCAGGCGAGGATGCGGGCGACCGGCGGGATGGCGTTGCCGGCCAGGCCGCGATGGTAGCCGCGCCCGTCGACGCGCTCGTGGTGCGCCCCCGCCGCGTCGGCGAGCGGCGCGAAGATGGGTACGCGGCGCAGGACCGCCTCGGTGTTGCGGGGATGCTCCTTGATCGCCTCGTACTCCTCGGCGGTGAGCCGTCCGGGCTTGTCGAGGATGGCGTTCGAGACGCCCAGCTTGCCGATGTCGTGCAGCAGGCCGGCCCGGCGCAGGTCACGCAGCTCCCCGTCGCCGAGTCCGAGCTCGCGGCCGATGCCGACCGCGTAGCCGGCGACCCGCTCGGAGTGGCTCGCCGTGAACGGGCTCTTCGCGTCGATCATGGACGCGAACGCCTCGGCGATGCGGTCGATGCGGCCGTCGTCGGCCGAGACGAGCTGGCCGTCGGCGGGCGCCGCGGCGAACCGGTCGGCGGCCAGGTCGGCGAACAGCGCGTCCGAGTCGGGCAGCGCCAGGAACGCGTCCGCCACGGCGGGGTCGAACCAGCGTCCGCGGCGGATGCGCACCATCGCGCGGGCCGCCTCGAGCCCGTCCTGGGCGATGAAGACCTCGGCGGTCTGCGCGAGACACGCCACCCGGGCCAGGATGGGGATCGCGTCGCCGCGCAGCCGGTACGGCTGCCCGCGGCCGTCCCAGTGCTCGTCGAGATGGCGGACGGTGTCCGCGGCGGCCGCGGGGAACTCGAGCATGGTCACGATCCGGGCGCCGCGGTCGCAGCGCGTCTCGACCGCGAGGTTGCTCTCGCGGGCGAGGTCGCGGAGCGCCGTCAGCACCCGGCGCGCGCGGACGAGGCTGGAGTCGTGCTTGCCCGCCTCGCGCACGACCATCCCGATCGCCTCCTTCGGGCTGGCCCAGTCGATCCGCTTCGCGATCCGTTTCAGCTCGAGATCGTCGGCGGCGAAGATCTCCGCCATGCGGGCGGCCGACGAGGAGCAGCCGGCGTCCTTCAGCAGCATGGCGTAGTAGAGGCTCGTGCGCTCGTCGCCGTCCAGGCCGATCGCGTCGGCCAGGCGCAGCGCCACGAGGCAGCTGCGGCGGGCGTGCCCGGGCGGCTGGCCCTCGGTCAGGTCGAGCGCGTGGGAGAGGGCGGCGACGACCTCGCCCACCGCGAACGTCTGCGGCGTGGCCGGCGTCGGACGCAGATGTCTCGCCATGCCGCCGTAATCGGCCAGGCCGCCCGGGGATGCATCCCCGACCTCAGGTCTGCACAGGCGCCGCCCGGGTGCGGGCGCGCAGCCGCGGTTCGCGGACGAGCGAGCGCGCGCTCCGCTGTGCCTACCGAGGCGCCGGCGGCCCCGCCGCCCGTCGAGCGCGTCGCCCACATCCGACGTCGAGGCCGTGCCGCCGAGGTCGGCGGTGCGCACGGCGCCCGCCGCGAGCACCTCCTCGACGGCGGCCATCACGCGTGCCGCCGGCTCACGCTCGCCGAGGTGGTCGAGCATCATCGCGCCCGCCCACACCGCGCCGACCGGGTTCGCCAGCGAGCGGCCGGCGATGTCGGGCGCCGAGCCGTGCACCGGTTCGAACAGGCCCGGGCCGGTCCCGTCCGGCGACACGTTCGCGCTCGCCGCGAGCCCCATCCCGCCCTGGATGGCGGCGCCGAGATCGGTGAGGATGTCGCCGAAGAGGTTCGAGGCGACCAGGACGTCGAACCGCTGCGGCTGCGAGACCATGTAGGCGCAGGCGGCGTCGACGAGGATGCGGTCGAGCTCGACGTCGGGGAAGTCGGCGTGGACGAGCTCGACGATCTCGTCCCACATCACGAAGTGGTGCGGGCTGGCGTTCGACTTGGTGATGCTCGCGAGCCGCCCGCGCCGCGTCCGCGCCAGGCCGAAGGCGTGGCGGACGACCCGCTCCACGCCCGCGCGCGTGAACACGTCCACCTGCAGGCCGACCTCGTGGGGCATGCCGGCGTGCACACGCCCGCCGGCGCCGGCGTACTCGCCCTCGGTGTTCTCGCGCACGCACACCATGTCGATGTCGGCCGGCGTGCGGCCCGCAAGCGGCGTGGCAACGCCCGGGAGAAGCCGGATCGGGCGGATGTTCAGGTAGAGGTCGAACGTCTGCCGGATCGGCAGCAGGAGCCCCCAGAGCGTGACGTGGTCCGGCACCGCCGGCGTGCCCACCGCGCCCAGGTAGACGGCGTCGTGGGCGCGCAGCACCTCCAGCCCGTCGGCCGGCATCAGCGCGCCGGTGGCGGCGTGGTGGTCACTGCCCCAGGGGAGGTCGGTCCACTCCAGCACACAGCTCCCGGCACATGCCGCCTCGAGCACGCGCATCCCCTCCGCGATCACCTCGGGCCCCACGCCGTCGCCGCCGATGACCGCGATCCGGTGGCGCCTCATCGGCGCAGCATACGTACCTAGATCAGTCCCTCGCGGACGGCCTGGGCGACGGCCTGCGAGCGCGTCTTGGCGTGCAGCTTCGTCGTGACGTCGTGCATGACCGCCTTGATCGTGCGCTCGCTGTAGCTCAGGCGAGCGGCCACCTCGCGGGTCGGCAGGCCGTCGGCGACCAGGCGCAGCACGCTGCGCTCGCGGGCGGTGAGGGAGGTCAGCGAGAGCCCGCGCGGCTCGAGCACGTTCTGCGACACCGTCGCCAGCGTGCGCAGCAGGCTGCCGAGGACGTCGGGGGGAAGCACGCCCGCGCCGGAGTGGACCGCGCGCACGCCGGCGGCGAGCGTCTCGGGTGTCAGCGTGTCCTTCGTCAGGTAGCCGCAGGCGCCCGCCTGGACGCCGTCGAGGAGGCTGGGCTCGTCGAACGCCGCCGCGCAGATCAGCACCCGCGGGCGCCCCGCGGGGCGGAGCCGGCGGACGAGCTCCGTCCCGCCCTCGACGCTCCCGTCCAGCACGACGACGTCGGCGCGGCCGAGGTTGCCGTCGAGCTCCGCCGCGCGAGGCCCGTCGGACTCCCACACCTCGTCGATCTCGTCGAGCGCGGCGAGGCACGCCGCGAGTCCACGGCGGTAGATCGGATGTGGATCGATGATGTACACCCGCACGACGGCACCCCCACAGGGCCGTTTGCTCAGCCGAGCCGCACGCGAGATAGTACGAAAGTCCACGCGCCCCTGCAGTGAGGGATTTTCATGCCGCCGATCGTGACCACGAACGACACCATCATGTGCGTCCACGGCGGCACCGTCGTGCTGACGCCGAAGCAGACGCAGGTGCTCGCCCAAGGCGGCGCCGTGCTGCGCGAGACCGATCTGATCGGCGCCCCGATCGTGGGCTGCACCCAGCCGCCGACGATCTCGAGCAAGCCGTGCACGACGGTCGTCTCGACCCTCCCGGGCGGGTCGGCGCCCACCGTGCTCGTCGGCGGGCTGCCGGCGCACATCTCGACGCTCTCGGGCATCACCGACGGCGTCCCGCCGGGGACGATCATGGTGGCGAACCCGGGGGCGCCGCTCGTGCAGGCCACGTGACCGGAGCCGGGAGGGCACGTGGTGGATGAGCACATCCGCCAGGTGGGCAGGTACCGGATCGTCCGCGAGATCGGCCGCGGCGGGATGGCCGCCGTCTACCTGGCGCGACAGATCGACCTCGACCGCGACGTGGCCCTGAAGGAGCTGAACTCCTTCCACGCCGCCGACCCGGCGTTCGCCGAGCGATTCGTGCGCGAGTCGCGCGTCGCCGGGTCGATGCAGCACCCGAACATCGTGACGGTGTTCGAGTTCCTGAGCGACAACGGAACCCCGTACATCGCGATGGAGTACCTCGCCCGCGGGTCGCTGCGGCCCTTCGTGGGGCACACCACGCTCGCCCAGACGATCGGCGTGCTCGAGGGCGCGCTGGCCGGCCTGGCGGATGCGGAGCGGCGCGGCATCGTCCACCGCGACATCAAGCCCGAGAACCTGATGGTCACGGCCGACGGCGAGGTGAAGATCGCGGACTTCGGCATCGCGAAGGCGCTCTCCGAGGCCGGCGGCCCCAACCTGACCGCGACCGGCACGACGGTGGGGACGCCCGCGTACATGGCGCCCGAGCAGGCGACGGCGGGCAACATCGGCCCCTGGACCGACCTCTACTCGGTCGGCATCACCGCCTACGAGATGACCGTCTCGCGGGTGCCGTTCCACGACTCGACGACACCGGTCGCCGTGCTGATGCGCCAGGTGAGCGAGGAGATCCCCTCGGCCGTGAGCGTCGACCCGACGGTCGACCGCCGCTTCTCCGACTGGATCGACCGCCTGCTGGTGAAGGACGCGGCGGCGCGGACGCAGAGCGCCCGGCAGGCCTGGTACGAGCTCGAGGAGATCGCCGTGGCTGCCCTCGGCCCGCTCTGGCGGCGCGAGGCCCGCCTGCTCGTGTCGGGCACCGACCGCGCCGCCGGCCCGCTCACGCCCGCCCCGTTCGAGCGCAAGACGCCGCCGCCGCAGGAGGCGGGCGGCGGCTACGAGACGTACCTCGGCGATGCGCCGGGCGCCGCGCCGCCGCCCCGCCCCAGGCCGCCGCCGCCGTCCCCGCCCCCGCCCGCCGAGACGCTCCGCGGCCAGCCGCTCGCGCCCGCCCCGGCCGCGGCCGCGCAGCAGGCGACCGTGGCGCCGGCCGGCGCAGCCGCCGCCCCGCCCCCGGCTGCCAACGAGACCTTCCAGTGGCCGGCCGCGGGCGGTGGGCGCAGCCGCCTGCTCATCCCCGCGGCGATCATCCTGATCATCGCGATCGCGGCCGGTGCGTACCTCTTCACGTCCCGCGGCGGCTCGTCGAAGTCCGCGGGCACCACCTCCACGCACGGGCACACGACCCCGAAGCCGCCGGCCGCGACGCTGCCGACGGTCACGCCGGTGCCCGTCCCGGCTCGTCGCGGGCCGCCTCCAGAGCGTCTCGGCCCTCGCCGGGCACGCGTGGGCGATCGACTTCGACAAGCCCAAGCGCGTCCTCGACCTGCAGGGCGCGACCACCTCCGCGATCCAGGTCGGCCCGCATGCGGCGAACCTCGCGGGCGGCGACGGCGCCCTGTGGGTGGGCGCGAACACGCCGTCGGGCGGACAGGTCATCAAGGTCACGCCCGGCGGGTCGCCCGCGCTGGGGACGCCGATCGCCGTCCCCGCGCACATCGCCTCGCCCCGGGTCATCGTCAGCGGCGGCACGATCTGGGCGCCGACGAGCGACGGCATCTACAAGGTCTCGGAGCAGGGCGGGACGCCCGTGAAGGTTGCCGGAGTCGACTTCAAGCCGGCCTCGATCGAGCTCCTGGCCGGCTCGATCTGGGCCACGGACGGGAAGGGCAAGCTGGCTCAGGTGCCGGTGAACACCGCCCAGCCGCAGGCGACGATCACCGCCCTGCCGGGCGCCGGCTGGCTGACCGGAGACGACAAGGCCGTCTACGTGATCGGCTCCGCGGGCGTGATCAAGGTCGACCCGGCCAGCCCGGCGTCGCAGACCCCCGTCGCGGGCATCACGACGCCGCCGATCCGGATCGGCGACGCGGGCGGGATCCTGTGGACGACCACCTACTCGAAGCCGACGGGGGCGACGCGCACGGGGACGCTCGAGGGATACGACCTCGACCACCCGGGGAAGCACACGACCCCGGTCACGTTCACCGCGCCCAAGGGCGGGTACATCACGAAGCTGGTGGACGTCGGCAACACGTTCTGGCTCACGGCCGTCGGCTCGGACGGCAAGCCCGGCCTCGAGCCGTTCACCATCTCGTCCGGGTAGCCCGGACCGACAGCGGTCAGCCGCCGACGAGCCGGCGGGCGTTCTCGAGCTGGAGCTGGTAGCGGTAGCGGTACTGGGCCGCCGGGCGCTCGATGTCCGCGATCCAGTTGCCCCACGAGTGCGGGTCCATGCCGAAGTTGTGGATGCCCTCGCGCAGCCGCTCGGCCTTGAGGGCGGTCGCCTCGTCGATGAACCACTTCAGCTGCTTGCGGGGGTCGTTCGGGAACCCGGCGTACTTCCCGTGATCCCAGATCGACGTGCGCATCTGGAAGAAGCCGAGCGAGTCGCGGTCGCCGAAGTGGTCGTTCTTCAGCCCCGACTCGACGAGCGCGGCCATCACCGGCAGCTCACGCGGCAGGCCGGCCCGCTGGGCGGCGTCGCCCATCCAGGCGGCGATCGCCGTCTGCGGCGCGTGGTCGCCGGGGTAGGCGCCGATGATGCCGTCGAGCATCCCGCCGCCGTGGGCCTGGAGCGCGGGCGGCAGCGAGATGCTGCCCAGGGTCGAGTGCACGCCGGCGGCGTTGGCGGCGGGCGCGGGCGGCGCCTGTCCGGATGCCCCCGGGACGGCGCTCATGCCCAGGGTGCCCGACGCCGGCGCCGGCGCCTGGGGGACGGCGTCGGCGGACGACACGGCCGGGATGCCCATGTTCGCGGGCGTGTCGGGCACGACCCGGCGCGCGCCCATGAAGTAGGGCTTGAAGACGTCCACCGACTCGTACTCGACGTGGCCGCCCGTGTGCGGCGCGGCGATCACCTGGCCGTGGCCGGCGTAGATCACGACGTGGGTCGCGCCGGCGCCCGGGCCCTCGAAGTTCGAGAAGATCAGGTCGCCCGGCTTGAAATGCCCCCACTCCACGGCGTGGCCCTCCTTCACCTGGTCCCAGGTGGTGCGCTCGAGGTGAACGCCGATCTGCTTGAAGCAGTACTGCACGAGCCCGGAGCAGTCGAACCCGGACGGGCTCTCGCCGCCCCACACGTAGGGCACACCGACGAACTTCTTGGCGATGTTGACGACGTGCTCGCCCGGGTCGCCCTGGGCATGCTCGATCGCCGCGGCGGCGTCCGCCATCACGCCCGGGGCCGACCCGCCCAGCGGGGGCGGTGCCGACGGCGCCGGTGCCTGGCCGAGCACGTGCTCGGCGGCGTGCTCGTGGGCGCCCCCGCCGCCTCCGCCGGTGCGGTCGAGCGCCTGCCGTGCGAGGTCGGCCATCTCGCCGCCGAAGTTCGACCGCGCGTGCTCGGCGAACTGGTAGACCGCGGCTCCCTCGGCCGCCGCCGCCATCAGCAGGCCGGCCAGGCTCGACTTCGACTCGCGCAGCTCGAGCGTCTGCAGCGCCGAGCCGGCGCCCGTGAACTCGGCGGCGGCCTCGTCGAGACCGGCGGCCAGGCAGGCGCCGGACGGGTCGTGCCGGAACGTGCGCCGGAAGTCGGCGTCGGTCAGGAGGCGCTGCAGCACCTCGACCGCGCGGGCGTTCTGGTCGCCGGTCTCAGCGCCCGCCACGGCGGCCACCTACCGGTTCCGGCGCATGAGCAGCGGCCGCCCGACCGAGATGACGATGGGCAGGAAGAGCAGGAGGTAGAAGATCCCGAACAGTGCCCATACGATCTCGCGGTGACCCGCCAGCTTGGCGAGGACGTGGTAGTAGCGGGTCGAGACAAGTATGGCAAAGCACGCGCACGCCAGCAACCATCCCAGCGCGGCCACGGCGTAGAGGTCGACCGCCGGCGAGAGCTCGGACGGGACGGGACGGCCGGCCAGGCGCAGCTGCAGCCGCCGGCGCGAGCGGGCCCGCAGCCCCGGCTGGCCGAGCAGGTCGACGAGGATGTGATAGCCGTCGCGGTCGAGCAGGGGGTTCAGGTTGAAGAGCCCGCCGATGTAGGCCCCGAGCGCGATCTGGAACGCGATCTCGGCGGTCGTGCCGTGGCCGGCGGTGGCGACGAGCGCCGCCGCCCCGGCCACCACGAAGTCGGTCACCGGCCCCCCCGCGCTGACCGCGATCCGGCGCCGGCGCGGCTCGAACCAGGCGTCGGATGTGTCGACGAACGCGAACGGGAAGATCAGGATCATCTTGACGCCGGCGCGGCGCACGCGGCGGCCGAACGAGGCCACCGCGAGGCCGTGCCCGACCTCGTGCACCGAGACCGCCGCCAGCCGCCCGGCCAGGAAGATGGCCGCACCCCAGCCGAGGTGGTTGCCGACGACGAACGGCGTCACGTGGCCGCGCAGCGCCAGGTGCAGGAACGCGGCCAGGCCGACCGCCGCGACGCCGCCGAGCAGGATCAGGCCGGGCGCGGAGAAGAACACCCACCCGCCGAAGCGGTAGGCGGCCTGGAAGCCCCGGTCGGGGTGCTCGAACGCCCACTCGCGCGTGCGGAAGAGCCGGGCCAGGCCGCCCGGCTGCTCCGCGAAGGGGTCGTAGCCCTCCCCCGTCGACTCGAGCAGGCCGTGCTCGCCCAGGTCGGCCAGAAGCCGGGCGAGGCGCACGGGCCCCACGGGCCCGAGCTCGACATCGCTCGCGGCCAGCAGGTCCTCCAGCTCGGCGCCGCCGGCGAGCTCCTGCACCAGCCGGGCCTCCGCGTCGCCCAGGCGCAGGTACTTGTCGCCGTCGCCGTCGCGCAGCACCCAGCGCTCGCCGCCCTCGGCCTCGTCGAGCTGCTTGAGCGCGCAGCCGGGCCGGAGCCGCGGCCGCGCACCGAGGCCGTCGCGGTCGCGGACGTCACCGGCCGTGGACAGCTCGACGCCGACCGCGTCCAGCATGAGGGTGCGCCCCGGTGCGACCACGTCGGGGTGGCGCTCGATCCGGATCACCGTGTCGCCGAGGCGGACGACCGCGCCCTCGGCCAGGCGCGCGCGGCCGCGCAGCGGGCGGTCGTCGAGGAGCGTCCCGTGGCTCGAGCCCGCGTCCTCGATGCTCGTCTCGGACTCGCTCACGAGCACGCGGGCATGGTGCCGCGAGACCGTTGGGTCGGCCAGGGTCACGTCGTTCGAGTCGGCCCGCCCCAGCGTGATGGTGCGGGTCAGCGGCAGCCGCGTCTCGCCGATGACGAGGTCGAGCGGCGCCCGCACGCCGCGTGCCTGCGACGCGCCGCAGCGGGGGCAGAAGAGCACCCCGCGGTCGAGCTGGCGTCGGCACGAGCGGCAGAGCACGGCCCTAGCCCGTCGGCGGGAGCGGGAGCGGCTCCAGGCTCGGGTTGCAGCCGCTGATCCCGAGCGGCGTCAGCGTGCCCGTCTGCCCGACGGAGGAGATGGCCGGCGGAGTCGTCGTGCACGCCTGGCCGCCGGCGACGAGCTGGCCGTCGGTGCGCCAGGCGAGCGCCGCCGGAAACGTCAGGTCGGCCACCTTGGTGCCGGTGCTGGCCGGGGTCGGGGTGAGGAAGATCGAGTTCCCCGACGTGTAGGCGAGCTGCGACTGGCCGGACACCAGCGGCGACCACGCCAGGAACGTCGGATCCTTGGACGCATCCGGCCGCGTGAGATACATCGTCGGGTCGGCCTGCCAGCTCGCCGCCGCCGCGGAGAAGGGCGCCGCGCTCTTGAACCACACCACGCCCGCGGGCTGCGGCGTCGTCCCCGCCGTCTCGGACACGACCGCGATCGACAGGCCGTCGGGCGACCACGTGGGGCGGTCGAGCAGCTCCGGGACGGGCGACGTGCAGGACGCCTGGGTGCTCGGCTGGCTGGTGTCGGCCAAGCAGAGCGAGCTCTGGTTGTTCGACCACTCGGTGAAGGCGAGCACCGTCGACCCGGCCGCGGGGGCGAACACGGGCCGGTGGAAGTCGGCCGTCGGGCTGCCCGCCGCCACCGGCTGCGGCGGGGACTTGCCGTCGGCCGCCACGACCTCGATCGACCCCGTCCCGGCTGTGTGGTCGACGTAGGCGAGCTCGGTCTGGTCGGCGTTCCAGCTCGGCTCCGAGGCAGCGCTGCCCGCCGTGGCCAGGGCGGCCGGCCCGCCCAGGGGGCCGTTCTGGGCGAACGAGGAGATGTCGATCGCCGTGCCGGTGTCGTAGGCGATGCGCGGAAGCGCCGCCTCGTACAGGTAGACGGTCGACCCCTTGGCCAGCTTGGCGCCGCTTCCCGGCCTCTGCGTGACCACCGTGCCCGGGGCGACGTTCGGCGCCAGCACCGGGATCGTGGCCGTCTTCAGCCCCGCGGCCTGTAGCTTCTGCGCGGCGGCGGCGGCCGGCTGGTTGGCGACCGACGGCACGCCGCCGCCGCCCGGCGACTGCAGGAAGAGGCTGACCGGAGTGCCCTGGGCGACCGACCCGCTCGACGGCGCCTCGCAGCCGCTTGCGAGCGTCATCGCCTTGGGGTCGGACACCGACGGCTGCACCGGCCCCGTCGTCAGGCCGGCGGCCTTGAGCGCCGTCTGGGCGTCGCCGAGCGACTTCCCGCACACGTTCGGCACCGGCACCTGCTTGGCCGCCACGCCGACCACCACTCCGAGGGCCTGGCCGGGCTTCATCTTGAACCCCGGCCCGGGGTTCTGGCTGACGACCTTGCCGACCTGGTTGGCCGCCTGCACGACCTCCGTCTTCACGGGCGAGTTCGACAGCAGCAGGCCGAGCTTCTCGAGCCGCTTCTGCACCGCCGAGGCGGCCATGCCCTCGAGGTTCGGGGCGGTGATCGTGGGCGGGTGCTGGAACAGCTTGTAGCCGGCCACCCCCAGCGCCAGCGCGGTCACGATCGCGATCGGCACCCACCAGGCGAACCACGGCCGCTGCCGGAACACGGCCTGGCGGCTGATCAGCGTGTCCTCGCTGCCCGGCGTGCGGGCGATGATGTCGAAGGGGCGGTCGAGCGGGCGGCCGACCCAGATCTGCTTGGGGGCCTTCACGATCAGCTCGGTGCCGGTGCGCTTGCCCGGCTGGGCGATGCCGCGCCGCTGCTTGATCGCGAACTTGCACTTCGCCTCGGGGTCGGTGGCGGCGAACTCGAGCTCGATCGGGGCGTTCGCGAGGTTGCGCACGGCGAACGCGAACTTGCCCCGGCGGCGGCCCGTGGCACGCTCGGGGCGCAGCTCCGTTTCCAGATCCTGGTAGGACTGGACGGTCAGCCGCGCCGCCGCGGAGCCGGCGTCGGCGTCGGTCGCGCGTGAGCGCGCCACCACCCGCATCGACCAGTCGCGGGCCTCGGCCGCGGCGGCACGGGGCGGGTGCAGGTGCACCTGCGCCTCCATCTCGTAGCGGCCGCTGGGCGCACCGTAGGGGACGAGGTAGGCGGTCGCCGGGGTGATTGTCCACCACGCGTCCGGGAGGCCCTCGACGCGCAGGTCGTAGTTGTCGACGATCCCGCTCTGGTTGCGCACCGACGCGACCAGCGCCGTCGTCTGGCCGGGGGCGCAGGCGGCCCGGACGCCCTCGCGCGGGTCGGCGTCGGTCTGCAGCGAGCGCAGCGTGATCGAGACGGCGTCGGCCGGGCTGCGGTCGCCGCGCGTCCCCGGAATCGGGCGCATGCCCGGCGGCACCTGGGCCGGGCCCGGGCCGGCGCCCGCCGGCGGTGCGGGAGCGGGCACGGCCGGTGTGGCCACCGTCGGATCCCAGCGCAGGTACTCCCCGCAGTTCTGGCAGAAGTCGGTGTCGTCGGGGTTCTCCCGTTGGCAGGCGGGGCAGACTCTCACGCGATCTCGGTGGGCGCCTCCGGCGGCTCCGGCGGAGGCGTCTTCGGCTTCGGCTTCGGCGGCTGCTTCACGCGCAGACGATACCGTGCGTTCACGGGCTTCAGCCGGTCGATCGCGCGGGCGACGGCCGCCTGGCGCTCGACCGGGATCGGGGTGTCGCAGTAGACCACGAACTCGCGCTGGGCGGAGGGCGGATCGGAGCCCAGTTCGACCGAGAACGTGACACCGCCAGCGTCCTCGACCCGCAGCGGCAGGCCGGGGAAGGCGATGCGCAGGCCGAGCTCGAGCCCGGGCAGCGTGCCGCGGGACTGGGCGATCTCGGCGGCGTAGCGGACCTCGTCGCGGCGGTCGGAGAGCGACCGGCGCTCGTCCTCCTCGAGCCCCAGCCACGCCGCCAGGAGCGCCAGCATCGGCGCCGACGCCGTGTCGGCGTGCAGCTGCGACGGCAGGCAGTCGAGGGTCGCGACGACGGGATCGAGCACGCGCTCGAGGCCGCCGATGAAGCGCGAGGAGAACCCCTCGGCGGAGCGGTCGTGCGCCGGCGGGTCGGCGTAGACGGCCGGCAGGTGGTCGCGCAGGTAGCGCCGCGCCGAGGCCGCGGAGGGCGCGTCGACGTCGGCGTGGTCGCGGCCCGGCTGCGGCATCGCGACGGTCGCGAGCGGCTCGGTCGGGCGGTTCCGGGAGGGCATCTACAGCTCCCGGTGCTCGGCCTTGACGATGTGGGTGCCCGAGGCGACCAGCTCCTGCGGCGCGATCTCGAGGTGGGAGCCGAGCGGCTTGGGATCCTGCTTGCCGGTGACGAGGTCGGTCTCGTACACGCGCAGGATCTTCACGAACTCGACGCCGGGCACCTGGTGGACGACGCCGAACAGCTCGCCCTGGTTCAGCGAGCGGCCGAACTCCCAGCCGCTGCCCGGGCCGTGCGGGTTGCCGCCGGCGAGCGGGTTGAGATAGGTGTAGAGCATGCGCTCGATGTCCTGCTCGACGCGGGCCGGGTCGGCGCCGAGCGCCGCCTGCACGTCGCACACCACCGAGACTCCGCGCAGCGGGACGGGCGCCAGGTGCACCCGCGTGCCGACCATCCGGCGCGGGTCGAGGTGGGCCGCCACCTGCGCCAGCAGCTCCTCCCCCGGCGTCAGCTCCTCCACCGAGAGCTTGCGGGCCGCGTCCTCGACCATCGGCAGCAGCCGCAGGCGCACGAGCGCGTCGTCGGGGTCGGGCGGGATGCAGAAGACGCGCGCCACCTGCCGCGACGCCTCCCGGCACAGCGCCTCGAAGTCGTCGGCCGTCACCGCCCGGTAGCGCGTCCGCAGCTGCAGCGGCGCGCGCCGGCGGGCGTCGTCGAGCGTCTCGCCGTCGACCCCGCCGGTGGCCGGAACCGGGTTGGTGACCGAGGCCACACCGGGGATCGACGACTTCAGCACGATCAGCGTGCCCGGCGCGAGGTTGCCGCGGCGGCCGCCGCCGCTGCGATACCCCGACATGCGCAGCAGCGACCCCTTCGGCGGCACGCGGCCGTACTGGCGCCAGGAGCCGTCGCCGGCGTTCACCGCCGCGCCCAGCTGCACCTCGCCGGAGGCGGCGTCGAAGAGGAAGTGGGGGTCGCCGGGCGCGCTCTCGGCGAAGCTCTCCACGCGCTGCCAGCGCTCCCAGTCGGCCGCGCGCGCCGGGAGCACCTCGAGCGTCTCGTCGCCCTGGAGCGCGAGCGCCGGCGCGTACCGCAGCCGGAACGTCTGGCCGGGCGTGCCGTCGCTCTCACCCAGCACCTCCGCCCGCCGGCGGGTGGCGTGCATCGCCGGAACGCGCGCCCCGAGGGCGCCGGCGGTGATCGAGTAGATCTCGGGCGGGAGGGTGTAGGCGGCCGCCACCTCGGCGCGGGTGAACGGGTCGACCCGGCACCGGATCCAGTGCAGCTTGCGTTCGCCGACGCTGGCCTGGCCGGTCTGCGCCGGCAGCTCGAGCTCGACCACTCCGCTGCCGTAGTTGAACCCGCCGGTGTGGTCGGCGAGCACGGTCGCCTCGCGCCAGCCGAGCGCACCCTCACCGGTCGAGTACTCCCAGCGCAGGGGCGGGTCCTCCGGGTCGACGCCGGCGCCGCGCGCCTGCGAGCACTCGACGGAGACGCCGACCACGAGGCGTGCGAGCGGCTGGTCGAACCCCAGGTAGAGCGCGTCGCCGGGCACCGGCGGCGCCGCGAAGGGGGCCTGGTCGCCGCCGCGCGGGCGGGCCACGCCCGACCCCACCGGGATCTCGTGGGCGGCCCCGTCGTGCTCGATCAGGTAGGCCTTGGGCTTGAGCGCGGGGATGGTGAAGTCGGCCGACGTCTGGAACACGATCGACTCCTCGCGCGGGGTGCGCATCGTGCCGACCTCGGTGTCCCAGGCCGGCACCCGCACCGGCTCCACGGCCGCCGCGGCCAGCCGCAGGCGGACGTCGGTCGACGCCGGAGCGGGCGGCGCGAGCATCACCCCGAGCAGCTCGAGCAGGGCGACGTGCACCTTGTCCGGCACCCGGTTCAGCCGGTAGACGAGCATGTCCGTCATCCATGCGAAGAGCTCGATCAGCGTGATGCCGGGGTCGGAGACGTTGTGCTCGCTCCACTCCGGACACGCCCGGGCGATGCGGGTGCGGGCCTCGTTCACGAGGTCCTGGAAGCGGCGGTCGTCGAGCTCGACCTGGGGGAGACTCATGCGCGCACCTCGGGGCCAGGCCCCGGTTCACCGCCGGGGGTGGATTGGAACGAACTTGTGACCGGGGCCTGGCCCCGGGGTGCGGGCGTCATCAGCCCTCCTCCTCGGACGGGACGAGATAGAACGGGTAGACCAGGTTGCGCACGTCGTTCGTGGCCTTGATCCGGTAGGTGATGCCGATCAGCAGCCGGCCCTCGTCGCGCTCGGAGAGGTCGAAGGCGATCCCGACGACCTGCGCCCGCGGCTCCCACCGGTCGAGCGCGACGCGGACGTCGTGCTCGATGCGGCCGAGCGTCGCCCCGTCGATGCCGGAGAAGACGTGGTCGTGGATCGCGCAGCCGAACTGCGGCCGCATCATCCGCTCGCCCGGCATGGTGCCCAGGATCACGCCGATCGCCTCGCGGATGTCGTCGTCGTGGGAGACGAGCGCGAGCGCGCCCTGGCGGTCGACCCGCAGGGGGAACGCGATGCCGGAGCCGATGAAGTCGCCGTTCGTGCTCATCCGAGGGTGATGGTGCTCCCGCTCACCTGGACCGCCCCGCTGGCCTGGACGGTGATGCTCGCGCCCTTGATGGTGAGGTCGCCGGTCGCCTCGATCGTGAGCGACGAGTTCGCCTTGACGTTCACGTTCTGGCCCTCGACCGACGCGTCGCCGGACGCCTTCTGCTCGATCTTGCCGTCGGTCGAGATCTCGAGGTCGCTGCCGGTCTTGATCGTGATCGCGTCGTCGGCGTGGACGGACACCTTGTGGTCGGAGCGAAGCGCGAACGATCCGTCGGTCTGGACGAGGTCGGAGCCGGGCTGGTCGGTGCCGTTCCAGAGCGCACCGAGCACGTAGGGGCGGCGCACGTCGCCGTGCTCGAACGCGACGAGCACCTCGTCCCCCGCGACGGGCATCATCAGCAGGCCGCGCTCGCTGCCGGCCGAGGGCGCCGCGATCCGCGCCCACCAGCCCTCGACGTCGTCTCCCAGGGCCGGGTAGCGCACCCGCACGCGGCCCATGTCGTCGGGGTCGGAGTTCTGGGTGACGATGCCGACGACGACGGAGCTGCCCCACCGCTCGGCCGGCGCCGGGCTGAGCAGGTCGACCAGGCTGCGGGGGGAGCGCCCGGTGACGGCGAAGCGCGTCTCGTAGCCCTGCCCGGCCCGCCACGTGTGGCTGGCCGCGCTGAGCGTGTACACGCCGCCGTAGCTCTCGCCGACGCCGTCGATCTTGACCTTCACCCCGGCGACCAGCGCCGGGTCGCCGCGGGAGACGCCCTCGGCCTCGACGTAGGTGTTCGCCAGCCGCGAGGCCATGCTGGTCGCGAGCGCGTCGGCCTCGTCCGAGGAGAGCACCGGCCGGTCGGCGAGCGTCATCGACCCGCCGCCGAGCGCCGATCCGACGTCGTCGCGGTCGATGCCGATGGAGGCGTCGGTCTGCCCGGCCGACTGCCGCGACTCGATCACGTCCTTCGACCCGGGATCCCACGAGCGCACGACCACCTCCTCCACCTGCTGGACGCCCGTCACCCGCGGCCGGAAGGTGAGCAGCGCGTCGCCCCACGCCAGCGTGGACGGGTCGCCGTCGCCGCCCGCCGAGGCCGCGCGGAAGTTCAGCGCGCCCTGGTCGACGCCGACCTGGAAGTCGATCCGGCGGGCCAGCCGCCACAGGAACTCCCAGTCGGTCTCGTTGTTCTGCTGGACGAAGTCGTGCACGTCGCCGGCGGAGTCGATCTGGCCCGCGTCGAGCCCGGCCCGGTCGGCGACCTTGGCGGCGATGTCGTCCGAGCTCATGTTCTGGTAGGTCTCGGTCATGCGGGTGCGGTTGAGCGTGTGCCCGGCGTCGTATCCGCGGGCGGCGAGGACGGCGCCGCCGCGGCCGAACTCCGGCTCGACCGACGCGATCTGGCCCGCGATCACCGGCTGCAGCGAGTCGCCGCCGGCCGCGGCCAGGCTGATGCCCACCTGCGCTCCGACGGTGAGCGGGCTCGAGTCCACGTGCTGGAGCTGTGGGTCGGCGATGCGGACGAGGAACGCCGCCGGCAGGCCGTAGCGCTGGTCGGCGCGCACCTCGAGCAGGTTCGCGGCCAGGGCGGCGTCCAGCGGGTCGCCGCCGACGGTCACCTCGACGCCGGAGATGAGCGGCAGCGGGCTCACCCGTCCGCCCTCGGCACGGTCAGGGTGCGGCCGCGGGGAAGCGCCAGCGGGTCGTCGATCCCGTTCGCCTCGGCGATCGGCCGCCACCTGGTGGGGTCGCCGTACATCGCGTTCGCGATCGACTGCAGGCTGTCGCCGTCGCGCACGGTGTGCATGCGCAGGCCGGCGATGCCGGACGTGGTCGGGTTCTGGCGCGCGCCGCCGTTCGCGCCGACCACCTTCTCGACCTGGGTGAGTGCGAGGTCGGCGACGGCCCGCAGCGGCGTCCCGTCGACGTCGAAGAGCGTGTAGCGCACCCGCAGGCGGGTGGCGACGGCGGTGAAGCTCGACACCTGCCCCCACGAGAAGGTGACCGTGGGCGGGCGGGCGGTGCGCTTGCCCGACTCGACGTCCGGCTGCACCTCGAGCATCGCGAACAGCTGGTCGGTCACGCCGGCGACGTCGTCGTTGTCGGTGTCGGCGGCGTCGAAGAGCAGCGTCATCCGCAGCTCGCGCGGGTCGCCGCCGACGAACTCGCGCTGGGGGAACTCGTCCGAGAGCTGGCGGCCGTCGCTCCACCGGTTCGACTTCGAGACCGTGTAGTCCGTCGGGTTGAACCAGCACGTGAGCGCGTCCTGCCCCTCGATCAGGAGCTGCGCCTGCTGGAAGCCGGTGGTGTCGGTCGAGGCCATGTCAGTCGGTGAGGACGAATCCGCGGTGGGCGATCTCGAGCGTCTCGGTGGCGGCCGTGTGCGAGCGGGCGTTCAGGACCGGGCCCTCCCAGCGCACCGGGAAGGCCGCCTGGAAGCCCCACTTGCGCACGGGGGAGCCGTCGGGGCCGAGCAGCGAGACGGAGATCGCCCCGCGCTTGCCGGCCGAGCTGGTCTTCAGGAACCAGTCCATCAGCCCCGTCTCGTGCGTGATCCCGCGCGAGAGGACGAGGTTGGGGTAGCGCATGCGGCCGCGCAGCTTGTGCACGAACGCGTTCTGGCCGCCCTCGGCGTACTCCTCGATCTCGTACTCGGCGGCGAGCCCATGGCAGTGGGCGAAGCGGCCGATGGTGCAGTCGTCGGCCTTGACCAGGAACCGCAGGCCGCCGACCGGGTCGGGCGTCTTCGACCCCTTCTTCGTGCTGCGGTCGGAGCCGTTGATGCCGCCGGTCGCCTGGTTGACCAGCTTCTGGGCGTCCTTCTCGGCCTTCTGGGCGGTGCGCTCGGCCTGCTTCGCGTCGTCACGGGCGTCCTTGACCGCCTGCTCGGCCTCCTTGTCGGCCTGGTCGACGGCCTGGTCGGCCTGCTTCTCGGCGTCCTGCACCTGCTGCTGGAAGCTCACGGCCACTCTCCCAGGAGGTTGCCCATGCGCTCGCGCTCGGCCAGGAGGTCGCGCCGCAGCCGGTCGACCACCTGCTCGTACATGTGCTCGTGCGCGGCCTCGTCGGCGCCGCGCTCCGCCGCCTCGGCGGCCCGCCCGGCCGCCCCCGCCGGTTCGGCCACCGCCGAGCGCACCGGCGCCGCCGGATGCGGCACCCGGGGCAGCGCGTGCGGCAGGCGCCGCTCGACGGCCGCGGCGGCGTGGCGGGCCTCGGCCTCGAGCCGGTGGGCGGCGCGGCCTGCCTCGGCCTCGAACCGCTGCGCGGCCCCCGCGGCCTCGGCCTCGAACCGGTGGGCCGCACCCTCCGCCTCGGACTCGAGCTGCACGACGGCGCGGCCGGCGCGCGACACCTCGAGCGGCACCCCGGCCGCTGCCGCCAGGGCGGCCGCCTTGGCCGCGCCCGCGCCGGGGAGCTGGGGCAGGTCGCGCCGCACCCGGCCCGCCTCGCGCTCCGCCTGCCCGAGCGCCGCCTCGGCCCGGCGCACGACCGGTCGGGACAGCACCTGCTGCTCGACCCGGCGACCGAGGTCGAGCAGCTCCTTCTCGGGCTCCTTCAGTGCCTTCTCGAGGCCGCGCTCGGCCCGCAGGGCCCGCTGCTCGAACTGGCCCGCCCGGGCGAGATCGCGGCCGGCGCCGCGCACGAGCGAGGTGGCCGCCCGGGCCAGCGGGCTGCGGCGCAGGAACCGGCCGACGTCGCGCACGGCCGCGCGCTCGGCGTGGGCCAGCCCGCGCTCGACGCCGCGCTCCAGCCGCTGCGGCGCCCGCACGACGGCCCGCTCGATCCCGCGTCCCTCGCGCTCCAGGCCGTGCACCTCGCGCGTCGCCCGGCGCTCCAGCCCGTGCGCGGCCCGCTCGCCGCGGCGCTTCAGTGACGACAGCTCGTGCTCGGCGCGGTCGCGCCACTGGCCGGCGTCCTTCTTCAGCTTCGACCACTCGCCGCGGGCGGCGTCGGCGGCGCGGTGCCCCAGCGCCTCGAGCTCGTCGACCATGCCCTTGCCGCGGTGCAGCTCGTAGGCCACCTCGGCGACACGCGCTGCGCGCACGCCGGTGGCGATGCCGGGGCCGCGACGGACCCGGCGCGCCTCCTCCTCCGGCGGCTGGTGGACGTGCACGACGCGGACGGCGGGACGCGGCTCGGGCGCTTCGCCCGGCGGTCGGCGCACCGTCGCCCGGGCCAGCACGACGGGCGTGCCCGGAGCCGGGGCCGCGTCATGCTCGGGCGCCGCGGCGGGGTGCGCGGCGGAGGTCGGCTCGGCCGCCTCGGGCTGCGGCGCGGGCGCCGGCACGGAGGGCGGCGTGCGCGAGAGCCGGAACCGCGGCCCCACCTCCTCGATGCGGGCGGGCCCGGGCGCGCTCCGGCGCGGCGCCGGCCGCGCGGCCGGCGCCGGCTCGTCCGGCCCGGCCAGGAACGACGGCCGGCCGTACTCGACCGCAGCCCCGCCGGCGAACGGCGTGCCCTCGGCGACGCCGTCGCCGAACATCCACCGGGCGGCGAAGTCGCTCAACCCGGAGCCGGGGGCCTGCGCGGACGGAGCCGGGGGCGCATACACACGCCGCGGCGCCAGCCGGCGCGACACCGCCAGCCGCTTCGGCCGCCGCCGCTCGGCGACCATCGCCGCCACCCTCACGGGCCCGGCGCGGTGCCGGCGCCGCCGCCGGAGGCTCCGGCCCAGCCACGCGATCGGTCGTCCGCTCATGCCTCAGCCCTCGCCCGCCCGCTCCCAGGAGAACTCACGGGCCAGATCGAGGAACCGGCGCCGGTCACGGTGCTCGAGGTCGAGGATGCTGTCGAGCTGCCAGTGGAAGTGGCCTGCGAGCTCGGCCGTCTCCGAGACGAGGGTGTCGGGAGACGGCCGCATCATTCCCCCGGGTGCGCGTCCTCGATCTCGCTCAGGTCGACCTCGAACTCGACGCCGCAGGCCGGGCAGTCCACCCGGCCGACCGTCTCCTCGCCCGTGTTCACACGCTCGTACAGGCGCTGGAGGTGGTCGAAGTCGGCCGCGTAGAGCCCCTCGATCAGCTCCGGGGTGATGTCGGTGACGTCCCCGATCCGGGTCACGACCCGGGCGAGCAGGAGCACCGTCAGGTAGGCGTCGTTCTCGCGCACGGCCGGGTCGCGCAGCGGCTCGAGCTCGTCCCGGGCGGTCGCGAGGCGCATGACGCCGTCGCGGTGCACGGCGCCGGCTGCGTCCACGTACCCGCGGGGGAGCGCGAACGCGTACTCCGTGCGCAGGGTGGGGGGTGCGACGGTGGCCATCTACATCCGCTCCAGGCCCTCGTGGCAGATGTGGACCTCCTCCAGCGCGACCTCGTTCCCGGAGGCGTTGAGCGCGCTGCCCGTGTACTTGACCGGCCAGCCCTGGTCGAACTTCCAGGTGGCGATGGTCTTGCCGGTGTAGTCGATCAGGGCGATGTTGCCGTCGACGCGGGCGTTGTCGGGGCCCTCCTGGATCACCGTCTGGCGCCACTTCCACACGTCGAGGCTCTCGTCCACGCCGCGCTTGAGGACGATGTGCGACCACACGGTCGCGCCCGGGACGCGGCGGATCGTGGGGCGGCCGTTGTCGTCGACCGAGTGCTGCTCGATGACGGTCGTCTCGGAGTCGAGACCGGTGCACTCGCGGAACATGCCGACGCCCTCGTGACCACCGAGGTCGAGGCGGAAGTGTGATGCGGGTCGGGGCTGCTTGGATGGCATGGGGGTGCTCCCTCCTGGTTACGAGATCTCCGAGGCTCCCGCCGTGTACTGGCTGATGCGGAAGATGACGAACTCTGCGGGCTTGACCGGCGAGATGCCGATCTCCATCACGACCTGGCCGGCGTCGATCACGTCCGGCGGGTTGGTCTCCTCGTCGCACTTCACGTAGAAGGCCTCGTCGGGCGTCGCGCCGAACAGCGCGCCCTCGCGCCAGGTGCGGGTGAGGAAGCTCGAGACCGAGATCCGCAGCCGGATCCAGAGGCGCTCGTCGTTGGGCTCGAACACCGCCCACTGCGTGCCCTCCATGATCGACTCGGAGATGTAGTTGAACAGGCGGCGCACGTTCAGGTAGCGCCACTCGGGGTCGCTCGAGAGCGTGCGCGCGCCCCACACGCGGATGCCGCGTCCGGGGAACGACCGGATGCAGTTGATGCCGCGCTGGTTGAGGCCGCCCTGCTCCTCATGCGTGATCTGGAACGCGAGCCCGTTCACGCCGAGCACCACCTCGTTGGCCGGCGCCTTGTGCACGCCGCGGGTGTTGTCGGTGCGCGCCCACACCCCGGCCATGTGGCCGGACGGCGGGACGAGGATCGGCCGCCGCGTGAGCGGGTCCATCACCTCGAGCCACGGGTAGTAGAGGGTCGCGAACTTCGAGTCGTAGCCGGCCGTCGACATCCGCCACTCGAGCACGTCCTGCGGGAGCAGGTCGGGCGGCGGGTCGAGGATCGCGATCCGGTCCTTCGCGTTCTCGGCGTGGGCGAGCATCTTGCCCTGGAGGTCGCGGAACATGGTGTCGTCGCCGTGCTGGGCGAGCGTGACCAGGTCGGGGATGCAGAGCATCGTGATCTCGTCGACGGCGGCCAGGCCGCCGAGGCCACGCCGGTGGGCGACGTCGCCCTCGAACTCGGTCGGGCCGACGGCGACCGGCTCGGCCGCCGGCACGCTGAGCGTGTAGGTACCCTCGCGCGGCGCCGCGTCGCCGCCGCCGACGTCCTCGAGCGTGACGAGCGCCGAGGCCGCGTTCACCTTCGTGGCGATGTTCTGGCGGCCCTTCTTGAGCGTGAGCCCGTCGTACTCCTCGCGCTGCGGCCCCGCCGTGACGACGACGCGGTAGGTGCCCGGGTCGGACTTGCCCTCCTCGCCGTCGCCGGACGGCGCGGCCTCGGGGCCGATCTCGATCGACACCTGGTCGGCGACGCCCTCCTTGGCGGTCGCGCGCAGCAACTCGCCGTCGCCGCTCGCGGGCGGGAGCGCCGCCTGTGCCCGCTGGTCGCCGTCGGCACCGCCGACGCGCACGATCCAGCACACGCCGCCGCCGTTCTGGAAGTAGCCGTACACGGCGTGGGCGAGGTAGGCGCCCGGCATGAACGGCCCGTTCTCCGGCTCGGTGGGATCACCGTACAGCTTGGCGAACTGCGTCCAGTTCGAGATCCGCATCGGCCGGTTCACCGGACCGCCGGGGGCGAGGCCGACGAACGCGGCGACGGACGTCCCCACGCCCTCGATCGGCTTCGACTGGGCCGGGATCTCCTCGACGTAGACGCCGGGGGTCAGGTAGTTGGGCATTGCGCGGTCACCTTCCTTCGTTCACGTGCAGCTCGTTCAACAGGGCTCGCGACGGGGATACGGCGACGCGCCGGGGCTCGGCGCTCGTCCCGTCGAGGATCTCCATCTCGCCCTCGTCGCGCGGCCACAGGATCACCTTCGTGCCGGGCGCCGCCTCGAGCGCCTGGCGCCCGATCTGCATGGCGAAGTGCGAGCCCCTGTCGAGCAGGAGTGCGTCCGGCCTGATCCGGCGCACCCGCTCCACGATGTCAGGGGCGGAGCCGTTCCCGACGACGACGTCGACGCCGCCGCCGGTGAGGACGTCGGCCATGCCCACCAGCGCCACCGGCTCGAGGTTCGCGAGCAGGACGCAGGGCGGGCGCGGGCGGTCGTCGTCCACGGCCGGGGAGTGTGGCGGCGGCGGCGCGGCCGCACCAGGGGACGACGGGCAGCGCTTGGGGCGCGCCGCCCGCCCGACCGGGCAGCGCCGTCGGCTACCCGAGGGTGACGGTGACGGGCGGGCCGGGGACGTCGGCCGCGGCATCGGCCTCGGCTCCGCTCGTCCCGCGCACCCTGAGCGCGTGCCGGCCGGCGCGCAGCGCCGCCAGCGTGAAGCGCCCGTCCGCGTCCGTGACGGCCAGGCCGCCGCTGTCGGGCAGCACGACCCAGGCGTTCGCGGCCGGCTCTCCGCCGGCGGCAAGGACGGTGCCGGAGATGCGGTGCAGCTCCTCGACGCCCGCCGCCGGGCGTCCCTGCACCGCCATGCGCACCGTCTGCGTCCGCACCGGCGGAGCCTGGTCGCGCGCCCGGCCGGGGCGGCACCAGACGCCGACGCCGACGTCGACCGACGCCTTGTGGCCTGCGCCGAGCGCCGCCCAGAAGCCGGGCCCGTGGGCCTCGCCGGGCGGCTGGGCGACGCGCACCCGCAGCTCGTGCTCGTAGGCGTCGTCCTCGGCCAGGACGCCGGTGCGGACGTCGTCGGGCAGGGCCGGGTGTGCGTAGGCGATCGCGAGCGCGGCCGAGAGCAGGCCGTGCTCCTCCTCGGAGGTGTCCGCCCAGGCGGTGGCGACGTAGGAGACGTCGAGCCGCACCGGCGGCGGCCGCTCGACCGTGCGGCCGTCGACGACCGCCTCGTCCCACTCGACCCGGCGCTCCTCTCGCGACTCCTTCACGTCGTACAGGTACAGGTTCAGCGCGGGCCGCTCGAGCGCGCTCGCCCAGGCGCCGGTGGGGGCGTCGAACGACACGCGTACGCCCTCGGCGCCCCGCGCGGCCAGCTCGCGCTCGAAGAGCGCGCAGACGGCGCGATCGAGGTCGCCGAGCACCGTGTGCATCCCGCCCGTGGTCGAGATCGCGTGCACTCCCGGCCACGCTACCGGACCGCGGCGATGGGCGAACGGGCAGACAATCGGGCGCCGGCCGGCGGCTGGACGGGCACCGGCGCGAGCGTCACGCCCCTCGACGCGCTCGCCCTATCTCGTCCGCGCCCGCCCCTCCACCGGCCACACCGACTCCACGACGCCCGCACGCACGCCGACGAGGTCCGTGGCGAGGTTGACGGCCGTGCACACGTGGTAGGGCGTGAACGCGAGCTTCTGCCCCACCTCGACCGAGACGCCCCGGCCGAGCCGCACCATGCCGTGCTCCTCCGTCGTGCGCATGACCGCCGCGTCGAGCCCGACGGCCCGGGCGATCTCGGCCTCGCCGCCGGCGCCGGACGCGACGGCGCGGTCGCCGCTGAACGTCTTCGTGCCGGCGTCGACGGTCGTCCACCCGGCCCGGCGGACGCTGACGACGGTCGCCAGGACGGACAGGGCGACGTCGCCGGGCTCGGCCGAGCCCATCGCGACCTGCATCGCGTCGGAGAAGACGTACGTGCCGGCCCGCACCTCGGTCACGCCCTCGACCTCGGCGACGCCGCGGCCGGTGATCGTGCCGCCCGCGGTCACGTTGCGGATCTCCAGGTCGTCGGCGCGCAAGCGCTCGGCCAGGCCGACCAGGATCCCGCCCTCCTCGTGGCCCGCCTCGGCGTTGCTCATCCCGGCCAGCCGGTCGCCGAACTTGCCCCGGTGGGTGGTGATGCCGTCGAGCTCGATCCCGGGCAGCGAGGCGAGCAGCCGGGCGCAGGCGACGAGCGCGGGATAGCCGCCCGCGTCGATGCCGACGCGGTGAAAGCCCGTATCGATCTCGATCTGCGTCCGGATGGTCACCCCGGCCGCGGCGGCCGCAGCCGACAGCCCCCGGGCCTGGACGTCGCTGTCGACGTTCACGGTCAGGCGCGCGCCGGCCGCGAGCCGCGCCAGCCGCTCCCACTTGTCCCGGCCGACCGTCGGGTAGGCGATCACGATGTCGTCGCAGCCGGCGGCCGCGAACACCTCGGCCTCCGACGGCTTCGCCGAGGCGATCCCGCACGCGCCCGCCGCAAGCTGCATGCGCGCGATCGCAGGCGACTTGTGGGTCTTGACGTGCGGGCGCAGACGCACCCCGTTGCGGTCGGCCATCGCCTGCCAGTCGGCGATGTTTCGCTCCAGCCGGTCGAGGTCGACGACGAGCGCCGGCGTCGGCACGTCGTCGAGCCGCATGCCCGGCTGCGGATCCGCCGCCGGGGCCACCGGATCGCCGATCGCGGGGAGCATGCGTGCATCCTCGCAGGTGGCGGGAACGTTTGCGGTCGCGCTCACGCGGGCACCGGCGACGAGCAGGACACCGCCCTATCCAAGGAGGACCCGTGTCCACCACCGGCTGGATCATCGTCATCATCGCCGTTGCCGTCATCGTGCTGATCGCGCTCAGCTGGGCCGGTCGGCGCCGCAGCGTCGAGAACCGCCGCGTCGAGGCGACCGAGCACCGCGAGCAGGCGCAGGAGCGCGCGCGCCGGGCCGAGCGGGCGGACGCCGCCGCAAGCGAGCTGAACGCGGTCGCGGAGCGCGAGCGGGCGGCCGCACACGAATCGGCCGCCCGGGCGGCGGAGGTCGACCCCGACGCCGACGACGCCGCCGCCGACCCCGCCGGCGAGCGCACGACGCTCTAGGCAGCGCGGGGGGCGGCGGCGCGCCCGCGCCGGCGGACGACCTCGCCGGAGACGAGCGCCGCCGCCCCCACCAGAGCCGAGAACACGTACCCGGTGTCGACCAGGCCGATCCCGTCCTCGACGACGCCGAACGCCACCACCGGCACGACCAGCCCGACGTAGAGGACGAGGAAGTAGGTCGACGACACCTGCCCGCGCCGCTCGAGCGGCGCGCGCGCCGTCAGCAGCCCGAGGCCGGCGCCGACGATCGCCCCCTGGCCGACTCCGGCCACGACCGCCGCGGCGACGAGCGCCGCGACCGACTCGGCGAGCAGCGCCGCGGCGAGCAGCGCCAGCCCCGCGGCGAGCGCCACGCAGCCGCCGGGGAGCGCCGCCGCGGGCGGGAAGCGGCGGGCGAGCTCCTGCCCGGCGACCGACGTCACGAAGAGCGCGGCGACCAGGGCTCCGCTCGCCGTCGGCTCGGTGATGCCGAGCACGGTTCCGAGCATGCCCGGCCCGACCGACCCGAACACGCCCGAGACCCCGAACGCGGCCACGCCGGCGGTCGCCGCGGGCAGGAAGACGTCGCGCACCTCGGCGGGCGGGACGATGCCGCGGAAGTCGAGGTCGAAGCGATCCCGCGGCCGCGTCTCCGGAACCGTCCTCGACAGGAGCACGAGCCCCGCGGCCATCAGCGCCAGCTCGACGGCGTAGACCGTCCGGATCGGCGCGCGGGCGTACTGGGCGAGGACGCCGCCGAGCGCCGGCCCGAGCGCGAGTCCGCCCAGGTTGGCGACCACCGCCAGCTTCGTGGCGCGG
The DNA here is from genome assembly GCA_963843705.1 of uncultured Actinomycetes bacterium. Classification (GTDB taxonomy): domain Bacteria; phylum Actinomycetota; class Thermoleophilia; order Gaiellales; family JAICJC01; genus JAICJC01. Next base: position 786,633 of record CAWJLQ010000005.1, read on the forward strand.
ACGCGGTCGGTGCCGAGGTCGACGAGCCAGGCCGTGGCCGTCCCGGTGAAGAGCCCGGCGGTGACGCCGATGAGCAGCCGGGCCGCGAGCAGGAGCGCGAGCCCCTGCGCCGCCAGGAAGAGCGCCATCGCGACGAGCGCGATCGCGAGGCCGGTGAGCAGCGGCGGCTTGCGGCCGATGTGATCCGACAGGCGCCCGGCCACGGCCAGCCCGCCCATCACGCCGACGCCGTAGGCCGCGAAGACGACCGTGATGGCCAGCGGGCTGAGGCCGAACCGGGCCTCGTAGAAGGGGTAGAGCGGCGTCGACACCGTGGTGGAGGCCATCACGACCGCGAAGACCGCCGCGAGGACGGCGCTGGGGACGGCTCGGGGCGAGGACAAGCCGTAGACGCTAGCGTCCGCCGCCGGGGCCGCGAGGCATGCCGCCACGCCGGGACGGGTATCGCGACGGTGATGGCTCCACCGCGCGGCTTCGAGTTCAAGCTCACCGCGGAGCCCGACAGCGTCCGCGCCGTCTCCCGGGCGCTGCGGAGCCTGCTGGCAGCCGCGGGCGTCGACCGCGAGCGGATGGTCGACATCCTGCTCGCCACGACGGAAGTGTGCGCGAACGCCGTCCAGCACGCGTATCCCGAGGGCGACGGCGTGTTCCGGGTCGAGGCCCGGCTCGAACCCGGGCGGCTCGAGGTCGTCGTGCGCGACCACGGCGGCGGGATCCCGGCGGGCCGCCGCACGACGGCGCCCCGGGTCGGGCTGCCCATGTCAGCCGCCATCGCGACCGATCTGCGGATCGACGCGGTCGAGGACGTCGGCACCGAGGTGCATCTGTCCTTCGGACTGGCCGCGCCCCGCGCGAAGCGGCTACGGCGTCAGCAGCACGGGCTGGACCCCGACCGGCACGGATCCGCCGGCGATCGCGCCTGAGCCGCCGGCGAGCGTCCCCCTCCGCGAGACGGCCCACGCTCGCGGCACGGTGAACGTCGCCGGTCCCCGGGTGTTCCACACGGCGTAGGCGAGCGACCCGTCCGGGCGCTCGAGCGTGATCGTCCAGGTGCCCGCAGCCGAACGGGTCGACCGCAGCATGCGCATGCCCCGGAGCCAGGCGACGATGCGCTCGTATGCGCGACCCGCCGCCGTCGGGGTGACGTGGTCGGACTCGCTGAGCGGGCTGCCGACGGAGATGTCCCAGGCATACCAGTCGACGCTGCGCACGCCCCACAGCCACTCGACCAGATAGGCGCGGGCGAGCAGGCCGGACGCCTCGGCGGCGGAGGCGCCGGGCGTGCCCGTCGCGCCCTCGGTGTTCCACAGCGGCAGCCGGCCGACGCCGGCGCGGCGCATGATGTTGCGGACCGCGGCGAAGAACGGCCCGTCCGTCTCGGGCGTCTGGCCCTGGTAGGCGTGCACGGACACGGCGTCGACGTCGCGGCCGCCGCCGGCGGCCATGAACCGGCTCAGCATCCCCAGCCCGGAGCGGGTGAAGTCGGGGGAGAGCACGACGTTCGACGGGTCGACGGCCTTCAGCTCCTGCCTCGCCGCGCGGGTGAGCCGGACAAGCTCGCCCACCGACCCGGTGTAGAACGAGCCGTTGACCTCGTTCCAGATCTCCCAATCGTGGATGCGGCCGCGGTAGCGGATGGCGACGGCGCGGACGTACGCGCGCCAGTCGGCCATGCTCTTCGGCGGCGCGTCGGCCCCGCTCTTGTCGTCGTTCGGCGCCGACGACGCCCACTGCGGCGGCATGCCGAGCGTGTAGAGCACCTGCTCGTGGGCCGCCGTCGCGGCGTTCACGTAGTAGTCCATCCGGCTCCAGTGCCAGCTGCCCGGGGACGGCTCGAGGTTCGACCAGCGGGTGCCGGTGTCCCACAGGCGGACGAGGCCGAACCCGAGCTCGCTCGGCCAGCGCGTGAACGTGCCCCACTTGTTGATGTGCATGCCGAAGTAGGTCGCCGGCACGGGCGCCGCCGTCGCGGCGCACCCCGGCTGGGACACGCCGCGGAGCGAGGCGTCGGCGATCTCGACGGTGCCGGTCGAGTCGAAGGCGAGCATGAACTGCGCCGCCGTGCGCGCAGCGAACCCGCCCCTGATCGTGTAGCGGCGCCACGTCCGCGTCAGGACGATGTGCTGGTCGGCGCCGGCCTCGTACCAGGGCTGGGCGTGGCGGAGCTCGAAGTCGACGGTCGCGTGGCCGGGCGAGCGCAGCCAGACCGAGGCCTGGTAGACGCGGCCGCCCGCCAGGGTGACCGGCTCGGCGAACAGGGCACCGCCGCTGCCGAGCCTCGAGACCGTGACCGCCTGCACCGCGGCGCCGCCGCGGCGATGCCGGGCGTCGCGCCACATGCGCACGCTGGCGCCGCCCCAGGCGGCGTCGTTCCAGGCCGGGGCGTGCGTCCTGAACTCGCCCCCCAGGCGCGGGTTGCCGAGCAGCTGGGTGCGGCCGACGACCGGACGGCAGGCGTTCGGCGCGACCCGCGGCGCCGCCGCGAAGGCCGGTGCCGCGGCGGGGGCGGCGACGAGGAGCACGGCGGTGAGCGCGGCCCGGGTTCGGCGAGAGGAGAGGATCTGCAGGTGCACCCCAACCGGTCAATCGACCGGGCGCGCCAGGGTTTGAGCTCAATCCCTCCGCCGGGGGAAGTCAGGATCGACCGCGGCCGCTACTCATGAGCTACGCCCCCGTACGAGCGCCGGAGCCGCCTGCCGTCCGATGCTCGTCTTCCCCCGCCCAGGCAGGCACGAATGAGGAGCGTCCTGTATGAACGAGCTCATCACCGAAGTCCGCGATGAGGCCGGGCAGACGATGGCGGAGTACGCCGTCGTGCTCGGCGTCATCACCATCGCCGTCGTCGTCACCCTCGGCCTGCTCTCGACGGCCATCAAGAACGTGCTGACGAACGTCATCGCCTCGCTCTAGGCAGCGCGTACGCGCCGCGTCCTGCGGTCGCACCGCACCCGCATGACCCGACGGGCCGCGACCATCGCGGCCCGTCGGCGTTGGTGGACTTGCCACACTGCGCACCATGCCATCTCACGCCGTCGTGCTCGTCGAGGGACGGAGCGACGAGATCGCCGTCCGCACGCTCGCCCGCCTGCGCGGGCGCGACCTCGCCGCCGAGGGCGTCTCCGTGGTCGCGATCGGCGGGGCGCAGGCGATGAGCCGGTTCGTCGCGGCATACGGACCGGCCGGCGCGGACGCGAGGCTGGCCGGCCTGTGCGACCAGGCGGAGGAGCCGGACGTCCGCCGTGCGCTCGGGCGGGCCGGCGTCGCCCCGGGAGCCGGCCGCGCGGGCCTCGAGGCGCTGGGGTTCTTCGTCTGCGAGCGCGACCTCGAGGACGAGCTCGTGCGCTCGCTCGGCGTCGCAGCCACCGAGGCGGTGCTCGCGGCGCACGGGAAGCTGGCCGCGTTCCGCACCTACCAGAAGCAGCCGGCCCACCGGATGCGGACACCCGCCGAGCAGCTGCACGGCTTCCTGAACAACTGGAAGGTCGAGCTGGCCGCGCCGCTCGTCGAGGCGCTCGACCCGGCGCACGTGCCGCGCCCGCTGGACGGGGTGCTGACCATTCTTCGGTGATGCCGCAGAGATAATCTGAGCGTGCGCGCCTAAGAACTTTGGCACCGACCCGGCGACCGGCGTACCGTGGCGTGCGTGTACGCCCCGTCGCTGGCCGGCCCGGTGGCGGGGGTCGTCGTCGACCGCGTCCGCCGCCGGGCCTGGGTCGTCCGCGTGAACGCGGTCGCGGCGGTGCTGGTGCTGGCGCTGCTGGCGGTTCGGTCCGCCGCCGACATCTGGATCGTCTACCTCGTGATGGCCGGGTACGGACTCCACCTCGTCCTGGTCGACCCCGCCGAGAACGCCCTCTTCGTCGAGATGCTGCCGGAGTCGCTGCGGCAGCAGATGAACGGCTGGCGGCTCGGCCTCCAGGAGGGCGGCCGCCTGGTGGCGCCGCTCGTCGGCGCGGGGCTCTTCGCGGCGCTCGGCGGGGGCGCCGTCGCGGCGCTCGACTCGGCCACCTTCGTGGTCGCCGCCGGCGCCGCCGCGGCGCTGCGGGTCGACGACACCGCCCCGCCCCGGCGCGCCCGCCGTCACCTCGGGAGCGAGCTGCCGGCCGGATTCGCGTTCCTGTGGCGGCGACCCGACCTGCGCGAGATCCTGATCGCAGGCGTCGCCGGGATGGCGGTCTCCGGCCTGCTCGTCGCGCCCCAGTACAGCCTGGTCACGGCGGTCGGCGAGCCGCCCGCGTTCCTCGGCGTCTTCACCGCCCTGCTCGGCGCCGGCTCGATCGCCGCGTCACTCGTCAGCGGCCGCCGGCTCCGCCGCGGCGGCGAGCGGCGGCTGGCGCTGCTCGGCCTCGTGAATTTCACCGCCGGGAACCTGCTGCGCGCGACCGGCTGGCTGCCGGCGGCGCTGGCCGGCTCGGTCGTGCTGGGCTTCGCGCTGCCATGGCTCTTCCTCGCGGTGCTCTCCGCGACCCAGAGCGCGGCCCCGGGGCACCTGCAGGGCCGCGTCTCGGCTGCCGTAACGCTCGCGCTCTTCGGGCCGCAAGCGCCGCTCCAGGCGCTCGGCGCCTACGCGATCACCCAGCTCAGCTACCGGCAGCTGTACGTGGTCGGCGCGGCGATCGGCGTCGCGGCCGCCGTCCGGCTGGCGCGGCGAGGGGCTCGCGAGGGTCGGGCGAACGTCCGCCGCACTCCGATATGATCGGCCGGTGCTGGCTCGGCTTCTCGGTGTCCTGGCGCTCGCGATCGTGCTCGGCGCGGCCGCGGCCGCGGCCGGACCGGCGTCCGGGGCGATCGTGAAGACGAGGGTGATCGGTGGGCTGGGTACCGGCGCAGGCCGCTTCAACGACCCCGTCAACGCCGCCGTGGGAGCCAGGGGCAGACTGTACGTGACCGACGCCCTGAACAACCGCGTACAGGAGTTCAGCGTCAGGGGCGCCTTCATCCGCGCCTGGGGCTGGGGCGTCGCCACCGGCGCAAGCAAACTCCAGCGCTGCACCCGACCGTGCCGGGCCGGGATCCAGGGCGCGGGCAACGGTCAGTTCAACTTCCCGTTCGGCGTCGCCGTCGGCAAGCTCGGCAATGTGTACGTCACCGACAACGGCAACGACCGGGTCGAGGAGTTCTCGGCCACGGGGAAGTTCATCCGCACGTGGGGGAGCCACGGCACCGCCGCCGGCCAGTTCAACGGCGCCACCGGGATCACCGCCGTCCCCGGCGGGCACCTGCTCGTCGTCGACAAGTTCAACGCGCGCATCCAGGAGTTCAACTCCGCCGGCACGTTCATTCGCGCCTGGGGCTGGGGGGTCGCGACCGGCGCGAGTGCCCTCGAGGTGTGCACGTCGGTGTGCCAGGCCGGCATCCCCGGGTCAGGCCTCGGCCAGTTCGACCACCCCGACCAGGTGGCGCTGAACGCGGCCGGCCGCATCTTCGTCACCGACACCGACAATATCCGGGTGGAGAAGTTCACCCCGGCGCTCGCGTACGTCGCCAAGTTCGGCGGCAAGCATCTCATCGAGCCGCGCGGCCTCTCGATCGACCCGGCCGGCAACGTCTACGTCGCGGACGAGCAGACGCAGCGGATCGAGAAGTTCACCGGCAAGGGACGGTTCCTGATCCACTGGGGGCGCCGCCAGCTGAAGTTCCCGATCGGGGTGGTCACTCCAACGCTGCACCGCGTCTATGCGATCGACGACGGCCACAACCGCATCGTCGAGTACATGCAGACCCTGCGGTAGGAGATGGGCCGTGCAGGGATCGAACCCGCCTGCAAATAGGCTGTTTTCCGGCGGCGTGGGTGCACCGGTGGGGGCACGCCGTGCGCACGAGCGGTCACATCTGGCAGGTTTGGTCGCATCTGGACGACGCCGCGACTCAGAGCTCCGGGCCGAGATCGAGGCCTCGGTCGCGGCTGATGTTCGGGCGACGAGCGAGTTCGAGCGCGTGCGTGCGCCATCGTTCGACGGTGTGCGCGAGCTGCTCGTAGCGGGCGTCGTCGACTTCGAACTCCTCCCGTCGGAGCCGGCCGAAGCGGCCGAGCATGTCCGCGAACACCTCGGGCGTGAACCCGCGGTCTTTCTCCGCAGCGAGGCGGTGGAGTCGGTCGAGGCCGTAGAGCGGCTCGACTGCCATCAGATCGACGAAGTCACGGGCCTCCGCTCGACCGAACAGCGCGAGCACCTTGTCGGCCCCGAGCTCCTCGCCGCGAAGCATGGGAGCGGGCCGTCCGGGCTCGGCGGGGAAGAGCCTCGCGTCGGCGGCCAGGTCGAGTTCGGTGCGATCGTCTGCGCTTTCGACGATCATGCGGGCGAAGCCGGGGCTCTCCTGAATATGGTGGACGGTCAGACCGGCGGCTCGAAGTGCCCGATCGACAGCGGGAACCAGCCGGTCGACCGCAGCCGGCGTGAGGCCGAAGAAGTCCAGGTCACGCGTCCGCCGCTCGACATCGCCGCGGGCGATCAGCGCGCCTCCGCCCGCGAGCGCGAACTCGCTCGCCTCGTCCAAGCCGGCGATGATCCCGGCGACCTTCTCCTGTAGCGGCGTCAGCACCTACCCGTCGTGCTGACGGCCGAGCCAGTCAGCCCATGCTCGCCGGACGGGTGGCGGCAAGACAAGCTCGTCGAACAGCTCACGGAGCTGATCGGCATCGACGTAGCGGCGAACGTCCTCCTCGGTGCCCTCGCGCATGACCTGCTCATAGACGCGAGCGCGGTCGGCGCGGTCGGCCAAGTCATAGATGATCGGAGGGCCGCTCCAGCGCACGTGGAACGGGAGCTCGACGCGGCCCCTCGCCTTCGCTACGGATGGGTCGTTCAGATTCTCGGGCACGGCGACCGGCCGCGTGGCGGGACCAAGATCGCGGTGGCGCGTCTGGGGCATGGTGCATCCAGTCTACGCGGCGCTTCGGCCGCGTTCGATGCGGTATCACGCTCCGCGACGCAGGACGCCGCGGACGGTCGACGGCCACCACTGGGCTCCCTTGTGCGCGGTTGGCGTGTGGCTGGCGTTGAGATCGCGGGCGATCGCTCCAAGGCTCTTTCCGGACGCATGCTCGGCCTGGATGCGTGCGACGAGCTCTGGCGCCGTCGCCCGCGGTCGGCCGAGCGCCGGGGGCTGTGGTTGTGGCAGTCCCCGTCGCCGACGTTCGGCCAGCAGCCGCTCAAGCTCGTCAACCGGAACCAGCTTGGTGCCCCAGGGCATTTCGGCAGTGTCGACGTATGGGAGGATGCGGCGGTTGAAGGTGGAGCGGCTGATACCGAGCGCCTCGGCCGCTTGGGTGCACGTGTAGGCGAGCCGCTCGACCCGGTCGGCCTCGCGGACATCGTCGGGCGGCGCTCCAGCGGCCCCAGGCGACGCTCCTTGGTGGTAGCGCCTCTCGACGCGGCGGCGGACACGTCGGCGTGACATCGACACAGCGTACACGAAGTATGACTTATATCTGCACCTTGGTGCATCTGTGTCTCGCTAGCTATCAGGGTAGCCGGCGATCGGGGCGTCTGGAATGATCTCGGCTCACTCCGCGCCTCCGTCGTCGCAGTCACAGCAGGCGGTCGGTCGGTGACACGGAGCATTGCTCGTCGCAACGCCGACCAAGCTCGACACCGCCGAGGTCGGTTGTGCCTGATGCCGCGACGCGGATGCGTCTTGGCTGGCGGCGTGGTGCCCGACGGGGACAGGGTTGACCCGGCAGTCCCCGAAGGATAAGATCGCGGTCGGCTTGGGCAGGATCGACTGACGGGGCTCGGTGCGAGCCCCGGGAGGGTGCCGGATGAAGATCGCGAATGGTGTAGCGCGTTCGGATCGGCGTGGGGTCGAGGGTGTCATCCGAGGCCACTGAGACAGCTAGGACGACGTTCGCCCTCGTCATTCTAAACGCCAGCGCTGCCTCCCTACTGCTCGTCGCCGGGATCAACAAGATCGTTTCGCCGGGCCAGCTGCGTTCGGCGCTCAGTGAGCTGCTCGGACACCGCAGCCCAATCAACAGCCCAGGCGGAGTCCGTTCCTTGGCCGTAGTCGAGCTCGGCGCCGGCATCGCTCTCATCGTTCCCCAAGCACGAGAGGCCGGCGCTGCGCTCGCGACTGGCCTGGGGATTGGCTTTGCTCTGGCCGGCATCGCGGGCCGAGCACGGAACAGCGCTACGCCGTGTGGATGCCTCGGCCCTAGTTCGCAATCGCCTCTCGGCATGCGTAACGCGGTGGTCGGCATGGCACTTGCATCGACTATTTTCTGGAACCAAGAAATCCACATTCCCGCCGAAGCCGAGCAGGGTTACCTACGAGATGCACTCCTCGGCACTGCTCTGGGGTTGATAACGCTTTGCCTGTGGCAGGGCCGCCGGACGGTCGACGGGCTTCTCCGCCGCCGCTTCGCGGTCGGATCCGAACCTCGCGTGCAATGATGGATGTCGTCTTCGCATTCGTCCTGTTGGTCATGGCGGCGGCCATTGTCGTGTTGTTCGCCATGATGGGTGAACTGAGTGCCCGGCTTCCCGATGCCGGGAACCAGGTGCAAGACCACTCCGTGCGCGCGCTCGAGGACGCCCGCATCGGCGCTGTGCCAGACAGTTGGCCGACTCCGCTCCTGGGCGTAATCCATGATGGAAGCCCCGCCCTGATATTGGTCCTAAGCACCGCGTGCGCGAGCTGCGAGGTTGTGGCAGCCCAACTGGCGGCTGAACCCCTCGCCGTAGGCTTGGACCGCACGGCTGTCGTGGTGTCGTGCGGCACCAAGGTCTCAGGTGACGACTTCCTGGAACGCCACGGTTTGCGACGACTGCCCTACTACCTCGACGAGGACGGGGCCTGGGTCACCGGCGCGTTCGGCGTCCGAACGAGCCCTAGCGCGCTACTCATCAGCAACGGACGACTGGACACAGCGCTGGTCTTTGAAGACATCCAGTCGCTAAGAACCGCGGTTCCGCGGAGAGGGGAGGTAGCGGCATGACCGACAACGCGTGCGAGGTTGGAGGGGAGCGATCCGCCGGAGTGGGTCGCCGCAGGTTTCTTGCAACGCTCGGTTCAGGAGGTCTCGCCGCTGCGACAGCGCTGTTCGGACGCACCGACGTGGCTGCGGCCTCCGGCGGTTGCAGCTGCTGTAATCTTGTGTTCTGTCCGCCGACAATCAGCATGACCAACTGCCTCAACCACAGTCACTACCTGTGGACGTGTGCGTCGAGTGGGACCATCACCTGCCGGTGCTGCGAAAAGAAAAACGGAAGCGGGCAATACATTGCGTCTGCGTACGATTGCCAGCCCACGCTTTGACCGCTTGGATGGTAATCGGCGGCCTCGGAGCGGTCCTACAGGCGCTCAGCCCGTGAGGACGATCGATGGCTGGCGTGGCCAGTCCGATGCTCCACGATCGCCGTGCAGGAGGTGTGCGCTTCCTGGTCGGCCTTACGTCGGGCACCGTCGCGGCGGCGTTGTTCGTCTCCGTCTTCGCGTACTTGGCCGGTCTCGTAGTAGCGTCGGTCGCACCAGAGCGTACACGTTTGGTTCTTCTAGCCGTGGTTTGCGCGATCTTGGGGACTCTGGATCTCCTCAACCGAACGTTTCACGTCTGGCGTCAAGTTCCGCAAAGCCTGATCCGAGTTCTCCCTCCCGGCCAGCTCGGTTCTGTGTGGGGGTTCGATATCGGCCTTCTCTTCACCACACAGAAGGTGACTTCGCTAATCTGGGCGACGATCGCAGCCGTGATCCTACTCATACCTGGCGAGGCGCCGCTGATCCTCGGATGGATGGCCGCGTTGTCGTCGCTCACGATCTCACTATGGAGCTTCGAGGCTCGGCACCGAGCATCCTTCAGCACCTCGCACTGGGGACGACTGCGTGTACGCTCGCTGCGAACGGTGTCGGGCAGCATTCTAATAGGACTATGCATAGTCATCATCCTTCAAACCGTCCAGCCATAGACCCCCTCTTCGAGCTCGACCCGCAGGGAGGTCAGGTGATTGTCACCCGCTTCGAGTGCGGGAATCTACTTGCGTTGGGCGCCATCCTCGCACTCCACTATCGGGTAAAGTACGACGTTCGGAGGCGAGCGAAAGGGTTCATCGGCGTGAAAACGCTGATTGACTGGCGCCAGCGGTCCCTTCTCAGTATCTCGCTCTGGGAAGATCTCGAAAGCGTCTACTCGATGGGCACCGTGACGCGGCACATTGTTGCGACCCGAGTGCCGGGTCGTATCGGTGTAAAGACTGCGAGCGCCGTGTATTGCTTTGCTGGCGACTGGCGACGGGTGATGTTCAGGAGTCCGCACGCGGCGCCTAGGTCCCCGCTTCGGCCTCTCGATAACGGGTTCACGAGTTCAACTACCGAAGGAGATTGAGATGGCGGTGCCTACTGACCGAGGCTACGTCGCTGTGATCGACGGCGGTGACGGCACGACAACAGTCGAGATCGCGGCCAGGATGAGGAATGGGAGGCCTGTCGATGTGTATGCAACGCATGTCGGCTCCTCTGCTGTTGTTATCCATCCAGAGGTGTCACTAGTGCGGGATGGCCCAAGGGGGTTCACCACCGAAGTCGTCGAAGTCTTCTCGGATGACGCTGGAACGGTGCACGTCGCCGGCGTGCGGTCGATCACGTAGGGCAAGCCTTCCGCGCCGCGCTGGATCATGATGTCGCGACCTGTTGGCTGCGTCTCCGACAAGCCGATGCGCTGCCACCGGCGTCTAGGCGTAGCACTCGATGTGAGCGCTTCCGTGCCTCCGTGCGCGGCCTGGCGTCGAGGGGCGTCGTGAAGGTTCGGGTTCTGGTTGCCGTTTCGGCCATGGTTTTCAGTGCTGCCTGTAGCAACGGCTCAGACTTGTCCACGCCGACCGGGAGCCACTCTTCTCCGCCGGGAGTCGGCCTCTCCGGCTGCCCGATGAGCGTCGTTCACTATGCGCCCCGCGCAGGCACCGAGCCGTCGCTTCGAGGGTTGCCATGGATCGCAGCTACGCCGGCCTCCTCCCAGATCGTCGGGCATCTGTTCTACTACGGCGTGCCCGGGGTGGCCTGGGCAGAGAGCCACATGCAAGGTCTTCGCATCTACCCCGGTGGGGTCGTACCTGGGAGCGGGGGCGCCCAGACCAAGATCCTCTGGATCGACTATCGCGGCCGCTCGAAGGGCGCGATGCGCGTCGATGGTTCCCGCCTCGACGCCCGAGGTGAGTTCCACCAATCTTTTCCAAGCCTCGGCCCGACGATCATCGACATCCCATCGACCGGCTGTTGGCGCGTTACCCTCCACACGACCACGACGACGGGAAAGGTAACCGTCCTCGCGACCGAACATTAGTCCTCCGGCAACCCCTCACCGGCGGGTGCGCCTGGCCCGAACCTATCGACAAATCCATCCCTGACGTGGTCCCGCTACGTCCGACTACCGAAGGAGGGGCGAGCCTTTGCATCGCATGGGGCCCGCATGGGGCCAGCGACCACGGACGATTCATGGAGTCCTGGTTCGGATCGCCGAACCATCCGGCGTAGTTCCTCAGGATGTCCCGGATCGCGTGGCCATTCGGGTTGACCCGGCAGCCGTCCACGCGGCCTGTCACGCCGGAGGTCGCGGGTTCGAGTCCCGTCGCTCCCGTCTTCGAAGTCCCCGCTCGCGGGGACTTTTTCGTTGCGGGGTTCCGTGAGCAGGCTGTACTCGGGCAGCAATAAGGCAGCAAACCAATGCAAGAGCCGCCTCGGCGCTGCTCGTGTGAGGAGGGGTGCGGCCGCTAAGCCGGACTTTGTGAAGTCCGCTTAGCCGTTTCCTTGACCCGCGCGGCGAAGTCGGCGAAGCACTGGGCTTTGACGCTCAGGCGGTGCTCGCGGTTCGGCCCGAGCTTCACGACCGCGTCCCGATGCTCCTCTGTCCCGTAGCCCTTATGACGCTCGAAGCCGTAGCCCGGGTAGCGCTCGCCCAGGCGAACCAGGAGGCGATCTCGGGTTACCTTGGCCACGATCGAGGCGGCCGCAATCGTCGCGCTGGTCGCATCTCCGTGGATGATCCACTCGTGCACAGGCGCCCCAGCGCCAAGCTCGAGGCGGCCGTCGCCGTCCACGAGACGAAGCTCCGCCCGCTCCCCCAGGGGGCGAAGCGCCCGTTCGAGGCAGGCCACGTTGGCGGGATCGATCCCGATCCGGTCGATCTGACTCGCGGGGATGGAGACGAGCGAGACCGCCTCCGCGTGGGCGAGGACGGCCCGGGCGAGACGCTCGCGCTTGGCAGGCGCAAGGCGCTTCGAGTCGTCCAGCTCTTCGAGAAGATCTCTGCCGGCGCCGGAGGCGAGCCGCTTCAGGTCGAAGAGAACGCCCGCGGCCTTGATCGGGTCGGCCCAGCAGGCGCGCCCCACCTCGTCGACGCCGGCGATCAGGCGAACGCCACGAGCGCGGTCGTGGGCAAGAAGGGCAGAGTCGCTCACTGAGTGCGCCTACTTAAGCCCACCGAGAATCCGCACGCGGAGCGGTTAGGGGGTCGCTTCTCCGGTCGTCGCGTCCGTGCCGCCCGCATCGCGTCGGGCTCGGCAGGTAGGGACTCCGAACGCATTCCCCCGGAGGACCTCACTCTCCGTTGCTGTCCTTCTTTCTCCCTCTGAACGTTTCCTTCTAGCGACGCCGGCGCCCAGCGTGAGTAAACCAGCTCTCTTGGCCCAACTAAAACCATCGGTGCGCCTCAGGCGGAATCCCATCGGTGCAGCGCAGTTCTTCGCGGAAGCCGAACTGAAAGGAGCTCGTTATTATGAGCAACAGGATGCGAGCGATCGTCGTACGCGAGTTCGGCCCGCCGAGCGTGCTAGAGGTAGCTGAGCGGCCGGCGCCTGAGCCGGGCAGCGGCGAGGTGAGCATCGACGTCGCCTTCGCCGGCGTGGGGTTTGTCGACACGCTGCTGCGCGCGGGCCGTTTCCCTCTCTCAACACCCTTCGTCCCCGGCATCGAAGTGGGTGGGTGCGTGCGCGCGGTCGGCCCTGACGTCGAAGACCTGGCGCCAGGTCAGCTGGTCGCTGCGATGCTGAACGACTTTGGCCGCAGCGAGCGCCTTGGCGGATACGCAGAGGTTGCGATCGCCCACCACTCAATGGTTGTCGCGGTGCCTGACTCAGCTGACTTGGCCCGCGTCACTGCAGCGACCGTCAATGGTGTCACAGCCTGGATCGCACTCCACGACCTTGCTCGCGTGAGTCCCGACGACCGGGTGCTCGTACTTGGCGCGAGCGGTGGGCTGGGTTCCATCGCGTGCCGCCTTGCTGCGCTCCACCCGGTCGCTCAAATACTCGGCGTCGTCCGACGCGAGCCCCGACGCGCTCCGAACGAATGTAGCGCCGTCATTCTCGCCGACGAGCTAGACGCGAAGCTGGTCGAGGTCGCGCCGGAAGGGATTGACGTGGTGATCGACCCGGTTGGCGGGTTGCAACGCCGAACGGGCTTCGAGCACCTGGCACCATTCGGTCGTCACATCGTGGTCGGCGATGCAAGCGCAGAGGATTCGCCGCTCTCTGGCGACGCAGCTTGGCTGAACAGTCGCGCTGTGATCGGCCTCAATGTGGGTGGAATCGCGCATCTCAGACCTGCGCTTGTTACTCGCGCGCTTAGCGCGGTGGTCTCGTTGATCGCCAACGGGACATTGTCCGAGCCCGACCCCGTGACCCTCCCTCTCGAGGAGGCGGGCCGCGTACATCAGATGTTCGCTGATGGCGTCGCACCGACGAAGACGGTCCTCACGGTCAACTAAGCGTTCCGACCCACTTTGAGCATGCTCAAGCGCGGTCCGGCAACCTCGCTCCGAGCAGTTCGAGTTGGTCAGACGTGAAGGGTGCGTCTACTCCGTTTGCGGCAACCGGCACGATCTCCGGCACTTCTTGAGAAGCCAGTTCACCACACCCTTGAGAGCGTGCTCGAGGTCGAGGCGTCAGTCGGCGCCGGGAAATAGACACCCGGCGGTGTCGAAAGGGCGCGCCGGCCACGCAGTTCAGCACGCCCGAACTTGACATATCGATAGTCGTTGCTATCGTTTTGCGATACCAACGTTTATCGATATGGAGGCTTCCGTGAACGCGCACCGTCCATCCCGCAGCACCGACATGGCGGAATACCTGCTCAACCTGATGCTGCTGCTGCTGCTGCTCACCGCCGCGGCCGAAGTCATCTTCACCAGCATCGCCCTCGCGCGTGGCGGAAACACACTTCACAGCCTGACGCTTCCCGTCCACGCGCAACTGCCGCTGGAGCAGAACCTCCCCTTGCCCTCCGGGGTCCGACTGAACCACGAACCCACCGTCATGGTGTCCGTCAAAGACCCGACCGCGACCCAGCAACTCCTCTCAACCGGCACCGCCGTCGGACCGTTCCTACTCATCGCCGGGGCGCTCTGGCTGCTACGCGGGCTCGCCCGCTCCGTCAAGAAGGGTGACCCGTTCGGCCACGCCAACGTTCAACGTCTCAGAAGACTTGGCTTTCTGCTCGTCGTCGGCGCACCCCTCGTCGAGCTTCTCAACTGGGCGCTACGTTCGTCGCTCGCCAACACGCTGCCAGCGCCGCTGTCGGTCAGCACTCTCGGATTCAACTTTCCGTTCGTCGAAGTCCTCGCCGGACTAGGCGCATTCGTTCTCGCGGAAGTCTTCGCGTATGGAACACGACTGCGCGAAGACGTCGAGGCGACGATCTGAGATGCCGCCTGACTCCCGCGACCACAAGATCACCGTCCACCTCGATCGCTTGCTCAAGAAGCGCGGAATGACCCTCACCGAACTCGCCGGTCGAGTCGACCTCACGGTCGTCAACCTGTCGATCCTCAAGAATGGCCGCGCCCGCGCCATCCGCTTCTCAACACTGACCGCACTCTGCGAAGCCCTCGACTGCCAACCCGGAGACCTCCTCACCCGCGAGCAATAACCAGGGAACGCCGCAAGCTAGCCTCGGTCACCGATGACCACACGCCGCTTTCCCCGATGTGGGCAGCCGATCCGCTCGACGAGTTGGCGCCCACGCCTAGCTTCCGATGAATGCAAACACGTTCCGCGGCGTTGTTCGGATGAGCGCCGGTCGTCTGTCGAGGTCAACATCGCGCACGGGGTCGATGGCGACGACATTGCACTCACTCCGGAGACGATCTTCCAAACGGCATCTGTCTCGAAGTCATTCGTCGCTGTTTCGCTGCTCGTGAAGGGCGGCCAAAATTGGTGTCGCGCCTTCGTAGGCCGGGGCTGGGAGGATCGGCGGTATGGCCTTCTCCTTCCTCTACCTCGCCGTGCGGGCTTTGCTCGGTGCGCTCGTTCGTAGCCGACGCGGCCTGCATGTGAATGACGTCGAGCTGCTGGTGCTGCGCCACGAGCTCGAGATCCTGCGCCGTCAGGTCGCGCGGCCAAAGCTCGGCACCGCTGATCGGGCGCTGCTTGCAGCCACAGCCGGGCATCTGCCGCGCTCGTCTCGGGGCATCCTGCTCAAGCGGCAGGAGCGCGACGAGCAGCAGCACGGCGGCCGCGCCGAGGTTGGTCGCGCGCCAGTTGCTCTCCGAGGCCGGGGTGCCGATCATCCCGATCGTGCCGCCGAGGCCGTAGTAGCCGCGGTAGAGCGCGTCCACGAGGCCGCAGACGGACAGGCGAGGGCCGCCGTGCTCAATGGGCGCGCTTCCACACGCGGTAGCCCGCGCTCGTGCGCCCGACGAAGAGCACGCGCTGCGACGCCGCTCTGGCTGGGCAGGAGCGCCCGGTCGGTTATGTAGACGACGACCGTGCGCGCCTGCACCTGCGCCCCACACTCGGCCCTTACCTGCGGCCCGCGCTCCGCGTCACGGGAGGCGATCGCCGCGGCGGTCACCTGCGGCCGGTTCTTCGCCTCGTCGCCGACGAGCGCGGCCGTGACCGCCGGCCCGATCGGGTTCGCCGTCAGCGGCAGCAGGTCATCGGGACACCCGGCGGCGCTCGCCGACTTCGAGACGACGACGCGGAAGATGCGCGACGCGTACGCGTGCGACCTTTCGCCGCGCGTCAGCGCGTAGGCGATGCGAGTCGTGCCGGCGCCGACGGCCCGGTACGACGCCCACACCGCGCCGCTTGGCTTCGTGCCCTCGCCGACCTGGCGGACAACGCCGGAGTCGTAGCTGCGCGCGACACGCCAACTGCGGCCCTCGACGCCTGGCTTGGGCAGCGTGAGGGCGAACATCGTGCCCGGCGACCGCTTCACCGTCTGCACTGGCCCCTTCGGCAACGGCCCCACCGGCGGCGCGCTCGAGAGCGCCGTCGCCGTGACGACGGCGGCTGCGGCAACAACCGCCACAACTGTCAGGAAGCGCTTCTGCATTTCGGTCGACCCCATTCTTCTCGTGTTCTCTAGTCATTCGTGCCGGCCGGCGCGCTGCGACCGCCTGAGCGGAGACTCCCGCTGCACCGCCGACCACCCCGACGAGCACGAATCGCCCTGCATCCAGCTCATCCGACGACCACCCTGCCGATAAGACCGAACGCGTCAGCCCGATGCAGGTGAGCGCCGCAGTTGCCGTGAGCGCGCTCGTCAACCAGCGGCGGCCGCCGCGCGAGCGCCCGAGCACCGTCCACGCGAGAACGCCCCAAAGGATGCCCTCGACGAGAAACCAGGTCTCGTTGAAGAACAGATCCTGGAGATCGGCGGCATGGTCGTCGCGCGACTGCCACTCCGACGCCGGGTAGTGGATGTGATGAAGCCCCGCGAGACTCGTCACACGCTGGACGTCCATGATCAGCGCATGCATCACGCCGCCGACGGCCAGCAGCCACGCCACCACCAGTAGCCCGCGGCGCAGGCGCGGATGCCGCCAGAACGGAAGTGCGACCAGAGGGAGCAGAGAAACCAGGAGCAAGACGGCCGCGGCCCCGAGGTTCTGAGCGCGCCACTCGCTCCCCGAGGCTGGCGTCCCGATCATTCCGATCGTGCCGCCGAAGCCGTAGTACGCGCGATAGAGGGTGTATGCCAGGCCAAAGACCGCGAGTGCGCCACTCAGCCCGAGCAGCTGCTTCCGCCGAGCGGGGGCGGTGCCGACGGTCACGCTGCCCACCGAAGATTCCAGCCGCAGCCGCTTCGAGCGCGCCGCACCTGTGAGTATCCGCTCCTGCATCTGCGTCGACCCCCTCGTTGGTCTTCTCGGCTCGCGTCGTCGATCTGGCAGCCTACGCCTTGTGACAGTGAATGTCAAATTGCACGATCTGCCATTTATCGATAAGCTCTTCAACATGGCAAGCGATTCACTGCGAGAGCGCAAGAAGGCCGCGACGCGCGACCGCCTCATGACCGTCGCGCTGCGCCTATTCGCAAAGCGAGGATTCGACGAGACGACCGTCGAAGAAATCGCGGCCGCCGCTGATGTCGCGCCACGCACCTTCTTCCGCTACTTCCCCACCAAGGTCGACGTCCTCTTCGCAGACCACCAAGACTTCGTCACACTCCTCCGCGAGACTCTCGCGACGCGGCAGCCCAGCGAGTCGGTCCTCGCCGCCGTGCGGCGGGCCTCGCTCGCCTGGCTCGACAGGGTGACCGCCGACCCCTCGCTCTTCCTCGTTCGCTCACGACTGGCCGCCGGTGTCCCCGCCGCCCACGCACACAGCCGCCACCTCGATGCCGAATACGAGAACCTGATCGCCGACGCAGTCGCGGCCACGCGCGACACTGACCCCACCACCGATCTCGAGGCACGCATGCTCGCGAGAGCCGCTTGGGCCGCGACGCGCGCCGCCCGGGACATCTGGCTTGTGACCGAGGAAGACCCACGCGCGCTCGTCAACCGAGCCTTCGACTACGTCGAACGCGGATTCGAACCGACCGCTCCAACCGCCGCGCGCGCGGCGACGCCCCGGACATGATCATGGCGGCCACGGAGCGGGCGACAGATCAGCCGAGGGAACATTGAGAACACCACCGCGGGCACGCGCGTCCACGACGGGTCACTCGTCTTCAGACGTTTCCTTCTCCTCGCGCGGCTTTCGTGCCCGCGGCTTCCCGGCAGTGCCCGCGGTTCCCGCTTCGTTGCTCGATGGTAAGGAGGGGTCGACGGTTCGAGTCCGTCAGAGGGCCCTCTTGGGCAGAAGAACTGCCCGCCCTTCATCACCGGCAGCGACTTCCTCATGGACGGCGGAGTCACCGCGTCCTACTTCTACGGCGACCTCGCGCCGGAGTGACCCGCCCCGCCGCGTGAAGCACAAGCCCGTCGCGTCAGCGGCGTGGGGCATTGCGCCGGGCAGCAAACGTCCCGGAACAGCTCCGCTCAGCCATGCGGGAGCGGTCCGCTGCGTGCGCCCAGACGCGTATGAACAGAGGGATGTCGCATCCGTCGTTGTTCATCTTGCGACCGTCGAATTGGCCTGTCACGC